>NZ_JBQFPR010000001.1:0-1032478 GCF_056536465.1 Ruegeria sp. CL6
CGCCAACATGATCGGCGACCTGCATGGCAGCAAGGACTACCGCGCGCACCTCGTCAGCGTCATGACAAAACGCGCAATCAACGCCTGCGCTTAAAGACACAACTCAAACCAAGGCCCATATAAGTTGGGCCTTGGTTAAGACCCTCGTATCCGCGGAGCTTTTGAAGGTCGCCAATATGCGCCGGTGTGTTCGCGGGCTTCCTGATAGCGTTTCGCGCGTTGCCGTGCATCGTCGCCTCCGGCGTCGTAGAGATGTGCCAAAATGCAGTCCAGAACAGCCATTGCGCCGGAAAAGTTGGTGAAATCGTGCAAAGATCGGGCGCTGATTTGAAAGGTTACGTCCGGATCGATGTTGGGCGCGATCACTTCACTGTCTGAGATCAGAATGATGCGCATACCTTTTTGTTTCGCGTAGCGCATCGATTGTATGGTGTCTGCTGAATACGGCAGAACCGTTATTGCAAAAAGACAATCCTGTGGATCGGCGTCAAGAAGGTCGTCGATCGCGGACCCCATATGCCTGGGCGCGAGCTGGATGCCTGGGTGAGCCATGCGGCCAGCATATGAGAAATAGTAGGACAGAGAGTAACTAGCCCGAGTTCCCGTGACGAAACATCTGCGTGATCGGGTGATATATTCAACGGCCTGTTGAACCTTATCCGGCTGCATCAGACGGAGTGAGCGCGCCACCACGTTCAGGGCGTTTTGTGCGTATTTTGACTGCGCCTGTTCCAGCGCGTCTCCGTCCTGCAAGCTGGTTAACCAATCATGACCGAGCTCGTCTTCTCGGTCAGTGACCAACGCTTGTCGAAACGGAGTTCTAAACGCCTCGAACCCATCGAAACCCATTCTTAGGGCCAGTCGAACCAAGGCATTCGAGCTTACGCCGATATTGGCTGCGGTTACGCGAATGGGGTCCAGACCAAAATCGCCAGGAAAGTCCAATATGTATTTTGCGGCGGCCTGAAGACTGGGCGGCATCGTGTCGATGTCCTGCCGCAGCTTGTTGGTCAGTTGCTTCAGAGTGTCATTCATAGAAGCAAAAAAACATATGTTCTCTTTTTTGGAAATTGAAAACTTCGAGTTGATAGGTAGAGAGGCAGCGAGATTTGAAGGCGGTTCCGATGAACAAACGTCATGTAAAAGGCCGAGAGTTTAAGGGGCAATACATTCTGGTCGCCCCGAATGGTGCGCGTCGTGGTCGGGAAGACCACGCGCAGCTTCCGGTTTCTACCGAACAGATTGTTGAGGCCGCGCAATCCTGTTTCAAAGCCGGCGCACATGGTATCCATTTGCATGTACGCGACAATTCAGGGCAACATTCCTTGGATGCGGGCAAGTATCTGGAAACAATCGCTGAACTGCGACAGACTGTGCCAGGGATGGATGTTCAGATTACGACTGAATCCGCCGGAGTTTTCGACGTAGCCGCTCAGCTTGATTGCCTTACGAAAGTTCAACCCTCATGGGCATCAATTGCAGTTCGAGAGATCGCGCGTTCGCCAGAGCTGGCCAATTCTGTCTACGCGGTATGTGCCGATCAGGGAACGGCGGTGCAGCACATATTGTACGATGCAGATGACGCCGCGCTGCTGTCGCACTGGCTGACGGAAGGGGTTGTGCAGCCCGAACAAACGGACCGCCTGTTGGTGCTGGGGCGTTATGCGGATGGTCAGCAATCCACTCCGACCGATCTTGATAATTTTCCGAGCCAGAATGGCAACTGGATGGTGTGCGCTTTCGGTCGGCAGGAGCACGCTTGCCTTCGTTTGGCTGCTCGACGTGGCGGGGATGTGCGTGTCGGATTTGAAAACAGCATGACAGATCAAAATGGAAACCCCTGGAGGGACAACGCCGCTTCAGTGTCGGCGCTTGTTGCAACTTTGCACGAGGAAGAACAATGAGCCACGTTTTCCCGAGACATACAAAGTCAAACCTACCTGTCGCCGTTGCTGGGGAAGGATGCTATTTGATTGATGATCAGGGGCGGCGCTATCTGGATTGCGGGGACGCTGCCGTGTCTTGTCTGGGGCACTCGAACCAGACCGTTATTCAGGCGGTTCAGGATCAAGTTGGCAAAATAGCTTTTGCACACACTGGGTTTATGACGTCCGAACCTGCCGAGGCACTAGCAGATTTACTGATCGAACATGTGCCCGGCGACCTTGACCGCGTGTATTTCGTCTCGGGAGGGTCCGAGGCAACGGAGGCCGCGATCAAATTGGCGCGTCAGTATTTCCTCGAGATCGGTGAACCGGAACGACGTCATGTGATTGCGCGCCGGCAGAGCTATCACGGCAATACGCTGGGCGCTCTTTCCGCTGGTGGCAATGCGTGGCGGCGTGCGCAATTTGCTCCGATGTTGATTGAGATGAGCCATATTTCTCCGTGCTATGAATACGCGGAAAAGCCGGAAGGCGAGAGTAGTTTTGACTACGGCCAACGCGTTGCAAACGAGCTGGAGGCTGAGATTCTGCGGTTGGGGCCGGACTCTGTTATGGCCTTCATGGCTGAACCTGTTGTCGGCGCAACTTTGGGTGCGGTTCCGGCGGTTGATGGATATTTCAGACGTATTCGCGAGATTTGCGACAAATACGGTGTGCTGCTGATACTGGACGAGGTGATGTGCGGCATGGGGAGAACAGGCCATTTGTTCGCCTGTGATCATGACCGCGTCGCCCCGGATATTTTGTGCATCGCCAAAGGGCTGGGCGCGGGGTACCAACCGATCGGTGCCATGCTTTGCACCAGCAGAATATATGACGCCATCCGGGATGGTTCAGGCTTTTTCCAACACGGTCACACCTATATAGGGCATCCTGTTGCGACAGCCGCCGCGCTTGCGGTCGTCCAAGAGTTGATCCGGCATGACCTTCCGGCTCGTACCGTGGCAATGGGCGAGACGCTGCAAGATGCGCTACAGGCCGAATTTAGTCAGAACCCGTTTGTCGGCGATATCCGGGGCCGAGGTTTGTTCCGTGGATTGGAGCTGGTTTCCAACCGGGCTGAGAAAACGCCGTTTGAGCCTTCGCTGGGGATCGCGGCGAAAATAAAGAAGTCTGCGTTGGCAGAGGGGCTAATCTGCTATCCAATGTCCGGGACGCGGGATGGTAGATTGGGGGACCACATTCTTTTGGCACCTCCGTTTGTTATTCAAGAGGCCCAAATCGGCGAAATGGTCACAAAGTTGAGCAAAGCGATAGCCGCAGTCGTTTAACGTGTTTGTGAACTGACTAATCCTGTGCAATCAATAAAGTAGTTGATTAATATGATTGCGATTGGGTGAGTGATGATCCGCGATATTTGGATGAGTTTTAGGAATTTACCGCTTTGGGTCCAGATTTGGATGGTGTTCGTTCTAATTCCGGTAAATTTGGCGCCGCTCGCATTTGTTGATCAACCACAGGGCGCATTGATCGCCGCTTTGTCGGTGACTGGCATGGCGCTGAATATTCCGATCATTCGAGCTGCGCGCGGGATGACAAAAGCGATGGCGTTGCCCCATCTCATATGCTGGGTTCCATTGGTCGCCATCATCATAATGTTGCTGACCGATGGCACGGTGCTGTCGCCAGAATACGCGCGTTTCTTGCTGTTGTTGTTGGTGGTTGACCTGATTTCCCTGGCCTTTGACCTGAACGACTCGATCGTCTGGCTACGAGAGCGGCAGGCGGAACAATAAAGCCCCCTGAAAGGGGGCTTTGGATCGCAACGGTGTGTTGGTTTATTTCTGTGGAAGAGGACCGATCATCATGATCATCTGACGGCCTTCCATCTTGGGCATGTTCTCGACCTTGCCCAATTCCTTGATGTCCTCGGCCACACGTTCCAGCAGCTCACGCCCCAGATTCTGGTGCGCCATTTCACGGCCACGGAAGCGCAGGGTAACTTTGACTTTGTCGCCCTTTTCCAGAAACTTGAAGACGTTCTTCATCTTGACGTCATAGTCATGCGTGTCGGTGTTTGGCCGGAACTTGACCTCTTTCACCTCGATGACTTTTTGCTTCTTGCGCGCTTCGCTTTCGCGTTTCTGCTGTTCGTACTTGAACTTGCCAAAATCCATGATCTTGCAGACCGGAGGGTTCGCGTTCGGCGAAATCTCAACCAGGTCGAGGCCGGCATCGGCGGCAAGTTGCATGGCTTTAGCGGGATGAACCACCCCGACGTTTTCTCCATCAGCACCAATCAGGCGAATTTCGGGGGCACGGATCTTTTCATTGACGCGCGGGCCAGTTTCTCGTTGCGGCGGCGCGTTGTGAGGTCTGCGGGCTATGGGTTCATTCCTTTGATGATTGCAGAATTTCGAGCCCGAAATTTAGACTGCCACGCGCCCTGATTCAAGCGCCAACAGCGCTGAAACGATTGAAATTCACAGGATTCACGGCAGGTTTGTGTGCCGGTCACAGTCTGGACAGTGACCGGCGCGGTCTGATTAGCCAACAAAGGCTTTTTCGATCACAAATTCCTTGGGCTCGGAGTTTGCGCCTTCGCGCAGCCCGAATTCTTCAAGGATTTCCTTGATATCAAGGTTGAAGGCCAGCGAGCCGCACACCATCGCACGGTCGGTTTCTGGTTTGATGCCGCCTTCGATGCCAAGATCCGCGAACACGGTTCCGTCTTTCAACAGATTGGTGATGCGGCCCATCTTGGGGCTCTCCTCCCGAGTCGTGGTCGGGTAATAGCGAATCTTGTCGGCAAAACCTTCGCCCATCAGCTCTGCCAGCATCTCATCCTGTCGGATGCTTTCGATCAGTTGGCGGCCATATTCCAGCTCGGCCACTTCGCGGCAGGTGTGGGTGATGATGACTTCGTCATAGTCCTCATAGGTCTGCGGTTCGCGCAGCAACGAGGCGAAAGGTGCAAAGCCGGTGCCGGTTGCAAAGAACCACAGGCGTTTGCCGGGCAGCAGGGCGTCATGGACCAGCGTGCCAACAGGCTTGGGGCGCAGGATGATCTGATCGCCCGGCTTGATGTGTTGTAGTTTCGAGGTCAGAGGACCGTCCTGCACCTTGATCGAGTAGAACTCCAGTTCTTCATCCCATGACGGCGAAGCGATCGAATAGGCGCGCAGCAGCGGTTTGCCGTTGTCACCCAACAATCCGATCATCACGAACTCGCCCGAGCGGAACCGCAGCGAGGCGGGGCGCGACACCTTGAAAGAGAACAGGCTATCGGTCCAGTGTTTGACGTCAGTTACAGTCTGGGCGTCCGGCAGAACGGGGGCCTTTACGGCGGTTGCTTCGGTCACGGGCTTCATCTCTGTCATCGTTTCACTGCCGGCTGGGTAAACCGACATCTCCGTTTAATCTTTGATCCAAGTCAGGAAAAGGGGGCAGTTGCCCCCACGTCCTGTCACAAGCGTCCATTTGGCGAAATCAACCGCGCAGTCGGGCCTGATAGTTGTTTTCGTGCCAGTCACAGCGAGCCAGCCACTGATCTTCGGGCTGACGGTTGGCAAGGGTTTGGTCGATCTCGACTTCGTCAAAACCACTGCGGCGCGCCATTGCGTACTGGTCAGCCAAAATATGGCCCTTGGCACGCAAACGCCCTGCATAGCCTTTTAAACGCAGTGTCCGCGCGATAGTGAACCCGCGACCGTCCGCAAAGGAAGGAAAGTCAATCCGCACCATCTTGGCGCCGCCGAGCCGCTCAGCCAGCTCGTCCGGGTCCGCGTCGGAAGGTACGTCCAGCGCGACTACGTCATTGGCTGTGTCTTCAAGCGCGACAAAGCCATCGGTCCAGTCATCGGGGGCGAACCCCTCATCTGTTACGATTACATTCATGTTTTCTCTCCGGCGCGCACCATCTTGCCATCGACAAAATGGATGCCGCATTCTTCCTTGTGCTGGTCGCGCCAACGTCCGGCGCGGGGGTCTTCGCCCTCTTTGACCGGCGAGGTGCAGGGCGCACAGCCGATCGAAGGGTATCCTTTGGCCACCAGCGGATGCCGGGGCAGGTTGTTTTCATCCATATAGGCGCGCACGTCCTCGGGCGCCCAATGCGCCAGCGGGTTCACCTTGATCCGGCCAGTACCATCCTCGACCTCAAAGAAGTCGAGCGCCGCTCGGGTGCCAGCCTGAAACCGCTTGCGCCCGGTGATCCAGCCGCAATAGCCGGACAGGGCTTGTTGCAGCGGAAACGTTTTGCGCAGGTTGCAGCACGCATCCGTGTCCCGCAGGCGCAGCGCGCCGTAGGGATCATCGCGCTGAACATCGTCTTCATCCGCGCGAATGATTTTCACGTTCTTCAGACCCAGCCGTTCGCTTACCTCTTGCTGGTATTCCAGCGTTTCGGTGAACAACATCTGGGTGTCGATGAACAGCACCGGGGTCATCTTGTCGACCACCGCCGCCATGTGCAGCAACACAACCGACTCTGCCCCAAAGCTGGAGACTAGGGCAAGGTCGTCAATTTCTTCTATGGCACCGTGCATCACGTCATGTGCGCTGTGGTGCCGGAACCGGGCGTTCAGCGCTTCGACCTTTTCGGTCAGTTCGCTGCGGTCTTTGCCCAGTTCCGTCTGGATTAGATCAAGCGGCATTCGCCTGAGCCTCGGGGTAAAGAGCTGCCTTGAACGGAGCCATGCCCACACGACGGTAGGTTTGCAGGATTTCCTCCTCGGCGCTCTCACGCTGTTCCAGATAAGTGTTCACGATCCGCTCGACGGCCGGAACGATCTCATCATAGGCAAAGCCCGGACCAGTACGGTCGCCAATAGCGGCCGTCTCGGTGCCGTCGCCACCCAGCGTGATCTGGTAGTTCTCAACGCCTGCGCGATCCAGACCCAGAATGCCGATGTGCCCAACGTGGTGATGCCCACAGGCGTTGATGCAGCCCGAGATTTTGATCTTCAGGTGGCCGATATCATGCTCGAGCTTCAGGTCGTCGAAACGGGTCGCGATTTCCTGAGCAACCGGGATCGAACGCGCCGTGGCCAGCGCACAGTAGTCCATGCCGGGGCAGGCGATGATATCGCTGATCAGGCCGATATTGGCTGTGGCCAGATCGTATTCTTTCAGCTTCGCGTGGATCGCAGGCAGGTCGGACTTGTGGACATGCGGCAGGATCACGTTCTGCTCGTGACTGATGCGCAGCTCGTCATAGGCGAACTCTTCGGCCAGATCGGCCATCACGCGCATCTGTTCTGCGGTCGCATCACCCGGCGTCGCGCCGTGCTTTTTGATCGAGATCGTGACGATCGCGTGGTCCGCGTTCTTGTGCGGCGCAATGTTTGTATCGACCCACGAACGGAAAACCGGATCATTGGTGTAGGCACTTTCAAACGACGCAACCGAGGCTTCGCGGAAGGCCGGGGCCGCAAAGTGGCCCTTGATCTCTTCCAGCAGGTCCATGTCGGCACCCTTGAACTGCGGGCGAACCTGCAGGAAACGCTCATTAACTTTGGCGCGAATGGTGTCGATGCCATTTTCGTGCACGGTGATCTTGATGCGCGCTTTGTACTTGTTGTCACGGCGGCCGATCTGGTTCCAGACGGACACGGTGGCCTCAAGATACGCCAGCAGATCGTCGAAGGCGACGAATTCAGAAAGCTCTTTGCCGATCATCGGTGTGCGGCCCAGGCCGCCGCCCACGATGACGCGCGCGCCCAGAACGCCTTCACGTTCAACCAGTTGCAGGCCGATATCGTGCGCTTTGATCACGGCGCGGTCATTTTCGCTGCCGGTGATGGCGATCTTGAACTTGCGCGGCATGAACTGGAATTCCGGGTGGTCGGTCGACCACTGGCGCAGCAGTTCCGCATAGGGGCGCGGGTCGGCGATCTCATCGGCCGCGGCACCGGCGAAATGGTCGGTGGTCACGTTGCGGATCGTGTTGCCCGAGGTTTGAATGGCGTGCATGCCAACTTCGCCCAGCGCGTCCAGCATATCCGGCACGTCTTTCAGCTTTGGCCAGTTGTACTGGATGTTCTGACGGGTGGTGAAATGGCCGTAGCCTTTGTCCCACTTCTCGGCAAGCAGAGCCAGTTGGCGCATCTGCGCACTGGAGAGCGTGCCATAAGGGATAGCGACCCGCAGCATATAGGCGTGCAGCTGCAGATACAGGCCGTTCATCAGGCGAAGGGGTTTGAACTCATCCTCGGTCAATGAGCCGTCGATACGACGCTCAACCTGAGCGCGGAACTGTTTGTTGCGTTCTGCCAAAAATGCTGTGTCGAACTCGGAGTAGCGATACATGATTAGCTGTCCTTAGTTGCAGCCCCGAAACCTGGGGGCCTTGAAGGGGAGAGAGAGGGCCTGTGCTCAGGTCCGGGGCTGCGGGGAAGTTTCCTGTTTGCCGTGGGCATAGTTGGACGGGCCAGTCCGACGGAAATCTTCCCGAAAATGAGAGGGTTCAGGACCGTTTTCGCCTGCAACCGCATCCGCAAGATATGCGCCAACGATCTTGTTGGCCTGACGTTCGGCGTCCAAAAGGCGAACCTGTGCATGCGCTTCGTCAGTTATCAGCTCAGCGTCCGCCAGTTCACGCGACCAGCGATCATCTTCGGTGAGGTAGATGACATCGCCTTCCAGCAGGTCATTGGCGGTCACCACTTTGGGGGTAAAAGCGCGGGCCATCAGGCGTGCTCCTTCTTGAATTCGGTCAGGGCGTCGACCGACTTGCGCGGTTCGAGGCCATAAAAAGTGAGGGTTGGGCCGTCCATATTGGCGGCCGTCAGGTCTTTTGTTAGTTGATCCAGCGTCGACGCCAGAATGCGTTGGTCCGGGCGCGAGGCGTTCTCGATCAAGGTCACAGGGGTGGCACGGTCCGCGCCGTGCATGATCAGGCGACCTTGAATGAAACGCGCGGATTTTTTGCCCATGTAGATCGCGGCAACGGAACCGGGACGCGCCAGTGCGCTCCAGTCGTGATCAGCGAAACCTTTCATGTCGTGGCCTGTCAAAAATCGCACAGACGAATTCCGACCGCGCCGCGTCAGGCTTTGGCCGATTCCGGCGACGGCAGCAGAGGCCGCGGTGATGCCAGGAACAATGCGCCACGCAATCCCGGCTGCTTCCAGCGCTTCGATTTCTTCGTCCAGGCGACCAAATACGGTAGGGTCGCCAGACTTCAGGCGAACGACGCGCTGGCCTTTCAGGGCATGGTCGACCAGAAGCGCGTCTATGTCTTCTTGCTTCCAAGACGGGCCGAACCCTGCCTTGCCAACATCGACAAGCGTTGCCTTCTTACCAGCCAGATTCAAGACATCGGCGCTGATCAGACGGTCATGCAGCACAACGTCCGCGCGCTCAAAAGCTTTCAGCGCCTTGAGCGTCAGCAATTCCGGGTCGCCCGGACCGGCGCCGACAAAGTCGACGTGACCTGCGCCATCATGTGATTGCCTAGACTGCATGTTCAGTTCCGCGTGGTTTGACTTGGAGGGCAATATAGGAAATATTCCCGGTAATGCGCCATATGTGCGCATAAATAAGAACATACGTTCCGTGGCTGGCCCCAAACGGGACGCGGGTTTTAAATCGAAGGAAAAATTGGAATGTCAGTGCGGATTGACGATACGGATCGGAAAATTCTAGTAGAGCTTCAGCGCGATGCCAGTCAATCTCTGGACGAAATTGCGGCCCGGGTCGGCAGTTCCAAAACGCCGGTCTGGAATCGAATCCGCAAGCTTAAAGGGGCAGGTGTCATTGGTCAGCAGACCGTTTTGCTGGACGCCGAGGCGCTAGGATTCGAGGCTACATTCTTCGTTCTTATTCGCACCTCTGAACATGAGGCCGACTGGCAACGCAGGTTCCTCAAAGCACTGCGGGATCGCCCAGAGGTGCAAGAGGCGCACAGGTTGGCCGGCGACATCGACTATATATTGAAAGTCCGGGTTAAAAACGCCCGTGCGTATGACGAGTTCTACCAGACACTGATCTCTGAGGTGCGTGTTCACAACGTCACGGCGTTGCTGTCGATGGAGGAAATCAAGTCCACCACGATGCTACCGTTGAATGCGTTGATTGAGGGTTGAGTTCCTCACGCCTCGACCATCAGACCGGTCAGCCCGTGAAAATGGTAGCTGTTTGAATATTCTGGCGGTGCGCTGAGGTGCAGGGTTGGGCAGCGTTCAAACAAGGTCGATAAAGCGATGCGCATCTCCAGTCGCGCAAGAGGAGCACCCACGCAGAAATGCAAGCCTCCGCCGAAGCTGGAATTGGTGACGATCGGACGGTTTGGGTTGAACGTGTTTGGATCTGTCCAAACCAGTGGATCTCGATTGGCAGCGCCTAGCAGCAGCGCCACCTCATCCCCGCGTTTGAAACGGTGCCCGAAAACCTCAACCTCCTCATAGGCGTAGCGGGTAAACATATGCAGAGGAGGATCAAAACGCAGGATTTCCTCGACCGTTTTGTCGATTGTGTCCGGGGAAAAAGCGTTTTTGCTAACACCTTGTTGCAGAACTGTTTTGACCCCGTTGCCCAGCGAATGAACAGTGGCCTCATGCCCGGCGTTCAACAGCAGGATGCACGTCGCCACTAACTCATCCCGCGAAAGTTTTTCACCGTCTTCCTCGGCGGCGATAAGGCGCGTTATCAGGTCATCGCGCGGATCGTCGCGGCGAAGCTCGATATATGAGGTCAGGAACTCAGTGAACTCCTGCGACGCAGCCGCTGCGTCGTCTTCGGTTTGGCGGGTTCTTCCGGCCTGATACATGGCCACCATTTTATGAGACCAGCGCAACAGGTTGGGCGACTCGACTTCAGGGACACCAAGCAGCCGACAGATCGTGATAACCGGTATCTGTGTGCAAAATGCGTCCAGCAAATCAAATGACGAGGTGGGAAACCTGTCTATCAGAGAGTTGCTGAGGTCATGGATTGTTGCCTCAAGCGAGGATACCGCACGCGACGTAAAAGCACGCATTACCAAGGCGCGCAGTCTTGTGTGGCGTGGTGGCTCGGCCTCAAGTAGCGAATGTCGCTCAACGGCCAACCAAGGCGCAAGGTGGTTTGGGCCGTGTGTTTTGATCTCGGCCGGGACCTCGCGACCAAAACGACGATCTTTCAAAAGAGATTGCACAGCGGCGTGCGAAACAGCGGCAGGCATTTTGTAGTCATCCCAAAAGACCATATCTCCGTGTGCTCTGGCCCTGTCATAAAAAGGGTAGGGGTTTTGAACAAACCCCGGCTCGACTGGCGATTGGAACAACGTCTTCATGCCCAGCACACTTGCCATGCGGCCCGTCGGATGCAAGACCCTATGGCATGCAAAGGGTTTGGATCGTTCTGGGATTTCTGTTTGCTGTCGCACTCTTGTCGACTGGCGTGTGGTCTTACGGCTATCGGCAGGCTCTTTCGCAACTTAGTGAAAAGGCCGAAGCGGACCTGGAACTTGCATCCGATCGATTGAGCACGCAACTGCAGGTCTATCAGGAATTGGCTGTGCTAATGACGGGCCACCCACACCTGCGTAACCTGCAAAGTTCAGATGACCCTTCACGGGCGCGCGCGCTTTTGTTGGAAGTCGCAGACAAGACGGCAGCAGTGGACGTATTGTATGCCGATCCAACGGGTCGCGTGCTTGCTGCTGCTCATGATGTGGTTGGCGGTAGTGTCGCCGGGCAACCAGCGTTCGAGCGCGCAATGCAGGGTGCTTTGGGAAGCGAGCATGGAATTTTGCGCGATCAGGGTGATCGCTTCTTTTCCTACGCCGCCCCGGATTTTGCGCCCGACGGTACGGTCTCTGGCGCGCTTGTCGTCATTGCGGATGTTGAGGACATCGAACAGGAATGGAGAGGCAGTACCGAAGCCGTGTTCTTTGTGGATCGCGATGGGGACGTGTTTATTTCAAACCGGACCGACCTGCTGTTCTGGAAACGCGATGCCGGTCAGTCGGGGCTTACGCCGCCAAACGGTGAAACTTTCACCTTTGCGGCGCATCAGGTCGGCCCCTTTGAGGTGTGGGACTTGGGGTGGGGGCCGTATTTGCCGTCTCGCGCCCTGCATCTAAGCCGCGATCTGCCCGTTATCGGGATGACCGGAGAGGTCGTGATGGATATCGCTCCGGCCCGCCGTCTGGCGGGTTTGCAGGCGGCGACCGTGGCAGCGATTTGCCTGGCCTTCGGTGCCCTGCTTTTTCTGGCAACCGAGCGCAGACGCACGCTGGCTCAGGCCAATGCAGTCTTGGAAAGCCGCGTGGCGCAAAGAACCCATGCACTGACAGCGGCCAACACTGCGTTGCGCCGCGAGGTGTACGAAAGACAAGAAGCAGAATCGGCACTCAAGCACGCGCAGGAAGAACTTATTCAGGCCGGTAAGCTCAGTGCGTTGGGGCAAATGTCGGCTGGTATCAGCCACGAATTGAACCAGCCATTGATGGCGATTCAACAATTTGCAGATAACGGGGCCGCGTTTCTGTCGCGAGGGTGCGAGGAACGGGCTGCTGAAAACCTGACCCGTATTTCCGATATGGCGGCTCGAATGGCTCGGATCATCAAGAATCTTCGGGCTTTTGCGCGAAACGAAAGTGAGCCAATGGGCAAGGTCAATCTGGTGCAGGTCATCAATACCGCAGTGGAACTGACCGAAGCGCGGTTGCGTGCTGAACAGGTCGAGATGGATTGGGTCTCACCAGCCGAACCCGTCTTTGCGTGGGGTGGTGAAGTTCGGCTGGTGCAGGTGTTCGTAAATCTCATCAATAATGCCGCCGACGCCATGAGCCATCAGGACGAACGGCTTGTGCGCATTCGTATTCGCATGGGGACTGGCTCTAAACTGTCTGTTACTGTTCGAGACATTGGCCCCGGTATAGAAAACTCGGAAAAGCTGTTCGAGCCGTTTTATACGACCAAAACCGTAGGGTCATCCGAAGGCATGGGACTGGGGCTTTCGATTTCATATGGTCTGGTTCAGAGTTTTGGTGGAAACATTAGTGGCTCAAATACCGAGAGGGGCGCGGTGTTTACTGTTGAACTTGAGCATTTCAGGGAAAAAGAAGTGATATGACCCGAAAGGTTTTGCTGGTCGATGATGATGCCGCCGTGCGTGAGGCACTGGCGCAGACGCTTGAACTGGCGGACTACGCGCCCGTGACCGCAGGATCATTCGTTGCCGCCAAGGATCATATCCGCGCCGATTTTCCGGGCGTTATTGTTTCAGATATCCGTATGCCCGGTCGAGACGGGTTTCACCTGCTAACATATGCCCATGAGGTTGATCCCGATCTTCCCGTCATTCTTCTGACCGGAGAGGGCGATATTCCAATGGCGGTTCAGGCGATGGGGAAAGGAGCGTTCGATTTCCTGGAAAAACCATGTGCGGCTGCCGAATTGTTGGACGTGCTCGGCCGCGCGATGGGCGCACGGTCGCAGATTCTCGAACAGCGTGCGGTAAAGCGAGAGCTTGAGCGCGGTGATCCGGCGGCGCGTTTACTTTTCGGTCATTCCAAGCAGGCCGAGGCGTTGCGGAACCGCGTGCGCACCGTCGGCCCGACCAACGCCGAAGTGCTTGTGACTGGACCCGCTGGTAGCGGAATCGCCAAGGTTGCTGAGGTCATTCACATGATGTCGCCTCAGGTGCAGGGCGCATTTGTGAAACGGCCCGCCTCGGGGCTGACAACAGAAGATTTGGCGCGCGCCTGTGAAGACGCTGCTGGAGGATCACTGTTTCTGGACGAAATCGGAACGATGCCTGAAGCGACTCAATATGCTGCGCTTGAGATGATTGAACAGGGGGTCGGCGCGAGAATACTGGCGGGAACAACGGCTGATTTGGCTGGCTTGTCAGCGGAAGGCCAGTTCCACGCCGATCTTTTCTATAGATTGGATGTGATGCGGGTCAGAATTCCGTCGCTTGCGGAGCGTCCCGAAGATATTCCGGTGATTTTTCGACATTATGTAGGGCAGGCTGCAGAACAGGCGGGGATCGCCGCGCCGGAAGTCACCTCCGAGCACTTGGCTTCGCTTATGGCCAGCGATTGGCCGGGAAATGCGCGTTCTCTCATGTCGGCTGCTATGCGCTTTGTCCTTGGTATGCCAGAAGAAGTAACACGCGCCACTGATTTGGGTTTGAGTGAACAAATGGCGCAAGTAGAGCGTTCTTTGCTTATCGCTGCATTGGGTCGGCACAATGGAAAGGCCGCAGACGCAGCCAAGGCTTTAAAGCTGCCGCGTAAGACATTTTACGACAAACTCGCACGCTACCAGATTCGGCCCGAGGACTATCGGAGGTAACTTGAAGCTCCCGTCCCCTTTCCCTGCATAGTCATGCAGTTAAAGACGTTGGGCGTGGCAGTCCCCTTGGGGGGACTGCGGTTGGCACTTGGTCAAAACCAATTGATTCCTTCCGGTTGATTCGCAAGTTGTGCGGAAACTCGCACAAAGCTGAATAAACCTGTGCGAAATTTCGCACATGAAAATGTGCGCACGGATGGTATCAGGGTGCGTACATCCGTTAGTGTCTGTAATAAAACAATAAATCCGAGCGACTTTGGCCTTTGAACAAAAAGTTGAGCAGTGAGTGACGATTCGGTTCACTCGCCGCCATGCGACGCCAACTGTGCGTCCTTTGAAGTATCAAGGAAGTCTGGGAGGAAGATACAGATGAAATTCCTGACAACGGCTGCAACCGCTGTTGCACTGACCGTGACCGCGACCGCTGGTATGGCGGCCTGCGACGACGGTGAAATCGTAGTAAAGTTCGCCCATGTGACGAACACGGACAAACACCCGAAGGGCATCGCGGCCTCGCTGCTGGAACAGCGCGTCAATGACGAGATGAACGGCGTCATGTGCATGGAGGTCTATCCGAACTCGACCCTCTATAACGACGACAAGGTGCTAGAGGCGATGTTGCAGGGCGACGTGCAACTGGCCGCCCCGTCATTGTCGAAATTCGAGAAATTCACCAAGCAGTTCCGCCTGTTTGACCTGCCGTTCATGTTCAAGAACATCGATGCGGTCGATGCGTTCCAAGCGTCCGCTGACGGTCAGGCCATGAAAGACAGCATGCAGCGCCGCGGCCTGCAGGGGCTTGCGTTCTGGCACAATGGCATGAAGCAGATGTCGGCCAATAAACCGCTGGAAAGCCCGGCAGATGCCGATGGCCTGAAGTTCCGCGTGCAGTCCTCGGACGTGCTGGTGGCGCAGATGGAAGCCATTGGTGGCAGCCCGCAGAAAATGGCGTTCTCGGAAGTCTATGGCGCGCTGCAGCAGGGTGTTGTGGACGGGCAGGAAAACACCTGGTCCAACATCTACGGCAAGAAGTTCTTTGAGGTGCAGGACGGCATCACCGAGACCAATCACGGCATCATCGACTATCTGGTCGTGACCTCGGTTGACTGGTTGGACAGCCTCGAGCCGGAAGTGCGTGAACAGTTCCTGACCATTCTGGACGAAGTGACCGCGACCCGGAACAAGGAAGCCTTTGCTGTGAACGAAGCGGCCAAAGCCTCGATCACCGACGCGGGCGGCATCATTCGTGAGCTGAACCCCGAACAGCGTCAGGCATGGGTCGATGCGATGAAACCCGTCTGGGACAAGTTCGCCGACGACGTGGGTCAGGACAAGATCGACGCAGCACAGGCGATCAACGCCGGGTTTTAAACCTCGGTTCAGGCCACGCGTCGGGGGACTGGGGAGTTATCGACGCGTGGCCCGGGCGGGCCTTAATGTGCCCGCCCCAATATTACTCATCACAAAAAATGTGGGGACAGAAAGATGTCTGGTGCGAATCCCGGCCAAGGCGGGCTGATCGACCATATCGAGGAAACCCTGATCGCAGTGTTGCTGGGCCTGATGACGGCCGTGACCTTTGCCAATGTGATCGCGCGGTTTGCCTTTAATTCCAATATCCTGTGGGCGCTTGAACTGACGGTGTTCATGTTCGGCTGGCTTGTTCTTCTGGGCGCATCCTATGCGGTCAAAAAGCACGCGCACCTGGGCGTGGACGCGATCCTGAACATGCTGGCCCCTGCGCCGCGTCGTATTCTGGCGCTGATCTCGGTGGCGTGTTGTCTGGTCTTCTCGCTGCTGTTGCTGAAGGGATCATATGACTATTGGGCCGTGTTTGCTGACCTGCCGCCCACCTCGGGCCGCTGGTTCCCGACCGGGTTCGACACAAGCGCGCGCAGTCAGAGCTTCTACGAGGTTGACGATATCCCGATGATCGCACCTCTGCGCTTTCTGGAAGACCTGATCAACTATGGCGAGGGCTACGAGAAGCTGCCCAAGGTCGTACCCTATCTGGTGCTGCCTGTGTCGATGCTGCTGCTGGTGATCCGGTTCTCGCAGGTCGCACTACAAATCTGGCGCGGTGAAACTGACCGCCTTGTCGCCAGCCACGAAGTCGAGGACGAGATCGAAGAAGTCCGCGCACAACAAGGGGTGCATGACTAATGGACGTCGTTCTTCTTTTCTCTATGGTCATCGGCCTGCTGCTGATCGGGGTTCCGATTGCGGTGGCGCTTGGCCTCAGCTCGACACTGTTCCTGCTGATCTATTCCGACAGTTCGTTGGCCTCGGTCGCGGGTACGCTGTTCGAGGCGTTCGAGGGGCACTTTACCCTGCTGGCGATCCCATTCTTCATTCTGGCGTCGTCCTTCATGACGACGGGCGGGGTGGCACGTCGGATCATTCGGTTCTCGATTGCCTGTGTGGGGCACTTGCCCGGCGGTCTGGCGATTGCGGGTGTGTTCGCCTGTATGCTGTTCGCCGCGTTGTCGGGGTCTTCCCCTGCAACCGTGGTTGCTATCGGTTCCATCGTGATCGCGGGCATGCGTCAGGTGGGGTATTCCAAGGAATTCGCCGCTGGTGTGATCTGTAACGCCGGTACGCTGGGCATCCTGATCCCACCGTCCATTGTGATGGTGGTGTATGCCGCCGCCGTCGAGGTCTCGGTCGGGCGCATGTTCCTTGCTGGTGTTATTCCAGGCCTGATGGCCGGTCTGATGCTTATGATCACCATCTATGTCATGGCCAAGGTCAAGAACCTGCCCAAGGGCGAGTGGAAAGGTTGGGGCGAGATCTTCACCTCGGCGCGTGAGGCCGGGTGGGGCCTGTTCCTGATCGTGATCATTCTGGGCGGCATCTATGGCGGTATCTTCACCCCGACCGAGGCCGCTGCTGTGGCCGCCGTCTATGCCTTCCTGATCGCCAGCTTTGTTTACAAAGATATGGGACCGCTCAGTACGGAAGAAGGCCAACCGAACCTGCCGCTGATCAAGAAGCCCTATGCACTGGTCACAGCCTTCATCCATCCCGACACCAAGCACACGCTGTTTGAGGCTGGGAAACTGACCGTCACGCTTCTGTTCGTGATCGCAAACGCGCTGATCCTGAAACATGTGCTGACGGACGAGCAGGTGCCGCAACACATCGCCAGCGCCATGCTGTCGGCGGGCCTTGGTCCGGTGACGTTCCTGATTGTGGTGAACGTGATCCTGCTGATCGGTGGTCAGTTCATGGAGCCCTCGGGCCTGTTGGTCATCGTCGCACCTTTGGTGTTCCCGATCGCCATCGAGCTGGGCATCGACCCGATCCATCTGGGCATCATCATGGTGGTCAATATGGAGATCGGGATGATCACACCGCCGGTCGGGTTGAACCTGTTCGTGACGTCCGGTGTCGCTGGCATGCCGATGATGGGCGTGGTCCGCGCAGCCCTGCCGTTCCTTGCGGTTCTGTTCGTCTTCCTGATCATGGTGACGTACATACCGTGGATATCGACCTTCCTGCCCAACACATTTATGGGACCGGAGATCATAACGAACTAGCCGAACTCAACGTGAAAGCCGGACCGCAGCGGTCCGGCTTTTTCTTTTCTGACCCGACTTGATACCTGATTTTCAGGCGTCGGTTCCCCACAATCTCGCGAATTGTTGGATTTCCAAGTCTTTCTAGGACGTCAGGAATCTGTCTGGGAAGTTTCTAAAAAGCTGTCCTGATCTTAGACCGACTGCAAGGCGTCGATAATACCGCCAAAGTCTTGAGCTTTAAGGCTGGCCCCTCCGACCAGAGCACCATCCACATTGGAGACACCAAAAATCTCCTTGGCGTTGCTCGGCTTGACTGACCCGCCGTACAGCAACCGGACCGAGCGTCCAACGCCTTCACCGAAGCGACGCTCTAGCCCGGCGCGCATGAAGTCATGGACCTCACCGATTTCATTTAGCGTTGGCACTTTCCCAGTGCCAATCGCCCAGATCGGTTCGTAGGCCACGATAAGGTTTTCGCCAGTTGATTGATCCGGGATCGAACCGGACATTTGACCGCCGATAATATCAAGCGTGTTGGCCGCCTCGCGCTGTTCAAGGCTTTCCCCGACGCAGATAATCACCTTCAGCCCCGCATCCATTGCGACCCGCGCTTTGGAACGTACATCTTCGTTCTGCTCACCATGATCCACGCGCCGCTCTGAATGACCAAGAATGACGGCGGTGGCACCTGCGTCTACCAGCATCTCGGCGCTGACATCACCGGTATGCGCACCCGAAGTCGCGGCATGACAATCCTGTCCACCAATCAGGATTTCCGATCCGTTGACGGAACCTGCCGCGCGGTGCAGCAATGTGGACGGGGGGCAGATCAGAACGTCGACTGTAGGGGCAGGGTGCGTAGAAGACAAAACCTCAAGCTCGCCCAGCGCTGCCGAGGTTCCATTCATCTTCCAGTTTCCTGCCGCCAGTTTGCGCCGCATAGCACGTTCCCCCAAATTAAATCGTTGTTTGAACATCGGATAGCACCGCCAGCGCACCCTGACAATTCCGGTTACGGAAGGTTTGGCAAATCCAAAGCTAAGGGTGCACGATAGGGCGCAAAACTGCCCGCGAAAACAGCTTGCGTCAGTAGGCGTTCGAGTGAATGACTAACCCGCTTCGCGAGCGATCATTCCGGAAATTCCAATGTGGAGGACTACCGCTCGGCCGAGATCGTTTCGTCGAACTTGATCGACTCACCGCAACCGCAGGCATCGACAACATTCGGATTGCGGAACTTGAAACCGGATTCAAGTAAAGCGACTTCGTAGTCAATTTCGGTTCCAAACAGGAACATCTGCGCCATTGGTGCGATCATGACCCGTGCGCCGTCTTGCTCGACAATCTCATCGTTGCTGTCGGCTTGGTCAACATAGTCCATTGTGTATTCCATACCGGCACAACCACCTTTCTTGACGCCAATGCGCAAGCCAGCGTGCCCGCCTGATTCCATCAGGCGCACGATCTGCGCAGCAGCTTTTGGCGTTATGGTCACGGCTTGTTTGCCGGGAATACCGAACATCGTGATCTCCGTCTTTCAACGATGTGTCTAATCTAGTGGTGAGTCGTACCAGTCTCAAGACATAGCAGTCATGCTTACCTAACTTTTCCAGTTGGTACGGCAATTCTCGATGTCTGCTGTTGCTTTGCTCAGGGTGTTGGATTTAGCCTCAACAAAGTTTTGAGGAAGAATTTCAGAGGGCGAAGCAACATGAAAAATCCCAGTAAAACAGGTCAAAAGAAGTACCTTGCCTTAACTGTGATTGCCGCAACGTTTGCGGTCTGCGATGCGTCCGTCGCCGACGAAACGGCGCGTCACCCTGTGAATTGCGCCACCGCTGAAGGTGATCTCAGAGCGATCGCCGCTGAAAGAAAACACGCCGAAGATCAACAAGTGGAAAGCGCCATAGCCATTACGCCCGCCGGGGCGCTTTTGGGGCTGGTTACAGGCACAGAGAAAAAGAGGCTGACAATGCTGTCAGGCGACTACGTCAAACAGTTGGACCAGCGTGCGGACGAGATTAAGGCGACTTGCAATACGCAGTAGGCAGCCCGACGCGTAGCGCGTCAGCCGCTGCTAATAACCGTCGGTCATCTGGTTACATGAAGCCAAGTTCCAGACGCGCTTCGTCGGACATCATTTCCATGCCCCAGGGTGGTTCCCATGTCAGTTCGACGTCGACTTCTTTTACGCCTGCAACCGGCTCAATGGCCTCAACAATCCACCCAGGCATGTCACCGGCAACAGGACAGCCCGGAGCGGTCAGTGTCATGATCACTTTCACCGCGTTTTCCGTGGTGATGTCGATCGTGTAAATCAGCCCCAAGTCATAGATGTTCACTGGAATTTCAGGGTCATAGACCGTCCGGCATGCCTCGACCACTGCTTCGTACAGGGGATGCTCGATGGTTGAAGGCGCAATCAATGGGGTGCCTTCAAACTGTTCACTCGGATGAGTCATGTGTGCCTCGGGTCTGTTTCCTGATAATTTATATAGGGAAAGCCAAGGGCAGCGTCCAGTAGTGCCGTAGCGCCCAAACGGGCGCCACGATTGTCAGTCGTTGATGTCGTGGTTGAAGGTCTTCACTTGTCCGTGGGGCAGGGCGAACAAACGCCGCAAAATCAGCCAAGCCACCAGGGACAATACTGCAAAGATTAACAACAGGATGGGAAGCGAAGGCGAGATCCCAGGAATTGCCAGCAAAATCCCGGTTATCGCCGCCCCGATCGCAAATCCAAGAAAGATGAAACCCGGCAGGACAATCTCGAGGATTCCAAGGGCGAGCGCTCCGGCAAGCCACATCCACCATGTCATCCAAAACGGGTCGGCCATTACCGGCCTCCTTTCAGCATCTTGAAGGCGTCACCAAAGGCATCCATGGCATTGGCAGGAACAACGATGGTCTGTGAACCGGTGCCATTCCCCAAGGCATTCAGGGCTTCGACCTGTTTCAAGGCTACCTGATATTGCGCAGCTTCTATTCCGTTGTCCTGAATGGCCTTGGCCACCACGCCGGTAGCATAAGCCTCGGCCTCGGCCTGGATGCGACGTGCCTTGGCGGATTGCTCGGCCGCATAAAGCTCTGCGTCGGCCTGCAGCTCAACTGAACGTTTCTGGCCCTCGGCTTCGGTCACCTGAGCACGACGTGCGCGTTCGGCGTTTAGCTGCTGCAGCATCGCATCACGAGTCGCCTGATCTAGGTTGACGTCCAGAATCTCGGCACGGGTCACTTCAATTCCCCAATCATCCACGGCGGTTTCGACGCTTTCCTGAATTCGCGTGATCAGTTGTGCTCGGTTCGACTGCACCTCATCAAGGTCCATCTTACCAATTTCTGCACGCACGATACCAGCAACCGTCGTCGCAATCGCGCCGTCTACGTCCCGGATACGGTAAACCGTCTTTTCGGGTTCCAGAATGCGATAAAAGACCGAGGTGTCGATCTGCACCAACACGTTGTCCTTGGTGATCGCGTCTTGGGTCGCGTTGGGAAGCTGGCGTTCAAGAATGGATATCTTATGACGCGCAACATCCAGTAAAGGAACGATAAAGTTGATTCCCGGTCCTAAGACAGAGTGCAGTCGTCCGAACCTTTCGACCACGTATTTCTCGGATTGAGGCACGATCTTTATGCCTTTGAAGATGATGACAACTATTAGAACTGCGGCGAGCAGGTAAATGATGTTTGACGAAATTAATCCGATAATCTGGTCTTCGGCCATATCTGTCCTCTATTATTGTGTACGATAGTATACATTTGGGGATTGAATCGCACATTTTCAACTCTGGTATGAAGCGAACGGCGTTTCTTGCAAATCTTTGACGACCGGGATGCGGGGGAGAATTTTCCATATGTGGCCGCTTTGCATCCTGCCGTGAGTGCGCTATCGGGCAGGGATGAAGCTGATTATTGACACAGACCCCGGCATAGACGACGCGATGGCTATTGCCTACGCCGCAGCCGCGCCCGAGATCGAACTTGTCGGTCTAACGACAGTATTCGGTAATACTCATGTCCATCAATCCAGTCGCAACGCTCGGTTTTTGCTGCATAAACTTGGGTTGAACGCACCTGTCGCAGAGGGTGCGCCCTGTGCGCTAGGCGCTGACAGTCATACTCCATCAGAACATGTGCATGGCCAGGAAGGGTTTGGCGATTTAACCGAAATTCCCCAGATTGGGGCAAATCACGCGTCAACCGCCGCTGAGTTTTTGGTTGAAATGGCGCGCGCGCATCAGGGTGAGCTGGTGGTCTGTGCTGTTGGGCCATTGACGAATATCGCCGCGGCAATGCGGCTTGATCCGGGATTCAGGCACAATATCAAGCAACTCGTCATCATGGGCGGTGCTGTTTACTGCCCCGGCAACATCACAGAGCACGCCGAAGCCAACATCTATCACGATGCCATTGCTGCGGATGAAGTTTTCGCGTCGCCGCCTGAAACCGTTGTCGTTGGTTTGGATGTAACGCTAAAGACATTGTACGCGAGCGCAGATTTCGAGGATTTGGCGCAGCGCTCTCGGGACATGGGATCGTTCCTGCGCGATATCTCGAAATTCTATCTGCGGTTCTACCGAGACGTCGGAGGGCTAGAAGGGTGCGGCCTGCACGATTCCACTGCTGTCATCGCGTGTACTCATGCACCGATGTTCGAGATGGTCGAAACCGGATTGCAAGTGGCCGTGGACGGAGCGGAACTGGGAAAAACCAGCCCGGCCAAAGACCGACCAGCCGTTCGTGTTTGCCACAATGTTGACGGGTCTGGTGTTGTTAGGTTGTTTACCGAAAGGGTTGCGTCCTTGCCCTGACGGGTTGCAAACGCGCGGCAGATCGGGCAAATGCTGCCCGGTTCAGCGACCCCGAGGGCGAAGTCATGACCCAGCGATTTTCATTCAAACTTTCGGCCACCGACGGCAAGGCCAGAACCGGCGTGATCAATACACCTCGGGGAGAGGTGCGAACACCCGCTTTCATGCCTGTTGGCACTGCGGCGACCGTTAAGGCAATGATGCCGGAAAGCGTGCGAGCGACCGGTGCCGACATTTTGCTGGGCAATACCTATCACCTGATGCTGCGACCGACTGCCGAGCGTATCGACCGCTTGGGTGGGCTGCACAAGTTCATGAATTGGGAGCGTCCCATTCTGACGGATTCGGGTGGGTTTCAGGTCATGTCGCTAGCCGGCCTTCGCAAGCTGACTGAAAAGGGTGTGACCTTCAAATCTCATATCGATGGGTCCAGGCACGAACTGACACCTGAACGGTCGATGGAAATTCAGCGGTTGCTGGGCTCCGACATTGTCATGTGTTTCGATGAATGCCCGGCATTGCCTGCTGACCGTGATCGAATAGCGGAGTCGATGCGCCTGTCGATGCGTTGGGCCGAACGGTCGCGCGAAGCGTTTGGCGATCGTCCGGGCCATGCCTTGTTCGGCATCCAGCAAGGGGGGCTGGAACAGGACTTTCGCGAGGAATCGGCGGAAGCGTTGAAAGAAATCGGCTTTGAGGGCTATGCGGTTGGTGGATTGGCTGTTGGCGAGGGCCAAGAGGCCATGTTCGACGTTCTGGATTTTGCCCCTGACATGCTGCCCGTTGATAAGCCTCGGTATCTGATGGGTGTCGGAAAGCCCGACGATATCGTGGGCGCCGTCGCACGTGGAATCGATATGATGGACTGTGTCCTTCCCTCTCGGTCCGGGCGCACGGGGCAGGTGTTCACGCGCTATGGCGTTGTAAACATTAAGAATGCACGTCACGCAGACGATCCGCGCCCGTTGGACGAGAAATGCACGTGCCCGGCCTGCTCAAACTATTCCCGGGCATATCTGCACCACGTGTTCCGGTCGAATGAGATGATTTCCGGGATGCTTCTGACCTGGCATAACCTCCATTATTTTCAGGAAATCATGCAGGGGATGCGCGACGCTATCGCGGCGGGAACGTTTCAGGCGTGGCAGTCCGAATTCCACGCGCAGCGCGCGCAGGGGGATATTGAGCCGATTTAATGACGCGGAGCCACCTTCATGTGGTAAAATCCGTGGATATATTGGCACGACGCCTTGCAGTCCGAAAAACCTCGGGTCATTCTGATTGAGACAAATGACGGTGAGGTTGAAAACGGGCGGTGAAGCCCCACCTTAATCGTCCAAACAGGAGACGGTCGGGCGTTGCCTCGATGAGGGACCGGTGCCGTCTTGCCAATGATAAGGATTGAGCATGCAAGAGCCTCTGAATTCCTCGTACCCCGTACTTCCGCTGCGCGACATCGTTGTGTTCCCACACATGATCGTGCCGCTGTTTGTGGGTCGGGAAAAATCCGTCCGCGCGCTGGAAGAAGTGATGCAGGACGACAAGCAGATTCTGCTGTCCAGCCAGATTGACCCCAGCGATGATGATCCTTCGGAAGACGGCATCTACCGCTCTGGTGTTTTGGCGAATGTTCTGCAACTGCTGAAACTGCCTGACGGCACTGTAAAAGTGCTGGTCGAAGGGCAGGCGCGTGTTCAGATCAACGAATTCCTTACAAATGATGAGTTCTTTGAAGCGCGCGCGGAATACCTGACCGAAATTCCCGGTGACGTGACCACAACCGAAGCGTTGTTGCGCACCGTTGCAGATGAATTCGAGCGTTACGCCAAAGTGCGCAAGAATATCCCCGAAGAAGCCCTGACCGCGGTTGGTGAGACGGCCGAGCCAGCGAAGCTGGCAGACCTTGTGTCTGGTCACTTGGGCATTGAGGTTGAACAGAAGCAAGAACTGCTGGAAACCCTCAGCGTCAGTGAGCGGCTTGAGAAAGTCTATGGCCTGATGCAGGGCGAGATGTCGGTTCTGCAGGTCGAGAAAAAGATCAAGACCCGCGTGAAATCTCAGATGGAGAAGACCCAGCGCGAGTACTACCTGAATGAGCAAATGAAGGCCATTCAGAAGGAACTGGGCGATGGTGAGGATGGCAGTAACGAAGTTGCTGAACTAGAAGCCAAAATCGCTGAGACCAAGCTGTCGAAAGAGGCGCGCGAAAAGGCCGAGGGTGAGCTGAAGAAGCTCAAGAACATGTCGCCCATGTCGGCTGAGGCCACAGTCGTGCGCAACTATCTGGACTGGATTCTGTCGCTGCCGTGGGGCACCAAATCCCGCGTCAAAAAGGATCTGGGCCGTGCGCAGGATATTCTGGATGCCGATCACTATGGGCTTGAGAAGGTCAAAGAGCGGATCGTCGAGTATCTGGCGGTTCAGCAGCGGTCGAAAAAGCTGAAAGGCCCGATCCTGTGTCTTGTTGGCCCTCCGGGTGTGGGTAAGACCAGCTTGGGTAAGTCGGTCGCCAAAGCAACGGGACGCGAGTTCATTCGCATCTCGCTGGGCGGCGTGCGCGACGAGTCCGAAATTCGCGGCCACCGCCGGACTTACATCGGGTCGATGCCCGGTAAGATCATTCAAGCGCTGAAAAAGGCGAAAACCACGAACCCGCTTATCCTGCTCGATGAGATCGACAAGATGGGGCAGGATTTCCGTGGTGACCCGGCCTCGGCAATGCTCGAGGTGCTAGACCCGGAACAGAACAGCACGTTCATGGACCACTACCTTGAGGTCGAATATGACCTGTCCAACGTGATGTTCCTGACCACGTCGAACAGCTACAACATGCCCGGGCCTCTGCTGGACCGGATGGAGATCATTCCGCTGGCCGGCTATACCGAAGAAGAAAAGTCCGAAATCGCCAAGCAGCACCTGATCAGCAAGCAGGTCAAGAACCACGGCCTCAAGGCCAAGGAGTTTGAACTGACCGATGAGGCGCTTCAGTCGATCATCCGCACCTATACCCGCGAGGCGGGCGTGCGGAATCTTGAGCGTGAGATCGCCAAAGTCGCGCGGAAATCGCTGACCAAGATCATCAAGAAAGAGGCCGCTTCCGTCACGGTGACGCCCGATAATCTGGATGACTTCCTTGGCGTGCCCAAGTTCCGTTACGGTCTGGCTGAACAGGACGATCAGGTAGGTGTCGTGACCGGTCTGGCCTGGACGTCGGTTGGTGGCGATCTGCTGCATATCGAGGCGCTGAAACTGCCGGGCAAAGGTCGTATGAAGACCACCGGTAAGTTGGGCGACGTGATGAAGGAATCGATTGACGCCGCTTCGTCCTACGTCCGTTCGATTTCTCCTCAGATCGGGGTGAAGCCGCCGAAGTTCGATACGCTCGACATCCACGTGCACGTGCCGGACGGCGCGACGCCCAAGGATGGTCCGTCGGCTGGTTTGGCAATGGTGACGTCGATCGTGTCTGTGCTGACCGGCATTCCTGTGCGCAAAGACATCGCCATGACGGGCGAAGTGTCGTTGCGCGGTAACGCCATGCCGATCGGGGGTTTGAAGGAAAAGCTGTTGGCGGCCCTGCGCGGTGGCATCAAGACGGTCCTGATCCCTGAGGAAAATGAGAAAGACTTGGCGGATATCCCGGACAATGTGAAAGAGGGGCTGGAAATCATTCCCGTAACCCACGTGTCCGAAGTTCTGAAACAAGCGCTGGTGCGCAAGCCCGAGCCGATCGAATGGGACGAAGCTGCAGAAGAAGCAGCGGCTGCAGCGGCCAAGTCGACGGATAGTTCCGGGGCGCCTGCAACGACGCACTAAGCTTTGATCTTAATGGATTGGGCGGGGTTTCGACCTCGCCCTTTTTCTTTTCTCAGGGCAACAACGCCAATGGTTTAAACGTGATCCTGAAAAAGGGAAGGTGGTGGGTGATAAGAGATTTGAACTCCTGACATCTTCGATGTGAACGAAGCGCTCTACCACTGAGCTAATCACCCGTAGGGCGGCGTCTTACAGCGAGTCCTTGATGTCCGCAAGAGGGACCAAATCTGTTTTACGAAGCCGCTTTAAGTCAAAACGCCCCGAAGGTGAACTCCGGGGCGATTATTCTTACAGACCGGGCAGTCCGGGAAGCTTATCGAACACTCCGCGGCGGCCGAACGTCGTACCACGTTCGTTACCAAAGTTCATACGAACGCCAACGCCGATATAGGCTTCGTTTGAGCTGCCGGAGACGATGGGGGATGAAATATGGGCAACCCCAAGGACCCCGTATACTTCTGCGTTGTCACTTGCTGCATAGTTCGCACCAAGCGCAAAGAGATCGAAATCCAGCGCACCAACCACATCGTTCAACAGATCATAGCTGGCAGTGAACTCCCATTTGTCGTTCAGATCAGCGGTAACCGAAACACCGAACATATTGCCGTCGATGTCCGAAAAATCGCTTAGCTGTTGACGCGCGATATAGCCTTCGACCTCGGCCGGGCCTGCGTCAAAGCCAGTTTCCAGACCGTAGAATTCGACATCAAGAGAATCGATGCGCTCTTGTCCATAAAACGCACCGAACGAGGCGTTTTTGCTGGTGTGCCAGTTTGCGTGCAGCGTCCAGTTCGTCGCGTTTTCACCCAGGTCCTGAAAGCGATAGCCGCCCAAATCCAGTTGTGCGCTGAAAGCACGATTGAATGCCAGCTCACCGGAACCGTTCAGGTTGAAAGCATCACCCAGATCGGTGTCGGTAAAAGTTCTATATCCCAAATCAAGATAGCCGCCAGTGACCTCAATCGCTTGGGCGTGGCTTGCTGTAATTGTCGCTGATAATGCGCTAATAATGAACAATTTTTTCATTGCTCTGCTCCGTTATGTTTTTTGTTATCGCAGAAGTCTAATTGAGACTTCTCCGGTAGGCGCTGCTGAATTCTTAGGGTTCGGGAATGTGTACTGACTCGGTCGAAAATCGTGCCGTTGTTGCGTGCCGGACACACCTATGGGTAGATTCGCCTTCGACTGGTTCGCGCGGCCTTTCAAACGCTCGTCCAAACCGCAGACGACACCCTGCATCAATGGGGAGGTCGATGTTAGGATCAGGAAAATTCTGGATTTCGGAAAAAACTTCAAAACGCCGCTTGACGATGTCCGAGCCTAGCCATAATACACCCCAACGTTCAGCAACGAACGGGCAGCGGGCGGTTGTAGCTCAGTTGGTTAGAGTACCGGCCTGTCACGCCGGGGGTCGCGGGTTCGAGCCCCGTCAACCGCGCCATCGCTGCCATCCTTGGTCCAGGTCAAAGGCCACGAAAATAGATGCGCGGTTGTAGCTCAGTTGGTTAGAGTACCGGCCTGTCACGCCGGGGGTCGCGGGTTCGAGCCCCGTCAACCGCGCCATTTATTCTCAATAACAATCTTCGATGATTAAACTTCAGGCCCGGTCGACGCGCTGTCGTGGATTTTGGCTGTTGTGATCGGCAATAATCCGACGGTTCTCTTTTTGTTCTAACTTTTCTGTTGGAGACTCAGTGCCGCTCGCCTATTTCTAGGACACTTGTCTGTTGGGGGCCGAATATGGCTGAGCTGAAGAATATCGAGGTGCGCGGCGCGCGCGAACACAACCTCAAAAACATCGACGTAGATATTCCACGGGATCAGCTTGTGGTGATTACCGGGTTGTCCGGGTCGGGCAAGTCTTCCTTGGCGTTTGACACCATCTATGCCGAAGGACAGCGGCGTTATGTCGAAAGCCTGTCAGCTTATGCGCGCCAGTTCCTCGACATGATGGAAAAGCCCGACGTTGATCACATTAGCGGCTTGTCGCCAGCAATTTCCATCGAGCAGAAAACGACCTCGAAAAACCCACGCTCGACCGTGGGAACTGTAACCGAGATTTATGACTATCTGCGACTTTTGTTCGCTCGGGCAGGGACGCCGTACAGCCCCGCAACGGGTCTTCCGATCGAGGCCCAACAGGTTCAGGACATGGTCGATCGTATTATGACGATGGACGAAGGTACGCGTGGATACCTCTTGGCGCCGATCGTTCGGGACCGAAAGGGCGAGTACAAGAAAGAATTCCTTGAACTGCGCAAGCAGGGTTTCCAGCGCGTCAAGGTGGATGGTGAGTTCTATGAATTGGATGAGCCTCCGACATTGGACAAGAAATTCCGACATGACATTGACGTGGTGGTTGACCGCCTCGTCGTTCGTGAAGGAATGGAAACGCGGCTGGCTGATAGTCTGCGAACCGCGTTGGATCTGGCCGACGGCATCGCGATTTTGGAAACCGCCCCGCGTGAGGGCGACCCCGAGCGGATCACGTTCAGTGAAAACTTTGCTTGCCCAGTGAGTGGGTTCACGATCCCGGAGATCGAGCCACGATTGTTCTCGTTCAACGCTCCGTTTGGGGCGTGCCCGGTCTGCGATGGGCTGGGAGTCGAGCTGTTCTTTGATGAACGCCTCGTAGTCCCTGACCAGACGCTAAAGCTCTACGATGGGGCGCTAGCGCCATGGCGAAAAGGAAAATCTCCGTATTTCCTGCAGACCATCGAAGCAATCGCGCGTCACTATGAATTTGACAAGAACACGCCCTGGAAGGATTTGCCCGAAAAGGTGCAGCAGGTATTTCTGCGCGGATCCGGGGATGAGGAAATCCAGTTTCGCTATGATGAAGGCGGGCGTGTATATCAGGTCACGCGCAGCTTTGAGGGTGTGATACCGAATATGGAACGTCGCTATCGGGAAACCGACAGCGCATGGATTCGTGAAGAATTTGAGCGGTATCAGAACAACCGCCCTTGCGGGGCCTGCCACGGGTATCGTCTGCGCCCCGAAGCTCTGGCGGTTAAGATTGCCGGGCTTCATGTAGGTGAAGTGGTGCAGATGTCGATCAGGGAAGCCTTGGCGTGGATCGAAGATGCGCCGAACCATCTGACCGTGCAAAAGAATGAAATTGCCCGCGCCATTTTGAAGGAAATTCGCGAGCGCTTGGGATTCTTGAATAATGTGGGGTTGGAGTATCTGACACTTTCACGTTCCAGCGGAACACTTTCTGGCGGAGAAAGCCAGCGTATCCGTCTGGCCAGCCAGATTGGATCGGGCCTGACCGGTGTTCTGTATGTATTGGACGAACCGTCCATCGGGCTGCATCAGCGGGACAATGACAGGTTGCTGGGAACGCTCAAGAACCTACGGGATCAGGGAAATACTGTGATCGTCGTCGAGCATGACGAGGAAGCCATACGAGAGGCTGACTATGTGTTCGACATCGGCCCCGGCGCTGGCGTTCACGGCGGCCAAGTGGTCAGCAGGGGAACGCCCGACGAAATCGCAGCGGACGCGGCGTCGATGACCGGCCAGTATCTGGCGGGAACTCGCGAGATTTCGGTTCCGACAGAGCGGCGGAAAGGAAACAAGAAGAAGGTCACTGTCGTTAACGCCATTGGAAATAACCTCAAGAATGTGACGGCCGAGTTTCCATTGGGTAAGTTCGTTTGCGTGACGGGTGTGTCCGGGGGTGGGAAGTCAACCCTGACGATTGAGACTTTGTTCAAAACGGCCTCGATGCGCCTGAACGGAGCAAGGCAGACCCCAGCGCCTTGCGAAACGATCAAGGGTCTGGAACACCTCGACAAGGTCATCGACATTGATCAACGCCCGATCGGACGAACACCACGTTCAAACCCCGCGACATATACCGGTGCGTTCACCCCAATTCGTGATTGGTTTGCCGGGCTGCCCGAGGCGAAGGCTCGTGGGTACAAACCCGGCCGGTTCAGTTTCAATGTCAAAGGTGGTCGCTGCGAAGCGTGTCAGGGCGATGGCGTTATCAAGATCGAGATGCACTTTCTGCCCGATGTGTATGTGACCTGCGAAACCTGTAAAGGCGCGCGCTACAACCGCGAGACGCTGGAGATCAAGTTCAAGGGTAAATCCATCGCGGATGTGCTTGATATGACCGTAGAGGACGCGCAGGACTTCTTTAAGGCGGTTCCTTCAATCCGAGACAAGATGGATGCGCTAGCGCGTGTTGGGTTGGGCTATATCAAGGTGGGTCAGCAAGCCACGACTTTGTCCGGTGGCGAAGCGCAGCGTGTGAAACTGTCGAAAGAGCTGTCGAAACGCTCGACCGGGCGGACTTTGTATATCTTGGACGAGCCGACGACCGGACTGCACTTTGAGGATGTGCGTAAGTTGCTGGAAGTGCTTCATGAATTGGTGGATCAAGGAAACACTGTTGTCGTGATCGAACATAATCTGGATGTCGTGAAAACGGCGGATCACATAATTGATATCGGTCCCGAGGGGGGCGATGGGGGTGGTGAAATCGTGGCTACAGGCACCCCGGAAGACGTCGCTGACGTCGCCCGCAGTCACACAGGCAGATACCTTAAACAGATGCTTGAGGGCGCGCGCGTCGCAGCAGAATAGCCGGAAGCTGGCATTCAATAGAGAATGTCAGCCACCGCTCCAATCAGGTTCAGTACCTTGCGTGTTTCCGGGTCTACGCGATAGACGTAGTCTCCGGCGCGAACATAGGACCAACTGCGGTTTAAGCCATAGCGGTAAGGATCATTGACCCAACGATAATCGCGATCAATGTAGTCTCCCGTGCGGTACAGCTTTTTCACTTGCCCCGGCGGCACACATGGCACGGCCTTTTTCGCAAGACCCGGGGGGCAATGCCCCGCTTTCCCCTTGGCCAAGACAATCGGTTGGCCGGGCACGCGGAACACGTTGTCACCGTGTCCGTTATTGCCATTACCGGCAAAAACGATGGTCGGACTACAGGCAAGGGCCGATACTGTAGCAATTACCGCAATTCGTTGCCGCATCTTATTCCCCTTGGACTGACTGCTCTCACAAATAGATGGCCGCCGGAAAGCGGCAGGTCAACCCGATGCGCAAGAAGCTGCCCATGGGCACAGATTACTTTCGCCCTCGCTTTTCAAATCGCGGCAACATGGCAGAGAAGTCCTTACCAAGCCCATCTTCGTCCTCGACAAACTTCTCATAGATTGCGGTTGCGACCTGTCCCATCGGCGTGTCTGCATCCGAGCTTTCAGCCGCTTGCTGGCTGAGGCGCAAGTCCTTTAGCATCAATTCCGCAGCAAAGCCGGGCAGGTAGTCATTGTCTGCCGGGCTGGCCGGGCCTACACCCGGTGCGGGGCAATACGCGTTCATTGTCCAGCTATATCCAGACGACGTGCTGACCACGTCAAACATCTTTTGCCGATCCAGTCCGAGTTTATCGGCCAGTGCAAAAGCCTCGCATGTTGCGATCATGGTGACACCGAGGATCATGTTGTTGCAGATCTTTGCGGCTTGGCCTGCGCCGGATTCTCCGCAATGAACGGCCTTCTGTCCCATAATGTCGAATAACGGCTTGGCCTTCTCGAACGCTGTGTCACTGCCTCCGGCCATGAAGGTCAGAGTACCTGCGGCCGCGCCTCCGATACCGCCCGAAACCGGGGCGTCCACGGCCAAAACGTCGGCCGCGGCAGCCTGATCTGCTACGGCACGCGCGCTGTCCACATCCACTGTCGAGCAATCAATCCAAACGGACCCCGGGCTCATCGCCGGGATGATCTCGTCTGCGACGGCCCGAAGAATCTGACCGTTGGGAAGCATGGTGATTACAATTTCGACATCAGAGGCGGCATTGGCCCCTGAATCCACCATTTCGACACCCGGAATACTAACCTGGGCAGTGTCAAAACCAGCCACATCGTGTCCGGCTGCCACCAAATTGGCCGCCATCGGATTCCCCATGTTTCCGAGGCCAATAAATCCGATTTTCATTCGTTACTCCTCTTCGAATGTCAGCGTATCACCGCCTAAAGGCTGTAGCATTCTCGACACATCAACGCCTGGCACGGCTTGATCCTGATGCCGCCAGCGCGGGTTTCGGTCCTTGTCGATAATCTGGGCCCGGATACCTTCGAGAAAGTCACCGTGTTCCATCGCGCGAAAGGTAAACCGATATTCGTGCTCGAGTGCTTTTCTGATTGTCAGACTGGGACTGCGAAGACGATGGATCAATTCAATCGTGCAGGCCATAGATAGCGGCGAGCAGCGGCCCATGAGTTTCGATGCGCTGGCGGAAAAGTCTGTGTCCAAGTTGCCCAATGTGTTCAAAACATCGCCCAGCCCTTCACCTGCAAAAGCAATATCGATCTCCGCTTGGAGTTTCGCCAAATTGCTTTCTGGTGGAGATTCTGTGTGATTGGTCAGCACCTCGGGGTCACCCGAAGCCTCAAGAAGCTCAATGACGTCTCGCCATTGGGAATAGGGAATGAACGTGTCTGCGAACCCGGCATAAATCGCGTCGCCGGCCCCCATCCGATAGCCAGTAGTGCCCAGATATTCGCCCAATCGTCCCGGAGCCAATGACAGCATCAACGAGCTGCCGACGTCTGGAACCAGTCCAATACCACATTCGGGCAAAGCGATCTGGCTGGTTTCGCAAACGATCCTATGGCTGCCGTGGCATCCAATCCCGACGCCGCCACCCATCGTGAAGCCCTGCAAGAAGCTGACAACCGGTTTCGGGTATTCAAAGATCAGAGCATTGAGGCGGTACTCATCCCGCCAGAATTTCCGCCCGTAGTCGAAGTCGCCTTTTGTGCCGGTGTCGTACAGTTCGGCAATATCACCGCCTGCGCAAAATGCCTTTTCCCCCTCGGCGTCCAATATGACCAGATCGACTGCGTCATCCTCACGCCAGTTCCGCATTGCGGCATCAATGGCCATGCACATGTCGTAGCTAAGTGCGTTGAGGGCTTGAGGCCGGGTCAACGTAATGCGCCCGGCGCGGCCTTCTGTACGGATTTCGATGTCAGACATACGATCCTCAGCGTTGGGCCAGCATTTGGCGCGAAACGATCACGCGCATGATCTCGTTTGTCCCTTCCAGAATCTGATGGACGCGCAGGTCGCGGACAAGCTTTTCGATCCCGTAATCTGCCAGATAACCGTAACCACCATGAAGCTGCAGACATTGGTCCACGACTTTTGAACCCGTTTCGGTCACGAATTTCTTTGCCATCGCGCAGAACTTTGTCGCGTCGGGCGCGCCCTGATCCAGCTTCCACGCGGCCTGACGCAGGAATGTGCGGGCGGCTTGCAGTTCAATCTCCATATCGGCAAGGCGGAACTGCAATGCTTGAAACTGGTCGATGGATTGCCCAAAGGCTTTGCGTTCGGACATGTACTGCAAGGTCATGTTTAACCCGGTTTGCGCCGCGCCCAACGAACATGACGCGATATTCAGGCGGCCGCCATCCAGCCCCATCATGGCATATTTGAACCCGTCTCCTTCGACACCGACAAGGTTCCCAGCAGGAATCTTGCAGTCATCAAATTGGACCTGAGCGGTGGGTTGGCTTTTCCATCCCATTTTTTGTTCCAGCGCACCAAAGCTCAGGCCGGGAGTCCCGTCTTCGACATAGACTGTCGAAATGCCCTTTGGCCCGTCCTCACCCGTGCGAGCCATGCAGACATAGGCGTCAGAATAGCCGCCGCCCGAAATGAAAGCCTTGGTTCCGTTCAGAGTATAGCCCTCATTCGTGCGGGCGGCCCTGGTCTTGAGCGCGGCGGCGTCTGATCCCGAACCCGGTTCTGTCAGGCAATAGCTTAGGACGGTGTTCAGGCTTAGAACCTCTGGCATGATGCGCGACTTCAACTCGTCACTGGCAAAGCTGTCCAGCATTTTGGCGCACATGTTGTGGATCGACAAAAAGGCCGCGACAGAGGGGCAGGCCATGGACAGTGCCTCGAAAACCAAAGTGGCGTCCAATCGGCTGAGGCCCGATCCACCACCGTCTTCCGAGACATAGAGCGCTCCGAATCCCAGTTCGCCTATGCGGGGCCAAAGGTCTTTGGGGATCGTCCCGTCGGCCTCCCACCGCCGCGCGTATGGGGCGATGTGTTCCTGGCCAAAGTCGTAGGCCATATCGAAGATCGCTGTTTGCTCTTCGGTCATTGCGAAATCCATGGCTTGCCTCCCACGCCGCCGGATGAATTGAACAAGTGTTTATTTCCGAATTCTTACAGAAATTTTGCACTGTCAGCAATTACCCAATGGGGTGCCAACATTTTGGGATAAATTCGCGGAACGTACAGTCAGAGATCCGCGTGGTATTCCTCGATCAGGTGCCGGACGACGGCTTTTCCGGGATCTTCGTCTCGGGCTGTGGCTTCTGCATAAACGCGGCGTTGACGGGTGGCCGATGTCCCGTTCTGGGCGATCTGCTGAAGGCGGGCCAGTTCGGTCATAGTTCCCAGCGCCTCGGCGTCTTCGGCAAGCAATCCCATCAGTTCACCCATCAGTTCCGGCATCGGTTTGATGGAGCGATCGCCAAAATCTATCATCCCTTCACCAACGCCGTATCGCTGCGCGCGCCAACGGTTTTCTCCGATCAGAAAGCGGTCGTATTGACGCCACCGAAGGTTACGATCCTTCAAACGGCACAGCATACGCGTCAACGCTTGCACCATCGCGGCCAGGGATAGGGTGTGCTCCAACCGTGGTTGAACGTCCATAATTCGGGTCTCAAGCGTTGGAAAGCGATGGGACGGCCGCAAGTCCCACCAGATTTTCGAGGTGTCCTCGATAATACCTAGTTCTACCAGTATCCCGGTGGTCCGCTCGTAATCCGCCCAACTTGCCAGCACTGGTGGCAGACCCGTGCGGGGCAGGTTGTCGAAAACGGTCAAGCGATAGGACGACAGACCGGTATCCTCGCCGTTCCAATAGGGCGAAGACGTAGACAGGGCCAAAAGGTGTGGCAGGAAATATGAAAGCTGCGGCATCAGGTCGGCCCGCAAAGCCGGGTCCTCGACGCCAACATGCACGTGCATCCCGCAAATGAGCATACGACGGGCGACACCGCCCAGCGCATGGTGCAAGGCGTCATATCGGTCCTTGCGCGTGTGATGCTGTTTCTTCCAGTCGGCGAAAGGATGGCAAGACACCGCGATTGGCGCCAGATTGTATTCCGCGGCCCGGCTTGCGACGCAGGTACGCAGCCGCCTCAGGTCTTCACGGGCAGAACTGATCGTCGTGTGGGGGCGGGTGCCGACTTCGATCTGGCATTGCAGGAATTCCGGGCTGACTTGCCCCTCAAAATCCCCCTGACACGCTTCCATCAGGGCTTCGGGCGCTTCGGCAAGTTCAAGGCTGTCACGGTCAACCAGCAGATACTCTTCCTCGATGCCCAGTGTGAATTCCTGCTGCATGGCGGCCCTCGTGGTTGATTGTCGGACCAGTGAATACGGAAATTGGATTTTTGCCAAGTGTTTACCCGCGAGGCGCTTGCAGACTGCCTGTCTCAAAATGTAAGGACAGGATCAAATGAAATCCAAACCCGGAGTCTTCGATTGAAACCCAGGAAATTCCTTCGGCTGAATGCGGTGCTTGACCGGTTTGGAGTGAAACTGATCGACAAGGCGACAGAGCGCGAAGAACGCGCCCGTCTCGAAGCGTTTGAGCGGGCAGGGGGGCTGACCCGCCCTGCCTATGCGCTTTCACCCGGGATGGATAGGTTCAACATCACTCAGTTGGTCGAAGAATACCGTCAGTACGCGGGCGCGCTGGACGCTTTGAAAGATCCCGCGCGCAATCAGACTGGGTATCGTGTTGGAAACGGGTACTACGACAGCCCCGACGCAGACGCGCTGTATCTGATGATCCGCAGGTTTCAGCCCAAACGGGTGATTGAGGTCGGCTGTGGGAATTCTACACGCGTGACGCGGCAGGCGATCATCGATGGGGGGCTGGAAACACACATCACCGCGATTGACCCGTTTCCGCGCGCAGACATCGCGCATGTAGTGGACCAGTTCGAGCAAAAACGTTTGGAAGACGTTGATCCGTCGGTATTCGATCAACTTGAACCCGGCGACGTATTGTTCATCGACTCTAGCCATGTTGTCCGTATGAGCAACGACGTCGCGCATTTGTTCTGCCGGATCATTCCGAACTTGAAACCCGGCGTCGTCGTCCACGTGCACGATGTTTTTTTGCCCTACGAATATCCCAAGCGGTTCTTCTACGATTGTCCGGGTTGGGGCGAGCAGTATATGCTGCACGCCTTGCTGCAATCTAACGCCTTTTCAATGCTTTGGCCGGGATATTACCTGCAACAGGATCGCCCGGACGCTGTGGAAGCCCTGCCTTTCCTAAAGGACGGTCGGGCGCAAAGCATCTGGGTACAGCTAAAAGAAAATTGATCTCATTGTGATCCGGCTTCCGAAGAGGCCCGTACCCCTTTCCATACAACGCTGGAGAGGAGTTAACAGCCATGTTCCGCCGCACTTTCATGGGCGCTGCCGCCGCAATCGCACTGACACTGCCCGTAAAGGCTCAGGCCGCTGACATTGTAGATACCGCTGTGTCCGCTGGGTCCTTCAATACGCTGGTCGCAGCCGTGCAAGCTGCCGGTCTCGTCGATACGCTCAAAGGGAACGGACCCTACACGGTTTTCGCGCCGACTGACGAAGCCTTTGCCGCCCTGCCTGAAGGCACCGTAGAAACCTTGCTGCTGCCTGAGAACAAGGATCAGCTCGTTGAAATCCTGACCTACCATGTTGTTCCGGCCAAAGTGATGTCGGGTGATATTGCCGGCAAGCGCGCCAAGGTTCTGACCGTTCAGGGCGATCGTCTTAGCGTGAATGCCAAGAATGGCGTTAAAGTGAACGGCGCAGAGGTCGTGCAAGCAGACATCGAAGCAAGCAACGGTGTCATCCATGTCGTGGACGCAGTGATCCTGCCTGAGTAACCACTCACTAAATCAAAAAAAGCTCCGGTCCATGTGGCCGGGGCTTTTTTGTCAGACCAGTCGAACTTGGGTTCCGACTTGAACCAGAGGATACAATTCCTCGACGTGCTGGTTATAGAGACCGATACACCCCGACGAGCTTTGGCGACCGATTTTACGCGTGTCGTGTGTTCCGTGCACCAGATAGGCAGGCCAGCCCAAATACATCGCGCGGGTGCCCAGTGGGTTTCCGGGTTCCCCACCTTCTATACGGACGGGCAGCGATGGATCGCGTTCACGCATGGATGCGGTTGGCGTCCAGCTTGGGTTTTCGCGCTTGCGTACCACTTCGGTGTAGCCGCGCTTGGTCAGTTCTTCGCTCATGGGAACGGAACTTGGGTACAGTTTGTAAGTACCGTCCGATCCCCAGTAATGAACGGCACGGCTGGTGATATCGGCCAACAGGCAGCCAACCCCTAATGAGTCGAAGTGATCCTGCCAGTTCTGCTGCGAGAACGAGGATACATTCCGACGGACAGGCAACTGCGTGCTGATCGCGTCCTCGGTTTCGGGAAACGCATCCGTGCTTTGGGCGCGCACGAGTGCAGGCGTCGCCAGCAAGGACGCAGCGCCCAACAAAGCTGTGCGACGGGTCATACGGGGATTTGACAATGTTGCCTCCGGATCAAGGGCTGCTCGAACAAGTTCGGGGTAAAATATTGCTGACACCATTGTTTTGCCAGTGGTGCCCGATTGAATTTATCGTGAGTACGCCAGAAACTTGGGTTTCGGCAGAGCTTTGCCGAAAAACCCGGCCGATAGGGGCCGGGTTTGTTGTTAAAGTCCAGGACAGTTCTGATTAGTCCATGGCTTTGAAGTTGAACTCGCCACCTTCCTTGATGCCTGAGGGCCAGCGGGCCGTGACGGTTTTGGTGCGGGTGTAGAACTTGAAGCTGTCCGGGCCGTGCTGGTTGAGGTCACCGAACATGGATTTCTTCCAGCCCCCAAAGGTGTGATAGGCCAGCGGAACCGGGATCGGGACGTTGATGCCAACCATGCCGATATTCACCCGGCTGGTAAAATCACGCGCGGTGTCCCCGTCACGAGTGAAGATCGCCGTGCCGTTGCCATACTCATGATCCATCGCCAGTTTCAGAGCTTCTTCATAGGAACCGGCGCGGACGGTGGACAAGACGGGGCCAAAGATTTCCTGCTTGTAGATGTCCATCTCGGGCGTCACGTGGTCGAACAGATGAGGACCGACAAAGAAACCGTCCTCGTATCCTTGAAGGCTGAAGTCGCGGTTATCGACGACCAGTTTCGCGCCTTGCTCAACGCCCGAGTTGATCAGGCCGAGGATGCGCTCTTTGGCGGCACCGGTCACAACCGGGCCCATATCCACGTCGTCACCTGCCGTATAGGGACCGACTTTCAGCTTTTCGATGCGTGGCACCAGCTTTTCGATCAGCGCGTCGGCGGTTTCTTCGCCAACCGGGACAGCAACCGACACGGCCATGCAGCGCTCACCTGCTGCGCCAAAACCGGCTCCGACCAGTGCGTCCGCCGCTTGATCCAGATCGGCGTCGGGCATGACGATCATGTGGTTCTTGGCGCCGCCGAAACACTGGGCCCGTTTGCCGTTCGCCGTGGCGCGGGAATAGATGTACTGCGCAATCGGCGTCGAGCCGACAAAGGACACGCCTTGAATGATCTCACTATCCAGTAGGGTATCCACGGCCTCTTTATCGCCGTTCACGACTTGGAAGACGCCTGCGGGCAGACCAGCCTCGACAAACAATTCCGCCAGCATCAGCGGGATCGAGGGGTCGCGCTCGGACGGTTTCAGAACCACGGCATTGCCGCAGGCCAGTGCGGGACCGACATGCCACAGGGGCATCATGGCCGGGAAGTTAAACGGCATGATCGAGGCCACAACGCCCAGCGGTTGACGCATCGAATACATGTCGATGCCCGGACCCGCGCTGTCGGTAAACTCACCTTTCAACATCTGAGGCGCGCCAATGCAGTACTCGATCACTTCCAGCCCGCGCTGAAGATCGCCCTTGGCATCAGGAATGGTTTTTCCGTGTTCGCGGCTGAGCGCCTCGGCCAATTTATCCATGTCCCGGTTCATCAGGTGAACCATCGCCATCATTACCCGTGCCCGTTTCTGCGGGTTGGTCGCACCCCATGCGGGTTGCGCGGCGGCTGCGCTTTCGATTGCTGCGGTGGTTTCAGCGACGCTCGCCATCGGGCATTTGTACTGAACTTCGCCCGTTGCAGGGTTGAAGACGTCGTCAAAGCGGCCAGACGTACCAGCGACATTCTCGCCATTGATGAAGTGAGACAGTTCGGACATTGCCATTTCCTCCGGTAGATTTGCGCGCAGAATAGGCTTGCATAAATCGCGTGAACAGAGGCAATCTCCCAAATATGTTTTGCAAAAATGCAAAGGGCAGGTCATGACGCCGAATTGGGACGATATGAGGGTGTTTCTGGCGGTCGCGCGTGAAGAAAGCCTGTCTGCCGCTGGCCGATTGTTGAAAATTGATCCGGCCACGGTAGGGCGGAGGATCGCTCGGCTTGAAACCTCGCTTGACGCGCCACTGTTTACCAAGTCGCAACAAGGCTACATCCTGACCTCCGCCGGAGAACGCCTGTTGGATCACGGCTTGAAGGCGGAAGAAGCGATGCGCGCCGCCGCTGGTGCGCTGGCCGGGTCATCAAAAACACTAAGCGGCCAGATACGCATCGGAGCGCCGGATGGATGTGCCAACTACTTGCTGCCGCAGGTCTGTGCGAAAATCTGCGATGACAACCCAGAACTGGATATTCAGATTTTGGCCTTGCCGCGCGTCATAAACCTGTCTCGACGCGAAGCAGACATGGCCGTGACAGTCAGCGCACCTACGGCCGGCAAGCTATTGGTTCAAAAAATCAGTGACTACCGGCTGCATCTTGTTTCAACGCACGAATACCTGAATGCAAACCCCCAGATCAGCTCACTTGAGACTCTGAAGGGGCACCGGATGATTGGCTATATTCCAGATATGATCTTTGACCGAGAGCTGGACTATTTGGTCGATATCGGTGTTGACCGTGTCGCGCTTGCATCGAATTCCGTCTCGGTCCAGCTTCGCCAGGTTTCTCTGGGATCAGGAGTTTGCGTTGCCCACGATTTCACTCTGCCGTTCCATCCAAACCTGCAGAAAATCCTGACGGATCAGGTTAGTTTGACACGTGGCTTCCACCTTGTTCGCCATCAGGGGGATCAAAGGAATGAGCGATTAAACCGCTTTGCACAGGCGTTGACACAGGGCATCCGCGATGAAGTCGAGAGGCTGGAAGCCATAGCTTCACCTTGACAGGTTCATACATTCCGGCAACGCTTTGTAAAACAGGAAGTTATTTCGGAGGTTATGCATATGCTTGTTCAGGCCATTCTGAAATCCAAGGCGACAGAAGGGGTTGAAACGGTAAGCCCGTCGATCACTGTTTCCGAGGCTTCAAAAATACTGGCGGAAAAGCGGATCGGTACGGTTGTGGTCTCGGAAGATGGCGGAGAGACAGCATCTGGTATCCTGTCAGAGCGCGATATTGTGCGTGAACTGGCCGCGAGCGGCAGTGGGTGTCTTTCAAAGTCAGTCAGTGCCTACATGACAAGCGACCTAGAGACCGCGACCCGTCAGGATAGCGTTAAGGATGTGCTGACACGCATGACCGAAGGCCGTTTTCGTCACATGCCAATTGTAGAAGAAGGCAAGCTGATTGGAATCGTGACGCTGGGCGATGTCGTCAAAGCGCAGCTATCCGAATTGGCCATGGAAAAAGAGGCGCTGGAAACAATGATCATGGGGCATTAATCCCCATCCGAGACCATCCTTCCTATTGCACCTGCGGCAGAGTTATGTTTGCTTGCGCAGAAATTTTGTTGCGTAGGAGGCGGCAATGAGGGTTGGATTATATCCCGGAACTTTTGATCCGATCACACTGGGTCACATCGACATCATTCGCCGCGCTGCCGCATTGGTTGATAAACTCGTCATCGGTGTTGCGATTAACCGCGATAAAGGTCCGCTGTTTTCACTCGAAGAACGTGTGGCCATGATCGAGGCTGAGTGTGCGCATCTGACCGAGCAAACCGGCACTGAAATTGTTGCGCATCCGTTTGAAAACCTGCTGATCGATTGCGCCCGCGATGTGGGGGCGCAGATTATTGTGCGTGGGCTGCGCGCCGTGGCAGATTTCGAGTATGAATTTCAAATGGTTGGAATGAATCGCGCACTGGACGACTCGATCGAGACGGTGTTCCTGATGGCCGAAGCCCGCCATCAGGCGATTGCCTCGAAATTGGTCAAAGAGATCGCGCGGTTGGGAGGGGACGTGTCGAAATTCGTCACGCCCCGCGTAAATACTGCGCTGACCGAGCGGTTAGGCTAGGGCGCCCATCGCTGCAGCGGTATCCAGCATCCGGTTCGAGAAGCCCCATTCATTGTCATACCACGCAAGCACACGGACCAGTGTGCCGTCGGTAACTTTCGTCTCGGGCAAGGACACGGTCGAGCTGTGAGAATCGTGGTTGAAGTCGACTGAAATCAGCGGACGGCTCTCGGCCGCCAGAACACCTGGGATTTTAGCTGCAGCTTCGACAAACAAAGCGTTCACTTCTTCTTCTGTGGTCGGGCGTGAAACCTCTGCGACCAGATCAACGACTGACACGTTCGGAGTTGGGACCCGGATTGCCTGACCGGTGAGCTTTCCTGCCAGTTGTGGCAAAACAAGGCCAACTGCCGAGGCCGCGCCCGTTGTCGTGGGTATCATCGACAGGGCGGCTGCACGCGCCAGATAGGGATCCTTGCCCGCTGTGTCGTGCACGGGCTGACTGGCGGTATAAGCGTGTACCGTGGTCATGTTGCCGTGGACAATGCCAAGCCCAGCATCCAGAGCTGCAGCAACCGGAGACAGACAGTTCGTGGTGCAAGACGCATTTGAAACGACCGTGTCTTCAGACGTTAGCTCGTGGTCGTTAACGCCGAATACCACGGTCTTGACCCCACCTTCGCCGCGGGCCGGCGCTGAGATCAGAACCTTTTTGGCTCCGTTCTCAAAATGGCGCGACGCCGCTTCTTTGGTGCGGAATACGCCAGTACATTCAAGAACAACGTCCACATCAGACCAGTCCAGCTTTTCCGGCTCACGCTCGCTGGTGAGACGGATGGGTCCGTTGCCGACATCCAGGCCAGCCTCGGTGAGTTTCACAGGTTTGTTGTAACGGCCGTGGACGCTGTCGAACTCAAACAAGTGAGCGTTCATTTCGGGCTTGGCGAGGTCATTGATGGCAACGATTTCAACGTCGGTGCGCCCAGTTTCCATAATGGCACGCAAAACGCCTCGGCCAATTCGTCCAAATCCATTGATTGCTAGCTTTAGTGTCATGTTCTGCTCCGTCCGAGTCTCGGCTTTAACCAGTTAGCGCTAACAAAGGCAGATCGCAGTAAATGTCAAGTAAAACCTCCCTCAGCGCCAGAAGGCGAGCCAGTCCAGAAAGGCGTAAAGTTTCTTTCCGAGGAAAACCAAATGTTCGGGGCCGAAGAGTGCGTAATCCAGAATGATCGCGCCAAGTATCAGTAGGCACAGCCAGATTGCGATTTGATTGGTCATCGTGGCCCCGAACGAAAATGCCCGCCCAGATAACCTGAGCGGGCAAATATGTTCAAGATTTCAACGGCGTCTTAGTTAAGACGACCCATTGCAACGGCGACATCCGCCATGCGGACCGAGAAGGCCCATTCATTGTCGTACCATGCCAGAACACGCACCATCCGGTCGTTTACGACACGGGTCTGGTCCGGCGCGAAGATCGAGCTTTCTTCGGTGTGGTTGAAGTCTGTCGAAACCAGCGGCGCGGACTCATAGCCCAAAACACGCTGCATATGACCTTGCGAAGCTTCGCGGACAATGGCGTTCACCTCGTCCACAGTCACATCGCGCGCTGCGCGGAAGGTCAGGTCCACGGCAGAAACATTCGGTGTCGGAACCCGGATTGCCGAGCCGTCCAGACGGCCTTTGAGGTTCGGCAGCACCTCACCCAGCGCCTTGGCTGCGCCGGTCGAAGTCGGGATCATCGACATTGCAGCGGCACGGGCGCGGTACAGGTCACTGTGGCGACGGTCCAGTGTGGGCTGGTCGCCGGTATAGGCGTGGATCGTGGTCATGATGCCATGCTCGATCCCGATGCCTTCGTCCAGAACCTTGGCAAGCGGAGCAAGGCAGTTCGTGGTACACGAACCGTTCGAGACCATCTTGTCTTCGGCAGCTAGGCTGTTGTGGTTCACACCATACACGATGGTTTTGTCGACATTCTTGCCAGGCGCAGACAGCAGAACCTTTTGCGCGCCGCGCTCAAGGTGCGTCTTGGCCTTCAGGCCGTCATTGAACTTACCGGTGCATTCCAGAACGACGTCGCAGCCTTCCCAGTCCAGCTCGTTCATGTCGTAGGTCGAGAACATCTGCATCGGACCACGGCCCAGATCCATGGTATTGCCGTTGATCGCTACGTTACGAGGGAACCGGCCATGGACGCTGTCGTATTTCAGCAGATGCGCAGTGGTTTCCAGCGGACCGGTCGCGTTGACCTTGATCACTTCGATGTCGTTGCGAGCCGATGCCGCGATGTGCGACAGGGTACAGCGGCCGATACGGCCAAAACCATTGATGCCGACCTTTATGGTCATCAGACGTCTCCAAAATGCGCTTGCGTTGAGGGCCATATAGCGGTCTATGCGTCCTCCCAAAAGAGTAAAAACGTCACATTCTGAATGTGTTAGCGCAAACCTCAAACGATTGCGCTAACGCTTGCGCTAGCCTTTGGATCGGGTAGGGTCAGTTTGCGGCAGGTGATTGGAAAGGAAGCGGTATGAGCGGTCTTTTAGCGTTGTTGGACGATGTAGCGGGGATCGCGAAAGTTGCGGCGGCGTCGGTTGACGATGTGGTCGCTGCAGCGGGCAAGGCAGGGGCAAAAACCGCTGGGGTGATTATCGACGACGCGGCAGTTACGCCGAAATATGTCCAAGGTTTCGCTCCGGCGCGTGAGTTGCCGATAATCTGGCGCATCGCGCGAGGTTCAGTATTTAACAAGATCGTATTGTTGTTGCCCGTCGCTTTGCTGCTTGCGAATTTCGCGCCTTGGATGATCACGCCCCTATTGATGTTGGGGGGGTCATATTTGTGTTTTGAGGGGGCTGAGAAGATTTTTCATGTCCTGTTTCCACACGGCAGCCACGCTATCGACGAAGACATGAAAATACGCGACCCCGGCCACCTTGAGGAACAGAAGGTTAAAGGAGCGATAAAGACCGATTTTATCCTTTCGGCTGAGATCATGACCATCGCGCTTGCTGCCATCGAAGCGCCAAACCTTTGGATGCAGGCGGCAACTCTGGCAGTTGTCGGTGTGGGTGTGACCGTTGCCGTTTACGGTTCGGTCGCTTTGATTGTGAAAATGGACGATGTCGGATTGTTTCTGGCCCAAAATGCGATGACCCCGGTTGGTCGCGGGGCAGGGCGAGGGCTGGTCAAGGCTATGCCCATCGTCATGAAGGTTCTTTCAATTGTCGGTACAGCGGCAATGCTGTGGGTCGGCGGATCAATCATGATCCACGGTATGGAGGAGTTGGGTTTTGGCTGGTTGGGCCATCACATTCATGATTGGGCGTATGCGCTGGGACACTCAGTTTCGTCGTCGTGGACAGGTGTCGTTGAATGGGTGTCCAAAGCGGCAATGGACGGCGTGTTCGGGTTGGTCTGGGGCATGGTACTGATCCCCGTGGCAACAAAAATCATCTCGCCGCTGCTGTCCAAGAAGGCCGAAAGCCACTGATGTCAAATTGAAAAGGGCGGCCAGAGCCGCCCTTTGCTTAGTCTCTTTGGCTGACTTACAGCCCGAGAAGTTCTTTGACCTTGGCAGCGGTCGCTTCGGCGGTGATGCCGAAATGCTTGTACAACTCGCCAGCAGGGGCCGAGGCTCCAAAGCTGGACATGCCGATGAAGCCAGCCTTGGCTTCGCGACCGCGTTCACCCAGCAGCCAGCGATCCCAGCCACCCGCACGAACGGCGGCTTCGATGCCCACGCGGACGGGGCCAGCAGGTAGCACGCGCTTGCGATAGGCTTCGTCCTGCTGTGCAAACAGTTCCATGCATGGCATCGAAACGACGCGGGTGCCGATACCTTCGGCCTCGAGTATTGCCTTGGCTTCCATCGCCAGCGACACCTCGGATCCGGTGGCGATCAGGATGGCCTGACGTTTACCCTCGGCCTCGGCCAGAACGTAAGCGCCTTGCGCGGTCAGGTTCTTGGTCTTGTGCTGGGTGCGTACGGTCGGAACGCCTTGACGGGTCAGCGACAGGACCGAGGGGCTTTCCTTGAAGGTCAGCGCCAGTTCCCAGGCTTCGGCCGTTTCAATCGTGTCGGCGGGACGGAACACATAGGTGTTTGGCGTCGCGCGGCTGATGGCCAGATGCTCGACCGGCTGGTGGGTCGGGCCGTCTTCACCCAGACCGATGGAATCGTGTGTCATCACGAAGACCGACGGCACTTTCATCAGCGCGGCCAGACGCATGGACGGACGAGCATAGTCGGTGAAGGCCATGAACGTGCCGCCATAAGGCCGGATGCCGCCGTGCAACGCCATGCCGTTCATGGCAGCGGCCATGCCGTGTTCACGGATACCGTAGTGGATGTAACGACCCTTACGGTTTTCCGGCAGGAATACGCCCATATCGGCGGATTTGGTGTTGTTCGAGCCGGTCAGGTCTGCCGAACCGCCCACGGTCTCGGTCATGATCGGGTTGACGACGTTCAGAACCTTTTCCGACGAGGCGCGGGTGGCCAGTTTCGGTTGATCCTCGGACATCTGTTTCTTGAACGCGCGGATAGCACCTGCCAGTTTTTTCGGCGCTTCAAACGCATAGGCACGGTTGAACTCGGCCTGTTTGCGTTCTGAGATTTGCGCGAAACGCTCTTCCCATGCCGCGCGTTCGGCTGCGCCGCGTGCGCCGATGGCTTCCCACGCGGATTTCACGTCAGCGGGGATTTCAAACGCATCATGCGGCCAGCCATAGCCTTCCTTGGCCGCCTTCAGTTGCTCTTGATCGGTCAGTGCGCCGTGGCCTTTCGAGGTGTCCTGCGCCGCGTGACCCAAAGCGATGTGACTTTCGCAGGCGATCATGGTCGGCTTGTTCGACTTTTTCGCCTGAACGATGGCCGCGTCGATGGCCTGCGGATCATGACCGTCGATCTCGATCACATGCCAGCCCGAGGCCGCGAAACGGCGCACTTGATCCGTGCGGTCGGCCATATCAACGGTGCCGTCGATAGTGATGTTGTTGTTGTCCCAGAAGACGATCAGCTTGCTCAGCTCGTGACGACCGGCCAGCGTAATCGCCTCTTGGCTGACGCCTTCCATCAAGCAGCCGTCGCCTGCGATGACATAGGTGTAGTGATCAACGACCTTTTTGCCGTAATGTGCGCGCTGGATCTCTTCGGCCATGGCAAAGCCTACGGCGTTTGAGATGCCCTGACCCAGAGGTCCGGTGGTCGTTTCGATCCCTTCGACCAGAAAGTTTTCCGGGTGACCTGCGGTTTTCGCGCCCAACTGACGGAAATTCTTGATTTCTTCCAGTGTCACATCGCTGTGGCCTGTCAGATACAGCAGCGAATAGATCAACATAGAGCCATGACCCGCCGAAAGAATAAACCGGTCACGATCCGGCCAATTCGGGGCAGAGGCGTCAAACTTGAGGTGTTTCTCGAACAGCACGGTCGCAACGTCGGCCATGCCCATCGGCATACCGGAATGGCCGGAATTGGCGGCAGCGACGGCGTCAAGGGTCAGTGTGCGGATGGCCGCAGCTTTGTCCCAGTGTTCGGGGTTTGCATTGCGCAGCGCAGTCAGGTCCACGGGCGTTGTTCCTTTGGATTACAGGCAGATTGGCCGCTCAATACCATTCAGTCGTCAAAGTGCAAGCATAACCGGGAGTTGGGGTCGCCCAGAGGATCAAGAACGCAGTCCAACCTGTTGAAAGCAAACAGTGGGTATTTTCTGCGCCATTGGGTTAGACTAGAGCAAGATGCGGATTATGTTGATTCGGATGAACCGCAACACAAGGAACCTTGGTAAAGAGGTGGCAGGGGCATGAGCCAAATCGAAGAATTACAGCGCCGTATCGTCGCCGCGATGGAGCGGATTGGCACCGGGGTCGATGCCTTGCGTGACGCAGCACCGGTGGAAGGCGCCCAAGACGAAACCTTGCGCTCGGCTTTGGATGACGAACGCGTGGCCAATGCGCAGCTTGAAGAACGGCTTAAGGCGTTGAAGCACCGGCATGAACAAGAAGTCGATGCCATGCGTGCCGATATGGAAAGCCTGCGGTCTGCGCCTTCGGATCATCCTGAAAACGGTGCTTTGCGTGAGCAGTTGGCCGAAGCAACGGCAAAGCTGGCCGCTGTGGAAGCGGCCAGGGCAGAACTTGCTGATGCCAAGGCTGCTTTGGAAAATCAGGATGAGGTTGAGACCCTGCGGGCCGAGAACGAACAACTCAGGTCGGCTGCAAAAAATGCGCAGGAGATTGAGGCCGAGAACGCCAAGTTGCGTTCGGAACTGGCCGATAGCGAGCGTGTTGCAGAGCTGAGTGCCGAGCTTGAGATGTTGCGCGCCGAACGTAGCAGCCACGGGGCGGCAATGTCGCGGCTGGATGATGACCTACAGCGTATGCGCAAAGCCAACGAGCAGTTGCGAAAGTCGGTGGATGAACTTCGTGCCGCTTCTGAAAGTGGACTGCCAGACGCCGAGCTGCTGAACCGCGCGACTGTGGCCGAACTGGAAGCGACCCGTGCGGCTCAGGCCACGGATGCGGCCGAGGCACATGCGGTCTTGGCGCGATTGGAGCCCTTGCTGTCGCGAGCGAAACTGGCTGATGGAGAGGTAGAGTAATGCCCGAAGTGACCATACAAATCGGCGGGCGCGGCTTTGAAGTCTCGTGCCAGCAGGGTGAAGAAGTGTTTTTGCAGGCAGCAGCCAAGATGCTTGATGACGAGGCGCAAATCTTGTCCGATCAAATTGGCCGTATGCCGGAATCTCGGATGCTGTTGATGGCAGGTCTAATGCTGGCCGACAAAACCGCTGCAACGGACGACAGGATCAAGGCGCTTGAGGGAAAGCTGGCCGAGGCTGAGGCCGAGCTAAGCTCGCTTCGGAACAAGCCCAAACCAGAGCCTGAGAGAGTAGAAGTCGCCGTTGTGCCGCCCTCGGTAACAAATACACTGGCCGAGTTAGCTGCACGAGCCGAGGCGCTGGCGTCGGTGATCGAAGAGAAAAACGCCGGATAACAGATGCTTAGGACGTTATTTCTTGCTGCCGCGACCACCGTGTCGGGCAGTTTCGCTTGGGCCGAAATTGATATTCTTCCGGTTACATTCACCTGCGAGAACGGCGTTCCACTGCAAGTCGCCTATTTCAACGCCCCTGATGGGTCTAGTGCTGCGGCGATGATGCTTGACGGGCGGCTGATAGCGATGAACCAAACTCCGAGCGGCTCGGGAATTCGTTATGAATCCATAGGCGAAAACGGAACCTATATACTCCGGTCCAAAGGATGGGGCGCGACAGTCAGCTTTCTGGCGACGGATGACGCCGCCAGCGAGCAAGTTGTATTGAAAGATTGCGTCAGCCGCTGATTAAGCGTTTGCTTCGCGGATCTTGTCGGCCGCATCTTTGTCGTAGCCGACCCCGTTGTCGTCAAACAGAGTATCAAGTTCACCAGACAGGGTCATCTCGGTGATGATGTCGCAACCGCCGACAAATTCGCCTTTGACATAAAGCTGAGGAACCGTGGGCCAATCGGAATAGTCCTTGATGCCCTGACGTACTTCTTCGTCTGCCAGCACGTTCACGTCAGTGTATTCGACGCCCATATAGTTCAAGACACCGGCCACACGCGATGAGAACCCGCATTGCGGCATCTCTTTGGTGCCCTTCATGTACAGCACCACGTCATTTGCTTTGACGGTCTCGTCGATCTGGGTCTTAACGTCGCTCATCTTGCGTTTCCTTTTCACCCGCCTCGGGGGCATTGGTTTCATCTTTTGACAGGCCGGGTGCCCATCCTTCTTCCTCTAGCCGTCGGTGTTCGGCCTGGGCCAGTGCCAATGGGTCCAGCCCGTAACGTTCAATACCTCCGACACTACTGATCTTGTCCGGGTCGGGGCGCATATCGGCTAGCTTACGCTTTCTGTTTCGCTTCACATAGGCTTCGACCAGGGCTGCGGCAACCACCAACAGCGCGATAGCGCAGACCCAGAACAGCCAACCGCTCACTTCAGTGCCTCACTCGGGCAGTGGGGTGAGGGGGCGAAATGTTCATTCAGGCGCCTTCGTCGTCAACGCTAGCGCGTGCAGTTCACCGTCGGGGCCATCCATCTTGCCTTTCAGCGCGGCATAGACGGCGCGCTGCTGCTGGACCCGGTTTTTCCCGCGAAAACTTTCATCTACAACCATGGCCGACATGTGCACGCCATCGCTGCCGCCGACCTGAATTTCCGCATCTGGAAAGGCTTCGCGCAGCAGGTGTTCAATTTCGTGGGCGCTCATCGGCATGTAGGTATCTCCATAAGGTCTTTCCCAAGATGTAGAGTGCCGGGACCAAGCGTGCAAGGGTGAGGTGACGGCATAAAACACACAAAACCTGCGCTAGCCAAAGCGCAGGTTTTCGTGACAAACAATACCTGAAATTTAAGCGACCGCGGCTGAGAAGCTGCTGCGGAACGTAGCGGTAAGGTCATCCAGCGCGGCTTCGGAACTTCCGATACGAACGGTGTCACCGGTGAAACGACCGACCGAGACCAAGGATACGCAAGCCTGACCCGCAGCAATCATAAGCGCCTCAGCCTGATCAAAGTTGCAGGCGACCAGATAGCGGGCCTGATCCTCGCCAAACAGGAACTCGGTCGAGGCATCGTCGAGGCAGACGCCCACGCCGGCGGCCTCGGCCAGTTCAAACGCGGCCAGCGCAAGGCCACCATCGCCCAGATCGGTGCAGGCTTTGATCAACTCACGATTGGCGCGGATGAAATCTCCGTTACGCTTTTCTGCGTCCAGATCAACATGCGGCGCGTCACCGTCTTCGCGGTTAAAGACCTCGGCCAGCAGAGCAGATTGACCCAGATGACCGTTGGTGTCGCCGATGACCAGCGCGACGTGGCCCTCGCGGACCTCATTGCCTATGATCTCGTCGGTATGAGCCAAGAGGCCCACCGCGCCGATAGTCGGGGTCGGCAGGATCGCCTGACCGTCGGTTTCATTGTAAAGCGAGACATTGCCCGAGACGATAGGCATGTCCAGCGCAGCTACAGCCTCACCAATACCTTGGATCGCGCCGACGAACTGGCCCATGATTTCGGGCTTTTCAGGGTTGCCGAAGTTCAGGTTATCGGTGGTCGCCAAGGGTTTGGCACCCACGGCGGTCAGGTTGCGGTATGCCTCGGCGACGGCCTGCTTGCCGCCCTCGATCGGGTTGGCGCGCACATAGCGCGGGGTCACGTCGCTGGTGAAGGCCAGTGCTTTGTCAGTGCCGTGGATACGTACCATTCCCGCACCCAGGCCCGGCGTCCGGGCAGTGTCGGCCATGACCATTGTGTCATATTGCTCATAAACCCATTGTTTGCCTGCATAGTTGGGCGAGGAGAGCAGGGCGCGCAGACCGTCAATCGGGTCAATCTGAGGCACCTCGGTCAATTCCTCAGCCTCGGGCGTTGCAACCCACGGGCGGTCATATTCCGGTGCGGTCGAAGACAGCTTTGACAGGACCAGATCAGCTTTGACCTCTCCATTGTGGACGATCAGGAAACGGTCCTCGGCAATCGTTTCGCCAACGATGGCAAAGTCCAGATCCCATTTCTCGAACACGGCGCGGGCTTCGGCTTCAAGCTCGGGCTTGAGAACCATCAGCATCCGTTCCTGAGATTCCGACAGCATCATCTCATACGCGGTCATGTTCTCTTCGCGTTGGGGGACGTTTTCCAGATCCAGACGCACACCAAGGCCGCCTTTGTCACCCATCTCAACAGCCGAACACGTCAGGCCAGCCGCACCCATATCCTGAATCGAGATCACGGCACCGGTCTGCATCAACTCTAGCGTCGCTTCCATCAGGCGCTTTTCGGTGAAGGGGTCGCCGACCTGAACGGTGGGGCGCTTTTCTTCGATCGTGTCGTCGAACTCGGCCGAGGCCATCGTTGCGCCGCCAACGCCATCGCGCCCGGTTTTCGCGCCCAGATAGACAACGGGCATTCCGACGCCGGACGCAGCCGAATAAAAAATCTTGTCGCTGTCAGCCAGACCAGCGGCAAAGGCGTTCACAAGGCAGTTGCCGTTGTAGGCGGGGTGGAAACGGACTTCGCCTCCCACGCAGGGAACGCCAAAACAGTTACCGTAGCCGCCGATACCTTCGACCACACCATTCACCAGTTGGCGGGTTTTGTGGTGATCCGGCTCGCCAAAGGACAGTGCATTCATCGAGGCGATCGGACGTGCGCCCATTGTAAAGACGTCGCGCAGGATGCCCCCGACACCGGTCGCTGCGCCTTGGTAGGGCTCGATGTAGGACGGGTGATTGTGGCTTTCCATCTTGAACACCACAGCCTGTCCATCGCCGATATCGACAACGCCCGCGTTTTCGCCGGGGCCGCAGATTACCTGTGGTCCTGAGGTGGGCAGGGTGCGCAGCCATTTCTTGGAGGATTTGTAAGAACAATGCTCGTTCCACATGGCGGAAAAGATGCCTAGCTCGGTGAACGTCGGTTCGCGCCCTATGATCTCGAGGATCATGTCATACTCATCGGGTTTCAACCCGTGGGCGGCAATCAGATCCGGTGTGATGGCTGGCTCTTGCATCCTGTTTCAGTCCCCGAGATGGCAATGGTTGGCGCCTTTTAGGGGAAGGGACCGCCGGGGGAAAGAGGAAAGGCGAATTGACCGGTGCGTACTCTTGCCACGATCGCACTCTTTGAACCCAAGGTACGTGGTTCGCCGTGTTTAAAGGCAAGGCGGCGCGCGGCCCGATCGAGCCACGCGCCAGAGTAAAGCTATTTCTTCTGTTCCTGTTGTTCCTGTTGTTCTTGGGCCTGTTGCGCAACCGCATCCCCGGCCGCCGCGCCGATAGCAGCTTTTTGGTCGTCGGTCAGATGCTCGGCTTCTTCGAGGCCCGGAATTGCAACGCGAACCTCGCGGCGCGCAAAATCAATACCATTTTCCTTAAACGCGGCTTTGACGCGATTGAATATCTCTTTGCGCAGCGTGAACTGCTTGCCGGGCTTTGCCATGAACTTGCCGCGGATGATCATGCCGACATCGTCAAAGTCAAAAACACCCTGAGATTTGAACGGCTGCAGGAACCCATCCTTGTGGGTTTCATCCTCCATCATCTCGGCACCAATCTTCTTGAAGATTTTCTTGACCTTGTTTGGGTCGGTGTCGAACGGAACCGTGAACTTGAGCTTCATGATCACCCAGTCACGGCTGTAGTTCGTCAGCTTCTGGATTTCGCCGTAAGGAATGGTGTGCACAGGCCCGCGATGGTGGCGCAACTGCATCGAACGGATCGAGATTTTTTCGACCGTGCCGGTCGTGCCGCCAACATCTACATATTCACCAACGCGGAAGGCGTCGTCGATCAGGAAGAAGATACCTCCCACAATATCCGATACCAGTTTTTGAGCACCAAAACCGATGGCCAGACCAAGGATACCAGCACCAGCCAGCAGCGGCGTGATATCCAGCCCCAATGCACCCAACGCAAGGAGGGTAAAAATAACCGCGATCGCGACCTGTGCAGTGACACGTAGCAAAGGCAGGACAGTCGCCAGGCGCGAGCCACCAGACCCTCCGCCTTCGCCTGCTTCTTCGTCCGGACTTTGTTCGGCAGCAGTCTGTTCCTTCGCCAATCGGCGGTTGATCCAGAGCGAGACGACCTCGTTCAGGATGTAGCCAATCGCAATAATGATGAAGAACTGGATGACCTTGCTACCGGATTCCGTTCCGCCCCCTGCGATTTCTTGCAGATCAAGATCCCAGGCGTTCGCGATCAACAATATGATCAGGATACCCGCCAGAACACGTCCGATACGAATGTAGCTGCGTTTGGTAGATTTGTACGCGCGTTCGGCAACGGCTCCGTCGCCTAGCATTGGCGGCTGCAAATGACGGACAAGCCCCCGGATCAGTGTATCCAGCGCCGGTGCAATCAGCAGCCAGAACATTGTTGTGAAATGCGCTCCATGTGCCAGCAGGTCAAAGATGACTGGGCTGCCTTGTGCAGCAAGGTATTCGACCAGCAGCCAAGTGCCCGCCGAGACGCCAATGGCCATATATGGATATAGCCGCGCTACTTCCTCATCGAAACGGGTTCTATCGGGGTCAGAACCCCGCATCATATCGGAAAGGCCATCGCGCGCGCGCCATGCAATCAGGCCGATATAGATGTGGATCGCGGTGTTCAGCCAGAAACCAAGGCGGGATTCGCCCGGCGGCACTCCGTTAAGGGCGTTGAAGTCCAGAATGAACATCGTCAACCCGATCAACAGGAACAGGCCAATCAGGTTGCGATGAAGGTACTTTGCCCAGTGATCGTCAACGTTGACCAGTCTTAGATTGTGTTGGTTCGGAGCAAGTATGAACCGGGAAATCGCCGCGCCCAGACGCGGGAACCAGATCAAGTAGAATACGAACGGGGCAGCTTGCGCGAGCTGCTGTTCGTCCAATAGCTGGCGACCAACAAAAACCAGGGTGTAGTAAAAGACCAGAAGGCCCAGAAACTCTCCGCAGAACCGTTTGAAAAGATAGGTCAAGGCGCCACGCAAGTTGGACGAAGCGTCCCCGTCTACGACCTTGATCCAACGACGTGTCCACAAACCAACCAGTTTTTCTGCTGCATAGCCAATGGCCAACGCAAGGAATGTATACCCAAAGAGGGTGATAAGTCCGTTCGAGCCAAAAGTCGCTCCGAAATTTGAAAATGCTTCGGTCTGAGCTGTCACCAGCAATGGAACCTTGCGGATAACGTCCATCCATGACGCGGTCATGGTTGTTACGGTATCGGAAATCGTTTCGATCAAACCTTTTCTCGAGGCGGTGGTTTCAGCTTGTTGCGCAGCCACGGCATCCAATCGCTCAAGAAGGATCGCGCGGACTTGATCGTCTGACATGCGTGCAACAAGGTCGTCGACTTGTTCAGGAGTAAGATCCTCGGGAATTGAGATTGTTGCAGAGGAACCATTGGCCCCAATTTCCTGCGCGGCGATTGGCCCTGAAAGCACTAAAACTGAAAGTATCGCCAGCAAAAGACGAAAAGGGTGAAACATCGAATCTGTCCTCGAACACAAGTCTTGATATTTTTTTGTGATCATAGGTTTAAGTGCCCGGCTTTCCCAGATGTTTTGCCGGTTCGACGCAGCCCTCATTGCGGAAAGCAAAAAAAAGGCCGAGCACTAAGCTCGGCCGAAGTCCAACAGGGAGGTATGAAGATGATGAGCGTTTCAGCATCACCGCCTTCGAGTGCTCATTTAGGGATCAGTTTGTGAACGATCAAGATTTTTCGGTGTGATTTCGGGAATGTCCGCTATGATCGCCGCGCATACCTACAGTTTTCCCATCTGCTTCAACTGCTTGCGTTGTTCAATAATTTCGTCCTGCACAAAGTCGCGGAACGCAGCCACGCGCTTTGAGTGGCGCAATTCCTCGGGGTAGGCGAGATAGACAGGCACGTCGGCGGCATCAATGTCCGACAAAATCGGAACCAGATGCGGGAAATCCTGGGTCACGTAGTCCGGCAGCACGCCGATACCAAGATTGTGCAAAACACCCTGCAATACGCCGAAATAGTTGTTCACCGTAAGCAATGAGCCGGGATTGTAGGTCATAAGATGCCGAACCATAGAGGCGCTTGCACCAACTTGCGGGGCCGCGGGCGTTTGGCAGATCAGCCGGTGGGTGGAAATATCCTCAAGTGTTTCGGGTTGGCCGTTTTCGGCCAGGTATTCCTTTGTCGCATAAAGCTGCATTTGCACGGTCATCAGGCGTTTGCGCACAAGGTCGGCCTGGCTGGGTTCTTTCATTCGGATGGCAACGTCTGCCTCGCGCATTGGCAGGTCCAGAACGCGTTCCTCAAGCATCAGGTCGATATTCAGGTCAGGATATTGCTCGTAGAGCTTTGGAAGACGCGGCGCCAGCCAGAGCGTTCCGAACCCGAATGTCGTTGTGACGCGAAGCACGCCAAAGACTTCTTCTTCGCTGTCCCGGATACGCGCAGCTGCGGCGTCGAGGCGTTTGGACATGGCCGAGGTCGCATCGAACAGCAGCTCACCTTGTTCGGTCAGGATCAGACCGCGGGCGTGACGGTGAAACAGGGTCGAATCAAGTGTTTCTTCCAGTGCCCGAATTTGCCGACTGACGGCCGATTGCGATAGATTTAACCTGTCACCCGCATGGGTCAGGCTGCCTGCGTCGGCGACCGCATGAAATATCCTAAGCTTATCCCAGTCCATTACCGCAACTTTCGTTATCCTTCGGAATGACTATATGAAATAGGTAACAACTTCCACATTCAAACGGTGAAATCCTTATGTTTCAGAGGATAAACACTATACAGGTCAGAAATAGTGACCTAAAATGGATATAAATGAAGCACACTGATCTGACGAGGGGAGGCGTCTGATGAGTCAGCCACAGATATCGCTACACGACCGGTTCGATCTGGAGAAAAATCCCGTATTGCTAAACGGCACTCAGGCGTTGGTTCGCCTGATGCTGATTCAAAAGGCACGGGACAAAGAGGCCGGGCTAAACACGGCGGGTTTGGTGACCGGGTATCGGGGTTCTCCGCTTGGCGCAGTGGATCAACAGATGGTCCGCGCGCAAAAACAACTGGCCGAAAGCGACGTCACATTTCAATACGGCTTGAACGAAGACCTCGCGGCTACTGCGCTGTGGGGCAGCCAGCAAGCCGGGCTGCGTGGTGACGGCAAATACGACGGTGTATTCGGGTTGTGGTACGGCAAGGGGCCTGGGGTTGATCGGTCGGGCGACGTGATGCGCCATGCGAATATGGCTGGGACGGCCAAGCATGGCGGCGTTCTGATGGCGATGGGGGACGACCACACGGGCGAAAGCTCGACCGTATTGCATCAATCTGAATGGTCGCTGGTCGATACCTATATGCCCGTGGTTAGCCCGGCCGGAGTTCAGGAAATTCTGGATTATGGCGTCTACGGATTTGCACTCAGCCGGTTTGCCGGTGTCTGGGTTGGTCTGAAGACGATGAAGGACACGATCGAAGTCACATCGGTCGTGGATGGCAGTGCGGACCGAATGAAAGTGGTGACACCGGAGTTTGAGATGCCTGAAGGCGGCTTGAACATCCGGCTGGGCGACACGCCCCACCTGCAAGAAGCGCGGATCATCGACTATAAACGGTTTGCGGCAGAAACATTTTCGCGCGCCAACAAGATGGACAAGCGGGTGTGGGGCAAGCCGGGTGCCAAGATCGGTTTTGTCGCGGCGGGCAAAAACTGGCTCGACCTCGTTCATGCCATGTCGCTTTTGAATATCGACGCGGCCGAGGCCGAACGGCTTGGGATCACGACCTATAAAGTCGGGCAGACTTTCCCTCTGGACATGACCGGGTTCCACGAATGGGCCGAGGGGCTGGACCTGATCGTGATCGTCGAGGAAAAGCGCAAGCTGATCGAAGTACAGGTCAAAGAGGCCATTTTCGACGATCGCCGGGGCCGCCGTGTCTACGGCTGGTACAAGGGTGGGGCAGGTACGCTGCACCGGGAGGAGCTTTTCCCGACCCGTGGCGCGCTTGATCCGATCATGATCGCCGAGAAACTGGGTGAGATTCTAATAGAGGAAGGTCGTGAGACAGACGGCATTCGCGGCGGTCTCGCCAAGCTGTCCGAAGCGCGCCGCGCCGACAACGCCGAAGAGATCGCGACCCGCCTTCCGTATTTCTGCTCGGGCTGTCCGCATAACAGCTCGACCAAAGTGCCTGACGGCAGCCGTGCTTATGCCGGTATCGGATGTCACTATATGGTTCAGTGGATGGATCGGAATACATCCGGTTTCACCCAAATGGGCGGAGAGGGCGCGAACTGGATCGGCGAAGAACCGTTCTCGACCACGCAGCACGTTTTCCAGAACCTTGGGGATGGCACCTATAACCATTCCGGGGTGCAGGCCATTCGCGCGGCATTGTCTGCGGGAACAAACATCACCTTCAAGATCCTGTTCAATGACGCCGTTGCCATGACCGGCGGGCAAGGAAATGAAGGCGACCTGACCGCCGAACGGATCGTGGCCGAAGTCAAAGCGATGGGCGTGAAAGATGTCGCTTTGATCTATGATGAGAAAGAGGACGTGAACTTAAAAGCTCTGCCTGCCGGGGTCGAGACATTTGAACGCGCGGAACTGATGCAGGTTCAGGAACGGTTCCGTGACATAGAAGGCGTTTCCGTCATCGTCTACGTACAGACTTGCGCTGCCGAAAAACGTCGGCGTCGCAAGCGCGGTACTTTTCCCGATCCGGACAAGCGGGTGTTCATCAACACCGATATCTGCGAGGGCTGCGGGGATTGCGGCGTTCAGTCGAACTGTGTGTCGATTGTGCCCCAAGAGACGGAACTGGGGCGCAAGCGCGCGATTGACCAATCCAGCTGCAACAAGGACTTTTCCTGCCTAAAAGGGTTTTGCCCGTCTTTTGTTACCTTGGAAGGTGCGGAAATCCGTAAGGAAGCCACAACCGAGATTGACCTTCCCGACCTGCCTTTGCCCACTCTGCCAACTATCCACGGCACCCATAATGTGGTGATCACCGGTATTGGCGGAACTGGCGTTGTCACCTTGGGCGCTGTGCTGGCACAGGCAGCTCAGATCGATGGAAAAGGCGCAGGGATGATGGAGATGGCGGGGCTGGCGCAGAAAGGTGGCGCAGTCCACATTCACTGTCGTCTCGCCGATCGGCCCGAAGACATCAGCGCGATCCGCGTGGCCACAGGTGAAGCGCATGCATTGATCGGCGGTGACCTTGTCGTGTCCGCCGGGTCCAAGACACTTGGTCTGACCCGCGCAGGCCAGACAGGGGCGGTGGTAAACAGCCACGAAACGGTCACGGGTGATTTCACCCGAGACACCAAGTTCCGCATCCCGGGTGACAGGCTGGAACTGGCATTGCAGGCGCGGTTGAAAGACGACGTTTCCTTGTTTGATGCCACGGAACTGGCGCGTGCGGTGATGGGGAATTCGATCTATTCCAACATGATGGTGTTTGGGGCTGCGTGGCAGCGCGGGTTGCTTCCAATCAGCCATGAGGCCGTTTTGACGGCCATCGAGCTGAATGGAACAGCGGTCGAGCGTAACAAACGGGCGTTCGACATTGGACGCTGGGCCGTTTTGCATCCCGAAAAGGTCAGTGAAATTCTACGCCCCAAGGTCGCTGAACTGCCTAAAACCCTGGATCAACTCATCGAGTTCAGGGCAAACCATCTATCTGAGTATCAAAGTGCTCGGCTGGCAAAACGATATCGGAAACTGATTGACTCGCTTGACGATGCGGAAATCAAAGAGGCAGCTGCAAAAGGCTATCACAAGCTGTTGTCCTATAAGGATGAATACGAGGTTGCCCGCTTGTTGTTGTCCAGCCGCGAAAAGGCCGCTGCTGAATTCGACGGGGATTTCAAGATGACGTTCCATCTGGCCCCTCCGTTGCTGGGTGGGACCGGACCTGACGGACGCCCGCGCAAACGAGATTTTGGCGAGTGGATGTTGGGACCACTAAAGATGATGAGCAAGCTCAAGTTCCTGCGCGGAACACCGTTGGATATCTTCGGCTACAGCGCGGAACGGCGCATGGAGCGTGCCTTGATCAAGCAATATGAGCGTGATTTCAAAGAGGTGTCTTCGCTGATAACACCGCAGACAAAAGACGCCGTTGTTGCGCTGGCCCAATTGCCGCTGGATATTCGGGGGTTCGGACCGGTATTGAAGGAAAACGAGGCCAAGGCCGCCAAGCGCCGCGAAGAACTTTTGGCAACGATCCGCAGCGGAGGGCCAGACTTACGCGCAGCAGCCGAGTAAATCGTCACAGCACTGTCACGATCTCTAGGCAAACTTGTTGCCTGCACATAAATAGCAGGCAACAAACCCCGGAGACGTCCATGCCCTCGCGCCGCCATGTCGCTCGTGACATTTCTTATGCCTATTCCGCCGAAACCAAGAGCGGACGCATGGTCATCAGGTTGATGGAAAACACCACGGGCCGGATGCGGCTGATCAAGCGGGCCGACGGGTACGAAAAGGACGTCGCCAACGGGCGCGACTTCTGGTCGGTTATGGTGGATCGGTACGGGCTTTCTCTGGATGTGGTCGGTGGATCGCTGTCGCATATTCCAAAGACGGGGCCGCTAATCCTGATTGCCAATCATCCCTATGGCATTCTGGACGGGATGATGATGGGCCACATCCTCTCCCAAACGCGGGGCGATTTCCGCATTCTTGCAAACAGAGTGTTTCGCAAGGCAGAGGACCTGAACCGCATCGTCCTGCCGATTTCCTTCGATGCGACGAAGGAGGCAATGATGCTAAACCTCGCGACACGGAAGACGGCGTTGAACTATCTGGGTGAGGGTGGCGCAATCGGCATTTTTCCCGGTGGCACCGTCAGCACGGGCGCAAAGCCATTCTCTTACCCGATGGATCCGGGATGGCGCGGGTTTACCGCGCGGATGGTCGCCAAGTCGAATGCCACCGTGGTGCCTGTTTTTTTCGACGGCCACACCTCGCGTTTGTTCCAGATCGCCAGCCATCTGCACAGCACCTTGCGCATGGGTTTGCTGATCAAAGAGTTCAAAAAACGCGTGGATACACCGGTCAAAGTCGTCGTCGGAGAGCCGATTGGCCGCGACGTTCTGGACCCTTTGGCAAAGGATACGCGCAAGATGATGGATTTCCTGCGCAAAGCCACGTATGAGCTGTCTCCGAAGCCGTTAAAGTCCTATGACTACGGCTATGAATTCGAGGAACGGCATCGCGCCTGAAGGGGCAAATGGCAGTAGGTATTTTTGATTCTGGTTTGGGCGGTCTTACCGTTCTGGACGCCGCGCAGAAACGTCTGCCCGACGTGGATTTTCTGTATTACGCAGACAGCGCGCATGCGCCTTACGGTGTGCGGGATGCCGAAAACATCTATGATCTAACACGCGGTGCCGTGAACGATCTGTGGGATCGCGGCTGCGATCTGGTGATTCTGGCCTGCAACACGGCAAGCGCTGCCGCGCTGCGCCGGATGCAGGAAGAGGGCGTACCGGAAGGCAAGCGGGTTCTTGGCGTTTTTGTTCCCTTGATTGAGGCGCTGACAGAACGTCAGTGGGGCGACAACAGCCCCCCGCGCGAGGTCGCCGTGAAACATGTTGCCCTTTTTGCAACGCCTGCAACCGTGTCCAGTCGGGCGTTTCAGCGCGAACTGGCATTCCGGGCGATCGGCGTAGACGTCGAGGCTCAGGCGTGTGGCGGGGTTGTAGACGCGATCGAGGATGGCGACATGATCCTTGCCGAAGCGCTGGTACGCAGCCATGTCGATGCGCTAAAACGCAAAATGCCGGAACCGCAAGCCGCTATTCTTGGTTGCACACACTATCCGTTGATGGCCGAAACCTTTCAGCAAGCTCTGGGTTCTGACGTGCAGGTCTATAGCCAAGGTGATCTGGTTGCCGAAAGTCTGGCCGACTACCTTCATCGTCATCCCAATATGATGGGAGGGGGCAAGGGCGGGTTCCTGACCACAGGCAAACCGGATTTCGTCAGCGATCGGGCGACTCAATTCCTCCGACGACAAATCACCTTCGAGTCTGTCTGACTTAGGTCAAGGACTGTTCCAGGCTGCTGCCTTAGTTCAAAGGCCGTCGCAACGGCGGTCATGATATGTGACATTCAGAAACAAGAGGTCTCAGATGACCCATAAAATCGCAATTCTGGGCGCTTCGGGATATACCGGCGCTGAACTGGTTCGGTTGATCGCCGAACATCCGAATTTGGAAATCACCGCACTCGCCGCCGAGCGTAAGGCTGGGCAGTCGATGGCGCAGGTCTTTCCTCATCTGCGCCACATGAGCCTGCCGGATTTGTGCAAAATATCGGAAATCGACTTTTCGCAGATCGACCTGTGTTTTTGCGCATTGCCGCACAAAACCAGCCAAGAGGTCATTCGCGATCTCCCAAAGGATTTGAAGATCATTGATCTGTCCGCAGATTTCCGTCTGCGTGACCCCGACGAATACGAAAAGTGGTACGGCAATCCGCATGCGGCTTTGGAACAGCAAGACGAAGCGGTCTATGGTCTGACCGAGTTCTACCGCGATGGCATTCGCAACGCCCGTTTGGTGGCAGGCACCGGCTGTAATGCGGCAACGGGGCAATATGTGCTGCGTCCTCTGATTTCGACCGGGGTGATTGATCTGGACGACATCGTTCTGGACCTCAAATGCGCCGTTTCGGGGGCAGGGCGGTCGCTCAAGGAAAATCTGCTGCACGCGGAACTCAGCGAGGGGTACAACGCCTACGCTGTTGGCGGTACGCACCGGCATCTGGGCGAATTCGACCAAGAGTTTTCAGCCTTGGCAGGACGTCCTGTGCACGTGCAGTTCACGCCTCACCTGATACCGGCGAACCGGGGAATTCTGGCTACCACTTACGTCAAGGGCGATCCGGCTAGCGTCTATGAGGCATTGGTAAAAACCTATGAGGACGAGCCGTTCATCCAAATGCTGCCCTTTGGTGAAACGCCATCGACCCATCACGTGCGGGGGTCGAACTATTGCCATATCGGGGTAGTCGCCGACCGGATTGAGCGTCGTGCAATCGTTATTGGTGCTTTGGATAACCTGACAAAAGGTAGCAGCGGCCAAGCCTTGCAGAACGCCAACCTGATGTTAGGTGAAGACGAAACCTCTGGCCTGTTGATGGCCCCGTTGTTCCCGTGAGGATGACATGAAAACGCTCAAGAAACGTCGTCGCGTTCAAATCTTACTGCTGACGGTTGTTGCTCTGGCTCTGTCGACGGTGTTGATTGGATACGCGATGCGGGATGGCATCAACTTTTTCCGGTCTCCAAGCCAAGTGATCGCAGAGCCCCCGAAGCCGACCGAGGTTTTTCGGATCGGTGGTTTAGTTGAGGAAGGTTCGATCGTGCGGGGGCAGGGTGAAACCGTGCGCTTTGTTGTGACGGATGGCGGAGAAAGCGTTCCGGTGGCATTTACGGGCGTTTTGCCTGATCTGTTCTCTGAAAACCAAGGCATGGTCGGCACCGGAAGCTACGTGAACGGTGTTTTTGAAGCCACTGAAATTCTGGCAAAACATGACGAGACATATATGCCGAAAGAGGTTGTGGACGCGCTCAAAGAGCAAGGCGTTTACCAACACGCCGACGAGGGCTGAACCCCTATCCAATGCTGATTTTCCCACGGGGCGTTGCCTGTATCATGCAGGTAGCGTCCTTTCTCGTTTTACTGCTTTAACGATTTTGTCTGACCGTTTCTCCGGCCACAAACGGAGGGTTCAGTGCAGACAGTTCGAGAGATTGCAGCAGAAATCGTTGCCCGAGAGGGCGGATTTGTTGACGACCCAGACGACCCGGGCGGAGCAACCAAGTATGGCGTGACAATACATACCCTGCGTCGCCTTGGGTTGGATGTGTCCGGTGATGGGATGGTGAACCGGATGGATGTCAAAATGCTGACTAAATCCAAGGCCATCGACATCTTCGTTTCTCACTACTTTGATCAGCCTAGGCTGGCTTTGTTGCCCTCGGACTTACAGTCTTCGGTGTTCGATATGTACGTAAACGCAGGCTCTCAAGCCGTTAAAATTCTACATATTTTACTGAGGGAAATGGGGTTCACCATATCTATTGACGGTGTGATAGGCCCCCAAACCGCGCAAGCGTCCCACAAGGCAGCAAACCCGTCACCCCTTGCGCTGAGAGACGCCTATGGGGTGGCCCGGCGCAACTATTACTTCCGTGTGGCCGACCAACGACCGTCTGCCAGAAAGTATGCGCAGACCCGAGCGGGAGGAAAAGGCGGTTGGATACGTCGGGCTGAGGAATTTCTTTCACCGAGATACCACCTGAGTGAACGGGAATTCCAGGAAAGGGTGTCGTCATGGGGCTGATCTCGGAGATTTTGACTTTCTTGTTCGGAAGTGGCCGGAATGTGGTGCGCGAGACTGCCGAGGTGTTTCGCGAGAATGCGGAAAACGGCGCAGCAAGGGACCTAAACCTGCAAAATCAGGCGATGGTTCAATTCGGTTCCGAGTTCGCCCCTTCTCGGAAGGGCGCATACGACAAGTTTATTGATGGCCTCAATCGCTTACCAAGGCCAGCTTTGGCGTTTGGCACGCTTGGCCTGTTTATTTCCGCGATGATCGATCCCCTTTGGTTCGCAGCGCGAATGCAGGGGATCGCGCTTGTCCCCGAACCATTGTGGTGGCTGCTAGGGGTCATCGTGTCCTTCTACTTTGGCGCACGTCATCAGGCCAAATCTCAGGATTTACAGCGCGAGATTTCGGCCACGGTGCTCCGCGCTCCGAAGGTCGTCGACAACCTGACGCTTCTTGGGGAGTTGCGCAGCAGGCAGCTTGGTGCTGCAGACCCCGGCACCGATGCCACGTTGACCGAAAGTTCGCTGGTTCCCGAACCCAACCGCGCGCTTGAGGATTGGAGACGCCAGAATATGCGCTGACCGCGACACTATGTTCGGCTCTGGGCCATGAAAGTGATTGGTGATTGTCTCGCATCAGGATTATATGCGACGTCATGATTACAGAACTCGGCCATTTCGCTCTAATCCTTGCGTTTCTCGTTGCGATCGTTCAGACGGTTTTCCCTCTGATCGGCGCTGCCAACCGATGGACTGGTTGGATGAAGTTTGGCGAAACGGCCGCAGTCGCACAATTTGCGCTGGTCGCGTTTTCTTTTGGTGCGCTGGTCTGGTCCTTTGCAACATCGGATTTTTCCCTGCGCATCGTGGTGGAAAACAGCCATTCACTGAAGCCGATGCTCTACAAAATCAGCGGAACTTGGGGTAACCACGAGGGCTCGATGCTGCTGTGGGTTCTCATCGTTGCGATTTTCGGAGCAATGGCCGCGTTTTTCGGCGCCGGGCTACCGCCGACGCTGAAGGCGCGCGTTTTGGCTGTTCAAGCCGCGATTGGTGTCGCGTTTTATGCATTCATCCTGTTCACATCTAACCCGTTTGACCGGCTGGCAATCGCGCCCTTCGACGGGCAAGACCTGAACCCGTTGCTGCAAGATCCGGGCCTCGCGTTTCACCCTCCGTTCTTGTATCTGGGCTATGTGGGCCTGAGCACGGCGTTCAGTTTTGCCGTAGCCGCATTGATTGAGGGGCGGGTTGACGCAGCCTGGGGCCGTTGGGTCCGACCCTGGACGTTGGCAGCGTGGATTTTCCTGACCATTGGTATCGCGCTGGGATCGTGGTGGGCCTACTATGAGCTGGGCTGGGGTGGTTTCTGGTTCTGGGACCCGGTGGAAAATGCCTCGTTCATGCCGTGGCTGCTGGCTGCCGCGCTGCTACATTCAGCCATCGTTGTCGAAAAACGAGAAGCCCTCAAGAGCTGGACCATTCTGCTGGCCATCATCGCTTTTGGGTTTTCGCTTATCGGTACTTTTATCGTTCGGTCCGGACTGCTGACATCAGTCCACGCTTTCGCGAATGACCCGGAACGCGGGGTATTCATTCTGTTCATTCTGGTGATTTTTATCGGCGGAGCACTGACCCTTTTTGCTGCCCGTGCCCAAGCGATGGAGGCAAAGGGCGTCTTTGGTATGGTAAGTCGTGAAAGCGCTTTGATCTTAAACAACATTTTGCTGGCTGTTAGCTGCTTTGTTGTTTTCTTCGGGACCATGTGGCCAATGGTGGCGGAAATGGCGTTCGACCGGAAACTTTCGGTTGGACCTCCGTTCTTCAATGCGGCCTTCACGCCGTTCATGATCGCTTTGGGAATAGCTCTACCTGTTGGGTCCATGCTTCCGTGGAAACGCGGGAAACTGGGAAAAACGGCGTATTCTTTGCGCTATGCCTTTGTGCTGGCCGTGGCATTGGCCTTGGTGGTCTGGGCGATGCAGACAGGACGCAGCGCCTTGGGGCCGGTTGGTCTGTTTCTTGGCGCGTGGATTACCTTTGGCGCTGCCATGGATTTGTGGAGCCGCACCGGACGCAAGCGCAGCTTTGCGCGGCTGCTTCGACTTCCAAGGGCCGACTGGGGTAAGGCGACGGCTCACGCAGGGCTTGGCATAACGATGTTTGCAATCGCTGGATTGACCGCGTGGGAGGTCGAAGACATTCGCGTCGCCCAACCCGGTGAACCCTTTGACGTTGGACAGTTTACATTCACGCTGGAAAACGTCCGACGCGTTCAGGGGCCGAACTACTTTTCCACGATGGCGGATGTACTGGTGGAAAAGGACGGACATTCAATCGCCACGCTGAACCCCGAAAAACGAGACTATCCGGTGGCCAGAATGCCAACCACCGAAGCTGCGATCGACTATCGCTTTTTACGTGACGTCTACGTCGTGATCGGAGACCGGCAGGAGGATGGTGGCTGGGTCATGCGGACTTACATCAAACCGCTGGCCAACTGGATCTGGGGCGGGTGCATTCTCATGGCTCTAGGCGGGTTTCTCAGCCTGTCAGACCGGCGGTTCCGCGTTGCGGCAGGCGCGCGCAAGGCACCAACAGGCGGGGTGCCTGCAGAATGAAGCGGCTACTTCTGATCCTCGTGGTTTGCGCGTTTCCGCTTTGGGCGGTCGAACCGGACGAAGTTCTTGATGATCCCGCGCTTGAACAGCGCGCGCGCGATTTGAGCACCGGTTTACGCTGCCTTGTCTGCCGCAACGAGAGCATTGATGAAAGCAATGCCGAACTTGCGCGTGACTTGCGTATCCTGCTACGAGAGCGGCTTGTCGCCGGTGATACCGATGACGAAGCGATCGAGTTCATCGTAGAGCGGTATGGAGAGTATGTGCTGCTGAAACCGACAACATCAGGTGCAAACTTGATGCTGTGGCTCGCCGGACCTGTCATGTTGCTGATCGCTGCAGGTATGGGGTGGAGTTTTTTGCGAAAACGGTCCCAGGCACAACCGGCCGGAGGTAGCGATACCCTGACCGACGCTGAAAAAGAGCGGTTGAAACAGATTCTTAAAGACTGATCTTTCGTTGGCCTTTTCCTCGTTGCGCATTTGAGTCAGGGTTCTGACAAGCACGGCGCTTTTTTGGGGGGAATATATGGACTACGAAACTCTGTTGCTGGACATCGCCGATGATTTGGCAGTGGTTACCTTGAACCGGCCGGACAAGATGAACGCAATGACCGCGCAGATGCGCGCAGAGGTCACCCATGCGATGAAACACTCGGCGCGCAACGCTCGAGCGATCGTATTGACAGGAGCGGGCGGTGCATTTTGTTCCGGTCAGGATCTGGGAGACTCGTCGAGCACTGGCAAAATCGACCTGGAGCGCACGTTGCGGGACGAATACGAGCCGATGCTTGAAACGATTTACAACTGTCCGGTCCCGACTATTGCGGCTGTAAACGGCGCAGCTGCGGGTGCAGGAGCAAACCTTGCCCTGTGCGCCGACGTAGTGATCGCAGCCGAAAGTGCTTATTTCCTTCAGGCTTTTGCGCGTATCGGCCTGCTGCCGGATGCCGGAGGAACCTGGTTCACTCCGCGCCAAATGGGGTTCGCAAAGGCTATGGGCGCGGCCCTTTTCGCCGACAAGATCAGCGCACGGCAAGCCGACGACTGGGGTCTGATCTGGGAGGCAGTGCCGGACGACGCGTTCGAGGCGCATTGGCGCAAGCGTGCGATGTATCTTGCAAAGGGTCCGACCGCAGGGTTCGGTGCCATCAAACAAGCTATCCGAGGAACCTACGACAAGTCGCTAAGCCAGCAATTAGAGATTGAGGCACATCTGCAAGGTGAATGTGGGCGCTCACGCGACTTTGCCGAAGGCGTAGTGGCCTTTCTGGAAAAACGCCCCCCGAAATTCGAGGGGCGCTAAATCTCAAGCGCGGCGACGGCGGCGCGTCCTGCGTTCTGGCGCGGCGTCCTCTCCGGTGCCGTCCGAGGCTGACGAAAACGGCCCCAATGCATCGGTGATCTGATCCAGTGTTGGGCGAGATCCGCGCGGCGTACTGTCCAGCGCTTCGCGCATTTTGCGTAGGTGCGCAGGCATTGTCCCACAGCAGCCGCCGATAATGGTAGCACCCGAGTCGCGCGCCATCGCGGCGTAGTGACCCATCAATTCGGGCGTACCGTCATAGTGGATGTGGCCATCGACATATTTCGGGATGCCCGCATTTCCCTTTGAGATGACCGGACGCTCGGTCCCTTGGGCAACAAAGCCAAGAACGGTGCGTAGAATGTCGGATGCGCCGGTGCCGCAATTCGCGCCGAAGGCAACAGGCGGGTTCGGCAGTGTCTCGACCAATTGAGCCAGATCAGCCGAAGTGACACCCATCATGGTCCGCCCGGCGGTATCAAAGCTCATGGTGCCACACCAGGGCATGTCAGCCATTGCAAAGGCTTCAGCGGCGGCCCGGAATTCTTCCGGGGCACTGATCGTCTCGAGCCACAGAACATCGGCACCGCCTTGTTTGAGCGCTTCGGCCTGCTCGTGGAACATCTCAACAGCGCCAGCGTGAGACAGGCTGCCGACGGGTTCCATAATCTCACCAGTCGGACCGACCGAACCGGCAACGATTACGGGGCGTCCGGCCTTGTCCGCGACCTCGCGACCTAATTCGGCGCCTGCGCGGTTCAGTTCGGCCACGCGGTTTTGGGCATCGTGCAGTTTCAGCCGCGCCGATGTTCCACCGAAGGTGTTGGTCAGAAACAGATCACTGCCTGCATCGACCGAGCCTTGATACAGCGCGATGATCTTTTCAGGCGCGTCCACGTTCCACAGCTCGGGCGCGTCGCCAGATTGCAAACCCATGTTGAACAGGTTCGTTCCTGTGGCACCGTCAGCCAGAATCGCGTCTTTGGTTTCCAGAAGTTTGTTGAGCGCGTTTGTCATTTGGGCTTCCCAAAAGTCGGCAAGGCCGAGAAAAACTAAGATGCCCCGTCTCTCATGGGCGGGGCATCAAATCAAATCCATAAATCTCATGAAGATCATGAGGAGGGCATTGCCCTTACTGAGTCTCGCTCAGAACCTGTGCTTTGGCTTCGGGCAAAAGTTCCGCCATTTTGGCGCGGATTTCCTCATCAGAGGAAAGCGAACCCAGATCGCCGGAAACCTTGCGAACAACGTCTTCGTGGCCAGCTTCTTCAAAATCAGCGATGACTACGGTTTTCGCGTACTCGTCTGCCTCTGCACCGGATTTGCCCAGCTTTTCCGCAGCCCAGAGGCCCAAAAGCTTGTTGCAGCGCGCCTGCGCCTTGAACTGCATTTCTTCATCATGCGCAAACTTGGCTTCAAAGGCGTTTTCGCGTTCGTCAAACGTGGTCATTGGTTGGGGACCCCTTGGATTACATCTTCTTAATTGATGATATGACTATAGCCGCGCCCGGACGCAAGGTATTTGCGCTGCGTCAAAGCCCCTCGGGTCGTCGAACTTGCGGGAAAGGGGGGCTTGGACTATGAGAGCGCCAAGAAGCAGGGGAAATCCCCGGCTCAACAGTCTGGAAGGGTCGCTTATGGCGCGTCGCAAGAAAATCTACGAAGGCAAGGCCAAGATTCTGTATGAAGGCCCAGAGCCGGGCACCATCGTGCAGTATTTCAAGGATGATGCCACCGCCTTCAACGCGGAAAAGAAGGATGTCATCGACGGTAAGGGTGTTCTGAACAACCGCCTGAGCGAGTTTTTCATGAACGGCCTCAACCAGATCGGCGTTCCGACCCATTTCATTCGCCGCCTCAACATGCGCGAGCAGCTGGTGCGTAGCTGCGAGATCGTGCCGCTGGAAGTGATCGTGCGGAACTATGCTGCCGGATCGATGTCCAAGCGACTTGGCATAGACGAGGGCACGCAACTGCCGCGACCCATCGTTGAGTACTGCTACAAAGACGATTCTCTGGGCGACCCGCTGGTCACCGAGGAACATATCGCCGCCTTCGGATGGGCCAGTCAGCAGGACATGGACGATATCCTGAGCCTGGCGCTGCGCGTGAATGACTTCATGAGCGGTCTCATGCTGGCGGTTGGCATTCGGCTGGTCGACTTCAAGATCGAGATTGGCCGCGTGTTTGAAGGTGACTACCAGCGCCTGATCGTCGCTGACGAAATCAGCCCAGACAGCTGCCGTCTTTGGGACATCGAAACAGGTCAGAAGCTGGACAAGGACGTGTTTCGTCGTGATCTGGGCAATCTGACAGATGCGTATTCCGAAGTTGCCCGACGCCTTGGGGTTCTGCCCAAAAGCAATGTGACCAAGCCGACGCTCATCAATTGATTTGACAGCTCTGGACTTGACCATAAAACGCCGCACCTTACTGCGGCGTTTTTTGTTTATCGACGATCCTGCGGCAAACTGCTTGCGGACAAGGGTTGTCGAACGGCTCTGAGCGCGTTATCCCCCCGCGCAACGGAACGGGCCGCACGCGCTGGCCCTCAACTGGAGTTGCAGGAATGAAAGCACGGGTGCATGTGATGCTCAAGAACGGGGTTCTGGACCCGCAGGGTGAAGCGGTACGTCACGCATTGGGCGCCCTGGGCTTTGATCAGGTCGAAGGCGTTCGCCAAGGCAAGGTGATCGACCTTGAGCTGGCCGACGGCGCGACCGAAGCCGACATCACCGAGATGTGCGAAAAGCTGTTGGCCAACACGGTCATCGAGCGCTACGAAATCGAACTGGTCTGACCCTTTATCCGGAGGCCCGCCATGCGCGCAGCAGTCATCGTTTTCCCCGGATCAAACTGCGACCGGGATCTTGCCGTAGCCTTTGAGCAGGCGGGTTTTCAGGTCGATATGGTTTGGCACAAGGACGCCGCTCTGCCCGATGGGGTGGACATCGTTGGTGTGCCGGGCGGTTTCTCTTACGGCGACTACCTGCGCTGCGGTGCAATTGCCGCGCAGTCGCCTATCTGCAAAGCGGTCGTGGATCACACGCAGCGCGGCGGCTATGCCTTGGGAATTTGCAACGGTTTCCAGATTCTGACCGAAACCGGAATTCTTCCGGGCGCGCTGCTGCGAAATGCCGGTCTGAAATACATCTGCCGCACCGTTGGCCTAAAGGTTGAAACCAGCGATAGCGCCTTTACCGAAGGCTACAATACAGGCGACGTGATCGGAATTCCCATAGCCCATCACGACGGCAACTATTTCGCGGATGAAAACACTCTTGCGACGTTGAAAGACCAAGACCGCGTTGCGTTCACCTATACCGAGAATCCCAATGGGTCGGTTGGTGACATCGCTGGTATCCTTTCCGAAAACCGCAGAGTACTTGGAATGATGCCGCACCCCGAGCGCGCGGCCGATGAAGGTCACGGCGGGACTGATGGAACGGCATTGTTCCGCGCATTGTCAGGTGTGCTGACACCCGCATGACTTGAGGTCGATGCCAAGCCCGCGTAGTTTCCGGGTATGAGTTCCGACAACCGTTCTGGCTGGTCTTCTTTGAAAAAACCATTCCGCGGCGCGCCATTGGGTTGGCGCCTGCGTGTTGCCGTCTCGATCCTGCTGATTGCGACGGTGGCAACGATTTGGGTCACCAACCGGCTGCTTACGGATCGTTTTACTGAATCGACGCGGAACAGGGCTGAGCTGCGCCTTGCATTGTACTCGGGCAACTTGCTGAGCGAATTGCGGCGGAACGCCATTGTACCGCAACTTTTGGCACGCGATCCCACTCTGATCTCGGCATTGCAATCCAGTGATTTTTCACTGTCCACGCAGCGGCTTATCTCGTTTGTCGAAGAAATCGGCGCTGCTTCGTTGATGTTGCTGGACAGTGACGGACGAACCGTGGCCGCCACCGACCGGAACCGGCTGGGCGAAGCGCATCGGAACTCGGCGTATTACGTTGATGCGGTTCGCGCGAACTCTACGATTTTCACGGTCATCCAGAACGAATCCGGTGGATATAGCTTTGTGTACTCCAGACGCATGGACGCAGGCTCAGATATTCTCGGGGTGATCGTTGTTGAGGTCGACCTTCATAAATTTGAACGGGCTTGGGCTGGGATTTCCGATGCTGTTATGGTGGCGGACAGCACGGGCACGATCATCCTGTCGACGGAACCAAAATGGCGAGGTCTAGAGGAGAGCGCCGCGTTGGTTCGCCAACCGCCGGAAGGCGCAATCGAGCGCGCCATTCGCGCGACCACGGATTGGACGGCCTTGCCACCGGATGCCTATCTGCAGGGCGAAGGTGTCATGCGCATGGATACGCGGATTCCGTTTAGGGGTTGGCAAATGACCTCGTTCACGACCTACGCGTCGATCCGGGACAAGGTGAACAGCGTCATTGCGCTGGAAATTATGGGTTTTGCGATTCTTCTGGCGCTTGCATTCTACGCGCTCAGCCGCCGAGCGACGTTGCGCATGGCTCTGTTCCAGCGCGAGTCGGCAGAGCTTCGCGCACTGAACACCCGGCTGCAGCGGGAAATTGCTGAACGCGAGCGGGTTGAAAAGACACTGGAAGTGGCTGAGCAGACACTTGCGCAAAGCTCGAAACTGGCGGCCTTGGGTGAAATGTCGGCGGCCGTCAGTCACGAGCTGAATCAACCCTTGGCTGCAATGAAAACCTATCTAGCGGGCGCACGGCTGCTGCTGCGTCGAAACCGCCCCGAGGAGGCCTTGGCCAGCTTTGGCCGCATCGACGGTCTGATTGAGCGGATGGGAGCAATCACCCGGCAGCTCAAGTCCTACGCGCGCAAGGGCGCGGATGCGTTTTCCCCTGTAAACCTTGGCGAAGCGCTGGCCTCGGCCCTGTCGATGATGGAACCGCAATTGCGTCAGCGCCATGTTAAGATCACTCAGATTCTGCCGGAAGAACCCGTGTTTGTGATGGGGGATCGGATGCGGATCGAACAGGTCATGGTGAACCTCTTGCGGAATGCGCTCGATGCCACCAAATCTGTAACTGAGCCGGACGTCGAAATAATTCTGGCCGTGGGCGACATGGCGGTGTTGACTGTAAGGGATAACGGTCATGGGATCGAGGACATCGAAAATCTGTTCGAGCCCTTCTACACCACCAAACAGCCCGGCGACGGTGTAGGTCTGGGGCTTGCCATCTCGTCCGGGATCGTAAACGACCATGGAGGACGGCTGACCGCGCGCAACAGCCCGAACGGGGGCGCCGTGTTTGAGATGAAGTTGCCGACACTAGGAAGCGACGGCCTTGAGGCCGCGGAATAACGGGGAAAGACTATGGCACAAGCCATGAAAATTGCCATCGTGGACGACGAACAGGACATGCGCCAGTCGATCAGTCAGTGGTTGGCATTGTCTGGATATGACACGGAAACTTTTTCCAGCGCCGAAGACGCGCTTAAGGTTCTTGGGCCTGAATACCCCGGAATCGTCATTTCAGACATCAAGATGCCGGGCATGGATGGTATTCAGTTGCTCAAAAAGCTGATGGGGGCGGACAGCACTCTGCCTGTTATCATGATCACCGGCCACGGCGACGTGCCGATGGCGGTCGAGGCCATGCGGGTCGGAGCCTTCGATTTCCTTGAGAAGCCGTTCAATCCGGATCGGATGTCTGAACTGGCCAAGCGCGCCAGCAACGCGCGACGCCTGACGCTCGACAATCGTGCCCTGCGACGGGAACTGTCGGACGGCACGCAGATCATGAACAAGCTGATCGGCGCCAGCCCAGTGATGGACCGTCTGCGCGAGGATATTCTGGATCTGGGTCAGGCCGATGGCCACGTCCTGATTGACGGTGAAACGGGAACGGGAAAGACGCTTGTGGCCCATGCCCTGCATGCCGTTGGCAGTCGGGCAGGTAAGAAATTCGTTTTGGTCTCTTGCGCAGCGCTGGAGGAAGAGGCGCTGTCGAAACGTCTGTTCGGGCCGATGATGCCAGAAGACGCTCAACTGCCAGCAATCGAAGAAGCGCGTGGCGGGACTTTGGTTTTGGAAGACATCGAAGCCCTGAGTGACACGTTGCAGGCGCGGCTGCTGAGCGTGATGAACGATCAGGGGACGCCTGCCGAAACGCGGATCATAGCGATTTCAAACCTTCAGGAAGCAGGTAAAACGAGCGAGGACGTGCTGCGCCCTGACTTGTTCTACCGTTTGGCGGCGTTGCGGATAACCATGCCTCCGCTGCGGCAGCGTGGTGAGGATATCCTAACCCTGTTCACCCGTCTGAGCGAACAATTTGCCGAAGAATATGGATGTGATGCGCCGCAGGTCAGTGCTCAGGAAGCAGCACAGTTGCTGCAAGCTCCTTGGCCGGGCAATGTACGTCAGTTGATCAATATTGCTGAGCGCGCGGTACTACAGTCGCGTCGTGGGTCGGGAACCATCGCCTCGTTGCTGATGTCGGACCATGAAGAAATGCAGCCAGTCATGACGACCGAAGGGAAACCTTTGAAGGAATATGTCGAAGCGTTCGAGCGTATGCTGATCGACAACACCATGCGGCGTCACAAGGGCTCGATCGCTTCGGTAATGGATGAATTGTGTCTGCCACGTCGGACTCTGAATGAGAAAATGGCCAAGTACGGCCTTCAACGTTCCGACTACCTGTAGAGGCGAGGAGGGGGCCAGCCCCCTCTTGAGCCTTTGGCTCAATTCACCCCCGAAGTATTTTTGAACAGAAGAAGGTGTTGATGCGTGCCTAGAGGCGCTGTCGTGCAGTTTGCCCATTGTCTTTTCCACAGGACTGCTTTTATTGTAACCGAGCGGGCCGAGCCGTTATTGCGCTTTTAAGACCCGAATCTTTGAGTTTCGCTGCAATGCCGCAGGTGGTGACCTACTCCCACGCAGGCTGCGCAGACCGATTGTGCCCCTTTTTGGGGCAGTTGAACACCTGAGCCCGTGGTTGCGGGCGAAAGGAATAAATGGGCAGGCAGCGCAAGGTCGCGCCTGTCGGAGAAGAACCGCGATGACGCGCGCGCAACGATTGACTTTACGGGCAGGGGGCCAAAGCGCCAAACCCTGCCGCGCGCCGTCCGAAATCGCCCTGACAAGACACCACCCCAAAAGCGCCTGTCCCCCCGGACGGGTAAGGACAACGCGTTTGGCGCGGTGCACCAAGGACACATGGCTAAGAAAATGCTTATCGATGCCACCCACGCGGAGGAAACCCGCGTTGTGGTGGTCGACGGAAACAAGGTCGAGGAGTTCGATTTTGAATCCGAAAACAAACGCCAGCTTGCTGGCAACATCTACCTGGCAAAAGTAACGCGGGTCGAACCGTCCCTTCAGGCTGCTTTCGTAGACTACGGTGGCAACCGTCACGGGTTTCTTGCGTTTTCGGAAATCCATCCGGACTACTACCAGATTCCGGTAGCTGACCGTGAGGCGCTGATGGAGGAGGAGCGCGCTTACGCCGAGGCGATGAAAGCGCGAGACGAGGCCGAGGAAACCAAGCCCAAGAAGCGTCGCTCACGCTCGCGTACCAAGGCTGCGGATGTAAAATCTGATGACGTTGTTGAGTCGGTCGAAGTTTCGTCGGAACCCACCGGCATGGAAACAATTGATCTGGACGACAGTGACGAAAATCCCGATCTTGAAGTGCCGGAGGGGACATCTCCTGCGGATCGCGTAGCCGAAACGCCTGTCGAGGAACCCATCGACGATGCGCCTGAGGCGTCCGAAGACACTGTGGACGAAGACGTTGAAGCCAAGTCTGATGAGACTTCGCAGGCCGAGGAAACAGATGCGACCATTGAAACGCCGGACGAAGTAAGTGCCGTCGAAGAAAGCTCTGATGGTGACGTCACAGAGGCTGCAGCTGTAGAAGCCGAGGACGCGTCGGCTGAAGGTGAGACCAAGGAAGATACGGACGAGGCGGAAGCCCGCGCAGATGCGGCGGCCAAAGACGACTCGATCGAATCTGTCGCGGATGAGGATGACAGCGAAGATATCCGTCCTCCGCGTAAGCCGCGCCCGCGTCGGTACAAGATTCAAGAAGTCATCAAGGTTCGCCAAGTTCTGCTGGTTCAGGTCGTAAAAGAGGAACGCGGGAACAAGGGCGCTGCTTTGACGACATACCTGTCTTTGGCTGGTCGTTATTGCGTCTTGATGCCAAACACGGCGCGCGGTGGCGGGATCAGCCGCAAGATTACCAATGCGCCGGACCGAAAGAAGCTGAAGGAAATTGCAGCCGACATAGACGTGCCGACCGGCGCTGGTCTGATTATTCGGACGGCCGGAGCCAAGCGCACCAAGTCCGAAATCAAGCGCGACTATGAATATCTACAGCGCATGTGGGAGCAGATTCGCGAGTTGACGCTCAAGTCCATTGCGTCCGCCAAGATTTACGAAGAAGGCGACCTGATCAAACGGTCGATCCGCGATCTTTATAATCGTGATATTGATGAGGTTCTGGTTGAAGGCGAGGCGGGCTATCGCATCGCCAAGGACTTCATGAAGATGATCATGCCGTCGCACGCCAAGAACGTGAAACGGTATGAGGACGCGTTGCCTCTGTTCGCGCGCTATCAAGTCGAAAGCTATCTGGCCGGGATGTTCAACCCGACCGTGCAGCTCAAGTCCGGCGGTTATATCGTGATTGGCGTGACCGAAGCGTTGGTTGCGATCGATGTTAACTCGGGCCGAGCGACCAAGGAAGGCTCGATCGAGGAAACCGCACTCAAGACCAACCTTGAGGCCGCTGAGGAAGTTGCGCGTCAGCTTCGCCTGCGGGATCTTGCGGGTTTGATTGTTATCGACTTTATCGACATGGATGAGCGGAAGAACAATTCCGCCGTAGAAAAGCGTCTGAAGGATAAGCTGAAAACGGACCGCGCGCGTATCCAGGTGGGTCGTATTTCTGGCTTTGGACTGCTTGAAATGAGCCGCCAGCGTCTGCGCCCAGGCATGCTTGAGGCGACGACGCAGCCGTGCCCGTCCTGCCACGGAACTGGCCTGATCCGGTCTGACGACAACATGGCGCTGACGATTCTACGCCAGATTGAGGAAGAAGGCACGCGCCGCCGGTCGCGCGAAGTTCTTGTGCGGTGCCCTGTAAGCATTGCCAACTTCCTGATGAACCAAAAGCGTGAGCATATCGCGCAGATTGAAGCTCGGTATGGTTTGTCCGTGCGGATCGAAGGTGACGTGCACTTGGTCAGCCCGGACTTCTCGTTGGAGAAGTTCAAGACAGCAAGTCGGATCGTCCCTGAAGCCAGCGCCCCGGTCGTGTCGGTAGATGCTTCGCTGATGGATTTGGTTGATGCCGATGAAGACGTGCAGGTTGAGGAAGACGCCCCTCAGTCCGAGGAAGAAGATAATCCCAAACGCAAGCGTCGCCGTCGTCGCCGCAAGAAGAACAATGGTTCGGGTGAGGCGACCGAAGTTAGCACCGAGGAAAGCGAAGCTACCGCTGTTGAGACAGCAGGCGAGCCGATTGTAGAAACCGAAGGCAATGACACGACCGAAGAAGAAAAGCCGGTCAAGCCAAAACGCCGCCGGTCTCCGCGCCGCAAGAAAAAAGATGCCGAAGTGGTCGAAGCGACCAGCGACGCGGTAGAGACGGAAACCACACAAGAGGCGGCGGAATCCGAAGCAGCGGTATCTGAGGCCAGCGAAACCGTGGTCGCCGAGGAAGCCGAACCTGTAGTCGAAGTCGAACCTGCAGCGGAACCTGTTGCCGAGGAAGTTTCAGAAGCAATTTCGCCTGAAGAAACTGAACAAGTGGAAGAACCAGTTGCAGAGCCGGAACCCGCGCCAGAAGTGGAAGCGGAACAATCTGTCCCGGAACCTGTTCTGGAAGCGGTGGCTGAAGAACCTGAGAAGCCAAGCGAACCGGCCAAACCAAAAAGACGCGGCTGGTGGTCGTTGGGACAATAAAAGTAAAGGCGGGCAACTCAGCCCGCCTTTTTTTGTTGTTCAACGGCGTCCGGTTTCACCCCGTTTTTTGAATAACGTAGACTTGGTGCCCGTCGGCATCCTCTTGGGAAATCAGCAAATGGCCACTCTCGGCACAAAAATGCGGTACATCTATGATTGCAGCGGGATCATCCGCCAAAACGCGCAGCAACGCGCCTGCGGGCATAGACTTTAGGCGTTTGCGCGCCTTCAAAACGGGCAGGGGGCATAGAAGCCCCAGCGCATCAAGGGTTTCGGATGAATCTGACATAAGGACCAAATATTTCCAGTTTGGAGAAGTGTCCAGCTTGCAACCACGAGGATGTGACCGAATGGCCCCGTGACGCGGACAGAGTCATATCATATGTGCTGAGTCATGTTCGGAATTGACATCATAGACGCGGGCCTTTTGCCTGCCATGTTCATCGCTCTGCTTGGTGGGTTGATCAGCTTTCTTTCGCCCTGCGTTCTACCAATCGTGCCGCCATATCTGGCTTATATGAGCGGTGTTTCGATCAACGACATGCAGGATCAGGCGCAGGCGCGGCGCAAGGCGACTCTGACGGCGCTATTCTTTGTACTGGGTTTGTCGACCGTTTTCCTGTTGTTGGGATTTACAGCCTCGGCCTTTGGCGCATTTGTGCTGAAAAACCAGGTGCTGTTTGCGAAACTGTCGGGCGCGGTTGTAATTGTTTTTGGGCTGCATTTTCTGAACGTTTTCCGAATTCCGTTCCTTGATCGCGAAGCTCGTATCGACACTGGTGAAACCGGAGGCTCGGTTTTCGGCGCTTACATTCTGGGGCTGGCCTTTGCCTTTGGGTGGACGCCATGTATCGGCCCACAGCTGGGCGCAATCCTGTCTCTCGCAGCGTCTGAGGCATCAGTGGCGCGGGGAACATTGCTGCTGGGTGTTTACGCCGCAGGTCTAGGTATTCCGTTTCTATTGGCGGCGATGTTCCTGAATCGCTCAATGACTTTGATGAACCGGATCAAGCCCCATATGGGCGCAATCGAGAAAGTGATGGGCGGTCTGCTTCTGTTCGTCGGTATAATGCTGATTACTGGCCTGTTTACAGAGTTTAGCTGGTGGCTACTGGAAACCTTTCCCATGCTGGCGAATTTTGGATAACACCCGGAACTGGCTTACCTTGTCGGAAATGCTGCGTTAACTTGCGTGGTAAAAGGTGGGGTTATGAGCAGTCACGCAAGTCAGTCCAAGGTGCGACGCCGCCGGGTGTTTTACATTCCCGGCTACGATCCGATCCATCCCCGCAGGTATCGTGAGCTGTACCGCAAGGAAAGTCGCGCACAGGCCGAGATTTCGGGATATGAAATTTCGGTCTCAGCCAAATCAGGTGACGGTCCGTATGGATGGCACGTGCGCTCGATTCAGGACGGAACCGAGGTCTTTAGCGACATAGAGGTTCTTCACTGGTCGGATATTGTTCGCGACAGTATGTCCAACTCTATCGTCGCTACGTATCGGCAACTGATCCAAACCGCTTGGATATACATTTCGACGGGCACTCTTTGGAGGTTGATGAAACTGCGAAAAGGGCCCGTTATTGCAGCGCTTTATCCTGTTGCGATGTTGCTTGCTCAACTGTTGATTGCCATGTTTCTGGGCTGGAGTGTGGCTGCTTTGCTGTACGCGGTTGTTGGCTGGTCTTCCATCCTGCCTGCGGCGATTGTCGCGTATTTTACCCTGCGTTGGTTTCGACGGGCTGATAGCAGATTTTTTGCGTATTACTTGATGCATGACTATGCGTACTCGGCTGAAAATAAGGGAGAAATTTCTGAACCACTAGGTCATCGCCTTTCTGAGTTCACCAATCAAATTCTCGACGCGCTTGAGAGCGATACAGACGAAGTCCTGATCGTTGGCCACAGTTCTGGCGCGCATCTTGGGGTGAGTGTCTTGGCCGAGGTTCTTCGGTCCGGCCCTGGCACCGCAAACCGACCCGTGTTGTCTTTTCTGACGCTGGGCCAGGTAATTCCCATGGTATCGTTCCTACCCAACGCGAATGACCTACGCGCGGATTTACGGTATTTATCCGAACAGAACGAATTGACGTGGGTTGACGTTTCCGCTCCAGGAGACGGATGTTCATTCGCTTTGTGCGATCCGGTGGCGGTTTCCGGGGTCAGTTCCGAGGGGTCAAAATGGCCCCTTGTTCTATCGGCGGCTTTCACTCAGACTCTTTCCGCCAATCGCTGGAAAGAGTTGAGGTGGCGATTTTTTCGGCTACATTTCCAATACTTGTGTGCTTTTGATAAAGTAGGAACGTATGACTATTTCCGCATCACGGCGGGGCCGCTAACCTTGGGCGATAGGTTCGAAGGACGCGCGCCTTCCAAATCTCGGATCGCCGAACCCGTATCCAAGTTTCGTTCGGTGCAGGCATGACGCCACCAAAGCCCGCTGCGCGACCGGACAAAGTATCGCTGTGGCAGTATCTCAAGCTATTCCGCAAGGACATCCTGTCAGCGCAGCCACAACGCCTCTACCGGGCTTGGATGGCCGAATTCAGAACGTTTTTCTTCAGGTCATACTTGATCAATCAGCCCGATCTCATTGAGAAGGTGTTGAAAAACAAAGCCAGCGACTTCCCAAAATCAAGCCGGATCAGCGAAGGGTTACGCCCTTTGTTGGGCGAGTCTGTGTTCCTGACGAACGGAGAAACCTGGAAACGGCAACGTCGTATCATTGACCCTGCATTTGAAGGCGGTCGCCTGAAGGGCACGTATCCCGCAATGTTGGATGCTTCTAAGGCGGCAGTCGAACGCATGCGGCCACTTTCGGGCACCTGCATTGAAATTGAGGAATTCACCAGCCACGCCGCGGCGGATGTGATTTTCAGAACCCTGTTTTCTGTTCCAATTGAACACAGGATCGCCGCGCAAGTTTTTGAAAAGTTTAAAAGTTATCAACGCGCTCAGCCATTGCTAAACATCGCTGCGTTCGTACCATTGCCAAGATGGTTCCCGCGTTTTCATTCGGCCGCGACTCAGAGAAATGCCAGAGAAATTCGATCTCTAATTGAACGCCTAACCGCTGATCGCGCATCACAGATAGCCCAGAACAAGGCGCCGGATGACCTTGCAACCAAGATCATGACGACGCCTGACCCAGAGACCGGAAAGTGTTTTGATACCAGCGAGATGGTGGATCAGGTCGCTATTTTCTTTTTGGCAGGTCACGAAACCAGTGCTTCCGCTTTGGCGTGGACCCTTTATTTGATGGCTCTGTATCCGGAATGGCAAGAAAAAGTGGCGACCGAGGCGCAAGCGTTCGACGAGCAGCGTTTCTCGACATTGTCTCGATTAAAGATAAGCCGGGATGTGTTTCGAGAAGCGCTGAGGCTTTACCCACCAGTACCAATGATGGTCCGCGAAAACACCTGCCCTGAAACGTTTCGAGATCGCAAAATCGATAGGGGTTCGCAGATCGTGATCAGCCCTTGGCATTTGCACCGGCACGAACGCCTTTGGGATCGACCCGACGCATTCGACCCATCTCGGTGGGAGACTGAGAATGGCAAGTCGTGCCAACGCAATGCGTTTATTCCATTCTCCACCGGGCCACGTGTTTGCACCGGGGCTGGATTCGCGATGGTAGAAGGTCCGTTGCTGCTGTCCGTGTTGTTACGGACCTTTCGCTTTGAGTTGGTGGCGGACCGTGTGCCTGTTCCAGTTGCCCATCTTACCGTCCGGTCGAAAGATGGCATTTGGTTGCGCGTGGGTGAGCGCTAAACAACTACCATCGCCTTGCGCCTTGATGTATGCGGTTCAAAACAGCGGAATCATTTCAAACGGGAAAACCTTATGTCCAAATCTGAACAGCGCGAACAAATGTCTAACGGTGCGGGCTTCATTGCTGCGCTGGATCAAAGTGGCGGTTCAACCCCCAAGGCACTGGCGCTTTACGGGGTAGAGGCATCGGACTATTCCTCGGATGAAGAAATGTTCGGTGAGATTCAGAAGATGCGCGCGCGGATCATTTTGGGCACTGACTTCACCAAGGACAAGGTGATTGGCGCAATCCTGTTTGAACGTACTCTTTCCGAACAAATAGATGGTCGACCCGTTGCAGACTACCTGTGGTCGGTCAAAGGCATCGTTCCTTTCCTTAAGATTGACAAAGGCTTGGAAGACGAAGTGAACGGCGTTCAGATGATGAAGCCGATCCCGGGCCTTGCTGATACACTGGCCAAAGCTGAGGGTGTTTTTGGCACCAAAGAACGCTCGGTCATTCACAAAGCAAACGCCGAAGGCATCGCGGCAGTCGTCGCCCAACAGTTCGACGTCGCCCGCGAGGTTGTCGCCGCCGGGATGGTTCCGATTGTTGAACCTGAGGTGAACATTAACTCTGCAACCAAAGCCGAAGCCGAAGACATTCTGAAAGCTGAAATCCTGAAGAACCTGGATCAACTGCAGGACGGGCAGGATGTGATGTTGAAGCTGAGCATTCCCAACCAGGCTAACCTATATGACGAAGTGGCAGATCACCCGCGGGTGGTCCGTGTTGTGGCCTTGTCGGGTGGATACTCGACCGAACAAGCCTGCGACCTGCTGGATCAGAATGACAAGATGATCGCGTCTTTCTCACGCGCACTGACCGAAGGTCTGTCAAAACAACAGTCTGACGCAGAGTTCAACACCGCGTTGGGTGGGAACATCGACAAGATTTTCAAGGCGTCCGTCTAAGGTTCGCTAACTTACTGGTTTCGTGAAATCGCGGCGCAGTTGCGCCGCTTTTTCGCGCATGACGCAATCAATAGCGTGGTCGTTTACCAGACCCATCGCCTGCATGAAGGCAAATACCGTTGTTGGCCCCACGAATTTCCATCCGCGTTTCTTGAGGTCTTTGGACATCGCAATGGATTCAGGGGATGTTGAAGCCGTCTGCGGATTTTCAGGCATTTCAGCCTCAAACCCCCAGACGTAAGCAGCAAGGGACCCTTCGGCGGCAACCAACTCTTGAACACGCCGGGCATTGTTGATGACCGCCTCGATTTTTCCGCGATGGCGAACGATCCCTTCGTCCTTAAGCAAGCGTTCGACGTCAGCCTCATCAAACTCGGCCACCTGATTGAAATCAAATTGTTTAAACGCTTTCCGAAAGTTCTCGCGTTTGGACAGGATCGTGCGCCAACTTAGGCCGGACTGAAAACTCTCAAGACACAGTTTTTCAAACAACCGCTGGTCATCCGCCACCGGGTAACCCCATTCCTGATCATGGTAATCAAAAAACTCTGGAGCAGAACTGCACCATGCGCAGCGTGGTTTTCCGTCTGGTCCAACTACGGTTTTGCTCATCACTTGTACCCCATTTGTTCTCATAAACTTTAGTAAAGTTTGCACGAAAAACACAACTGTTTTCCGTTAGGACCGATACCAATTCAGAATGAAAACGCGGATGGCCGAAGCAAGCCCCACATCTGGATCACGCGCCACATCAATTTCTGCTGCTAACGCGTTGATCGGAGTATTCTTTGACTTGGCAATATCCCTAAAAGCCTGCCAAAACTCATCCTCCAACGAAACGGACGTACGATGCCCTTTGAGTGTCAGTGACCGTTTGACAGGGCGGCCGCTCATTTGTCCAACTCGTGATTGTCGAGGTCAGAGCGTTGCTTGTCCTGTTGTTTTTGCAGGACTTCTTTCTCAGCCTTACTGCGCCCAAAAGCGACAGAGTTCTGATCCGCGCGGGCTTTTTTCTCAGCCCGCGCTTTTTCTTTTCGATACCGGTTGAGGTTAACCGGTTTTCCCATCAGCTTTTGGGTCCGATCATGTGTTCAGGACGGACCACGGCGTCAAAGGTTTCTTCATCGACAAACCCAAGAGCGATCGCTTCTTCCTTGAGGGTCGTCCCATTTTTATGGGCCGTTTTCGCGACGGTTGTCGCGTTGTCATACCCGATGGTGGGGGCCAGAGCGGTCACCAGCATCAGAGATTCTTTCATCAGCTTTTCGATCCGCGGCTCGTTGGCCTGAATGCCCATCAACATGCGCTCGGTAAAGCTGTCGGCGGCATCGCCCAACAACTGAATGGACTGCAGCAGATTGTAGGACATCATCGGGTTATAGACGTTCAGTTCAAAATGGCCCTGGCTGCCCGCGAATTTTATCGCGGCGTCGTTGCCCATCACATGGGCGGCAACTTGGGTAATCGCTTCGGCTTGGGTCGGGTTTACCTTGCCCGGCATGATCGAAGATCCCGGCTCATTTTCCGGCAGGATCAGTTCGCCCAGACCCGAGCGGGGACCGGACCCCAGCAGGCGGATGTCATTCGCGATTTTATAGCAGCTTCCCGCAATGGTCGCCAAAGCGCCGGACAGGAAGACCATCGCATCATGCGACGCCAAAGCCTCGAACTTGTTGGGGGCGGTGACGAAGGGCAGGCCGGTAATTTCCGCCATGTTTGCGGCGACAGCCTCGCTCCAGCCGTCATGCGTGTTCAGGCCGGTTCCAACGGCCGTACCGCCTTGGGCCAGCTCGTAAATTCCGGGCATCGCCGCCTTGACCCGTTCAATTCCCTGACGAATCTGATGCGCATATCCACTGAATTCCTGACCCAGTGTCAGAGGCGTGGCATCTTGTGTATGCGTGCGCCCGATCTTGATGATGTCGCCAAATTCTTCGGATTTCTTTTCGAGCCCCGACGCCAGTTTTTCCAGCCCGGGCAGCAGAACGTCGCGGACGCTCATGGCGGTGGCAATGTGCATTGCGGTCGGGAAGGTGTCGTTGGACGATTGACCCATATTGCAATGATCGTTGGGGTGAACCGGGTCTTTTGATCCGATCACACCGCCCAGAATCTCAATCGCGCGGTTCGCGATCACCTCATTCGAGTTCATGTTGGACTGTGTGCCCGATCCAGTTTGCCAGACGACAAGCGGGAAGTTGTCGTCAAACTTGCCCTCGATAACTTCGCCGGCAGCCTGAATAACCGCGTCTGCGATCTTGGCGTCAAGTTTGCCGATCGCCTTGTTTTCCATCGCACAGGCTTTTTTGATCACACCAAGCGCACGAACGATGGCGACAGGTTGCTTTTCCCACCCAATCGGAAAGTTCATAATCGAACGCTGAGTTTGCGCGCCCCAATATTTGTCAGAAGGAACCTCCAGCGGGCCAAAGCTGTCGGATTCGGTGCGGGTCTGAGACATCGGTCACTCCGTCGTGTAAGCAGTCGTTTGCCGTTTACCTGCAGCATTGCTGCCGTGCAATCGGCCAGTTTCGCGCACCTTAAACTCACCGACTGGAAAGGTATAGATAAGTAGCTGCGTCATTTTTCTTGATCGAATGACAATTCGCACCATTGTCAGTGACGACGGCTTGGCTAAACTGCGAGGGTCATCAATTTGGAGGCTAACGTGCCCCAATCTGCAAGGATTAACCCACTAAAACTGTTCGCCTTATCAATGGGTGTACTCTTTTGTGTGGCACTTTCAAACGTTCCGGCCCACGCCGCAGATATTGGCTCTTTTGTCGGCGACTACGTAGGCTCGGCCAAAGTTATAGATCAGGATGGAACTGAAACCCCTCGGGACATGAGTGTCTCGATCCAAGAGACCAAAGACGGTTTCAATGTCAGTTGGAAAACCACGACCTACAAACTGGATGGTCGGGTGAAAGAGCAGTCATTCTCGATAGATTTCAAGGAATCTGAGCGGTCAGACGTGTATTCCGCTGCGATGAAACGGAATGTCTTCGGTCACGAGGTTCCCTTGGATCCCATGCGGGGTGAGCCTTTTGTCTGGGGCAGAATTGTCGGCGACACGCTGACTGTTTTCTCGTTGTTCATAGACGAGGACGGTGGCTATGAATTGCAGCAGTTTGATCGCACACTTGCCGAAGGCGGATTGAACCTGTCGTTCTCAAGATTCCGAAACGGAATTAAATCCCGTTCCGTGGAAACTTTCCTGGAAAAACAGTGATCCAGTAAGGATTATTTTCTGAAACTATCCAACGAGACGACATCGGCATCATGCTGGTCTTCTTGCTCGTCCACTTCGATCGTTTCTTCGACGATCTGGGCGGGTTCTTCGTCGTCATCTGGGCTTTCAAATCGAAGGCCAAATTCGACCGAAGGGTCCACGAAAGTCTTAATCGAACCGTAAGGGATATACAGCGGTTCTGGCGCATCTCCGAAATTGAGCGTGATGGCAAAGCCGTTGTCGCCCACTTCAAGGTTTTCAAACCAATGCTGCATGACGATTGTCATTTCATCCGGGTACCGCTCGCGCAGCCAATCGGCGATCTCGACTCCGTCATGGCCGATGTCAAAGGTGATGAAAAAATGATGCGCCCCAGGCAGGCCATTTTCGGAAACATTTGTCAAAACGGTCTTGATTAAGCCACGCATGGCTGTGTGCATCAAGTTCCCATAGTCGATGTCCTGCGACATTTGTCATCCTCAAAAGTGGTTGCCCCAAGCATACGGGATTCCCTCGGAAACGAAAGGCCGGGCGCACCATGATTGTTCAAAGAAATTGAAGCCCGATACCGGCGATGGCCATAACAGCCAGCGTCAGCCCCATGCCAAATTTCAACTTAAATATCAACACCCCAGCCAGCAAAGTCAGCATTGCCGCCGCCAGATTCAACGAAGATAAGTCAGGCCACGGTACGGAAATGATCCACCAGTGTTTGTCAGGGATGTTGGTGAAAAGAACGTTAAGACCAAACCAGACTGATAGGTTGAGAATCACACCCACGACTGCTGCGGTTATGCCTTGCAGTGCTGCCGACAGCCTTGGGCGCGCCGCCAAATGCTCTAAATACGGTGCGGCAAGGAAAATCCACAAAAAGCAGGGCACGAACGTCGCCCAAAGAGCGACCGCTCCGGCCGCGATTGCCAGGCCAGATCCTCCCTCTGATTGACCTGTCAGCATGGCAACAAACTGTGTAACCAGAATAAGCGGCCCCGGTGTCGTTTCCGCCAACCCAAGCGCGTCGATCATCTGATCCGTAGTGATCCATTGGTACTTTTCAACAACGGTCTGCGTCATATAGGCCAGCACAGCGTAGGCACCGCCAAAGGTGACGACCGCAAGTCGCGCAAAAAACCAGCCCAGATCACTCAGCAGTTTTTGTCCTGCAGCCCCTAAGATGAACAATGGCCCCAGCCAAAGGATCAGCCAAAGCGCGCAGGTTCTGACTGGTTTAATGGCCGGCGGAGGCGGGGATGGCTGAGGAGGCACGCCCACTTGATTGAACCGAGCGAAACCCCAGGCCGCTGCTGCCAGAATAATAAGGGGAAAGGGCAGGTTCAGTGCGAATATCGACAGGAACCCCAGTCCCGCGACGATGCGGTGCTCAACATCCGTGAGCGCCTTGTGCGACAACCTGAATAGCGCCTGTAACACGATGACAATCACCGTTGCCTTGACCCCCAGAAACCCCGCCTGAACAAGAGGCAAGTCTCCGTAGGCCGCGTAAAGTCCGACCAAGACCGAAATCACGATTGCGCCCGGCAGAACAAACAGTCCACCAGCGATGAGGCCGCCGGGCACCCCGCGAATCCGCCAGCCCGCAAAGGTCGCCAACTGCATCGCCTCAGGTCCAGGAAGCATCATGCACAGGGACAAAGCTCTGAGGTATGTCTGTTCGTCCAGCCAGGAACGTTTTTCGACCAACTCCTGGTGCATGAGCGAGATTTGAGCCGCAGGACCGCCAAAAGACAGCAATCCGATGCGCCCGAAAACGCGGAACAACTCTGCAAATGTTGGGATCATGATTTGCGACCTGTAGGCCAATCGTGCTGTTCCTCGAACCCGTCACGCGCCCATCGATAAAGAGCGTCGTAAAGGTGCAACCCTGCCTCCAGGTTTTGATGGTCGTCTCGGTATTGCCGCGATAGGCCGACGGACACCGCCAAAAGCCCCGCTGCCTCGGGCGACAAGTCGTGATGATTGGTATCCGCAGCGCGAATAACAGTCGCCAACCGATCAAGAGGAGGAGAGTGCAGGGCGAACTCATCCAGCATCGTGTCAAAAGTACAGCGATCCTGACGATGGCTCCAGAACACGTTTTCTACGTCAAAGGGCGTCGCGCTGAAGGCTTCGGCTGTATTTTCAACCTCGCCCGGAGCGACGAAAAGAAATTGTGCTTTGGGGTCCACGAACCGGCGTATCAGCCAGGGGCAGGCGATGCGATCTATCTTTGGCCGGTGGCGTGTTACCCATAGGGATCCTCGCGACCCCAGCGCGGAAAGGGTTGCTGCAGGTATGCGGGGTGAATCCGGCGTATCCTTCCACGCGAACATCCCGCCCTCTAGGTATTCGGCCTGCACACCGTCACTACGCAGCCATGAAACCACACCTTGACTAAGTTTCTTTCCCTTTTGGCAAATGATGACCGCGGCTTGATCTCCGATCACTTTCCTTAGTCCGGCAAGATCATTTGCGGGATGTCGGCACGAACCCGGAATAAGGTAAGGGTCCGCGTCGAAGTCTGCGTCTAGACACACATCGACCATCAAAGGCGCGGTTGGAGTTCCGATGAGTCGTGAAAGTTGTTTGGGCGTTATCGAGTTCGGCGCGGGCATAGCATGTTTCCTGTCTCAAGCGGATACATGCGAAACTTGGGCTTACGCCTCACGGGGCGTTCGCAATCTTACCCCATGCCCCTTGCTACAGCGCATGGGACAAGGGGGTCAAGATTTCATAGGTGTCTCAGGCCCAATCCAGCCGTTGGCCTGTCATGCAGACGGGCAGGGTGTCCTGTGGAAATTGGCCGAGTTGCTCGAACAGGGAAACGAAGTCGAACTGATTATACGCCTCGACAACGCGGCCATCCTTTATGCGCCCGATCAGGCTGCCTGTGGCCTGAAGGGGTGCGCCATTGTCGGCGCGGGTCGTTCTCACGTGAAGGATCGCGGAAACCCAGTCACCTTCTTCAATTATTTTTGGAATTTCGACTTTGATGTCGCCAAGAATATGCCGGAATGCCATGACCAGATCGCGAAATTCATCCGCACCAACCTGCATTTCGGGGATAAGCCCTTCGGCCATGCCTTCAGGGGCAAAATACTTGTCGATTGCATCGGTATTGCCGTTTTCCCAGACCTCGGAATACCACTCTCTGAGCACTTCTGCGTGTGACATCTCAGTTCTCCTGTCTTCGTGGACAGAACATGGACGCAATGAGTGAACAAACTCTGAAAATTCCAGCGGGGGATTTTCGGTATGACGCAGGGAAAAATGCAGGTTTCTGTTGCCAGGTACCTGCGAACCCCGCCTTGCGCGGCTAGGCGCAAGGGCTTAAGTTTCGGTCTTGTTACTGCTTACGCAGCAACTGCAACCGGAGCACGATTGTCGTTTGCAATTGTACTAGTTTCGCCGATAACGGTGGCAGACAGCCGAGACAAAGCTAACCCCTTTAGACGTTCGTCGATCCTGTTTCGGCCCCATGATCCCCAAACGAGAGATATTGGTGGAGCCGCCGGGTACCGCCCCCGGGTCCGATCCGCTTATTACGAGCGCGTTTATGTCCATAGTCCCGAAAGACACTCTCTATATAGGTGAGCAAACGCGCGGATGCAAACGGGGAAACGCCCGCAATCTTATCATTTATTTTTAGTGATTTAAGTGGCTTTATTGAAGTTCGCGAGTATCAACCACAACGCCAAAACCAATTCGATTCCACCAAAGGTCAGCGCTTTGACCAGCGGTGGATTGTCCAGCGCGACCGATACAAACCGTCCCAGCGCGGCACCGGCATAGACAACGCCCAGCATCACATAACCCATCGGATTATTCAGCAGCAGAACCACGGCTCCGGTCACGACAAACAACCCTCCGACCGAGGCGCGCATTTCGCTCAGCCCCATAGTGCTGTCGGTTGGCGCCAGATCCAGCGAGGCGGCGGTGAAGGCGGGGGCCAGGAACCCAAATAAGCCAAAACCAATGGTCAGGATGGCTGCTATTACATTAAGTCCTGTGGTCATCATGCCCTCATCAAACAGTTTTTCTGCGCTGGTCCGCAACATCCTGCGCCAGTTTTCGAGTGTAGCTTTCCAACTTAACAAGCGTTTCATCAACAGCTTCGGACTCTCTGTCCTGCAAGGCATCCGCTATCTGATTGTGGAGTGAGATAATCTCCTCGCGCGATCTGGCTGAAAAGGTGATCATGTTCATCAACGGCTGCATCGCCTCGACTGCACCCGCCAACTGATAGGACAGGACAGGGTTTCCGGCGCCGTCGACCAGCGCGCGGTGGAAGGCCACATCAGACGCGCAGAACGCCTCATCCGTGAGGCCGGGCTGCGCCTGCCTGAAAATCTCGGCTCGCATCGTTGCCAATTGATCCGCAGTTCGGCGCTGCGCCGACAAAGGCGCACAGGCACGTTCCAGCGCATAGCGCGCCTCACAAGCCGTATCGAAGGCCACGGCGTTCATGGATAGCAATAGGGTCGATGTTGTGATTTGCTGCGTATAAGCGTCTTCAAAGCTCAACCGATTGACAAATGCCCCGCCAGTCGCACCACGCTGTGTTCGGATAAGTGACTGTGCTGCAAGGCGTTTTAAGGCTTCGCGAACGGTCGGGCGTGAGACTTGGAATTGATCCGCAAGTTCGGCTTCAGACGGCAAACGCTCATCCACGATCAACTGCCCTGAGATGATTGCGTCACGGATAGCCTGAGCGATCTGCGCGGACAGATCTGCAGGTTTTTGGGGGTCGATTTTCATAATCGGGGACCATTGGTGAATTTTTATTTGTCTGACATTTAAAAGTCTGACATTTGAAAAGCAAGGACTGAGTCGGGAGGAACAAGTGAGTCGCGCAGTTCTACGTAACGGCTTTTGGCTGGGCTTTTATGCTTTGATCCTGTGGGCGTGGTGGAATATGTTCACCATGAGCCAAAACATGGATGTTGATTGGATTGGCCGTCCGGGTCCGATGGGTCAGGCGATGGCGGCTATGGACCCACGCATGGACATGTACATGCCCATGGCCGAGTTTGGCCCTCTGTTTTGGATGTGGGCGATTATGATGGCAGCCATGATGTTGCCCACGCTAGTTCCAACCTTGCGCAGTTACGATGACCTGATCCGCAGCGCCGATGGAACACGTGCGGGGTGGGTTGGTGTTCTGAGCGGCTATTTTCTGGTCTGGGTCGGCTTCGCGGCAGTCATTACCGGCGTGCAGCTTGTGCTTCTGTATGGTGGCGTGGTCGATATGTTGGGCATTTCCAAGTCCAACATACTTGCCGCAGGGCTACTTATCGCCGTCGGCGCGTTTCAGTTCACCCGCGCGAAAGAAGTCTGCCACGGTGTCTGCCACGCCCCGATGACCTATTTCCTTGGACACTGGAAAACTGGGTTTTCGGGCGGTTTACGCATGGGGCTGGGCCTTGGCGCGTTTTGCGTGGGCTGCTGCTGGGGCTTCATGGCGCTTGGGTTTGTTGGCGGCGTGATGAGCCTTTTGTGGATGGGTCTGGCGACCCTGTTCATGGTTCTCGAAAAACTCCCTCAGATCGGGCACGCGGTGACGCGGCCGCTGGGGTTTGCTCTTATCGCGGGCGGTCTTGTGCTGCTCGTGTATCCCTTTGCTTACGGAGGATAAGCCTATGGCGAAAAACAGAAAACCGGAATCGGACCGCTTGCCGATCAGTCAGCGCATCGACAGCCGTATGCCCAATCCGAAACGCCGCGAAATGAGCCCGACAGACTGGGCAATCAAGGGTGAGCTGATCCTGAACTGCTCGTGCGATGTGTTCTGCCCGTGCGTTGTTTCATTGGGGGCGCACCCTCCGACGGAAGGGCACTGCCATGCTTGGATGGGCGTCATCATCGACGAAGGTCATTACGAAGGCGAAGACCTTTCGGGCCTGAATGTCGGGCTGTTGGTCGATATTCCAGGGCGGATGGGTGAAGGCCAGTGGAAGGTCGCTGCGTATGTAGACGAACGCTCAAGCGGCAAAGCCTACAACGGTTTGCTGCAGATATTCAGCGGACAGGCGGGCGGCACAACGGGTCTTTTCACCATGCTGGTCAGCGAAATCATCGGCGCCGAGCGTGCTCCGGTCCAGATCGAGCGTGACGGGAACAAGCGCCGCATCATTATTGGCCGCAAAATTCAGGGCGAAATTGAAATGATGGCTGGCAAAGATGCCGATCATCCAGTCATGGTTTCCAACTCCAAGTACTGGATGGGGCCGGACATCATCGTTGCGCGCGGAACAAAGTCCAAGGTTCGCGACTATGGCCGTGTCTGGGACTTTGGTGGAAAATCTGCCGAAATTTGCCCAATCGACTGGCACAGCCCCAAGTAGCGAGGACATCTGATGGCTCAGATATCGTTTTCCCGCCGTTTGCGCCGCACCCCATTTTCCGAAGGCGTAGAGGCTGCCGGAGCCAAGGCATTTACGGTCTATAACCGTATGTTATTGCCCACCGTTTTTGAATCTGTCGAGGCCGACTATCGGCATCTGAAGTCTCATGTTCAGGTGTGGGACGTTTCGTGTGAACGGCAAGTGGAATTGCGCGGGCCGGATGCAACGCGACTTATGCAGATGCTGACACCGCGTGACCTGCGGGGCATGCTACCGGGGCAATGTTACTACGTGCCGATTGTCGATGAGACGGGCGGCATGTTGAACGATCCCGTGGCCGTTAAACTATCGGATGATCGTTGGTGGATTTCCATTGCGGACAGTGACTTGTTGCTGTGGGTTAAAGGAATAGCCAATGGGTACCGGCTGGACGTGCTGGTTGACGAACCCGACGTATCTCCGCTTGCCGTTCAAGGGCCAAAGGCGGACGAGCTGATGTCCAGAGTCTTCGGTGACCGTGTTAAGGATATTCGTTTCTTCAAATTCGACATGTTCGAGTTTCAGGGGCGCGATCTGGCCGTTGCACGGTCGGGCTACTCAAAGCAGGGCGGCTTTGAGATCTATGTCGAAGGCACTGATATAGGAATGCCGCTTTGGAATGCTCTTTTTGAGGCTGGCAAGGATCTTGATGTCCGTGCAGGGTGCCCGAACCTGATCGAAAGGATCGAAGGTGGTTTGCTGTCGTACGGAAATGACATGACCGACGACAATACTCCTCATGAATGTGGATTGGGTAAGTTCTGCAACACACATACTGCTATCGGCTGTATTGGACGCGACGCCTTGCTGCGCGTGGCAAAGGAAGGTCCGGTTCAGCAGATACGTCCAATCGCGATTGATGGGGAACCCGTGCCAGCCTGCGACCGCCCCTGGCCGGTTTTTGCCAGCGGCAAACGTGTTGGGCAGGTCACCTCGTCAGCATGGTCGCCTGATTTCTCAACCAACGTTTCCATTGGGATGCTGAGGTTGAGTCATTGGGATGCCGGAACCGAAGTCGAAGTCGAAACACCTACAGGCGTGCGAAGGGCTGTGGTGCAGGAAAAATTTTGGATTTGATCGGATCAAGACCGATCTATGACCTGTTGTAAATGAAAGGAAAGTTAGATGTTCAATGCCTTGGTCATGGAAAAGGACGAGGATAGCGGCCTGGCAAGCGCCTCGCTAAAGCAGCTTTCCGTCGAAGACTTGCCGCACGGCGAAGTTACAATCGCGGTGGAGTATTCGACGGTGAACTACAAGGACGGTCTTTGCATGTCACCCAAAGGCGGCGGGCTGGTCCGTAACTATCCTCATGTGCCCGGCGTGGACTATAGCGGCACGGTCGAGGCATCAACGGACGATCGGTACAAGCCCGGTGACAAGGTCGTTTCAACAGGCTGGCGCGTTGGCGAGGCTCATTGGGGCGGGTACGCGCAAAAGGCCAGCGCATTGGCCGACTGGCTGGTGCCATTACCAGACGGGTTGGACACGCGTCAGGCAATGGCGGTTGGAACGGCGGGATTCACTGCGATGCTATCCGTGATGGCGCTGGAGGATCACGGTCTGAAACCGAATAGCGGCCCTGTACTGGTGACCGGCGCTGCGGGCGGTGTTGGGTCCGTCGCGACAGCGATTCTAGCCAACCTTGGCTATGAAGTCGCAGCCGTTACCGGGCGCCCCGAAGCAGGCGAGTACCTCAAATCACTGGGCGCGACCACCATCGTGGCCCGTGAAGATTTGAACGAGACGGTTAAGCGCCCGCTGGAAAGCGAAACATGGGCCGGATGCATCGACGCGGTTGGCGGCGAGATGCTGGCCCGCGTCTTGGGGCAGATGAAATATGGCGCTTCCGTCGCGGCGGTTGGTCTGGCCGGAGGCGCAGGTCTGCCCGCGTCGGTCATTCCGTTCCTGCTGCGCGGAGTGAACCTTTTGGGTATCGACAGCGTCATGCAGCCATATGACAACCGCGTGCGCGCATGGCAGAGGGTGGCAACAGACCTGCCGATGGACAAGCTCGAAGCGATGATTCAGCCCGCGACCTTGGGTGATCTGCCACAATTGGGCACTGAAATCCTTAAAGGACAGGTAAAGGGGCGTGTGGTCGTTGACGTAAACGCCTGACCTCAAAGATTTTCAGGGGACCGGCCAGCCATAAGGGTGACCGGTCCTTTTGCCCTTTAAAGAACCTCAAAATGCCGGAAACAACTCTGGTCATTGGCGCAATTCCCCATCATCATTGCTATACATCCCAACTGCGATGGCTTATGAGCCTAGCAAACAGCACCTGAAGACGGGGAGTGAGCAGCATGTCTGACGATTTCGAACTGGACACAGACGATCTGAAGCGCCGCATGGAGGGCGCAATGTCCAACCTCAAAACCGAGTTTGCGTCGCTGCGCACCGGGCGCGCGTCGGCGTCGATGCTCGAGCCGGTGATGGTGGACGCCTACGGCTCGATGACCCCGATTAACCAAGTTGGCACGGTGAATGTTCCCGAACCGCGTATGGTCACGGTAAACGTGTGGGACAAAGGGCTGGTCGGCAAAGTCGAAAAAGCCATTCGTGAAAGCGGGTTGGGGATCAACCCTCAACTAAACGGCACGATCATCATGCTGCCGATTCCCGAGCTGAACGAAGAGCGCCGTCGCGAGCTTGGCAAGGTCGCGGGGCAATATGCCGAACACGCGCGGGTCTCGATCCGTAATGTGCGACGGGACGGTATGGATCAGATCAAGAAAGCCAAGGCTGACGGCATGTCCGAGGACGACCAGAAATTCTGGGAAAGTGAAGTTCAGGACCTGACCGACGAGATGATCAAGACCGTCGACGCTGCGCTTGAGACGAAACAGTCAGAAATCATGCAGGTTTGACGCTATAATGCCCGACACCGCTCATACCGCGCCAGTTGATGGCCCTCGCCACGTCGCCATAATCATGGATGGTAACGGCCGCTGGGCGCAAGCGCGGGGCAGGCCACGCCTGTTCGGACACCAGGCAGGCGCGCGCCGCGTACGCGATGTGGTAGAGGCGTGCCCGAGTCTCGGTGTCAAATATCTCACCGTCTTTGCGTTCTCGACCGAAAACTGGAAACGTACACAGGCCGAAGTCGCCGGGCTGATGAGCCTGTTCAGGCGCTATATCATCAAGGAAACGCGGAATCTCACCAGCAACGGTGTGCGCGTTCGCTTTATTGGTGATCGTGTTCGTCTGGACGCCAAGTTGATTGATCTGATGGATACGCTGGAAAATGCCACCAAGGACAACGATCTGGTGCACTTGACCATCGCCATCAACTATGGCGGCCGGGACGAGGTCGCGCGCGCCACAAAACGACTAGCGTGTGACGTCGCAGAGGGTCGCTTGAAACCCGAAGATGTGGATGAAGAAACCCTGCCCAAGTATCTGGATACGCACGTTCTTCCTGACCCTGACCTCGTCATCCGAACAAGTGGCGAAGCGAGGATTTCCAACTTTCTGTTGTGGCAGTCCGCATATTCTGAATACGAGTTCATCGACACGCTCTGGCCCGATTTCACGGCTGCCGAACTTGAGCGGCTTTGCCGGAACTTTGGAACACGAGAGCGTCGGTTCGGAGCAATTTCGGCATGAGTGAAGGCCGATGGTCTGACCTGACAGCGCGCGTTCTGTCAGCAGCGGTTCTCGTTGCTATTGGCTCGGTCGAGGTTTGGCTCGGCGGTCTCTGGTTTGAAAGTTTTATCGCCATAGCGTGCGGCCTGATGACGTGGGAACTGGTCCGGATGATCGACCCGGATCGGATCGCAGTCGCGGTGCAATTGGCAATACTGACTGGCGTTGCCGTTGTCCTCAGCTATCACGTGCCACCTCTCTACAAGTTACCGCTGTTGTTGGCGCCCGCTTTAGTCGGCGCAGGTCAAGTGAGCCGCGCCAAGGGAACATACGCCTTGTTTGCCGCCTGGATTGCGGCGGCGGGTCTTGGGTTTATTTCCATACGCGAAAATATGGGCTTTGGCTGGATGGTGTGGCTGATCTCGGTCGTCGTCGCGACGGATGTGGCTGGTTACTTCGTCGGAAAAACCTTTGGTGGGCCTAAGTTCTGGCCGAAAGTTAGCCCAAAGAAAACTTGGTCAGGAACCGCTGGCGGTTGGGCCGCTGCCGCTTTGGTCGGCATTATTTTCGCGCTGCACGCCGGTTTTGGAGTTTTGTTTGTCGCAGTGTCCGTACTTGCGTCCATGGCAAGCCAAGCCGGCGACATTGTCGAAAGCGCGACCAAGCGGAAATTCGGCGTCAAGGACAGCTCGAACCTGATCCCGGGGCACGGAGGGTTTCTTGATCGGTTTGACGGGATGATGGGGGCAGCTCTGTTCGTGCTGATTGCCGGACTGATATACGCTCCGGGTGCAATGTAATGCGCAAAATTTCCATTTTTGGTGCGACGGGTTCAATCGGACAGAACACGATTGATCTGATTGACCGCGATCCTGGCAAATACGATGTCGTGGCGCTGACAGGCGGCTCCAACATTGAACAATTGGCCAAGGATGCCCGACGTCTGCGTGCTGAATTGGCCGTCACTGCCCATGAAGATCGCCTGAATGATCTTCGGGATGCCTTGGCAGGAACCGGTATCGAAGTCGCTGCGGGATCTCAGGCGATCAAAGAGGCTGCGACGCGCCCAACGGACTGGGTTATGTCCGCCATTGTTGGTGCTGCGGGCCTCCCTCCGGGGTTAGAAGCCTTGAAACAGGGTGCAACGCTAGCGCTGGCCAACAAAGAAACACTGGTCTGCGCAGGTGATCTGGTACTGGAAACCGCCCGCAAGAACGGAGCGCGGTTGCTACCGGTTGACAGTGAACATTCAGCCGTTTTTCAGGCTTTGGTTGGCGAGGACATGAGTGCCGTTGAACGGGTCATCATCACAGCCAGCGGCGGCGCATTTCGCGATTGGTCACTCAGCGATCTTGCAAGCGCGACGGTCGAGCAAGCGTCTAGCCATCCTAACTGGAACATGGGCCAACGGATCACAATCGACAGCGCCTCAATGTTCAACAAAGCGCTTGAGCTGATTGAAACAAAAGAGTTCTTTGGCGTTTCACCGGATCAAATCGAAGTTCTGGTTCACCCGGAATCCATTGTTCATGCGCTTGTGGGGTTCAATGACGGGGCTGTCATGGCTCACATGGGCGCACCGGACATGCGCCATGCGATTGGCTACGCATTGCACTGGCCGGATCGCCGAAATCTGCCGGTCGACCGATTGAACCTGGCCAAGCTGGGTCAGCTAAGGTTTCACGAGCCGGACACCGCGCGGTATCCAGCTTTGGACCTGGCGCGCGGTGTGATGGAGCGAGGAGGGCTCTCAGGTGCGGTATTCAACGCCGCCAAAGAGCGCGCACTGGACCACTTCATAGACAGAAAGATCGGATTCTTGGCTATGGCGGATATCGTTGAAGCTGTATTGAACAAATCCGAAGCCGAAAGCGGCCTTATTGATGCCCCTTTAACACTTGATAACGTACTGCATACGGACCATTTGGCACGTAAGTGGGTAGATGAAACCGTAGCCCAACGCGCAGGATAGAATTTTGGACTTACTTTCGCTGATCCCCCAATTCGGTAACTTGTTGTATACCATCATCGCTTTTGTGATTGCGCTTTCGGTGATCGTAGCGGTGCATGAATACGGGCACTACATTGTCGGGCGTTGGTCAGGGATTCATGCCGAAGTTTTCTCGATCGGCTTCGGCCCCGTTCTGTGGAGCCGCGTGGACAAGCGCGGGACGCGTTGGCAAATCGCGGCCTTACCCTTTGGCGGTTACGTTAGATTTATGGGTGACGCGAACGCGGCGTCCGGCAAGGACGAGGGCGCCATGTCGGAAATCTCCGAGCAAAGCCCGGAAGATCTGAGAAGAACCATGCACGGCGCCCCGCTTTGGGCGCGCACTGCGACAGTCGCTGCCGGACCGGTTTTCAACTTCGCCATGTCTATCGTGGTGTTTGGCCTTATTTTCCTGTCTCAGGGCGTTACCAAGGAGCCGCTGACCGTCGGTACTCTTTCGCCATTGCCCGGCACAATTCAAGAGCTTCGCGAAGGGGACGAAATCATCGCGATCGCGGGCGTCAAACTGCCCGATTTCGATCAGGAAGGGTCTTGGGGAGAATTTACCGACTCATTACCCGTTGAACCGACTTTGAATTACACGGTTCTCAGGGACGGCCAGACCCTTGATGTATCTGCCCCTTGGTTGATGCCGCCACTGATCCAGCAGGTTGCCCCTCGTAGCGCTGCGATGGATATTGATCTGAAGAAGGGTGATGTCATAACCGCCGTTGACGGCGACCCGATCTTCGCGTTCGAGCAACTGAAGGAACACGTGGAAAGCTCTGACGGCAAAGTACTGATGCTGGATGTCTGGCGTGATGGGGCCGAGCTTGAGTTTGCCCTGGCGCCGCGCCGAACGGACGAACCTCAACCCGACGGCGGCTACGTCACACACTGGCGTATCGGAATCGTTGGGGGCATGATGCTTGACCCTGCGACCGAACCAGCGGGCGTTTTGGATTCCCTTTCCGGCGGAGTAAGGCAGACGTTGCGCGTGATCGAGGGATCATTGTCAGGAATCTGGCATATGGTTACAGGAGCAATCAGCACCTGCAACATGTCGGGCCCAATCGGAATTGCCGAAACATCAGGCGCGATGGCAAGCCAAGGGGCGCAGAACTTCATATTCTTCATAGCTGTTCTGTCCACGGCGGTGGGTTTGCTCAACCTCTTTCCCATTCCCGCACTTGATGGGGGGCACTTGGTTTTCTACGCCTACGAAGCCGTGGCAGGCAAACCACCAAGCGACGCCGTGCTTCGGATTCTGATGGGGGTCGGCGTTACCGCAATCCTTGGGTTGATGCTGTTTTCGGTGACCAACGACCTGTTCTGCTGATTGTGGCGAAGGTGGCGCGGAAAGGCCGCAATTGCGCCGTATTTTTAGCATATGATCTCTGATGTAATTTAATTGCATCAGAGGGTGCTATGACACGGGCGCTGCAAAAGTCGTACAAGAGCTTCAGCTTTCTTTTCCTGTTGAACTGGGACACGATCCTGTTCTTCATGGCGACCGCTTTGGCAATGTTAGGCTGCGCATATCTGATCAATTTGTGATTCTTGCTTTCCATAAAAATACTACAGTGAGCGACCTTCTGGGTCGCTTTGCTTTTTGGGCTTTTGACAAGGTTTCCTAATCCCGCTACTCAAACTTAAAGTCCTGAAATATTGGGTAGAGAAAAATATGACTGATAGGCGAGGCGCAGGCACATCCTGCGGAGGGCAGAAGCTAACAAACAATATTTTGTGGCGAACGCTATCCATTTTTTCCCTTATTTTTTTAGTGAGTTTAGTGTCTGTCCCGCAGGTCGCGCAGGCGCAAAGCTACACCATCAATTCCTTCGATGTTGACGGAAACCGTAGGATCGAAACGTCTACGATTATCGCCCGCACTGGCATCCAGCCGGGCCAGACAGTTACTGCCGGTGAATTGAACGACGCCTTTCAGCGTTTGCTTGACAGTGGTGTTTTTGAGACAGTCGAACTTACGCCACGCGGAACGACTCTGCGGATCGAAGTTCAGGAATATCCGACGATCAACCAGATCAGCATCGAGGGTAACCGCCGCGTAAAGGATGATGTTCTGATCGAAGCGATCTCGTCACAGCCGCGCCGCGTTTTCACCCCACAGGTTGCAGAGGCAGACGCCGATCTGATCGCCGAGATTTATTCGGCGCAGGGCAGGGTATCCGCCACCGTTATCCCTCGCATCATTCGCCGCAGCGACAACCGTGTAGATCTGGTGTTTGAAATTGCCGAGGGCACCACGATCGAGGTCGAGCGGGTCAGCTTTGTCGGAAACCGCGCCTTCTCGGACCGCCGTCTGCGTCGGGTGCTTGAGACAAAGCAGGCCAACTTCCTACGGACGTTCCTGCGCAGTGACACTTTCATCGCTGATCGGATCGAGTTCGACAAACAGGTCATCCGGGATTTCTACCTGTCCCGTGGCTATGTCGATTTCCGCGTCAACAGCGCAAACGTCGAATTCACCCGCGAGCGTGATGCGTTCTTCCTTGTGATGAATATCACAGAAGGTCAGAAATTCTCGTTCGGAAAAATCTCGACAGTCAGCGAGATACCCGGCGTCAACGCCGCCGATTATCAAAACGCGCTGAAAATCAAGCCTGGGGTCACGTACTCTCCTTCCTTGATCGAAAACTCTATCGCGCGTCAGGAACGTCTTGGCATCAAACAGGGCGTGGACTTCTTGCGGGTTGAACCTCGGGTTACGCGAAACGCACGAGACCTGACACTGGATGTGCAGTTCGTCCTGACCAAGGGACCGCGGATTTTCGTCGAACGGATCGACATTGAAGGCAACACAACGACGCTTGACCGAGTGATCCGTCGTCAATTCGATACCGTTGAAGGCGACCCGTTCAACCCTCGTGAAATCCGCCAAGCGGCCGAGCGTATTCGCGCGCTTGGGTTCTTTGCGGTTGCGGATGTCGAACCACGCGAAGGTTCATCGCCGAGTCAGGTGATCGTGGACGTGGACGTGGAAGAACAGCCCACCGGATCGTTGAGCCTTGGCGGTAGCTACTCGGTTTCAGATGGTTTCGGGATTGCAATTGGTCTGAACGAGTCGAACTTCCTTGGCCGCGGTCAGAACCTTGGCATCACGCTCTCAACCGCCCAGGATGCAGAGCAATATACTCTGAGCTTCTCTGAACCTTATCTGCTGGGGCGCAGGCTGCGTTTTGATCTGGGTCTTGGACTTGCGTCCACGAACTCAAGCTTTGCCAGCTATGATACTGAGCGAGTTTTCTTCAACCCGCAACTCAGCTACTCGATCGGTGAATTGTCGGCCCTGAGACTACGCTACGGCTGGGACCGCAGCGAGATGACGCAGCAGGACAATGAAGTCAACGGTGCGGTCATTTCCTCGGAAATTGACCAGGGTAAACGGACAACCAGCTCGTTGGGCGTATCTTATGTGTATGACAGCCGACTGGGTGGTCTGAACCCAAATGCCGGTGTTCTGTTTGAAGTTGGCCTTGATGCCGCAGGTCTTGGCGGGGACAACGAGTTCTATAAGTCGACCGCCAGGGCGATCGCTCAGACTCGGGTGCTCAGCGAAGAAGTCGTTCTGCGCGCCACGCTGGAAATGGGTGCCCTGCACTGGAGAGGTGACGATTTCAGCCGGACACTCGACCGTTTCGTTCTTGGCCCCAACACGTTCCGGGGATTTGAACCTGCAGGTCTAGGCCCACGCGACCTTTCCAATGGTCAGGATGACGCGATCGGCGGCAACTACTACTGGGTCGCTCGGTTCGAGTCGGACTTCCCGCTGGGTCTGCCCGAAGAACTGGGTTTGCGCGGCGGTGTGTTCTACGATGTTGGCAACCTCTATAACATTGACAATGTAAACACAGCCGGAGCGGACATCGTAGGCGCGGACGGCTCTATTCGTCATGTTGTCGGGGTATCCGTACTTTGGGAAACACCGTTCGGTCCCTTGCGCTTCAACTTCTCGAAAGCCCTGAAGAAAGAAGATTTCGACCAGGAGCAGAATTTCGACCTGACCATTCAGGCGCAGTTCTGACAAAGAGATGATGAGCTTTTTCATGCCAAAACTGCAGGGCCCTCTCCGGGCCCTGTGTGTTTTTCTGACAGTGGCTTTTGCCGCTCCGGTTCACGCCCAGCAGTTGGGTGTTCCACAAACGGCAGTTCTAACGATCTCAAGCGAGCGTCTGTTCGCAGATTCTCAATTTGGCCAGCGTGTCCTGCGCGAGATCGAAGCCGAAGGCACCCTGCTGGCCGAGGAAAACGAACGGATCGTCGCCGAGCTTAGCAGGGAAGAAAAAGACCTGACTGATCAACGCGCCGACCTTCAGCCTGATGAGTTTCGACCACTGGCCGAAGCGTTCGACATGAAAGTTCAGTCGCATCGAGACGGACAGCGTGCCAAGTTGGACGCGCTGGCGCGAAAAAGTGAGGATGCTCAACAGACATTCTATGAGTTGATACAGCCTGTTTTGATCGACTTGCTTCGCGAATCCGGGGCTACGGTCATTATTGAACGTTCCAGCGTTTTTCTAAGTTCTGACCGTACCGATGTTACAGAGGCTGCGATTGCGCGAATAGACGCCGTTATCGGCGATGGAAGTACCATCGAAAACGGTTCCGACGAATAGGTTTGCTTGCCCTTGGGTCGCGGTGTTGTTAACCACTCGGCAAAGAGAAATCCAGAACGGGACACCTTCATCATGACCACGGAAACCCAGAGTGCAGACATTCAGCTGATCCAGCGGATATTGCCACATCGCTATCCGTTTCTGTTGGTGGACAAGGTCGTTGACATCTCGGGCTATCAATCCGCCGTCGGCATCAAGAACGTCACGATGAACGAGCCGCACTTTCAAGGCCATTTCCCCGGAACGCCGATCATGCCGGGCGTCACCATTGTCGAGGCGATGGCGCAGACCGCAGGGGTAATGCTGGGAGTAGGCATGGACGTGATCGACAGCGAGCTGCTGATCTACTTCATGAACATCGACAAGTGCAAATTCCGCCGAAAAGTCGTGCCCGGCGACGTGCTTGAGATGCATGTTGAAACCGTTCGCGGCAAAAAGGGTGGCAAGATCTTCAAGTTCAGCGGTCGCGCAACGGTCGAAGGTGAAGTCGCCGCCGAAGCCGAATTTTCGGCCTATGTTGACTGGGACATGGAAAAAACGACATGAACGGCGTCCACCCAAGCGCAATAATCGAAGACGGCGCGCAGATCGGCGAAGGCTGTATCATCGGCCCGTTCTGCTATGTCGGGTCCAAGGTGAAATTGAGCGACCGTGTCGAACTCAAGTCTCATGTTGTTGTCACGGGCGATACCTCGATTGATGAGGATACTGTCGTTTTCAATTTTTCGGTCATTGGTGAAATCCCGCAGGATTTGAAATTCGGGGGGGAAGATACGCGTCTGGAGATCGGCAAACGCAACCGTATTCGCGAACATGTCACCGTGAACACCGGGACCGAGGGCGGCGGCGGCGTGACCCGAATTGGCGACGATTGCCTGCTGATGGCAGGCGTACATGTCGCACATGACGTCCAGATCGGCGACCGAGTCATCATGGTCAACCACGCAGGCGCGGCCGGACATTGCATCATTGAGGACGACGTGATCGTTGGTGGCATTTCTGGCCTGCACCAATGGGTGCGTGTCGGTCGCGGTGCAATCATCGGCGCGTTGACTATGGTTGCAAACGACGTGATCCCCTATGGCCTCGTTCAAGCGCCCCGCGGTGAGCTTGACGGTTTGAACCTTGTTGGGCTCAAGCGGCGTGGTGTTTCCAGGGCTGATATCTCGGCGCTGCGTGCAGCGTTCCGTGAGCTTTCAGCAGGCGAGGGCACCTTTATGGAGCGCGCCCACCGTTTGGGTGACGATCACGAGAGCGAGTACGTAAGGCAAATCGTCGAATTCGTCACTGGCCATTCCGATCGCTCGTTCCTGACTCCGGGGAAGTAACACCATGTTGGCGCTGATTGCGGGTACAGGCTCTTTACCGGGTGAAGTAGTCGAACAACTGTCGGACCGCCCGATAATCTGCGCGATGGAAGGATTTGACCCGACGCCATTGGTCGCGGATATCGTGTTCCCGCTTGAACAGCTTGGGACATTTATCAACGATTTGAAGGCGCGGGGCGTCACAGAAGTGTGCATGGCTGGTGCGGTGCAGCGGCCTGCTGTCGACCCGTCCCGCATTGACGCTGCAACCATGCCATTGGTCCCTATTCTGCAACAGGCGATCATGGCCGGGGATGACGGTGCGCTGCGGGCGGTCATAGGTATTTTTGAAAACGCTGGCTTTGCTGTGCGCGCCGCGCATGAAATAGCACCAAATCTCTTGCCAAATTTGGGCTGTTTGACCAAAGCCGAGCCATCCGACTCCGATTTGTCCGACGCGAACAGAGGGGCCGGAATTCTGAGGGCGATGGGCGCTGCCGACATTGGTCAAGCCTGTGTCGTGTTAAAAGGGCAGGCGTTGGCCGTAGAAGGAGTATTCGGAACCGCGTGGATGCTGCAATCGCTGACTCAGCGACCGGACGCTGGTGGCGGCGTGCTCATCAAGGCGCCGAAACCGGATCAGGATCGCCGTGCTGACCTACCTGCGATCGGTCCAGATACTGTCGCCAGCGCAGTCGCCGCGGGTCTAGCCGGTATTGTGATCGAAAAGGGCGGGGTGCTTGTTCTGCAAAAAGAACGGGTCATTTCCGATTGCGACCGCCTTGGCCTGTTCTTGTACGTGCGCGAGCGGACGAACTGATGCGCGTATTTCTGGTCGCCGGCGAACCATCGGGAGACCGATTGGGCGGTGCCCTGATGGAAGGCTTGCGAACTCTGATCCCCGACGTGGTATTTGACGGCGTTGGCGGGCCTTTGATGCAGGCGCAAGGTTTGCAAAGCCGCTTACCCATGTCCGAGCTTTCGGTGATGGGGCTGGTGGAAGTCCTCCCCAAGTTTTTCCACCTGAAACGTCGTATCTCGGAAACAGCGCAAGCCGTTTTGGACACAAAGCCCGACGTTCTGATTACCATCGACAGTCCCGATTTTTCCTTGCGCGTCGCCAAGCTGGTAAAGGCGCAAAGCGATACCCGAACCGTTCACTATGTGGCACCCAGTGTCTGGGCATGGCGGCCCGGACGTGCGGACAAGATGGCCAAGGTCATTGACCACGTACTGGCACTGCTACCGTTCGAGCCGCCATACATGGAGCGCGCAGGAATGGAATGCGACTTCGTCGGCCATCCGGTTGCCAGTGAACCGCAGGCGACTTTGCAAGAGGTCGAAGATTTCCGTGCACCTCATGGCTTGGGGGACGCTCCGGTTTTGCTGGCTTTACCTGGTTCGCGCCGGGGCGAAGTTGAGAGGCTGGCACCTGTTTTCGGGCAAGCACTGTCGCTTTTTCTGCAGGGCCGACCAGACATGCGCGTGGTCGTGCCCACAGTTGCGCATATGGTCGATACGGTCCGCGAACACGTCAAAGACTGGCCGGGCGACCCCGTGGTTGTAGACCCGCGGAACTTGCCTGCGGCACAGGCGGTCGCACAGAAACGGGCTGCGTTTTCGGCCGCTGAAGTGGCTCTTGCGGCTTCGGGAACGGTTTCGCTGGAACTCGCCGCGCAAAATACTCCGATGGTAATTGCCTACAAGCTAAGCTGGTTGACCCAGAAAATAGCCGAGCGGATGGTCAAGCTGGAAACCGTTACGCTGGTAAACCTTGTTTCTGACACACGCGCAGTACCCGAGCGTTTGTTGGATGATTGTACACCGGATCAAATAGCTGAGGCTTTGGCAGGGGTTGTTCGTAATCCAGAGGCGCAGCAAGCGGCCATGGATCTGACGATGAATCGACTGGGCCGAGGAGGAGAGGCTCCGGGGCTTCGGGCGGCGAAAGCCGTGTTGGACAGACTTCCCACAGCATCATGACCGAGCACATCATTTTCGCCATTTCTGCCGGGATTGTGACGATCTCGACAAATCTCGACAATCTTGTCGTCCTGTTTGGTCTGGTGATGGTGATGCAGGCAAGGCGCGCCGTAATAGGGTTTGCCGTTGCTCAGGCGTTGATCCTGTCACTCTCGCTTGTGATCGCCAGCGGCCTTGACCAGACCGGCTTTTTGAATTGGGTCGGCTATCTTGGCATTGTCCCCCTAACATTGGGGCTTCGCGGTATCTGGCATCAGCTTTCCGGCTCGGAGGAACGGAAAATACCAGACCGAGGGGCAGTCACGTCGGTGGTTGTTTTGTTCCTGAGCCTGTCCATTGATACCCTCGCCGCCATGACGCCGCTATTGGCGGATTCGACGCCCGCATTTCGGGTTGCAGCGCTGGTCGGAGCCGTGTGCGCTCTTGCGGGTCTGACGACACTGGCAAGTTGGGGCGCTCCACGTGCTCAAAGCCTTGGACCCCGTATCGCACGTCTGGACCGGATCGCGCCCTATATAATGGTGACCGTAGGTCTCTACATTCTGGTCAACAGCCCGACGGACATGGTTTGAACTCCGCGCATCAATAGCCGCGCCAGATCCAGCCACCGCCAAAAATGCGGCTGCCTTCGCTTGCGTAAAACACACAGGCTTGGCCCGGTGAAACGCCTTCTTCTGGTGTCAGCAACTCAACTTCGGCAGTGGTTTCAGTCAGGGGTCGGACGATCGCCTCACGCGGGGGGCGGGTCGAGCGGACCTTGACCGAGACATGCCATTCGTCTCGGGACGTGAATGGCTCATCGCCCAGCCAGTTGATCTCGCGCACGGGTATCGTGCGGGTGGCCAGCATCTCTTTTGGGCCGACCACAACCTGCTTTTTGTCCACGTCCAGCTTTACAACATACAGCGGTTCGCTAAGACCCCCGATGCCCAGGCCGCGGCGCTGACCAATCGTGTAATGAATCACACCTTCATGCTGCGCCAGAACGCGCCCGTCTGCATGCACAATTTCTCCGGGCTCGGCCGCGCCGGGACGCAATTTTTCAATCACACTGGCGTAGTTGCCATTTGGCACGAAACAGATGTCTTGGCTGTCGGGTTTGTCCGCCACGGCAAGCCCATATTGCGCGGCCATTTCCCGCGTCGCATCCTTTGAAGGCAGGTGCCCCAGAGGAAAGCGCAGAAACTCAAGCTGCTCGGGCGTGGTCGAGAACAAGAAGTAGGACTGATCGCGGTTCGCGTCCTCAGCGCTGTGCAGTTCTGGCCCATTTCGACCCATCTTGCGCTGGATATAGTGGCCGGTCGCCATGCAATCGGCTTCAAGATCCTTGGCCGTTTCAAGCAAATCCTTGAATTTCACGCGCTCGTTGCAACGGATGCACGGAACCGGCGTCGCACCGGCAAGATAGCTGTCGGCGAATTCGTCGATTACGGCATCCTTGAAGATATTTTCGTAGTCCAGGACATAGTGCGGGAACCCGCGCTCTTCAGCTACACGGCGCGCGTCGTGGATGTCGATCCCGGCGCAACAAGCACCTTTCTTGGCCAGCGCAGCACCGTGGTCGTAAAGCTGCAAGGTTACACCAACCACGTCATACCCCTGATCCGCCAAATGCGCGGCCACGACGGAACTGTCTACGCCCCCGGACATCGCCACGACGACCCGTGTTTCGGACGGGGGTTTAGCAAAGCCAAGCGAGTTCAGCGGGGTCTCGGTATCGAGGGCCATGACGATTCCAGTACGGGTTAAGAAAGACCGGCAGAATATAGGAAAATTCTAGACACTCTCAAGGGGTGGTTTCACCGCTCATTAAGTAGGCTGGTGTCAGCTTTGTCGCAGCAGGAAAAGGTATGAAAGATGTATTTGCACAAAGTTGAGGGGCCAAGGTCAGTAACCCTGCCTGATGGAACGATTTTATCGCGGGCCGACCTGCCCCCGGAGAATACAAAAAGATGGGTCGCCTCGCGAAAGGCCATTGTGGTGCGGGGGGTATTGTACGGGCTGATTTCCCTGTCTGATGCAAAATCCCGGTATGGCCTAAGCGATGAAGAGTTCAATTCATGGGTTTCAGCGGTTGCAGAACATGGAATGGACGCGCTGAAGGCGACGGCACTAAAAAAATATAGACAACCTAAAGATGAAGCGGAATAAATGATTCAACGATAACGTCAGATTAACCATTTTTAAGCAGGCTCGATTTAATTGCAAAATTGAACCGAATTGGAGCAGTAAATGCGTATACTTCTTGTTGAGGATGATCCAACCACGTCGAAAAGCATCGAGTTGATGTTGACCCACGCCAATCTCAATGTCTATGCGACAGACCTCGGCGAAGAAGGTATCGATCTTGCGAAATTATATGACTATGACCTGATCCTTCTGGACTTGAACCTGCCGGACATGAACGGCCATGAAGTTCTACGGCAGTTGCGCATTGCCCGTGTAGAAACGCCAATCCTGATCCTGTCCGGCGCTGACGATACAGAAAGCAAAATCAAGGGTTTCGGGTTCGGTGCTGATGACTATATGACCAAACCTTTCCACCGAGAGGAACTGGTGGCCCGTATCCACGCGATCATTCGTCGATCAAAGGGACATTCTCAGTCTATCATCCACACCGGACGCGTCGCTGTGAACCTGGATGCCAAGACAGTAGAGGTCGAAGGCAAGGCGGTGCACCTGACCGGCAAGGAATATCAAATGCTGGAGTTGCTTAGCTTGCGAAAGGGCACGACTCTGACCAAGGAAATGTTCCTGAACCACCTTTACGGTGGCATGGATGAGCCGGAACTGAAAATAATCGACGTTTTCATCTGCAAGTTGCGGAAGAAACTTAGCAATGCGACTGGCGGCGAAAACTATATCGAGACAGTTTGGGGCAGGGGGTACGTTCTACGTGACCCGCAAAGCAACAGTGTTGATGAAAGGCGCATCGCTGTCGGTGCATAGAACGACCAATTGGATGTTGCCGCGGGTTCAGGGCGACTCCCTCACTCTATGAACAGCACATCTGGACCTACGATTGACCTCGCCCTATCACTGAAACGCAAGAATATGTGACGGGGCGAGGCATGAGCAATTCAATACCGGTATCAGACCTGACAGAAGAAGAAGCCCAAAGAGAACTGGCGCGGTTGGCTGATCTGATTCTGCGTGCCAACACGCAGTATCACGCAGAAGACTCTCCGGAAATTTCTGACGCGGAATACGATGAGCTAAAGCGGCGCAATACGGAAATCGAGCGCCTTTTTCCGCACCTCAAAAGACCTGACAGCCCATCTGACCGAGTTGGTGCCCAACCTGCGGACGGATTTTCCAAGGTTACCCACGCTGTTCGTATGATGTCATTGGGCAATGCGTTCAGTGACGAGGACGTAGCTGACTTTGAACGCTCCATCCGAAAGTATCTTGGTCTTTCCGAAAGTTCGGAATTGTCGTTTACGGCCGAACCAAAGATTGACGGCCTTTCGCTTTCTCTCAGATACGAAAACGGAACGCTTGTGCAGGCCGCAACCAGAGGGGACGGTGAAGTCGGTGAAAACGTCACCGCCAACGCGCGCACTATTTCGGATATCCCACAAGTCATACAGAACGCGCCTAAAATTCTAGAAGTCAGGGGCGAAGTCTATATGTCGCATGAAGACTTTGAACGGTTGAACGCGCGCCAGGAACAACAGGGTGACAAACCGTTTGCCAATCCGCGCAACGCTGCAGCCGGATCCTTGAGGCAACTGGATTCATCGATAACCCGCTCAAGACCGCTCAGGTTTTTTGCCTATGCCTGGGGTGAGTTAACAGAGCCGTTGGCCGACACGCAAATGGGCGCAATCGATCGTTTGGCTGCGTATGGTTTTTCGACCAACCCGCTGACCGCCGTGTGCCGCACCACTGACCAGATATTGAAGCACTACCAGAGTATTGAGGCGCAGCGCGCAACACTTGGCTATGACATTGACGGGGTGGTCTACAAAGTAAACGACCTATCCCTGCAAGCCCGTCTTGGGTTCAGGTCCACAACGCCCCGATGGGCAATCGCCCATAAATTCCCGGCCGAACTCGCGTGGACCCGGCTTGAAGCGATAGATATTCAGGTTGGTCGCACCGGAGCGTTGAGCCCCGTCGCGCGGCTTCATCCGGTGACCGTTGGCGGGGTTGTCGTCTCGAACGCGACGCTTCACAACGAAGACTATATCGCCGGGCGTGACGCCAAGGGTGGAACCATCCGCGACGGAAAGGATTTTCGGATCGGGGATTGGGTTCAGGTATACCGCGCTGGTGATGTGATCCCGAAGCTGGCGGATGTCGACATCTCGAAACGCCCGGCCGAAGCGCAACCATATGAGTTTCCAACCCTGTGCCCCGAATGTCATAGCGACGCGGTACGAGAGGAAGGTGATGCCGTCAGACGCTGTACCGGCGGGATAATCTGCCCGGCTCAGGCGATTGAAAGGCTGAAACATTTTGTGTCTCGCAAGGCGTTCGACATTGAAGGGCTTGGCGCGAAACAGATCGAAATGTTCTACGATGACCCTGACCTTCCCGTTAGAACCCCGGTCGATATCTTCACCCTACAGGCTCGCGACGCGGCAAATTTGAACAAACTCGCCAACCGAAAAGGCTGGGGGGCGCAAAGTGCCGGGAACCTTTGGGCCGCGATCGACGAGAAACGCGCAATTCCTCTGGGTCGCCTTCTTTTTGCGCTGGGTATCCGTCACATGGGGGAAGCTGCGTCCAACCTGATTGCGAACCATTATGGCTCGTGGGAGGAATTTGAACGCGCCGTAATTGCTTCTGCTCAGTTTGAAGGGGCCGAATGGGAAGACCTATTGGCCATAGATGGCATAGGTGAAATCATGGCGCGCGCACTGGTTTCCGCTTTTGCCCAGGATGCGGAGCGCGACAGCATCGACGCGTTGGTGGCGCAGTTGGACATTCAGGACGCAATCCGGCCCGACACCTCCAGCAGCCCGGTGGCAGGCAAGACCGTCGTATTTACTGGCACGCTAGAGAAAATGACCAGGGCAGAGGCCAAGGCGCGGGCCGAGGCGCTGGGGGCAAAGGTGTCCGGGTCGGTCAGCAAGAAAACAGACCTCTTGGTCGCCGGTCCCGGAGCTGGCTCCAAAGCTAAAAAAGCCGCTGAACTCGGTATCGAGACGTTGGACGAAGACGGCTGGCTGGCCTTGATCGGCACGTTATGACCGGGCGGCCTGAAATACTTTTTCCGCTGTTCGCCCGTCTTGAAACACTCGACGGCGTTGGGCCCAAGACTGCTCAAGCCTTGGTGCAGGCCGGGATCGAAACCCCACGCGACGTTCTGTTTGGCTTACCCTACGCGGTCATTGACCGCCGCCGGCGCGATACCATCCAAGGCGCAGATTTGCCAACAACGTTGACGGTTGAGGTGACGGTGGGCGTGCATCGCGCACCCCGCAACAAGGGTGGCGCGTACAGGGTTCATGTCGAGGACTCTCAGGCAGACTTCCAACTGGTCTTTTTTCATGCGCGCGGTGACTACCTTAAGAAAGTCCTTCCTGAAGGTTCGCGCAGAGTCATTTCCGGCAAATTAGAGTTGTTCGACGGAATGGCTCAGATGGTTCACCCGGATCACATCCTGCCGGTTGAAAACGCGCAGGAAATCCCAGAGTTCGAGCCCGTTTACCATTTGACCCAAGGTCTTACGCAAAAGACTGCGTTCAAAGCGGCCCGGAGCGCACTGGCCCGAGCCCCCGATCTGGCCGAATGGATCGACCCCGCTCAGGTCGCCAAACAGAACTGGGCTGACTGGGCGACAGCGATCACCACATCCCACATGCCTCGCGGGGCGGACGACGTCGCAAGCCATGCACCTGCACGCGAACGGCTTGCTTATGATGAGTTCTTTGCTCATCAGGTGACGCTTGCCCTTGCACGGCAACGCGAACGCAAGGCGAGGGGCGTTGTGAGCGTGGCCTCGGGAGTGCTGCAATCCAAAGTATTGGCCAGCTTGCCGTACAAACCGACCAAGGCACAGATGCGAGCGATTGATCAAATCGCTGCGGATATGGCGTCAGATGCTCGGATGAACCGTTTGTTGCAAGGGGATGTTGGGGCTGGAAAGACACTGGTGGCCTTCATGTCATTGCTGGTCGCGGTTGAGGCTGGCGGTCAGGGTGTCATGATGGCTCCGACCGAAATACTTGCGCGGCAACATTTGGAAGGTCTGCGGCCACTGGCTGAAGATGCTGGAATCGTTCTGGAAATTCTGACAGGCCGCGACAAAGGGGCCGAGCGTCGCAGCAAGTTGCAAGCCTTGAGAAATGGCGACATTCACATTCTGGTAGGCACCCATGCAGTGTTTCAAAGCGATGTTGAATTCAATGATTTGCGGCTGGTCATAGTCGATGAACAGCATCGGTTCGGCGTCAAGCAACGGTTGGAGCTTTCGGAAAAAGGGCAGGGCGCCGACGTTCTTGTCATGACCGCGACCCCGATCCCGCGAAGTTTGGCGCTTGCGCAATATGGCGATATGGATGTGTCGGTGCTGGATGAAAAACCACCCGGTCGCAAGCCAATCAAAACCGCGGTCGTCAGTACCGAGCGTATGGACGAGGTTTTTACTCATCTACGCCGCGCTATCGCGGACGGTCGTCAGTGTTATTGGGTGTGCCCTCTGGTAGACGAATCCGAGGTTTCGGACCTCACCGCCGCAGAGGAACAGTTCAAACGTCTGCGCGCGGTGTTGGGTGAGGGCGTGGTTGGCCTTGTGCATGGGCAAATGCCGCCGTCAGACAAAGACGCAGCAATGGAGGCATTTCAGAAAGGGCAAACCAAGGTACTGGTTGCGACCACTGTCATTGAAGTCGGGGTGAACGTCCCCAACGCAACAATTATGGTGATCGAGCGGGCCGAGATATTCGGACTTGCACAACTGCATCAATTACGCGGTCGAGTGGGACGCGGCGAAGCTGACTCTACCTGTCTGCTAATGTATCAGCCACCGCTGAGCGAAAACGGGCGGAAAAGGTTGGAAGTTCTGCGTGAGACCGAAGATGGGTTCAAAATTTCCGAAACAGACCTGCAAATGCGTGGGGCCGGCGACTTGATCGGAACCGCTCAGTCAGGGCTGCCGAAGTTTCGGATCGCAGATATGGAAACCCAGGCCGGATTGATGGCAACGGCGCAAACCGACGCGAGGGCTCTGCTTGCTAAAGACCCCCAACTTAGCTCGGAAAGAGGGCAGGCAGTTCGCGTTCTACTCTGGCTGATGAAACAGGATCAGGCAATCCGTTTAATATCAGTTGGTTAGGAATTATGTTCACGAATGTTCTCAAAAAGTTCTTTACCGACTCGGGAAAATATGAGAACAAAAGGTCAACAAAGGATTAAAACCCTGACCGGAGGTGACAAATGCTGACCCAGATTAAGACCGCCATCGCTCGCTCGCAATCGACCCTGTTGCAGGACGCGATTGGTGCAGTTTCCTTGGCGGTCATGCTGATGGTTGCCCTGCACCTGCCCGGAACGTTCTGACCCTTTTCTGCCTGCGATCTCGCGCCGATCAAACCGCGCTGTCATCACCATCTCAGTCAAGGGTGACCTGCCTGTCCTAATTCCCTTGAAGGGGCCATGCCTCGGCCCCGCGCGGAAATCCGGACCCCACGTGAGAAACGCAATGCCTGCCGCCGCCCTTTCCGCCCGAAAGGAGCGGCGGTTTTTTTTACAATTGGCCGGTTTTCATGATTTCTAGCATCGCAGAAAGCACCGAATTAACTGCGACCGAAGCGAGGATCATCCCCATCACACGGCTTATGATGGCGGCACCTGAGTGACCGATGAGGCGAATAATGGGCTCTGCCAGCAACATCAGCACGAATGCAATCGCGACGACTGAGATCATAACCAAAGCGGTTATTCCCTGATCAACGACGCTGTATCGACTGTTATCCGTCAAAATCACAATAGCAAGCATCGCGCCGGGCGAGGCAAGCGACGGCACTGCAAGAGGAAAAATGGCCGGGTTGTGCTGGTGCATCGTGTCCTTGATGTCTTCCTCGGCCTCACGTTGTTCTATGTCCTGCTTGCTTTCGCCAAAGATCATTGTCAGCGCGAAAAGGAACAGAATGATCCCGCCCGCGACCTGAAAGGAATTGAGTCCAATATCCAACGCCTCGATCAAAAGTTGTCCAAAAACGAGGAAAAACAGCAATATGCCGGCACTAATGATAGCGGCCAAAAGCGCCATCTTTCGACGCGCGGCCGCTTCTAGACCAGCGGTCACAGCTATGAAAACCGGGATGGTTCCAATGGGGTCAATAACAACCCACAGCGTTACGAAATGTTCCAATAGGTTGTTCAAAATAACTGCTCCCCCTTAATTCGCAGGAGGTTAGACCGGATCGTCAGAAAAAACTATGGTCAGGCGCAGTTTGCCTGCTCAGCCTGCTCCATCGCCTCGGCAGTCGCGTCCAAGGCCAACAGGATCGACGCGTGCCGGTTCTTGTAATCGCGTGCAGGCATCAGAACCTCAAGCCCGTCAAAAGGGGCGTCGGGGGCAGGACCATCTTTCTTGAGCATCAGGGATAACTGGTCGCGCGCTGTTTCAATCTGCGCGCGGGTCGCACCGATGACGGCAGCCCCAACAACAGCCGCCGAAGCCTGGCCCAACGCACAGGCTTTCACGTCCTGACCAAATTCCGAGACCCGACCATCGCGAATTTTTACATCGACGGTCACGGTTGATCCGCATAAAGGCGAGCGCTTTTTCACGGTCGCGTCGGGATTTTCGAGCCGATCCAAATGAGGGATATCAGCCGCCAGCGCCAGAATCCGGCCGGAATATAGCTTGATCAAGTCATTCTCACCAGACATGGCTTTCCCTCGTTGACTGTTCCCCATACATAGTGGGCATCCACCGGGATGCAAAAGGTTTTTATCATGTCAGCTGACGCCACATTCGACCCCTCGACCTTGCAGTTCAACGACGCCGGTCTGATCCCGGCTATCGCTCAGGACGCCACTTCCAGAGAGGTTCTGATGATGGCTTGGATGAATGTCGAAGCCGTTGAAAGAACGCTTGAAACTGGGCGCGTCACATATTGGTCTCGCTCGCGCCAGTCCTTCTGGGTCAAGGGTGAAAGCTCTGGGCATATTCAAGAGTTGGTGGATTTACGCGTGGATTGCGACCGCGATTGTTTGCTGGTTCTGGTCCGACAGACCGGCCCAGCCTGTCACACGAACCGGCGTAGCTGTTTTTATACCGCCGTCCGGGACGGGCAGGAAACCGAGTTGATGTCACCTATGACTTAACCCGACCAAAGCCCTGATGTCATCAGGGCTGAGGCCGTCGGCGCGATACTTGGAAATCGCTCTTGCATCATCACGCTTGGCCAACCTTTTCCCGGTGTCATCCCGGATCAATCGATGGTGATGATAAACTGGCGTATGCAAACCAAGTAGAGATTGAAGAAGAACGTGGATTCGGGTCGCTTCAAATAGATCCTGACCGCGTACAACATGGGTCACACCTTGTTCAGCATCATCCAGAACGACGGACAGGTGATAGGACGTACCCATATCGCGCCGGGACAAAACCACATCCCCAATCGTATCGACCAACCCTGACCCAGTGAATTCGATCAGGCCGGACTCACCGCAAGAACCTTCTCCATCCTCTTGAAATCTTGCGGTTTTATCGCCTTTCGTATCTGTATTTTGAAACAGGCTGGTTGCAGAGTTTGCGGCAAATTCGATATCCAACCTCAAGGGAATGCCCCTTGGCATTGGCCCCGTTCTGCTTGAGGAATTCCGGCATGTGCCCGGATAGATAATGCCGTCCGGTCCGTGCAGTGGTGCGCCTTCCTGCGGTGCGCTGGCGGCAGCGGCGATATCCCGACGATTGCAGGAACAGGGATACAGCAAACCTTGTGACCACAACGTTTCAAGCGCTTGCGTATACTCAGAAAGCCGCGACGATTGTCGCAATACCGGGGTGGGCCAATCCAGCCCAAGCCAACGCAGATCGTCGAAAATCTGTTCTTCCCAATGCGGTCGTGAGCGCGCTTGGTCAATGTCCTCAATCCGAAGAAGGAACACGCCATCCTCTGCCCGCGCCATGTCGCTTGCCAATAGTGCGGAATACGCATGTCCCAGATGAAGTGGGCCCGTCGGAGAGGGCGCAAACCTAGTAATAAATGTCACGTTTTTTCAACAATATAAACGTCAGACTTCAAGTCCATACCGGGCAGATGAGGGCCATATTCGCGGAACAATAGGCGCGCAGCCCCCATATCCAGCCAATCGTTCAACCTACAGGTATATGCCTGTTCCTCCAGTGTATGGTCATTGAAGGAAAACGCCAGCAAACCACCCTTTGGCAGTGCATTCATCAGCAGATCGAAAGTCTCGGGTGGCGCGGCACCAACACTGATGACTCCGATCGCCGCAATCGCTTTGTATGCGCACTGTTCAAGTGGGTTTGGATCGTCCAAATCAAAAGTCGACAGGTGCCTGTAGACACCCTTGGTCGCGGCCCCCTCAAGCATTTTGGGTGAAGGGTCGATTCCGTCCAGAATGCGAAACCCCGCTGCGTGCAGGGATTCCCCCGACAGGCCTGTTCCGCACCCATAGTCCAACACCGGAGTCTTCGGCTCTGGCATTTTTGACCAGAGCGCCTGCGCCACGCGCCCGGGCGTAGCATAGCCATGAGCTGCGACCTCGGCATCATACGTACCCGCCCATTTCTGATAGTGCGCGCGTGTGGCTTCAGGTGTGTCCAACCCGTAAGCGTCCTTGAGGTACTTGTCGCTCATGAGCGCATGTTAGGCCGACGATGCGCAGGTCGTCCAGTCAGCAATGCGCAAGCCAGTTCGACCACTCGGCCTTGGCCCGATCCGTGTAGGCTTTGTAGCGGTCTTTTCGTCCGCGACGGCCACCTTTCAGCCCTTCGACCGGGCGAAACAAACCAAAATTTACGTTCATGGGCTGGAAAGTCTTTGCCTCTGCACCGCCGGTAATGTGATGAATCAATGCGCCCATAGCGCTGTCTTGCGGTACGTCTGGAAGAACCCGCCCAAGGATTTCTGCTGCAGCCAAGCGCCCGGCGAGCAAGCCCATTGCTGCGCTTTCGACGTATCCTTCGACACCGGTGATTTGACCGGCGAAGCGGATATTCGGCTTGGACTTCAACCGCATCTGCGAATCCAGCAATGTAGGAGAGTTAATGAATGTGTTCCGGTGTATCCCCCCCAGTCGCGCGAAACTGGCATTTTCCAAGCCCGGGATCATGCGAAACACTTCTGTTTGCGCGCCGTATTTCATCTTGGTCTGAAATCCCACGATGTTCAAAAGCGTTCCAAGCGCATTGTCTCGCCGCAACTGAACAACAGCATAGGGTTTTACATCCGGCTGGTGCGGATTGGTCAGACCCACGGGCTTCATCGGTCCGTGTCGCAGAGTTTCGCGCCCACGCTCTGACATCACTTCGATCGGCAGGCAGCCGTCAAAATAGCCTGCGGTTTCACCCTCGTGAAACTCGGTCTTGTCCGCAGCCAGCAACGCATCAATGAACGCCTCGTACTGATCACGATCCATCGGACAGTTCAGATAGGCGGTGCGTTCTTCCTCGGTTTCTCCTTTGTCATACCGCGACTGCAGCCATGCTTTGCTCATGTCTATGCTGTCGGCATAAACAATGGGGGCAATCGCGTCGAAGAAAGCGAGTGACTCGGCGCCAGTTTCAGCACCGATGGAAGCCCCGAGAGAGGTCGAGGTCAAAGGACCGGTTGCAACGATCCATTTGCCGTCATCGGGCAGGGTGGTGACCTCTTCTGCTGTGACCTCAACGCGGGGATGGGCGTGTAGCTTCGCCGTAACGGCTTCGGCAAACGGGTCTCGGTCAACGGCCAGCGCGCCTCCGGCGGGAAGGCGATGGGCGTCGGCGGTGCTCATGATCAGGCCATCAGCCGCGCGCATTTCCCAATGCAGCAGTCCAACTGCGTTCTGTTCATCATCGTCAGAACGAAACGAATTAGAGCACACCATCTCGGCCAGATTTCCTGTTTGGTGCGCAAATGTGCCAACTTTGGGCCTCATTTCGTGGATCACCACGTCGACGCCCATTTCCGCTGCTTGCCAGGCCGCCTCGGACCCGGCCATGCCGCCGCCTATGATATGCAATTTCTGTGTCATGCGCTGCCACATAGGGCAGAGTGCGCAGCAACGCAAACGTCTGTTGGCTAAAACTTCACTTTGGAGGGGGAGTTTTGGGGTCGCCGCTGCGGGAATGTCAACGCCGGTGAGAGAAACCAGCTTGGAGGGACCTTCCGCCTACAGCGACCCAAAAGTGTATCCAAGGCCGCAGCCTTGTCTCAGCTTTGACACAGTGTCGCCCTTTTGAAAAGTCCAAAAATGCGAACATTGGCAAAAAAGCCAATACAAATACGTTATTGTTCCCAGTTGGGTGGTCTTTTTTCGATAAAGGCGCTGATACCTTCTTCGGTGTCGCGATGCAGCATGTTCTGGGCCATAACTTCTCCTGTAAAGGCATAGGCTTCCTCTATCGGCATATCCAGTTGCCGATAGAATGCCTGCTTGCCGATCTTCACGGCCGAGCTGAGTTTGGTCGCCAGTTGATCCGCCAGCGCCTGCGTTTCGTGGTCCAATAACATCTCGGGCACGACCCGATTGACCAGCCCCAACTCGGCCGCCCGTTCTGCCGAGATAAAGTCGCCAGTGGTCAACATTTCAAACGCGCGCTTGCGGGGAATATTCCGACTAAGGGCAACCATCGGCGTCGAGCAGAACAAACCTATGTTCACCCCGTTTACCCCGAACCGCGTCCCCTCTGCCGCCACGGCAAGGTCGCACGTGGCCACCAACTGACACCCCGCCGCAGTCGCGATGCCATGGACCTGAGCAATCACAGGTTGCGGCAAAGACTGGATGGACAGCATCATCTTGGTGCATCTGGCGAACAAATCCTGAAAATATGCCTTGCCGCCATCCTCGCTCTGGCGGCTGGCTGTCATCTGCTTGAGATCATGGCCGGCGCAAAACCCTTTTCCCGCTCCAGATAGGATCACAGCGCGAATTTTTTTGTCGTCGCGTAGCGCGTCAAGTTCCGCCTGAAGCGCAGCCAGCATCTCGTCGCTGAGGGCGTTCAGGCGGTCCGGCGCATTCATTTTGATTTTGGCAACTGCGCCGGTGTCGCTACGTTCCAGAATTCCCATCTTGCCCTCCGTTCCGATGTGAGGCCAACTCTAGGTCGGCAATTCGAGGAGGGGAAGTATGTCGTTGGTTTTGAACCGCGAAGAACTGACAGAGTACTTGGGGATGGTGTTTCCACAAGTCCACGAGGACTTTGTCGTTGAAAGCGTGACAGAAGATACGATCGTTATGCGTCTGGTTGTTGAGGACAGGCACCTTAGGCCGGGCGGAACTGTCGCGGGTCCTTCGATGTTTGGGCTGGCAGATGTATGCGTTTATGCGCTCATACTGGCGCGGAAGGGGCGTCTTTCCCTTGCTGTAACGACAGGCTGCTCGATGGATTTCATGCGTAAGCCAGATGGCGACAAGGACGTGATTGCCCATTGCCGGTTGCTGAAACTCGGCAAGACGTTGGCGGTTGGCGATGTCTTGATGTACTCGGAGGGAAAGGATGAACCCGTCGCACGGGCAACGATGACCTATTCCTTGCCGCCCGAGGGATCAGCGGCTGCGAAATTCGGTTAATAAATGGCCGGGAAAACCCGGCCAAGGAAGATGTCCCGATTGGGACTGGGGAAACCTTATCCGTGCCAGAAGGGACGGTTTGCTTCACGGTTGGCCTGATGCCAGGTCAGCCCGACATCGCGCAACATGCGGTCGTCCAGCTTTGACAAATTGACCCTGCTGCGGCGGTGACGCTCCCATTTGGTGACAGTCGCCGCAAACCGCAGGGCCAGCACAGCGATCAGCGGCAGCCGAGGGCTGTCGTTCAGCAGTATGAGGGCGGGGGTGTGCATTGCGCGTGTCATCTTGGGTATCCTTTCAAATTGTATTGACACAAACGTAACATTTTCGGTACGATTGATTGATACATTCCACATTGTGTCAAAATCAAAGGAAGAATTGTAATGGATACAATTTGGCCAGAGGCTCTGCCCAAATCAAAGGGGCCAAAATACACTCTGGTGGCCGACACAATCAGAAAAGCCATTGATAACAAAATGCTGGAAGTTGGCGCAAAGCTTCCTCCGGTACGGGAGCTTGCGTACAGGCTGCAAATCACGCCGGGTACAGTGGCCCGTGCCTATACGATTCTGACCGATGAAGGGTTGCTACAGGCCGAAGTGGGGCGTGGTACATTCGTCGCCGCCCCCAAGCCCCCCCTGCTGGACGATGTTTGGGCGCGGCAACTGCATTTGCGAGACGACAAATACAACGCCAATGTCAGCCTGTTCAGCCCGAGACTGGCGGACGTGGGGCAGGTGGCATTGATCCGAGAGTGCATGCAAAAAGTAGCGCAGTCTGATCCTGGCCTGTTCATGAACTACCCAACCCGCGACGCGTATCTGCCAACCAGACAAGCCGTTGTGGAATGGCTTTCAGACCTTCCACTTGGTGCATTGACCCAAGAGGACATCGTGCTGACTCATGGCGGTCAGAATGGATTGTGCCTGGTCTTTCAAACAATCCTACGCGGACCAAAACCAGCCGTTTTGGTCGAAGACCTGTCTTATGCCGGATTCCGTCGGGCAGGTGAGCTCATGCGGGCCGAGGTCATAGGCGTAAAAATGGATAAATGGGGGATCGAGCCAAACTCGATGGAGCAGGTATTGCGGCACACTCCAGCCCAAGCAGTTTGCGTGTCCCCGGAAGTTCAAAACCCGACCGGATCGCACACTCCGTTGGAAAGACGCAAAGAAATTGTCGAAGTTGCGCGCCGCTTTGACGTTCAGATCATTGAAGACGACTGCTATCGGATGGGAGATGCGCGTGAGCCCAGTTATCGCGCCCTTGCGCCGGAAAGAGGGTGGCACGTGTCGTCGATCTCAAAGGTCTTGACCCCGGCGTTGCGTGTCGGATTTGCCATTGCACCACGCGAGCGTAGCGTGGATTTACGGCGATCCGCCGAATACGGGTATTTCGGACTGGCCCAACCTCTGGCGGAATTAACCCGGTTGATGTTGTCTGACCCACGAACCCGCCAAATTGCCAGAGATGTTCGCGTTCGCATGGGGGACTACGTCCGAATTGCAGTGAATGCTCTTGGTGGGTTTGACCTGAACTGGGCACCGGACGTTCCTTTCGTCTGGCTGAACCTTCCATCCGGCTGGCGCGCGGCCGCGTTCAGCAGGGCCGCAGAAAGAGAGGGCATACAACTGCGGTCGGCCGATGAGTTTGCCTTGCGGGATGGCAGGGCACCCAACGCCGTGCGCATTGCTATGAACGGGCATGTGTCACTGGAACGGTTTGAAGACGCCATGCATCAATTAAGACGGCTGCTAGACAATCCGCCCGAGCAAATAAGCGTCTAGGTGTGGGGTAAAATAATACCTATTTATTAAATCATTGTTTTTACTGCATAAAAAAGACCAGAGCATTGTTGACCTGCGCGCGCACCCAATCTAAATACGCTCCATCGAATTCGGGCCGCTCTGTCTTGGGGCGGTCTTTCACATCAAACAGGACTATCCTGCCATGAAAACCTTTTCTGCAACACCTGCAGACATCGACAAGAAATGGATCCTGATCGACGCCGAGGGCGTTGTTCTGGGCCGTCTTGCCTCGATCGTCGCCATGCGTCTGCGTGGCAAGCACAAAGCGTCGTTCACCCCGAACATGGACATGGGCGACAATGTCATCGTGATCAACGCTGACAAAATCCAGATGACCGGCAAGAAGCGTGAAGAAAACTTCTACTGGCACACGGGTCACCCGGGCGGCATCAAGTCGCGCACCAAGCAGCAGATTCTCGAGGGTGCACACCCCGAGCGCGTCGTGACCCAAGCGGTCAAGCGCATGCTGCCGGGCAACCGTCTGGCACGTCAGCAGATGACCAACCTGCGCGTTTACGCCGGTGCCGAGCATCCCCACGAGGCGCAAGCGCCCGAAGTTCTGGACGTAAAGTCCATGAACAAGAAAAACACCCGGAGCTAATGACCGATGGCTGATCAGATCAATACTCTCGAAGAGCTGAGCGCCGTCGCAGGCGTTGAAACCGTGGCTGAAGAAGTCATCGCACGTGAACCCGTGCGCGACGAGCTGGGTCGCTCCTACGCCACCGGCAAGCGTAAAGACGCTGTTGCCCGCGTTTGGATCAAGCCGGGTTCCGGCAAGGTCACCGTGAACGGCAAGGATCAGGACAAGTATTTTGCACGTCCCGTTCTGCAGCTGATCCTGCGCCAGCCGTTCCAGGTTGCCGGTGTAGAAGGTGAGTTCGACGTTGTTGCAACCGTCAAAGGCGGTGGCCTGACCGGTCAGGCCGGTGCGGTCAAGCACGGCATCTCGAAAGCGCTGCAACTCTATGATCCGTCGCTGCGTGGCGCTCTGAAAGCCGCTGGCTTCCTGACCCGCGACAGCCGCGTTGTGGAACGTAAGAAATACGGTAAGCGCAAAGCGCGTCGTTCGTTCCAGTTCTCGAAGCGTTAATCGCTACGGACACCGAATTTGGAAAGGGCTCGCATTTGCGAGCCCTTTTTTGTTGTTCGGGTTATTCTTCGTGGACTTTCTTCCACGCCCCATTTTCAACAACGCTGACGTAGACGGTATCCGCGCCCTGATGGTCATCAGGACCATAGGTTATCTCATTCCCCACCAGTTCATCGGTGTAGTTCAAAGACTCCATCGCTGCGATAAAGCTGTCATGCGTTAGATCGGGACCGGCCGCCTCAAGCGCTTTGACCATCATATCGGCCGCAGCGTATCCAAGCATAGAAAAGCCCACAGGGTCTTCGCCGGTTGCCGCTTTATATTCTTCGATGAATGCGGCGGGAACGGGATCATCCGCACGAGCCCAAAGATCCTGCCACGAAGCCGCGGCATAAAACCCATCAGTCACGCCGCCCGGCACCTGAGCGACCACGGTCAGGAAACTGGCCGAAGTTCCGAGGAACTTCATATCCTCAAGGCCCATTTTCTTGGCTGTTCCGACGACCGTGATCGCCTGACGCACACCAAGAGCCATCGTGACAATGTCGCAGCCTTCCTCTTTCAGCTTGCTGAGCGAGCCAACAAAATCGGTTTCATCAGGTTTATGCGTCGTTTCGGCTGCGAACGCGATCCCAGCTTCTTCGGCACCCGCCTTACTGCCTTCCAGGATCTCCTCACCGAAATCCGTCGGCAGATACATCGTGCACACCTTTTGCGAGCCGAACTGCTCTGCCAGGTACTTCACCCCGATGCGGCTTTGATCGAAATAGGTCGAAAAGGACGTAAACTTGTTCCTCATCGGTTCTTGCAGCATTTGCCGCGCGGCGGTCAGGGGGGCGACATTGGGAATACCCTTTGGATCCAGCAGCTTGAAACCCGCCAGGTTCATCGGGGTTCCCAGCGACTGCAGCATTGCAAAAACCTTGTCGCGGTTCAGTAGCTTGTTATAGCCCTGCATCGCCCTCGGCATCTGATAGCCGTTATCCTCAACCACAAAGCGGATCGTTCGACCGTGCACGCCGCCTTCCGCATTCACGCGGTCGAACACGACATTTGCCCCTTTAGTGGCAGGAACTCCGACGGCGGCGAAGATTCCACTCAGGTCGTTGACCGAGCCTATGACGATCTCGTCATCCGTGACGCCTTGCGTCTGGGCGCTGGCAAGTGTCGCCGAAGCCGTCAAAGCGGTGGCTGTGGCCAGCCGTTTGATCAGTTTCCTCATATTTCTCCTCCCTTTGGGTAATCCCTTATCTATTTGTACATGTCTTCAATAAGATGTCCGTGTTTCTTTTCGACAAAGCTGCGCTTAAGTTTCATGGTCGCGGTAAGCTCATCGTCATCCGCAGTGAGCAAGACGTCGATCAGACGGAAGTCCTTGATTTGCTCGACGCGCGCGAACTCTTTGTTAACGGCCGCGACTTCGGACGCGATCTGATCCTTAACCTCGGTCGCAGCACACAGGGACGCGAAATTGGAAAAAGGAATTTTCCGATCCTGCGCGAATTTCTCAACGTTTTCCTGATCTATCATAATCAGGGCCGTCAGGTATTTCCTTTTGTCCCCGATCACGACTGCGTCCGAGATATAGTGGCTGAACTTCAATCTGCTTTCGATTTCCGCCGGAGTAATGTTCTTGCCGCCCGCGGTAATGATGATGTCCTTCAGGCGTCCGGTTATGGTGACATAACCTTCGTCGTCGATCCGTCCCATGTCACCGGTCCGCAACCAGCCATCCGCTGTGAATGTCTCGGCCGTTTTTGCGTTATTGCGCCAATATCCCTGAAAGATGTTCAGACCCTTGATCTGAATTTCACCATCATCCGCGATACGAACGTCATTGCTTGGGACGGCCTTTCCGATCGTACCCACCTTGTTGTTCTGGAGCGTGTTCAGCGTTGCCAAACCAGAGGTCTCGGTCATTCCGAAACCTTCGACCAAAGGCACGCCGATAGCCCAATACCACTTGAGCAGTTCGGTCGAAATCGGAGCAGCGCCGCTTCCGCCCCGGCGCATTTTGTCCATCCCCAGCATCCGCCGCAAATTGCGCAGCACCAGGCGATCCCATAACCAGAAATTGGCAGCTACTCCGGCGGGCACAGGTTTACCCGCAAGAATGTATTCAGCCCTCGAAAGTCCGGCTTTCAACGCCAATCCGAAAGCGGCGCGGCCAACCGGAGTTGCGTCCTGAGCCATGATCAAAACCTGCGAATAAATCTTCTCCCACACGCGCGGAACAGCGGTAAAAGTAGTGGGCGAGACTTCCTGCAGGTTTGCAAAAACGGTTTCAGGGCTTTCCGCAAAGTTAACCACGCATTTCGCAGCCAGTGGGAAGTAGACCGACACATCGCGCTCGAGGATATGGCAGAGGGGCAGGAAGCATAGTTGTTCGTCAGTTTCCAGTGTCGGCAGGGAATGTGCGCCACATTCGATGGCGGCCAGAATGTTTTCGTGGCTCAGCATCGCGCCCTTTGGCATCCCAGTCGTGCCCGAGGTGTAAACCAGCAGCGCCGTGTCTTGCGGGGAAGACAACGCAATCTCGTCCTCGAAACTGTCAGGCGCATCCTTTTCCGCCTGCTGGCCGATCGCGTAAAGGTCGTCGATCATCATGCATCTCGCATGATCAAGGTCGTGCAGACCTTCGTCTTCAAGGATGATGACATTCAGAACACTGGGTATTTCGCCTTCGATCTCAAAAAACTTGTCCAGTTGTTCTTCGTTCTCGACCACCAGAAAGCGGCTATCGCTGTCATTGACCAAGTACTTCAGTTGACTGGCTGAATCAGTGGTATAGACGCCCGAAGCAATTCCTCCGACACATTGGATGCCCATATCGAACCAGGCCCATTCCTTGCGGTCTTCGGACAGGATCGAGACGACCTCGCCACGTTGAAGACCCAGCTTGCGCAGGGCGAGGCCGATCCATTTCGCGTGCTGCCAGTAATCGGTCCAGGAATACGACTTCCAGATTCCGAAATCCTTTTCGCGATGCGCAGTACGATCACCCAAAGCCGCGCAACGCTTCTGAAAAAGCTGGCTGATTGTCACACACTCATCCACCAAAACGGGCCGTTGTCCGGGGGTCGCGTTGAACTGAATGCCGTTGATCTTGGTCTGAGGGGGCAGGGTGCTGATGTTCATCTGACTCACCTCCACGTTTTTCTGCGTTTCCAGCGGCGGTTTTCCCGCGCGCCTTCCTCCTGAACGCCCAGATAGAAATTCTGGATGTCTTCGGATTTCATCAACTCGTCCGCGTCCCCATCCATGACGATGCGCCCGACCTCCATCACATAGCCATGATGGGCCAGTTCCAGCGCAGCATTGGCGTTTTGCTCGACCAGCATCATGGTCATGTCCTGCTCGTCGTTCAGGCGTTTCAAGATCCCGAAAATCTCTTGTACCAGCAGCGGCGACAGGCCCAATGAGGGCTCGTCCAGCAGCATGATCTTTGGGTTCGCCATCAACCCGCGCCCGATAGCTAGCATCTGTTGCTGCCCGCCGGACAGGGTCCCGGCCTCTTGGCTGCGACGCTCTTTCAGGATCGGAAAGTACGAGAATACAAGGTCGCGGTCATGATCGATCTGCCCCTTGTCGGTCGAGGTGTAGGCACCGAGGGATAGATTTTCATCAACCGTCAGCAGGGGGAACACCTCACGCCCTTCGGGAACATGAACGATACCTTTTTGAACCACTTTATGCGGCTCAGAGCCTTGGATCTCTTCGTCCTCAAACGTGATCTTGCCCTTTTCCGGGTCCATCACACCTGAGACCGTCTTCATCAGCGTGGTCTTTCCCGCCCCGTTAGCCCCGAGGATTGAGACAATCTGCCCCGGATGCACGTCCAGCGAAACACCCCGGATGGCCATGATCGGGCCATAGAAACTTTCGACATTGCGGATGGTCAGGATGGGCGCACTCATGAGGCTTTCCCCAGATACGCTTCGACAACAGCCGGATGGGATTGCACCTGCGAGGGTGTCCCAAGCGCCAGCATTGCTCCGTCTGCCATTGCCAAAACCCGATCGGAAACCCCTGAGACCAGCCCCATGTCATGCTCGACCATCAAGACGGTAATCCCCATCTGCCGCCGGATGTCGTCGATCCACCAGCGCATGTCTGTCGTTTCCTCGACCGACAGGCCCGAGGCCGGTTCGTCCAGCAACAGCAGTTTGGGGTCTGTGGCCAGTGCGCGGGCAACCTCGACCACTTTGCGCACACCATAGGGCAGGCCCGATATCATCTTGTCGCGATAGGCTTGCAGGTCAAGGAAGTCGATAATTTCCTCGACCTTCTCGCGGTTTTCGATTTCCTGCCGCCGAGCCGAGGGCAGGAACAACACCTCGGACAGCACGTTTGTTTTGCGGTGGCGATGCCGTCCGACCAGCAGGTTCTGCAGAACGGTGGCGTGTTCAAACAGTTCAATATTCTGAAACGTCCGCGCCACCCCATAGGCGGCCACGCCCGAGGGTTTGACCTGCAGCAGATCGTGGCCGTCAAAGCGGATAGACCCGGCAAAAGGGTCGTAAAACCGCGAGATGAGGTTGAACACCGTCGATTTACCCGCACCATTGGGGCCAACGATGGCAAAGACCTCGCCCTCTTCGACCGAAAAGGACAGGTCATTCACCGCCGTCAGGCCGCCGAACTTCAAGGTGACATTCTGGAACTCAAGCAAGCTCATCTCAGGCGCTCCGTCTTGAGGTAGGACTTCTGACGTTTGAACATGTCCTTGCGGTAGAACGGAAACAGCTCGAACCACGTACGGATTTTCAGCCAGCGGCCATACATGCCCATCGGCTCAAACAGGATGAAGGCGATCAGGATCATCCCGAAGATGCCGAATTCCAGCCCTGGTATGGCGACGGTGCTGCCGCCGAACAATGCGCCGACATATTCCTTTGAGATCGACAGGAATTGCGGAAGGAAGCCGATGATAATAGCGCCCAGGAAAGCACCGTGGATCGAGCCCAGTCCGCCGATCACGATCATCATCAGCAGTTGGATGGAGATTACAACGCTGAATGTTTCATTGTTGAACGCGCCCGCATACATCCCCATCAACGCACCGGCCCATCCCGTGACAGCACAGGACAAGGCAAACGAAATCATCTTGGTGCGCGCAATATCAACACCCATCGCCTGCGCCGAAACCTCGGAGTCTCGTACCGCAATAAAGCTGCGCCCAAGCGGTGCACGCAGCAGATTGATATAGCCCAGCGTCACCAACACGGCCACGACCAAAACCAGCCAGAAGAACTGAACCGGCGTACCCCAGCGGTCTACCAACACGCCGAAAATCTCGACCCCACCCAGATACTTGCCAGCAACGCCACCGGTGATCGGTTCGGCCAGAACAATGAGGTCGTCCATCAGGATCGAAAGCGCCATTGTGAAGATTGCCAGATAGATGCCGTGTAGACGAAGGGCAGGGACGGCGACTGTAACCCCTGCAATTCCGGTCAGAACACCGGCCAGAGGAAATGCGATCAGAAATGGAACTCCGGCTTCAATCAGCGTGACATTGGCATAGCACCCAAAGGCCAGAAACGCCGCATGTCCCAGACTGACCTGCCCGGTGTGCCCCGTCAGGATCATCAGACCCAAACCGGCGATGGCCCAGATCAGGACATTCGTCAGCTCACCCAGATAGAAATCATCCAGCCACCAAGGAGACGTGGCTACAACGGCTAGCAAAACGAGATAAAGGCCAAGCTGGTAGCTATCCTTCCAGGGGCGGATATCCTGCATGTAGTCAGTTTTGAAGATGATCCTCATATGCTTAGACCTTTTTGATCCGAACCTGACTGAATAGCCCGTTCGGGCGAAAGATCAGCACGGCCAGCAACAGAGCATAGGGCGCGATCTGGCTGTACCCCGCAGCGATATAGCGACTGGCGAAAGGCTCGATCACACCAACGATCAAACCTCCGGCCAATGCGCCTGGAAGGCTACCAAATCCTCCGATAACTGCTGCCGCAAATGCCTTGATCCCCATAAGCCCGGTCGTTGGATCGACCGACCCCTTGGCCGCAAACAAGATACCAGCGATCCCGGCCACCACGCCTGCAAGCCCCCAGATAAAGCCCTGCACGCGCTTCACCGGGATACCCATGTAATATGCAGCCAACTGGTTCTGGGATGCACCCTGCATCGCCAATCCCAGCTTGGTGCGACTGAAAAATACGTACATCCCCCAGGTCAGCAGAACGGTAACGACAATGACGGCCACGTCTTCCATCCCCAGCACCAGTCCGCCAAAGCGGACCTCTTTACCGGCAAGAGGGTTTTGCAGGGTTTGTGGCTCATGACCCCAGATCAATCCAGCCACAAAGCGGATCACGAAGCCCAAAGCAATAGTCAGGATGACAACGGCAGTCTGGCTTTCTCCGAACAGGCGGCGGATGATCAGACGGTCCAGCAGATACCCCAAAACACCCATGATCCCCAATGAGATCGGCAGAGCCATCCAAAACGGCAGCCCCATATACTCGGTGTTCGTAAGCCCGATGGTCACAAACGCGCCAAGCATCATGAAATCACCTTGGGCGAAATTCACTGCTTCGGTCGCCTTGTAGATCAGAACAAAGCCAAGCGCGATCAGGCCGTAAACACAGCCATTCGCCAGCCCGCTGATTAACAGCTGAGCGTTATCCAAGTTCACCTCCCATTGCCGGTTTGCCCGGCGTTTTTAACGCCCCGAACATCCTCCTTTGTTCGGGGCTTGGTTCTACTATGGCGTGATTATCACCTTTCCGTCACTCTTTTTCAGTGCTCCGGCCAAACCTGATACTACGTTCGTCAACGCAAGCCTTTCGGAAACGTCGGTTTTCCAGCGACCGTCGGCGAACCGGGCTTGGACCTCACCAACAACGCGCATCTGGTCGGCGGGCGGGGTCGACGTCATCCATTTCGTCAGCCAGAACCCTTCGATCTTTTTGTCCATAAAGATCAACTGACCCGTCTGTGTCAGCTTGGGCAGCTCGGGGCTGAGCTTACCGTAGCACACCCAACGCGCGCCGTTGGGCATTGCACAAAATACCTGCTCCGAAATCTGATCGGCCACTGCGTCCAGGAACACTCGCGGTTTCAACGAGGCACTGAGCGCCGAGAACTTCTGCATGAAATCGGGATCTGACGTCACCAGAACCTCATGCGCACCCAATTCTTTCAAATTCTCGACAGCATCGGCACGACGTACCAGAGCGATCGGTTTAAGACCAAGATCGCGCCCCAAACTGCACATCAGCTTTCCAAGCTGGCTTGTTGCTGCAGAAACGACAAAGGCATCGCCTGCGCTTCTGGCGATATCGACCATCGCCATAGCAGTCATCGGGTTCACGATCTGGGCTGATCCATCCTCGTCCGTGATCTCTGGGCGCAGCGGAATACACATTAGCGCCTGCGTCACGACATATTCGGCCCAAGCCCCGGAACCAGCAGCGACAAAGGCGACACGCTGGCCCTGCAGCGCTTCGGCACCTTTCCCGGCAGCCACAACGTCACCGCAGCCCTCGAACCCCGCAGGCGCACCCTTGACCCGAGGCTGACCGTACTCACCCTTGATAAAATGGATATCCGACGGGTTCACCGAAGACGCGCGCAATTTGATCAACACCTGTCCCGGACCGGGCGATGGCGCCGGGATCTCTGCTTCGGCAAGCCAATCGGCCGCGTTGTCGATAAATGGACCCGTCGCAGCATCAGAATAACCGTCCTGCGTTTGAATAACGGCGAACATGCTAGAAGGCAGAGAGGTCATAAGTCTTCCTATCAGTTGGTTGGCGCCAGCGCGAGAAATGGCAGGTATAAGCCTGTTTCGCACTGAAAAACGCTGCAACGTAGTTGGGTTTTTGCTAGCCAAACAAATGGTTAGCCCAACGTCAACTTGACAGTGACCTGACGTAGCGAGAGCTAACCCAGACCAAAAGAAAAGGGCCGCAGAAAAATCGGCGGCCCTAATAGGTTTACTGTGCGGTCAAAAGTGCCCGCAACTCTTGAAGTTTTTCCGCGATGAGGTCAGGCGATGCCTTGATCTCGTCCAGAATGGCGATTGCCTGTGTTTGCAAGTCTTGAGCCAGCGCGCTTTCCTCGATTGACGCAACCATTGCGTCATAGTCGAAATTCTGAACCGTCAGAGTGCCTTCTTCGATCCAGGAATTCAGCAAATCCTGCCCCTGAGTGGCCAGGGCGGCCACTTCTTCTCCAGCTTGATTGGCAAGGTCCGCCGCGGCTTGGCCAGCTTGCTCAGTCGCGTCGGATGCCTGTTCCGCAACCGACTGCACGGCATCGCTGACGGCATCGCCCGCGTCCTTGGCGGCGGACTGCAACTGCTCTGCGGGCGTAGGTTCGGGTTGGTTTAGATAAAAATAAACACCTGCGCCAATAGCGGCGATAGCTGCACCTAACAAGATCGTACGCGACATGGGAATCTCCTTTAAATACGTGGGACCGAGATGGCCTAACCCTACTGATTTTCCAAGGGGAAATCCTGCGTGTTCTCTGCACTAAGCTGGATTGAGCCGCGCCGCGCCTATCCGCACTGAACCGGCGGCGACATCACGCCACCGCAACGTCCAAGATCACTGAATCAGAAGGATAGTGGCGGAGAGACAGGGATTCGAACCCTGGGTGGGCTTGCACCCACAACGGTTTTCGAGACCGCCCCGTTCGACCACTCCGGCACCTCTCCGCGGGGGTCTGTGAGGGGGGGATTTAGTGAGGAACAACCGGGGGTGCAAGCGGAAAATTCCCAAAATTCACCAAGACTGGATTTTCCATTGCCTGACGACGTAAATCACCTAGGCTCTGATACCATGTTACACATCGCTCGCTCTCTTATTCTGCCTGTGTCCGCAGTGCTGCTGACGCTGTCCGCTCTGACCTTACCCGCAGCCGCCGCGGATCGTGACCGGATTGAGGCTTTTCTGACCACAACCGGCTTTGACGTTGCGCTGGAAAGCATTGCATTGGCCTCGGCCTCTGCGCCCGAGATGCTGGGAATCGACCCCGACGGTTTCGGTTCAGACTGGACGCGCCTGACCGATGAAGTGTTTGACACCGAGGACATGCATGAAACCGCTGTTTCGATACTGGAACAAACGCTCAGCGAAGACGCGCTGAACCATGCTGTCGAGTTTTACGCTTCTGACCTTGGACAACGCCTGGTCGAGGCGGAAAACGCGTCTCATATGAATGACGATGACGACGCCAAACAGCTTGAAGGTCAGGAAATCGTGGCCGGTCTGATACAGGAGGGATCGACCCGGGTTGAGAGCATCAAACGCATGAACAAAGCGATTGACGCCAGCGGAACAGCGTTGCGCGCGCTTCAGGAAATTCAACTAAGGTTTCTGTTGGCGGCCAGCGCGTCTGGCATCATCGACTTGCAGCTAAACGCCGATGAATTGAGGCTAATGCTGCAGCAGAACGAAACCGGTATGCGGCAGGCGCTGCAATTGTCAGCATTGGCTGGCGCAGCTTACACATACCAGGGATTTTCTGACGCAGAAATCGTTGCCTATGCCGAGGCGTTAGAGCAACCCCTGATGCAAGAGGTGTATGAACTGCTCAATGCTATTCAATATGAAATAATGGCCATGAAATTTGAAATTCTAGCTGCACGCATGGCGGACCTCCATCCTGCGCAGGATATCTGATGCGTTTGCTTGCCGCTTGTCTGTCTTTGTTGATTTGGTCCGCTCCTCTATGCGCTGCCGAAAAGTTAGATCGCCTGATGGACGCGCTGCAGCTGTCTGAAGTTGTCGAAATTTTACAGCAAGAAGGGAAGGGGCAGGCACGAGAGCTGAACGAAACGTTCCTAGGCGGTGCCGGTGGCGACTATTTTGAAACCCGGCTGGAAGAAATCTATGACCCCGACTGGATGCGAAACCAAATTACAGAGGCATTCAAAGAACGTCTGACGGACAGCCAACTTGACCGCGCAATTCTGTTTTACGAGAGTGAGTTGGGTCAAACCATAGTCGCCCTTGAAAACTCGGCGCGGCTGGCGTTTCAGGACGAAACAATCAAAGAGATGGCGCAGGACAGCTATTCCTCAGATGACAAGACATCTCAATCATATCGGCTGATAGACGAGTATATTGAGGTTAACGACCTGATCGAAAAGAACGTTCAAAGCACACTCAGCGCCGATTACAACTTTTTCCGCGGTCTTGGCGAAGACACCGGCCTGGATGACGGCGAATTCTTGGCGCAACTTTTGACTGAGAAGGATAACGTGCGTCGAGAAACTGAGACTTGGCTGTATTCCTTCCTGCTCATGGCCTATCAGCCGCTTACCGAAGCGCAGATGCGTGAGAATATTGCGTTCTCGAGAACCGAAACAGGCCGAGCCGTGAACGAAGCGTTTTTTGTTGGCTTTGACCGTATGTACGATGAGATTTATTACCGCCTTGGTCGCGCTGCGTTTCAGGTTCTGAACGGATCAGACCTCTGATGCGTATTTGATGTTGACTTTAACAGCTATTCTATGGATAAGCGCGCATCCCGGCCGGATTTTCCGCGCCGGGTCTCGTTATTATTGACCCAAGGGACTGATCCCAAGGGTCGTCACACAGCCCGAAAAGGGCGCGCTGTTCGAGGTGGCGAAAGCCAAAACACCCGCAAGGGGACCACAGAACGCGGTTAGACAAAGGAAAGACGCAATGTTTGCGGTCCTCAAGACTGGCGGCAAGCAGTACAAGGTTCAGGCGGGTGATATCCTCCGCGTTGAAAAGCTGGCTGCCGACGCAGGTGAAAAAGTCCAATTCAACGATGTTCTGATGCTGGGCGGTGACGCTCCGGTTGTTGGTGCACCTTTCGTTGAAGGCGCAGGCGTACAGGCCGAAGTGATCGAACAGATCAAAGGTGACAAGGTCATCAAGTTCGTCAAGCGCCGTCGTAAGCACAGCTCGAAGCGTACCGTTGGCCACCGTCAGAAGCTGACACTGGTCAAAATCACCGACATCCTGTCGTCGGGCGCTGACAAGTCGGGCATCAAAGCCGCAACCGGTTCGGCACCGGCTGGCGAAGCTGCACCTGCAGCGAAAAAGCCTGCCAAGAAAGCTGAAGCCAAAGCAGAGGCACCCGCCGCTGCTGCTGCCGCTGACGATCTGACCAAGCTGAACGGTGTCGGCCCCGCCGCTGCCAAAAAGCTGAACGACGCGGGTATCGAGAGCTTTGCAGCTCTGGCCGCCTTGTCGGACGAGCAGATTGCTGCTATCGACACCATCAAAGTGAAGCCCGAATGGGTTGAGCAAGCCAAAGAGCTGGCTCAAGGCTAAGGAGAGAGAGAATGGCACATAAAAAAGCTGGCGGTTCCTCCCGTAACGGTCGCGACTCAGCGGGTCGCCGCCTTGGCGTGAAACTCTATGGTGGCCAAGCAGCCATCGCAGGCAACATCATCGTGCGTCAGCGAGGCACCAAGTTCTGGCCGGGCGAAGGCGTGGGCATGGGCAAAGATCACACCATCTTTGCAACTGTTGATGGCGCCGTGAAGTTCCACAAGGGACTCAAGAACCGCACCTTTATTTCGGTCCTGCCAGTGGCGGAGGCCGCAGAGTAAGCCGAAACCCTAAAGGTTTAGAAATAAATGGGGGACCGGCAGAAAATGCCGGTCCCCTTTCTCGTTTTAACGAAGTTTTGACCAGTGACCCGGATGACCAACTCGACACGCAATATTCCAAGCCTTGCCCAAGGCCGGATTGCCCATGCGGTTGAACTTGGTCTGGGCAGAAAATATCTGATGTGGACGTTCGTTGGTTTTGCTGTCGCGTCCGTGGTTTACGTGTTGTTCGGAGGAGGAACGCACTTATGAAGCTTGAGACAATTATAAATCAGCCGGTCATTGAAACCGAGCGGTTCGACCTGCGCCCACTGCGCCGGTCGGATATGGGTCTCATTGAACACTATGCAGGTGATGAGCGCGTGGCGCGGATGACAACCAGTATCGCACACCCGCTGGCGCCCGGCTCGGTCGAGGCGTTTGTGACGCGTTCCATGGCAGACGATCGGGAGGAAGATGTCTGGGTCATGGACGCCATCAAGGATGACGGCCCTGAACTGATCGGCCTGATCTCTTTAAAACGTTTGGATCGAAACCAGTCCGAAGTCGGGTATTGGGTCGCGCCAATTTACTGGAACACCGGAATCGCGTCCCTTGCAGTTGAAGCTCTGGTCGATGCCAACCCGTTGGAGAACACATCAATGTTCGCAAGCGTGTTTCAGGACAACCCGGCGTCGGCTCGGGTACTGACGCATTGCGGGTTTGAATACCTTGGCGATGCAGAAAGCTATTCGGTGGCGCGTGATGCGAACGTGCCCACCTGGACGTACAGTAAAAAACTCTGACTTGTGGTCGATGGGGCCTTTGCATTAGGGGACAGTCATGAAATTTCTCGATCTTGCAAAGGTCTACATCCGGTCCGGGGCCGGAGGTGGCGGCTGCGTCAGCTTTCGGCGTGAAAAGTACATTGAATACGGCGGACCCGATGGCGGGGACGGCGGCAAAGGTGGCTCGGTCTGGGCCGAGGTTGTGGACGGGCTGAACACCCTGATCGACTTCCGCTATCAGCAACACTTCTTTGCCAAGAACGGTCAGCCGGGTCGTGGTCAACAGCGCACGGGCAAGGATGGCGATGACATCGTCCTGCGCGTGCCCGTCGGCACTGAGATTCTGGATGAGGACGAAGAGACCGTCATCTGCGACCTGACCGAGGTTGGGCAGCGCGTGTTGCTGGCCAAGGGCGGCAATGGCGGGTTCGGTAACCTGCATTTCAAATCGGCCACCAACCAGGCACCGCGCCGCGCCAATCCGGGGCAGGCGGGGATCGACCGCACCATCTGGCTGCGGCTGAAGCTGATCGCTGATGTGGGTCTGCTGGGGATGCCCAATGCGGGCAAGTCAACCTTTCTGGCGGCCACCTCGAACGCGCGACCGAAGATTGCGGATTATCCGTTTACGACCCTGCACCCCAATCTGGGCGTTGTGGGCGTTGATAACGTCGAATTTGTTGTCGCTGATATCCCCGGCCTGATCGAAGGTGCGCACGAAGGGCGCGGCATTGGTGACCGTTTTCTGGGCCATGTCGAACGTTGCGCCGTGTTGCTGCATCTGGTCGACGGCACCTCGGAAACCGTGGCCGAAGATTACCGCACCATCATTCATGAACTTGAGGCATACGGCGGTGAACTGGCCGAGAAACCTCGGATCACCGTGCTGAACAAGGTCGACGCGCTAGATGATGAGGAACGCGCGCTGGCTAAGGCCGCGCTGGAAGAAGCTGTCGGTGGTCCTGTCATGACCATGTCGGGTGTCGCACATCTGGGCGTGACCGAAGTGCTCCGCGCGTTGCGTGCGCAGATTGACGACAATCGGGTGCGCCAGAAACCCGCTGAGGAGGCGCAGCCTTGGCAACCCTAAGTGCCGCCAAACGTCTTGTTGTGAAAATCGGGTCTGCTTTGCTGGTGGACCGCACCACTGGTTTGTTGCGGTCAGACTGGCTTCATTCACTGGCGCAGGATGTTGCGTGGCTCAAAGGGCAGGGGACGGATGTTATCTTGGTGTCCTCTGGGTCCATCGCTTTGGGTCGGGGTGTATTGGACCTGCCGATGGATACGTTGCCGCTTGAGCAATCTCAGGCAGCCGCTGCGGTAGGTCAAATTCGCCTTGCCCGCGCGTATGAAGAGGCGCTAACGCCGCACAAGATTACAACCGCACAGGTTCTGGTTACCCTTGAGGACAGTGCAGATCGCCGCCGCTATCTGAACTCACGCGCCACACTTGAGACCCTGTTGGGGCTTGGTGTCGTGCCGATTGTCAACGAAAACGATACAGTCGCCACGGATGAGATCCGATATGGAGACAATGACCGCCTTGCCGCGCAAATCGCCGTCACGGTCGGTGCGGATCAACTGATCCTGCTGTCGGACGTTGACGGGTTCTATACTGGCAACCCGGTTCAGGATGCCTCGGCCACGCGCTATGACGTGATCGAGGAAATCACTCCTGAGATTGAGGAGATGGCGGGTGATGCGGGTTCGGGTCTGTCCAAAGGTGGTATGAAGACCAAACTGCTGGCCGCTAAGATGGCGACGGCGGCGGGGTGCGATATGGCGATCACCGAAGGGTCACCTTTGAACCCTTTGAAAACGCTGGAAAGCGGGGCGAATTGCACGTGGTTCACGGCCACGGTTGACCCGCACGCGGCGCGCAAACGCTGGATCTCGGCGATGAAACCGCGCGGTGAGATCGTGGTGGATGCGGGCGCAGCGAAGGCCCTTGGCAATGGCAAAAGCCTGCTGCCAGCGGGTATCGTCGAAGTGACCGGCGATTTTGGACGCGGCGACCCAGTGGCGATCATCGACCCACAGGCGCGACGCTTGGCGCAGGGGCTCAGCCGCTATACCGCGCAAGAGGCGGATGCAATCAAGGGGCGCAAGTCTTCCGAGATCGAGGCGACGCTAGGCTATCCGGGCCGCGCCGTTCTGATCCACCGGGACGATCTGGCGCTGTAAGAAAAGAAAGGCACGAAAGATGAAGGATTTTGACAGCATTCCCGCCCTGATGGCTGATCTCGGTGCGCGGGCGAAAGCCGCGTCGTCCGATCTGGCCTTTGCGAGTGCCGAGCGTAAACATGCCGCCCTGATCGCGGCGGCTGACGCAGTATGGGCGCGTCGTGCGGACATCATCGAGGCAAACAAAAAAGACCTAGAGTTCGGGCGCGAAAAGGGTTTGAGCCCGGCCATGATGGACCGTCTGATGCTGGACGAAGCCCGCGTACAGGGCATGGTCGATGGGCTGCGCACAGTGGCTGATCAGACTGACCCGGTCGGAGAGGTTCTTTCCGAATGGGACATGGCGTCCGGCCTCAACATTCAACGCGTGCGCACACCGCTTGGCGTTATCGGTGTGATCTATGAAAGCCGCCCGAACGTAACGGCAGATGCCGGCGCCCTTTGTCTGAAATCAGGGAATGCCGTGATCCTGCGCGGTGGGTCCGAGAGCTTTCACTCTTCGGGCGCAATCCATGCCTGTCTGGTCGAAGGGTTGAAGGCCGCAAACCTGCCCGAAGACGCCATTCAGTTGGTCCCCACACGGGATAGGGCGGCTGTGCAGGAATTATTACGGATGACCGACTATGTCGACGTGATTGTCCCTCGTGGCGGTAAAGGGCTGGTAGGGCTGGTGCAACGGGAAGCCCGCGTACCGGTCTTTGCGCATCTCGAAGGGATCGTGCACATCTATGTCGACAAAGCCGCAGAATTGCAGAAAACGCTGGATGTTGTCCTGAACGCCAAAACGCGGCGCACTGGAATTTGCGGTGCTGCAGAATGCCTGCTCGTTCATGAAGATATCGCCGAGACATTGGGTCAAAGCGTTATCCAAGCACTACTGGCGGCAGGTGTCGAGGTTCACGCAGAGGGCTCTCTGGCTACCCCGGGTACTATTGACGCAACCGCTGAGGATTGGGGCAAAGAGTTCCTGGACAGCATCATTGCCGCCAAACCCGTGCAGGGCATCGATGATGCAATCGCTCACATCCGTGAATTCGGCTCGAACCATACGGATTGCATCATCACCGAGGATCAGGCCGCTGCAGATCGGTTCTTTGAACGTCTCGACAGCGCGATTCTAATGCACAACGCCTCGACCCAATTCGCCGATGGTGGGGAGTTCGGAATGGGCGCCGAAATCGGGATTGCCACAGGCAAAATGCATGCGCGTGGTCCGGTTGGTGCGGCTCAGCTAACCAGTTTCAAATATCTGGTCCGCGGGAACGGGACTGTCCGCGACTAGAACCGGATCACGATGCGGGTTGAGGTGGTATCCACAGCAACCCGCCGCCCCAAAGCGACCGCTGCGTCCGGTAGAAGGGCGAACTGCACATGCGCCGGGGTTACTTTGTTTGAGAAACGGCCCGTCGGCAGGTTTTTCCAAAGATCGCTGTCTAGGTTCAACTTGTCGCCGACGCCAGTTACCGACCAGTTGCGGCCATCACCCAAGATGGTCACGTCTCCACCAAATGGCATTGCGCTTTCACAACACATCAAGGCCAAAAACGCTAATTTGACCTGATTTCGGGGCACCGCCTCGGTCAGGTTCCAGTTGACTCGCACCCGGCCTGCTTTTTCCACATCCTTCAGCAGCTCTGCCACTTCAGCCCGCCCAAGGGGCTGTTCACCTGCGGACCCGAAGGCCACTCGAAAAAAGCGTATTCGCGCCCCGGCGCTGCCGACACTGCCTGCGATCAGCTCCATCTCGGGACCTTGAGTGCCGCCAACCATCTCAAGCAGTTCCAGACCGTTGGTGATCGCCCCGATTGGGCTGATAAGATCGTGACAGATGCGCGAGCCGATCAGCTCGACCAGGTTGACGTCTGTAGCGCTCATGCGTACCTCCTGCTGTATCTGCCGCCGGACCCGGAGCCCAGTCATGTCAGACCTCAATGCCATTCTTGCACCGGGCATGTATGTCCGCCACCCTGATTTCCCCGATTGGGGCATTGGACAAGTGCAGTCCAATATCGGCGGCAAGATCACCGTAAACTTCCGCGAGCAGGGGAAAGTGGTGATTGACGGATCGCGCATCGCCCTGATGCCTGTCTTTGATCCGTGAAACTGGTTTAGGAAAGGTTAACGCGCGGTCGCTCGCGCCTTATGTTGCCATCCCCCCGGCACCTGCGGTATCAGCCCTGAAACAACACGGAACCTCAGATGCCGGACGCAGGCCCATCCTTCACCGTCAAACTCGCCGAGACCGACGCCGAACTGCACGCAGCGCAACGGCTTCGCTATAACGTTTTCGTACGCGAGCTGGGCGGCGGCGGAGAGATGGTGGACCACGACGCCGGGCTTGAGCGGGACAAGTTCGACCCCTATTTCGACCACATGCTGGCGATCGACGACCAGACAGGCGAAACTGTAGGCGTTTACAGGCTGTTACCGGGCGAACGTGCCGCAGAATTGGGGCAATTTTATTCCGAAGACGAATATGATGTGACTGTCCTGAAAGACAGCGGGCGCAAGCTGTTGGAACTGGGGCGGTCCTGCCTTCATCCCGACTATCGCGGCGGTACGGCGATGTATCATCTGTGGAATGGTCTGGCGACCTATGTGGCAGAGCGCCAGATCGAGGTGCTGTTCGGTGTTGCCAGTTTTCACGGCACCGATGTGCAGGCTCTGGCGCAGCCTCTGTCCATGCTGCATCACAACCATCTCGCCCCGCCAGACCTAAGGGTCCGGGCGCAGCCCGAAGTGTTTGAGTCGATGGATCTGGTCGCCCCGGACGCGCTGGACCGCCGCGCGGCTATGGTTCAGGTGCCCGCCTTGATCAAAGCCTATCTGCGGCTGGGCGGGTTCGTGGGCGAGGGGGCGTTCATTGACCACGCCTTTAACACTACGGACGTGTGCCTGATCCTCGATACGGCGCGCATGAACGAACGCCAACGGCGTATTTATAGCGGAGCTTAAAGCGTTGAGTGACTCGTCCTGGCACAGCGAAGATGCCCCAGACCCCATCGAGCTCGGCATTTCGGGCTGGGCACTTGCGATCCTGCGTGGTGTACCTTTGATCGTTTTGCTGCTTGGTGGTTTAACCATCCTGCTTGTCATTCGTCTGATTGAAATTCCCTTCTTTGGACTGCACCGCCCGGTAACTCCGTTCATCACGCAGTTCGTCTGCCGAAATGCACTGCGTATTCTTGGCATTGGCTTTGAAACATCAGGTGAGTTGATGACGCAACGCGGGGCGGTTGTGGCAAATCACTCATCCTGGTTGGACATCTTTTCGCTGAATGCGCGCAAAAGAGTGTATTTCGTGTCGAAAGCAGAGGTCGCAAAATGGCCCGGTATCGGATGGCTCGCCCGCGCAACCGGCACGGTTTTCATTGAACGGGATCGCAAGAAAGCGCGCGAACAGACTCTTCTGTTTCAAGAACGTTTGACCGCCGGTCACAAGTTGCTGTTCTTTCCGGAAGGAACCTCGACGGATGGTCTGCGCGTTTTACCTTTCAAAACAACGCTCTTTGCCGCGTTCTTTACCGATGAACTGCGTGATTTCATGTACGTGCAGCCGGTTTCAGTTGTCTATCATGCACCTCAAGGCGAGCCGAACAGGTTTTACGGATGGTGGGGCGACATGGATTTTGGACCGCACCTGCTGAAAACACTCGGGGCACGGCGACAGGGGTCGATCGAGCTGATCTATCACGCTCCGGCCAAGGTCAGCGACTTTGCCAACCGCAAAGAACTGGCTGCTCATTGCGAAGCTGCGGTCCGTCATGCGCATAGTCTGGCGCAGCTTGAAAAATAAGGGCAAAAGCCTCTTGCGCTGCTTCTAAACCTGCCGTATACGCGCGCCATTAAACCCGCAGGCGGGGTTTGGCCTTTTTGAGGGAGACATCCTCATCAAGACCGCCGGTTGGAGCATCCGCTTCTTTCACCCCCGCCCAGGCGTAAACCGGAAAAGGAAAATAGCATGGCTCTTCCCGAGTTCACCATGCGTCAGCTGCTGGAAGCTGGCGTTCACTTTGGTCACCAGACACAGCGTTGGAATCCCCGCATGGGCCCGTTCATCTACGGCTCGCGCAATGGCATCCACATCATGGATCTGACCCAGACCGTTCCGATGCTGGATCAGGCTCTGCAGGCCGTTCGTGACACCGTCGCAAAAGGTGGCCGCGTTCTGTTCGTTGGTACCAAGCGTCAGGCCGCTGGCCCGATCGCTGAAGCGGCTGAAAAGTCGGCTCAGTACTACATGAACCACCGCTGGCTGGGCGGCACGCTGACCAACTGGAAAACCGTTTCCCAGTCAATCAACCGTCTGAACCAGATCGACGAAGCCATGGAATCCGGCGCAGAAGGCCTGACCAAGAAAGAGCGTCTGGGCATGGAGCGTGACCAGCAGAAGCTGCAAGCGTCGCTGGGCGGTATCCGCGAGATGGGCGGCGTTCCTGACCTGCTGTTCGTCATCGACGTCAAAAAAGAAGCACTGGCCATCGCCGAAGCCAACAAGCTGGGCATCCCGGTTGTGGCTATTGTCGACACCAACTGCTCGCCCGATGGTGTAGACTACATCATCCCCGGCAACGACGACGCAGCCCGCGCGATCTCGCTGTACTGCGACCTGGCCGCTCGTGCCGCTCTGGACGGTATGACCGCCCAGCTGGGCGCCGCAGGTGTTGACCTGGGTGAGTTTGAAGAAGCTCCGGTTGAAGAAGCCGTTGCAGAAGAAGCGCCCGCCGACGCAGAAACCCCTGCCGAAGCGTAAGCTGCCCGTCACGTAAATGACATATGGGGCAGGGTATGACCTGCCCCAATTCCGTTTGAATTGAGGAGAGCCAAAAGATGGCAATCACAGCAGCAATGGTAAAAGAACTGCGCGACTCGACCGGCGCAGGCATGATGGACGCGAAAAAAGCGCTGACCGAAACCGGCGGCAACATGGAAGAAGCCGTTGACTGGCTGCGCACCAAGGGTCTTGCAAAAGCAGCCAAGAAATCGGGTCGTACCGCAGCCGAAGGTCTGGTTGCAGTCCACGTCAATGGCGGCAACGGTGTTGCAGTCGAAGTAAACTCGGAAACTGATTTCGTCGCGAAAAACGCCGAATTCCAAGAAATGGTCGGCAAGATCGCATACGCAGCCGAAGGCGTCGACAATGTCGAAGCTCTGCTGGCTGCTGATCTGGGCGGCAAGAACGTCGCGGACACTCTGACCGACAAGATCGCAACCATTGGCGAAAACATGTCGGTGCGTCGTATGGCCAAGCTGTCGGGCGACACCGTTGTGTCCTACGTCCACAATGCTGCAACCAACGGCATGGGTAAAATCGGCGTTCTGGTTGCTCTGACCGGTGGTGACGAAACGATCGGTAAGCAGATTGCGATGCATATCGCGGCTGTGAACCCGGCAGCTCTGTCCGAGGCGGACATGGACTCGGCTGTTGTCGAGAAGGAAAAGCAGGTTCAGATGGACATCGCCCGCGAATCCGGCAAGCCGGAGCAGGTGATCGAGAAGATGATCGAAGGCCGCATGAAGAAATTCGTGGCGGAATCGACCCTGCTGAACCAGCAGTTCGTTGTGAACCCTGATCTGACCGTTGAAGCGGCCGCGAAAGAAGCTGGCGCAACCATCACCGGCTTTATCCGTCTGGAAGTTGGCGAAGGCATCGTTGTCGAAAAAGAAGACTTCGCAGCCGAAGTTGCCAAAGCCGCTCAGGGCTAAATTCGATCTCAGATCCCGTTTGGGTTCTGAGTTCATCACAAAGGCCGGCCACGCACTGCGTAGCCGGCCTTTTGTTTGCGCAAATAAAAAAGGACACCGAAGTGTCCAATACTCATTGGATAGAATGAGGGGCCCCGCATGATGGGGATGGTTGAGGCCCCCCATGATTTCCGACATAGGTACGTGGACGAATAGACGCCCCTGTGCCAGAGCGATCAGAGAGCTTTGTTATTGCAAAGATCCGACCAAACGTTCCCAGGCTAAAGCCACCACTCACGGAACATTAACACTGTGCAACCAAATGCTCAGATTCGGGAAGTCATGTTTTCCTTACCTAAGGTAAATTGACGCAGAGCAGCGTCAAAATTTGGCCCGTTACGCTTCCATGATGAACATCTGGTTCTGCAATGACGCCTTGAGCACAGCCTGAGCCGTCGTTTCCACCGCCAACGACTCTCGCGCGAGCCTCAGATGCTTTTCAACCGTCGCTGCAGTCAGCCCCATCAGCAGGGCAATGTCCTGTGTCGTCTTCCCGTCGCCGACCCATTCCAGCGCCTCGCGCTGCCGCTTGGTCAGCGCACGGTTAGGGGCATTGTAAGGCAGGGTCAAAATCTTGAGATGCGCGACGTTGTTCATCAACAGGATGTCTTCGCCATGCTCGGCCCACACCTCGTCAACTTCTTCCTGAGTGCGCGAACCGCAGCCAGACAGTGAAATCGCGCCCTTTGAGCGCATCGAAACCGAATTGAAGCTGACGGTATAACCAGCCACAACACCCTTGGAACGATTGAACTCGACAACTTTGCGTTCGTGTTCCGTAAGGGTTCCGTCCACCATCATGTCCTGTGTAATTTTCCAACTAGCGGCACCTTCGTTCTGCAAAGCCCATTTCAACATCGGAGCGTTGAAATACAGGCCGTCCCGCAGGAACCCATCCAAGTAGTCCTTGCCGTGGTTGGTCAGAATTACGAAGTCCTCTGGATCGCCCAGCGACGTTTCAGTCCTAAAGCGTGTGAAACCGTAGAGCAGCCGGTGAAAACCATACTCGGCCATTTGCCTGCAATGAGCGTCCCAAAGTTCCTCGAGCGTTTTGGTATAACTGAGGAAATGGAGATACTCATGCAGCTTCATGCAGAAGCCCTTGCGTTCAAGTGAGCGGACAACGCATCCAGAGCCAACACATAGCTTTGCGCCCCGAAACCGCAAATTTGCCCGATCGCCACGCGCGCAATATACGAGGCGTGTCGAAAGCTCTCACGCGCGTGGATGTTGGACAAGTGCACTTCCACCACTGGCAACTCCACCGACGCAATGGCGTCCATTAGCGCGATAGACGTATGCGTGTACGCCCCGGCGTTCAGGACGATGCCGTGTTGGGTGTCCTTGGCCACGTGAATTGCATCAATCAACTGACCTTCGTGGTTTGATTGAAAATGAGACACGTCCAGACCAACAGATTTGCCGTGTTTCACGCACAAATGCTCGACCATCTCCAGTGTCGTGCTGCCGTAAACCTTTGGCTGCCGAGTACCCAGAAGATTGAGGTTCGGGCCGTTTAAAATCAGAGCTTTGTGCATTTTCTCACTGTTCCCGTTTACAGGTTCATAAACGCGAAAAGGTGGGGATGTCTACCACCGGCGCAAATTTCAAGCGCACGAGAAACACCCCGCACGCCGTCTTTGTTCAGCTCAGATTTCGATCTCACGAGTTTTCCGGCATTGAAATCACCACTTTGCCCAGGGCTGTTCGATCCGCCAACATCGTCAGCGCTTCGGCGGCACGGTCCAGTGGAAACTTTGCGCTGATCTGCGGTCTGATCGCGCCCTTGCCGTATAAGTCGAACAATTCTTTGACATTTTCTGCGTGCCCGGACGGGTCACGAAAAACCGAAGCGCCCCAGAAAACGCCAACAATCTGACAGCCTTTGAGCAGTGGCAGATTAAGCGGAATCTTGGGAATACCTGCCGGGAACCCAACAACCAGATACCGGCCATTCCACGCCATACTGCGCAGTGCAGGTTCGGCATAGTCTCCACCCACAGCGTCGTAGACGACATCGACTCCGTTAGGTCCGGCCAAAGTCTTGATTTCAGAAGACAATGCCTTTTGCGCATCCCGGTCCATCGTGTGCGAATACACGATGGTTTCATCCGCTCCGATCTGGCGGCAGAACTCTGCTTTTTCGTCAGATGAAACTGCGGCGATCACCCTGGCGCCCATAGCCTTGCTCAATTCGATGGCGGCAGTACCGACGCCACCGGCAGCGCCCAGTATCAGGACGGTTTCATCCGCCTGAACGTTCGCGCGGTCCTTGAGCGCGTGGTAAGACGTGCCGTAGGTAAAAATGAAACACGCCGCGTCCTCAAAAGGCATTGACGCAGGAAATTTGACCGCAGTGGCAGCTTTGATCCGCAGACGAGTTGCGAACCCTCCGTGGCCAGTCAGCGCCAAAACACGATCACCCACGTCGAATCCGGTAACACCTTCGCCGACCGCCAGCACTTCGCCCGCGATCTCTCCGCCCGGCGCAAATGGTCTGGGTGGCTTGATCTGATACAGGTCCCGGATCATCAGGGTATCAGGAAAATTCACGCCTGCGGCCCGAATCCCAACCAGCAATTCACCCTTCTTGGGTTCCGGGTCGGGCAGGGTGGTCAGTTCCAAAGTTTCTGGTCCCCCAGGAGCGACGCTGAGTAATGCTTGCATGTTGGTTCCGTTATCCCTGTTATTCGGTCAGGAGGAACTTTGGCGCCGCAGAAACTGTTGTCAAGAAACCAACTCCGCGCACTTTAGTGAAGGGTGCAAGGCTGGAGGGAATCTCGACTTATGCGCGCCATACTGAAAACACCGAGGTAAAAACCATGACCCCCGAAACGTTATTTTCGCTGCAGGGTAAAACCGCACTCGTCACTGGCGGTGCAACAGGAATAGGGCGAATGGCCGCTGAAGCTCTGGTAAGGGCAGGCGCGCATGTTCTGATTGCCTCTCGTAAAAGCGAAGCCTGCGAAGCAGTGGCCGACGAGTTGAACGCACTGGATGCTCCTGGCAGCGCCGAAGGTTTCGGAGGGGACGTTGGAACCAAAGAAGGCGTAGAGGCCATGGTTTCCGAGATTAACAACCGGACAGATCGCCTTGATATTCTAATGAATAACGCTGGTGTATCCTGGGGTGCGCCGATGGGCCAGTTTCCATACGAAGCCTGGGACAAGGTGATGTCCGTCAACGTTGCCGGAATTTTCGATCTAACTCAGAAACTTCTGCCCATACTTATGAAGTCAGGTTCCGCAGACGATCCGGCGCGCGTTGTCAATGTCGGGTCGGTGATGGGTGAGGTCCCGATGGGTGACGGTGCCTACAGTTACGCGGCCTCAAAGGCGGCTGTGCTGCATCTTACAAAAATCATGGCGAAAGAGCTGTCTCCCTATAATATCACCGTAAACGCGCTGGCACCGGGTCCGTTTGTCTCTCGTATGACGGCGTTTGCGACAGGGGATGAGACGCTGCGGAAAAAAGTAGGCAAAACCGTCCCTCTGGGCCGCGTTGGTTGTGATGAAGATATTGCTGGCTGCATGCTGTTTCTGTGCGGCCGCGGGGGAAGTTATGTTACCGGCGCTGTCATACCGGTTTCGGGCGGCATAAATGTCGTGACGGCTGGAAATATTTTTGCCGGGGCACAATAGGAACGCGCTGCAATGGGAACAGGAATGACGGACAAAGCAAATCTGGACCTGACAGCGGTGGACAGCTACCTGAACGCTCATCTTGAGGGCTATCAAGGGCCGCTGGACGCAACAAAGTTCGACGTCGGACAGTCTAATCCCACGTTCGAGCTGCGGACACCGGCGAAGTCATACGTTCTGCGCCGCAAGCCACCAGGGGTTCTGCTGAAATCGGCCCACGCGGTTGACCGCGAGTTTCGCGTTCAAAGCGCGCTTGTCGAAAGCAACGTGCCCGTGCCAAAGATGTATCTTCTGTGCGAGGATGACAACGTCATCGGCTCTGCATTTTACATAATGGAACGACTCGAAGGGCGCAGTTTCCTTGAGCCGACCATGGACGGTGAGACAAATCAGACCCGAACTGACGTGTTTGATGAGATGAACCGCGTGTTGGCAGAGTTGCATATGGTTGACGTTGATGCTGTCGGGCTTTCGGACTTCGGGCCGCCAGGGAACTATTTTGAGCGTCAGGTCGCACGGTGGACAAAACAATACCGGGCCTCGGAAACTAGAACCATTGAGGATATGGACACGCTAATCACAAAGTTGGAAAGCGCGATCCCCGCAGATGACGGTCAGCGAACTCTGGTTCACGGTGACTATCGGATCGACAACATGATGTTTGAACAAAACGGAACCCGCTGCATCGGTGTTCTGGATTGGGAATTGTCGACCATCGGCCACCCTTACGCCGATCTGGCAGCCGTCATAATGCAATGGCAGATGCCACCGGGAAAAGAGGGACGAGGACTGGCAGGCATCGATCGGGCTTCCTTGGGTTTGCCGTCAGATCAGGAGTTTATCGATAAGTATTGTCAAAGAAGGGGTATTTCCGGGATCGACAATTTCGGGTTCTACCTGGCCTTCAACTTCTTCCGCATGGCCGCCATCCTACAGGGGGTTTATAAACGTTCTCTGGATGGAAATGCTTCTGATCCGAAGCGTGCGCAAAGGCTAGGGGCATTCGTCCCGATGTTCGCTCAGCACGGCCTGGCCGCTCTGGTTTCGGCCGAAAACAATTGATCAGGATGAACTTGGCAGCTCAAGCTCCAAGTTCCCAAGGCTGTTTTTGCCAAAGAACATCTCGGAACCTGCGAAAAAGGTAGGCACGCCAAATACGCCTTTTCTAACAGCGGCTTTCGTCTGATCCTTGAGCCGCTGCTTCACCTCAACTCCGGTCATAGCTTCTCGGAGTTTACGAACCGGCAATTCGTTCTCTTGCAGGATATCTGCTAGAACATTGATCTCATCAACTTTCTGACCGTGAACCCAGATTGCATCAAATATGGCATCTACATAATTGTTTTCCCACGCCTTTCCACGCGCGAATATAGCGCCGCGCATCGCAAACTTGGTATTGACCGGATAGTGCGGACTCATATGGAAGCTAAGCCCACGGCGTCTGGCATACCGATGAAGGTCATGGGTCAGATAAGCAGACTTTTGACGGATTTCTGAAAACGCCTGAAACGGGTTCTGATTATGCGTTGCCTTGAAAACCGTAGCCAATAGCACCGGAACATAGTTGATCTCGACCCCGTGCCGAGCGGCAACGTCAGGCAGGACCTTGTGCGCTAGAAACGCGTTGGGACTGCAAAAATCATAAAAGAAATCTACGGCTTGCGGCATCTTCTTCTCCCCAAATGGCAGTTTTCAACCACACACTCGCCACGACGAACCGATTCTCTTTCTCTAACATTGTAGCAGGTGGCCGCGATCAAAGTACGACAATGGGAGAAAACGCCGTTTTCTCTGTCATTTTGGCTCAAGGGATCGCAAAGTCACGTCGATACATTCAAAGTTTTCAAGAACCGATGGGCAGTCAGATGAAATTTGATGAAACGCGGCTGGACCGTATCCGTGATTGGATGCAGCGCTATGTTGACGAAGAAAAATACGCGGGTAGTTCATTGTTGGTTCTGCATCGTGGATCTGAGGTGTTCTTCCACTCGGCGGGCCTCAGAAGTGTTGAAAACAAACTGCCATTTGAACGCGATACGATCGCCCGAATATACTCGATGACAAAACCTGTGACATCAGCCGCCCTTATGATTCTGGCCGAGCGTGGCTTGTTTCATCTTGACGCGCAGGTATCTGATTTTATTCCTGAATTCAAAAATGCACGCGCCCTGATCAAAGGCGCGTCGCGGATAGATCAGACTGAGGCATCGACACCTCCGACGCTGCATCAAATCCTGACCCACACAAGCGGCTTCAGTTATCCTTTCAATCCCGGAGTGCTGCCGGCGGCTATGGATGATCAGGACATGATCTTCGGACCAAGGCAGGGGCTTTTGAAGGACCGCGTTTTTGATCTTGCAAAGCTGCCACTGGCGTTTCAACCCGGAACCCGCTGGGAATACTCCGTTGGAATTGACGTATTGGGTCGCGTTATCGAAGTCGTGTCCGGCCAGACACTCGACCAGTTCTTCCGCACGCAGATATTTGAACCGCTGGGGATTGAGGAAACAGACTTTTCGGTGTCTGTCGGGGCAGGGGATCGGTTTGCGTCCCTGTACACGCCGCTGTCCGGGGACGCGATGGCGCTGAACTCGGCCGAGAAGGGAGCCCAAACCCTGCGGTTGGTAGATCACCTCGGAAAATCCCCTTTCGAGCATGCAACGACCTTTTCAGGCGGTGGAGGGCTGGTGGGAACCATCGACGACTACGCCAAGTTTGCCGAGATGCTTCGTAATCGGGGGCAGGGCAACGGTCACCGCTTACTGGGGCCAAAGACCGTCGATTACATGATGCAAAACCACTTACCCGGAGACATTGCATCCATGGGGCCTCAGAGTTTTGCCGAACAACCAATGGAGGGGACGGGTTTCGGTCTTGGTGGAGCGGTCGTGTTGAACCCCGGCAGGACGCGCACTCCGGGGTCCATCGGAGATTACAGTTGGGGTGGTATGGCCTCGACTTTCTTTTGGATTGATCGGGTAAATGACCTGACTGTCGTATTTTTCACCCAACTGTCACCTTCCAGTTCTTACCCATCGCGTTCCGAATTGAAGGCTCTTGTACATGGGGCAATGATTGAATGACCGGGACTGTGCTGATAGGCCCCTTCCAACACACAGCCGGAGACACCGCATGACTGAGGCAGAACGCATCCTTCTTGACCTTTTGAACGTCGAAAGGCTTGAAGTTGACCTGTATCGCGGTGTCGGTTCAGGCGGTGAAACCCCCACGAGAATATTTGGCGGGCAGGTGGTCGCTCAGGCGCTTGCGGCTGCGTACCGTACCGTTGACGACAGGCTGTGCCACTCTTTGCACGCGTATTTTATTCGACCTGGCGATCCATCCATTCCCGTTATTTATCAAGTGGATAGGGCACGAGATGGAGGTTCCTTCACGACCCGGCGTGTTGTCGCGATACAGCATGGAAAACAAATACTGAACATGTCCGCTTCGTTTCATGTGATGGATGAAGGCTGGGATCATCAGCACGCTATGCCAAGCCTTGAAAAGCCCGAAAAATACCCTTCGCGAGACGAGCTGCGCGACAGGTATCTTGACGAAGTCCCAGCCAAACTGCACGGCGAACTGAAACGAGAACGACCAATAGAAGTTCGCGAAGCCAGTCATTTACACCCGTTGACACCCGAACAATCAGATGACCGAAATCAAATCTGGTTTCGCATGAATGCCGCATCACAAGTCGATGAAGTTACACAACAATTGCTTTTGACATATGCCTCGGACATGTACTTGCTAAGCTCTGGCTTGCGCCCACACGGGCTGAGCTGGTTCTCGGGGGATGTCAACGGCGCGAGCCTGGATCATGCGCTATGGTTTCATGCTCCGGTACGTTTTGAGAAATGGCACATGTACGCGATGGATGCACCCTGGACCGGACGAGGGCGCAACTTTAATCGTGGCTCGATATACTCGGAAGACGGAACTCTGGTCGCATCGGTCGCCCAGGAAGGGTTGATGCGGAAAACGCAGAAATCCGGTTAATTTCCTTCGATAAACTTCTGATTTAACACACGCATCCCGCCTAACCAGCGCTCGTAGTCGCCAGCTTTGACCTGCATGTAGTTCAGAACTTCGGGATGCGGAAGGATCAAAAACTGTTCCGCTTGAATTGCTTTGACGCACGCTTCGGCGACGTCTTCCGGTTCAAGCATTCCGTCAATCGAAGCGACGGACTCTTCGTGTCCGCGCGTCATTTCCGAGCGAACTGCCTGCGGACATAGGACGGATACACACAGCCCCTTGTGGCCATACGTCAAAGAAAGCCACTCTGCGAACCCAACGGCCGCGTGCTTAGTCACCCCATAGGGCGCGGCACCGGGCTGATTCAATAGTCCCGCAGCCGAAGCCGTTGTCAGAAAATAACCGCCACCGCGCGCAATCATGCGAGGCACAAGATGACGCGCTGCCCAAACATGGGACATGACGTTTATTTTCCAAATCCGGTCCCATTCTTCGTCAGGCACATCCAGACCGCCAAGCGTCAGGATGCCGGCATTCGCGCAGAACAGATCTATAGAACCGATATTTTTTTCAACGTCTTCGATCAGGTTCTTCACATCGTCTTCGCGCGAAACATCGCAACGAAACGAGTGTCCACCGATTGATTGAGCTATGGCGTCTGCACCAGCTTGATCAATGTCCGCGCAAACTACAGTCGCGTTTTCACGAGCAAAGCGTTCTGCAAGACCTTTGCCGATGCCACCAGCGGCGCCAGTGACAACAATCGTTTTTCCGCGCAGTTCCATTTTTCACCTCGGCATTGTGTTCAGGAAGTAATCCTAAAGCACTGGTTAAACGTGAAAAGCTAAAGTTAGCTAATCACATTTTTTACCATAATACCGATTATGCGACTTATTGATGGGATCAGTAAAACGCCTGTAATCCAGTCTGTGCCCGTCCCAGGATCAACGCATGGACGTCATGCGTGCCTTCATAGGTGTTCACAGTTTCAAGATTGACCATGTGCCGGATCACCTGGAATTCCAGCGAGATACCGTTGCCGCCGTGCATGTCTCGGGCCATGCGCGCGATTTCAAGCGCCTTGCCGCAATTGTTGCGTTTGACAATAGAGATCATCTCGGGCGCGGCATCGGCCTGATCCATCAGACGGCCAACGCGCAAACTTCCTTGCAAGCCCAAAGCAATCTCGGTCTGCATGTCAGCCAGCTTGCGCTGGAACAGTTGAGTTTGCGCCAAAGGCTTGTTGAACTGTTTCCGATCCAGCCCGTATTGACGTGCACCGTGCCAGCACGCTTCGGCCGCGCCCATGACACCCCAGCTAATTCCGTACCGAGCGCGGTTCAGACACCCAAACGGGCCTTTCAAACCTTGAACATGAGGCAGCAACGCGCCCTCGCCCACCTCGACACAATCCAAAACGATCTCGCCAGTGATCGACGCGCGCAAACTCATCTTGTTTTGGATTTTCGGAGCACTCAGGCCCTTGAGACCTTTGTCCAGAACGAACCCACGAATTTTACCATCGTGCGCATCGGACTTGGCCCAGATCACGAAGACATCCGCAATCGGAGAGTTCGAGATCCACATTTTGCTGCCAGTCAACCGATAGCCGCCGTCAATCTTCTCGGCTCGGGTTTTCATACCCGCCGGATCAGAACCGGCGTCCGGTTCGGTCAACCCGAAACAACCAATCCATTCTCCGCTGGCAAGCTTGGGCAGGTATTTCCGGCGCTGTTCTTCGCTGCCATATGCATAGATCGGGTACATGACCAACGAGCTTTGGACCGACATCATCGACCGATAACCGGAATCCACGCGCTCGACCTCGCGGGCGACCAAACCATACGACACGTATCCGCCGCCCAATCCACCGTATTCTTCGGGGATAGTGGTTCCCAAAAGACCCATTTCACCCATTTCCCGAAAGATTTCAGGATCGGTTTCTTCGTTTTGAAACGCGTCTGTAACCCTTGGTTGAAGCTTTTCTTGTGCGTATGCCTGTGCACTTGCCGCGATCATACGCTCGTCTTCTGTCAACTGATCTGACAGACGGAACGGATCGTCCCAAGCGAATTGACCCAAGTCCGGAGCATCTTTGGCACGCAGGGTCGGCTTTGTATCAGGGGCGTTCATGGTCTGTCTCCGCTCAATTTTCTTGGGCGCAAACTAACCTGTCGGTCGCTGAAATGACAGTAAGAGATTCGCAATATGTTATGAGTTCAACTCATACGTTTATGAGTGCACCCCCTGCCCTGACGTCATCCCAAGGCGTAGCCTGCTCCTCGCACCGTGCGAACGGGATCTTTGCCGCCATGTTGCGTCAAAGCCTTCCGTAGCCGACCGATATGCACGTCAACCGTACGGGTATCGACATAGATATCGCGCCCCCAGACACGGTCCAGCAGTTGTTCACGGCTCCAGACACGACCCGGTTTTTCCATGAAAGTGCTTAACAGGCGGAATTCTGTTGGGCCCAGTTTCAACGGCATGTTGTCGCGGCTGACCTTGTGGGTCTCGGAATCCAGAATGATGTCGTCGTATTCCAGCCGCAATCCCACTGTCGCGGGGCGTACCCGACGCAACTGAGTTCTGACCCTGGCCATCAACTCGACAACCGAATACGGCTTGACCACATAGTCATCCGCGCCCGTTTCCAAGCCGCGCACCTTATCGACCTCTTCCGAGCGCGCAGACAGCATAATGATCGGAATTGACCGCGTGTCCGGGCGGGATTTCAGCCTTCGACATACCTCTATCCCGCTGAGGTTCGGCATCATCCAATCCAGAACAATGATGTCCGGGTTATCCTCGTCGACCAACAGCATGGCCTCGTCACCACTGGCGGCCTTGGAAACCTTGAATCCTTCTGCCTCGAGGTTGTAGGCCAGCACTTCGCGCTGAGCCAGCTCATCCTCGACAACCAGCACGGTTGGTTGATCAGCGGACATGTCTCAAAACTCCTAAACGGATTGCGAAGTGATATCAGCCTTCGGCCGCGCCTCTGCCGGGCGTTCGCCGGTCACGAGGTAAACGACCTGCTCGGCGATTGCGGTCACATGGTCGCCCATTCTTTCAATGTTCTTGGCAATGAAATGCAGGTGCATACAGGATGAAATGTTGCGCGGATCTTCCGCCATAAAGGTCAGCAATTCGCGGAACAGGCCGTTATACATCTGGTCCACTTCTTCATCGCGGTTGATGACGTCCGTGGCCAGTTCAGCGTCGCGCTGAATATAAGCATCCAGCGCGTCCCGCAGCATCAGTTCAACCTCACGCGCCATTCGGCGCAAAGCCGCAGCGCTGCCGTTGATCTCGCCCGCATTGGCTATGACAGTGGTCCGCTTTGCGATGTTCTTGGCATAGTCACCGATCCGTTCAAGGTTGCCAGACACTTTCAGGACCGACAGGACCAAACGCAGATCGCTGGCCGTGGGCGCGCGCAAAGCAATCAGACGCGCGGTCTCTTCGTCGATCAGTTCTTCCAGAGCGTCGATGGCCTTGTCGCCCTGACGCACCTGTTGGGCCAGCTCCTCGTCCCGGGATTCCAGCGACCGTGCGGCGCCCAGGATGGCGGCTTCGACCAGCCCGCCCATTTTCATGATATGGGCCTGAATCGCTTCGAGATCGCGGTCGAAAGCGGATGCAATATGTTGTTCGGTCATGTTCTAATACCTGTCCTCAACCGATCCGGCCGGTGATGTAGCTTTCGGTGCGGGGATCTTCGGGATTGGTGAAGATTTGCCCGGTCTCGCCAAACTCGACGAGGTTCCCAAGGTGGAAAAACGCTGTTTTCTGGCTGACCCGCGCGGCCTGCTGCATCGAGTGGGTCACGATCACCACCGAATAGCGTGAGCGCAGTTCATCAATCAACTCCTCGACCTGCGCGGTTGCGATCGGGTCCAGGGCCGAGCATGGCTCATCCATCAGCAGAACTTCGGGTTCGGTCGCCACGGCGCGGGCGATGCACAAACGCTGCTGCTGACCACCGGAAAGGCCGGTGCCGGGGGCATCCAGACGGTCTTTGACCTCATCCCAGATCGCACCACGGCGTAGGGATTTCTCAACAATCTCATCCAGTTCCGCCTTGTTCTTGGCAAGGCCGTGGATACGCGGACCGTAGGCTACGTTGTCGTAGATCGATTTGGGGAATGGGTTCGGTTTTTGGAACACCATGCCCACCTTGGCACGCAGCTGTACGGGATCGACGCGCTTATCATAGATATCCTCGCCATCCAGCAGGATATCGCCTTCGACCCGGCAGATGTCGATCGTGTCGTTCATCCGGTTCAGGCAGCGCAGGAACGTGGACTTGCCGCAACCGGACGGGCCGATGAATGCAGTCACGGTCTTTTCTTCGATCTCAACATTCACGTCTTTGATGGCGTGAGTGTCGCCGTAATAGACCTGAACCTTGTTCGCGGCGATCTTGATAGCTTTGGAGTCCACGGTTCTCTCCACTCGTGTCATATCGTTCATAATAAGCCCCTTACCAGCGGCGTTCAAAGCGGCGGCGCAGGATGACCGCGATGGTGTTCATTGTCACGAGGAAGATCAACAGGATGATGATGCCCCCCCAAGCACGTTCGTAAAAGGCCGGGTCAGCGCGTTTGGACCATTCGTATATCTGCGCTGGCATGGCCGAGTTCGGCGACAGGAAGCCCGCCACCAGACCGTCGGGCGGGTTCGAGGCGACAAAGCCCACCATCCCGATCAGCAGCAGCGGCGCGGTTTCCCCCAGCGCCTGCGCCAGACCGATGATGGTCCCGGTCAGAATACCCGGCGCAGCCAGCGGCAGCACATGGTGGAACACCGCCTGCATTTTGGAAGCCCCTACCCCAAGCGCTGCATCGCGGATCGACGGCGGCACCGCCTTGAGCGATGCGCGGGTCGAGATGATGATCGTCGGCAGCGTCATCAGCGTCAGCACCAGACCACCCACCAGCGGTGCCGAGGTCGGCAAATGCATATAGTTGATGAACACGGCCAGACCCAGAATACCGAACACGATGGACGGCACGGCGGCCAGGTTCGAGATGTTCACCTCGATAATATCGGTCAGCCGGTTCTGCGGTGCAAACTCCTCAAGGTAGATCGAGGCTGCCACGCCAATCGGCAACGCCAGCGCCAGCACCACGAACATCATGAATAGCGAGCCCAGCATCGACACACCGATCCCCGCGGCCTCGGGCCGTTGATCGGACGCGTCCGCACCAAAGATGAAATCGGGATTGAAGGCCTTGTACAGCACGACCGCGTCCCGCAGTTGATCGACGAAATCCAGTTGCGCGGTGGTGATGCTTTTGTCATTGGCGATGGACTCGCGCGTTACACGGCCCTTCATGTAGCCATCCACGCGGCTGTTAACCAGAAAGCGGAAGCTGATTGTTTTTCCAATCTCGTCGGGATTGGCGAGGACATAGCTCCGCAACTGCGCCTGCGCTGACTTGGACAGGATTTTGCCCATCTCTTTGGGCTTTAGGTCTGTCTGGATACCCAGCTCTTGCACTTCGGCCTCAATCGCCGATGCGATCAGAGGGGCGTATCCGAAGGTCGAGACCTTTTTGATGTCTTCGATATTGCGGTTGCCCTTCTTGTCCAGCTTGTCTTCTTTCAGTTCGACATTCAGCTCAAGGAAGGTCTGCTGGAACGCGCCCGTACCGGCGGTAACAATGTTTGTAACCAAAACGATCAGCATCAGCACACCGATCCCGATGGCGGCAATCCCGTACAGCTTGAACCGCCCCTCGGCCGCATTGCGGCGTTTGGTGCGCGCGTCTTTCTCAAACAGCGAGCCACCTTTGGGCTTCGCAGCAGGAGCAGCGCCTGGGGTTTGGGAAATATCGGTCATTCGTACTGCTCCCGGTATTTGCGCACGATATAAAGGGCGAAGATGTTCAGCCCCAGCGTAATGATGAACAGGGTCAGACCCAGCGCAAAGGCCACCAGCGTTTCAGGGCTGGCAAAATCGGTATCGCCGGTCAACTGGCTGACGATCCGCGTTGTGATGGTCGTCATCGCCTCGAACGGGTTTCCTGAAAATTTGGCGATTGCGCCGGCGGCCATTACCACGATCATCGTTTCGCCAATGGCGCGGCTGGCGGCCAGCAGGATCGCACCGACGATCCCGGGCAACGCGGCAGGCAGAACCACCTGACGCACGGTTTCGGATTTGGTGGCACCCAGCCCAAGCGAGCCATCGCGCATCGACTGCGGCACCGCGTTGATGATGTCGTCGGACAGGGACGAGACGAACGGGATCAGCATGATACCCATCACCAGACCCGCCGTCAGCACTGCGTTCGAGCTGGCCATCCAGCCAACCCCCAGCGCGCCCCCTTCGCCGAACATCGAAACCAGCGCGGGGCCGACCGTCAACAGGGCAAACAGACCGTAAACGATGGTCGGGATACCGGCGAGGATCTCAAGCAGCGGTTTCGCCACCGCACGCGTCGCGCCCGAGGCGTATTCCGACAAGTAGATCGCGGCAAACAGGCCAATCGGCACCGCCACCAGCAGCGCGATGACCGAGATATACAGCGTTCCCCACAACAGCGGCAGGATCGACAGCTCGGACCCGCCACGGAAGTTGGGTGCCCATGTGCTGCCAAAGAAGAAGTCCTTCCACGAATGCAGTTGGAAGAAATTCAGCGTCTCAAAGAACATCGACAGAACGATGCCCACAGTCGTCAGAATGGCGATGGACGCAGCCAGCAACAGCAGCGCCAGAACACCCTGCTCCACCACGTTGCGGGCGCGGAATTCCTTGTGCGTCCGAATATAGGCGAAGGCCGCACCCAACAGCGCAACAGCAAGAACGATGATCTGCATGGCGACAGAACCGGCGGTTGTCATACTGCGGTACTTCTGCGCAGCGATCAGGATCGGCTGAGAGATATCCTGCGTCAAAACCTGCCCAGCGTTCTTCAGCGTAGAGGTTAGTTCCTCAATATCCGTGTTCGCGTCCTGCGCTTGTGCCTCGGTCATTGCACCGGTCGCAACGGCACCTTCCAGCCCGTCAGCGACGCGCCGCACCTCGCTCATGATGAGGCCGCGATCTGAACCCTCTGGGATTGCCTGTTCGGGGATGAGACCAGAAACCGTGCTGTTCACGATCATCGGCTGAACCAGAAGCCAGATAATCAGGACTCCCAAAGCGGGCACCAATGCTGTCAAAGCGACATTGTAGCCGTAGTAAGAGGGCAGTGAATGAAGTTCGCGAGCGTCTCCGCCCGCACTTGCCAATGCACGGGAACGACCCGTGAAATATCCAATCACTGCCAGCGCAAGCAGGAAAAGTAACAGCCAGGATAACGTCATGAAAACTCCGATGGTATCGCAAGGTGTGGAGTCAAAAAGAACCGGGGCGCGAATAATACGCCCCGGTTCCGTTCGTAAGATAGATTAGGAACCGCCGCCCAGAACGGTTTCGTTCGCGACAGCATCTTGCACTTTCGCCAGCTCAGGATCCGAGACCAGACCGTACTCGGCCAGCGGGCCGTCGGGTCCAGCGACCTCGTCTGCGACGAAGAACTCAGCATATTCTTTCAGGCCGGGGATCACGCCGATGTGGGCTTTCTTTACGTAGAAGAACAGCGGGCGCGAAACCGGGTACTCGCCTGAAGCGATCGATTCAGTCGAGGGAACGATGCCGGACATGGTCGCAACCTGCAGCTTGTCGGTGTTGTTCTCGTAGAAGGCCAGGCCAAAGACGCCGATGCCGTCCTTGTTGCTGTCGATGCGGGCCAGAGTTTCAGTATAGTCGCCATCGATGTCGACCGAAACACCATCGGTGCGCAGTGCGATACAAGCTTTTTCAGCGGCTTTCTTGTCATCGCCATTTGCGGCTTTGTAGACGTCGAAATCGCCCAGATGCTCACAACCGGCGAGGATCACCTTGTCTTCAAACACTTCACGAGTGCCGTGCTTGGTGCCGGGGATGAAGGCTGCGATCGGCTGCGCAGGGAACGCGGGGTTCACGTCGGCCCAGGTTTTGTTCGGGTTATCGACCAGTTGACCATCAACAACGATCTGCGCGGACAGGGCTTTGTACCAGTCTTCCGGCGTGAACTCGAACGAGTTGCCGTTGATGTCGGATGCGAAAACGATGCCGTCATAACCGATCTGAACTTCGATGATGTCGGTTACACCATTTTCGGCACAGGCCGCGATTTCTTTTTCACGGATGGCGCGCGATGCGTTGGCAACGTCGATGGTGTTTTCGCCAACACCTTCGCAGAAACGTTTGAGGCCAGCTGACGAGCCGCCCGATTCAACAACTGGTGTCGGGAAGTCAAAGTTCTCACCGAAGGCTTCAGCAACGATCGAGGCATAAGGCAGGACAGTTGACGAACCAGCAACCTGAACCTGATCACGAGCAGCAGCAGTTGTAGCCGAGACGGCAGCAATAGCCAGCGCAGAAGCCGACAGTTTTACAAAGGACATTTCAGTCTCCCTGAAAAGATAGATTTTGATCACCCCATGATGATCCTGCGCGCTTCCCTAAGTGCGTCGCGTAAGCCTTTTGTGACAGGTATGTAACGCTTTTATGACACCTTGCTTGGTTCGGAAGTGACGTAGCGGAAAATAACGCAGGCTTCAGAACCAAATTTTGAGGTCAGGATTCAGCAAACGGATTGGATAAACGCGGCAAAATCACTGTAAACACGGAACCTTTTCCAAGTTCACTTTCAACGCGCAGCCGTCCACGGTGGCGATTTACGATATGTTTCACAATCGCAAGACCCAGACCGGTTCCACCCAGTTCGCGCGATCTGTGACTGTCGGCGCGATAGAATCGCTCAGTCAGGCGCGGCAGATGCGTCGCATCGATTCCCGGCCCTTTGTCGATGACCTGTACCCGCACAGCAGGGCCACGTATCGCGGTATCTCGCTCTGACGACGTAATGCGCACTTCGACCACGCCACCGCTGCCGCCGTATTTGATGCCGTTTTCGATCAGGTTGGTAAACACCTGGCGCAGTTGATCGCTGTCCCCCGGCAACGAAACTGGACCCTGAGACGCGGCAAGTGTCAATTCGACCCCAGCATCTTCGGCAAGCGGACGCAAAGAGTTCAGGATCGACTGCAACAACCCGGTCAACTCTAGCTGTTCTTTCGGGCGAATGCGCTCCTCGCTTTCAACCCGGTTCAGCGAAAGCAAGTCACCGACCAGCCTGTTCATGCGGTTGGCTTCATCGGTCATGATCTGCAAAAACCGCTCACGCGCGACGGCATCGTCGCGGGCAGACCCCCGCAGCGTTTCAATGAACCCCATCAAGGCGGTCAGCGGGGTGCGCAGCTCGTGGCTGACATTGGCAACGAAATCGCGGCGCATCTGTCCGGCCTGTTCCAGATGGGTAACATCCTGAAAGATCGACAGCACCGCACCACCCGAAACCGCACCGACACCATTCATATACCGGCACTGAACCTCAAAAGTCGTGTCCTGAGCACCGTCGTTCGCCAGATGACGCGTTTTTGCCGGGCCTCTTGTTCGAAGGCTCTGCTCCATGGCTTCGATGACCTGAGGCTGCCTTAGAATGGTGGCGAAATGCCTGCCCTCTATACCCGGACCAAGCAACGTCTTGGCGTCTGTATTGGCAGCGATAATGCGTTCCGTCTGATCAACCATCAAAGCCGGCATTGGAATGGCCGCGACAAATTCGATTAGTTGGTCATTGGACATGGAAACAATCCCTTGGCGGCGATCAGACCGCTTTCATGGTGTCCCGGAATTTGCGCATGTTGCTCTGATAATGCAGGGCGCTTAGGGTCAGTCTCTGCGCGGCCGCATCATCCAACTGACGGACGACCTTACCCGGCGATCCCATAACAAGTGAGTTGTCGGGGATTTCTTTCCCTTCCGTAATCAAAGCCCCTGCCCCGATCAGGCAATTCTTGCCGATCTTCGCCCCGTTCAAGACGATCGCACCCATTCCGATCAAAGAGTTCTCGCCAATCGTACAGCCATGCAACATGACCTTGTGGCCGATGGTGCAATTCTTGCCGATGGTCAGTGGAAAACCCGGATCGACATGCATGACGCAGTTTTCCTGCACATTGCTGCCTTCACCGACGCGAATTTCTTCGTGGTCGGCGCGAAGGGTACAGCCGAACCAGACCGAGGCTCCCTGCTCCATCACCACTTTGCCGATCAGGTTGGCATCCGGCGCCGCCCATGTGTCATCGTGAATTTGCGGCGTATGCTCACCAAGTGCGTAAACGGTCATGACAGGCCCTCGAATTCATTTTGTAGCGCGCGAACGTGGTTTTGCAGGCTCGGTTGCTGGATACGCCGCATTCGTTCGGCGCTGACGATGGTCTTCAGCTTTTCTTCTGTCGACGCCAGATCGTCATTGACCAGAACGTAATCGTAGTACCCCCAATGGCTGATCTCGTCCCAGCTTTTCAGCATCCGCTTAGCGATCACGTCCGCACTGTCCTGCCCACGGGTTTCCAACCGACGGCGCAGTTCGGGGATCGATGGCGGCAGGATAAAGATCGAAAGCGCGTGTTTGCCAAGGTCCGAGTTACGGATCTGAACTTCACCCTGCCAATCCACGTCGAACAAAACGTCTTTGCCACTGTTGATCGACTCGCGGACCGGCCCGGCGGGTGAGCCGTAAAAGTTTCCGAAAACATGCGCGTGTTCCAGCATCTGGCCCTCGGCAACCTGCTGTTTGAACGCATCCTCTGTCAGAAAGAAATACTCGCGGCCATGTTCTTCACCGGGACGAGGAGCGCGGGTCGTCGCCGAGACCGAAAACTCCAGATCGGTATCCCACTGCATCAGCCGCTTGGCCAAAGTGGATTTCCCTGCACCGGATGGCGAGGACAAAATGATGAGTAGGCCGCGTCGATCCGCCATTTGGCGCTCCTGTCGTTATTCTACGTTCTGAACTTGCTCGCGCATCTGATCTATTACGGCCTTCAACTCAAGCCCTACCGAAGTCAAATCAGCACTTTGCGCCTTGGAACACAGGGTATTTGCCTCTCGGTTGAACTCCTGCATCAGAAAGTCGAGCTTTCGGCCAACCGCAACGTCCAGTTCCAGCAAATCCCGCGCCGCTACGACATGTGCTTTCAGGCGGTCGATTTCTTCCGTTATATCAGCCTTGACCGCGATTAGGGCTAATTCCTGTGCCACACGATCCGGGTCGGCACCCTGCGCGTTATCCATGACGCGCGCTAGGTTCTCACGCAATGAGTCCGCAACCTTGTCCTTGCGCTGTTCGGCCAAATCTGCGGCCTGAATCGTCAACTCTGCCACTTGGTCTAGCTGACCGTTCAGAATCTTTGAAAGAGCCTGACCTTCTGCCTCGCGCATCGCAATAAACTCGGCCAAAAGTCCCGAAAACTCGGTGGTCAGATGGCTAACCAACGGCGCTGGATCATCCACGTCACTGCCTGCGTCCAACATGCCTTTCAGGGCGATCAGCTCGGCGGGGCTTGGCGTGGCCAGGCTCAAGTCCCGAGCAGCCGCCATTTGCTGCGTCTTGGCCACAGCATCCAGAGCCGCAGACATCGCAACTTCGTTCAAGACAAGTTCCGGAGCACTTTCATCTCGGCTCAATCGCAGGGACAGCGTGACATTCCCCCGGCTCAGAGCCTTGGACATTTGCGCACGCAGAGCAACCTCGAGGCCGGTCAACCATTCAGGAGCACGCACGCGCATGTCCAGCCCCTTGCCATTGACGCTGCGCAACTCCCACGTCCAGCTATGCGGCCCAAATGTCCCTTTGCCCGAGGCAAACCCAGTCATGGATCTGATCATGCCCGCCCTTTCGTCGCTGCTCGTCTCTAATTTCTTGCCCGCACCTAATGCCATCACAGCACGCAGGGCAAGAGTTTGCTGATTTGGTCGCTGCCGATGGCAGGTTAACCATTCATTAAAGAATTCCTCCAAGATTGGCGAAACCCATGTCAATCTCACCCGTGTCAGGGCTGGTTATTCAAATATGTCCCCGCTATCTGGCATTTTAGACAAATCAGGGTCAATTGGCGCTAGGGTTATGAAATGAAAACCTTTTTCGGAAACGGTTCCGGGTCAAGTTTTGGAAAGATCGTCTCTATGGATCGCTTTGATAGTGGGCGCAGCGTTTCGCCCATCCGCCAAGCCGAAGCATATTGGACCGCACTGTTGACAGGTCACGGAGTGCCCATGCGATCCCAGATTGATCCGCGCGGGCTTGAGAACATTCTGGAATACACCTTCATCCTTGAACGTATAGCGCCCGGTCTGGCCCGGTACAGGCTGGCAGGCAGCCATTTGAACAATCTAGCGGGAATGGAGGTTCGCGGCATGCCCCTGACAACCTTCTTTGAACCCTCGGCACGATCGCAGGTCACCGACACTCTGGAACAGGTTTTTGCAGGACCCGCGATTGCTGAACTCACGCTGGAGTCCGGTGGAAAACCGGGACGCACGCGCCTGCAAGCCCGCATGATCCTCTTGCCGCTCAAAAGCGATCTCGGCGATGTAAGCCGTGCTTTGGGGGTTTTGGTCAGCGACGGAGCGATAGGGGCAACGCCCAAACGGTTTGAAGTGTCCTGGCAAAAGGTTCGAGCGGCAACAACACCTCACATGCCGACGCAGACCTGTGAACCAGTCGCGGCTGGATTTGCTGAAAAACCGATAGAGTTCAAACAGCAGAAGCCACATTTGCGACTGGTTGTATCACGCGAGGACTGACACCGCCCCGCGGCAACAAAAAAGCGAGCCGTAGCTCGCTTTTTTCAGGATTAGCTCACTGCTCGTTTTCCGCGGTCGCGCCGCAAGTTCGTCAGTTCCTCAGCCACAAGGAAGGCCAGTTCCAACGATTGCGACGCGTTCAAACGGGGGTCGCAAGCAGTGTGATAACGATCCGACAGATCCTCTTCGGTCACGGCCCGAACACCACCTGTGCATTCGGTTACGTCCAGTCCGGTCATCTCAAAATGCACACCGCCGGGGATTGTGCCCTCGGCCTGGTGCACGCCAAAGAAGTCGCGAACTTCGCGCAGGACTGAATCGAACGGGCGTGTCTTGTAGCCCGTTGCCGATTTGATGGTGTTGCCGTGCATCGGGTCGCAGACCCATGTCACCTTGGCACCTTCTTCTTTCACGGCTTTGACCAGACGCGGCAGATGCTCACCGGCCTTACCCGCTCCGAAACGCGCGATCAGGGTCAGGCGACCCTCTTCGTTTTCGGGGTTCAGCTTGGACATCAGAACCTTCAGGTCTTCCGCTGTCGTGGTCGGACCGCATTTCAGACCAATCGGATTCAATACACCCCGGCAGAATTCGACATGCGCTCCGTCGGGTTGACGGGTGCGGTCGCCGATCCAGATCATGTGGCCAGACCCGGCCAGCCAGTTGCCAGAGGTCGAATCCAGACGCGTCAGCGCCTCTTCATATTCCAGCAGCAGGCTTTCGTGGCTGGTGTAGAACTCCACGGTTGAGAACTCATGCGTGGTGTCGGCTGTGATACCTGCGGCGTTCATAAAGTCGATCGTGTCCTGAATCCGGTCCGCGATCTCAGAGTATTTCTGAACGTCCTGTTCATCCGTGAAGCCCAAAGTCCACGAATGCACCATGCTCATATCGGCGAAACCACCGGTCGAGAAGGCGCGCAAAAGGTTTAGTGTCGCCGCCGCCTGCGTATAGGCCTGCAGCATCTTGCCCGGATTCGGGATACGTGCCTCGGGTGTAAACGCCAGCTCGTTGATGATGTCGCCACGGTAGCTTGGCAGTTCCACACCATCGACCACCTCGGTCGGGGCGCTGCGCGGCTTGGCAAACTGCCCGGCCATCCGGCCAACTTTGACCACCGGCACTTTGGCGCCATATGTCAGCACCATCGCCATCTGCAGCATCACCTTGAACGTGTCGCGAATTGCGTCCGCGCTGAATTGTTCAAAGCTTTCAGCGCAATCGCCGCCTTGCAGCAAGAACGCCTCACCGCGTCCAGCAGCGCCCAGATGCTGTTTCAAGCGCCGTGCTTCGCCCGCAAAAACCAGCGGAGGATACTGCGAAAGCTGGGCCTCGACCTTGGCCAGCGCGGCCGCGTCGGTATAATCTGGCATCTGAACCCGGGGCTTGTTGCGCCAGTTCGTTTTTTGCCACTCGGTCATAGCTTTGATCTCCGCTGAAGTACTCAGGTCGTCTCTATACAAAAAGCAAGGAAGAGTGACCATATCCGATTTGCGCCTCTTGACGTGGGAAACAAGCTTTGATCATGGTGGCTGTCAAATCTGTCGCCGACGTAACGTCATAAGGCGCCGAATCAAGGACACCTCGCCATGCAAGAGCAACGCCAAGTTGTCACGGTGGAAGACACTGCGGCTAACCCTCGGAATTTCGTGTTTGTCCTGCTGGACAAGTTTTCCCTGCTGTCCTTCGCTTCGGCGCTGGACAGTCTGCGTATTGCAAACCGAATGGCGGACAAGCAGCTTTACTCATGGACGTTCATGGGTGAAGGCGGAGACACCGTAAACTGCTCGGCTGGGACGGAATTCAAACTGGACAGCGACTTGGTCGAGCTTCAACGTGATGATGTCATATTGATTTGCGGCGGTGTCGACGTTCAGGCCGCGACGACCAAAAAGGTTCTGAACTGGGTGCGCCGAGAAGCCCGTCGCGGCTTGCGTATCGGCGGATTGTGCACGGCCGCCTACACTCTGGCCAAGGCCGGACTATTGGATGGAAAACGCGCCACGATCCATTGGGAAAACTCGGACAGCTTCATTGAGGAGTTTGACGAGGTCGAACTAACCAAGTCCGTGTTCCAGATTGACGGCAATCGTATGACCACGGCGGGCGGGACTTCATCCATTGACCTGATGCTGAAAATCATCGCGGACGACTACGGCGAAGACCTTGCCAACGCGGTGGCCGACCAGATGATCTATTCTTCGATCCGCACGGACCAAGACACGCAGCGCCTGTCGACGCCCACCCGCATCGGCGTGCGCCACCCCAAGCTGAGCCAGGTCATCCTGATGATGGAAAAGAACATCGAGGAACCGATCTCGCCCTCGATCCTCGCTAAGGATGTGGGCATGTCGACCCGGCAGTTGGAACGCCTGTTCCGGCGCTATCTCAGCCGGTCACCGAAACGGTATTATATGGAACTGCGCCTGCACAAAGCGCGTAACCTGCTGATGCAAACGGATATGAGCGTGATCAACGTGGCGCTGGCCTGTGGTTTTGCCAGTCCCTCGCATTTCTCGAAATGCTACCGCGCGCATTACAATACCACACCATACAGAGAGCGTGGTGCGCAAGGTGGTCGCTTGTCGGTCTAACCGTCTGGCGACATTCGATAAACCGCACCCTGCCCCACGGAAATAAACCAGATAGAACCGTCGGGCGCTTCGACAATGTCCCGGACGCGTTCGGTCTCGGCTCCTTTGATCTGCTCGACTTCCTTTAGGGGCGATCCTTCAAGCCGGGCGATATAGTTGAACTTGAGCGAACCTACGAAGATGTCACCTTTCCACTCGGGCCAGAGTTTGCCGGAATAGACCATCAATCCTGACGGTGCGATGGACGGGTCCCAGTAAAGCTCTGGCTGCTCCATCCCTGACTTTGCGGTGCCTTCGCCGATTGGTTTGCCTGAATAGTGCTTTCCGTATGAAATCACAGGCCAGCCAAAGTTACGGCCCGGCAGAACCAGATTCACTTCATCTCCGCCCTGCGCACCATGTTCTGACGTCCACAGACGCCCTCGCGCATCGAGACCCGCGCCTTGTGGGTTTCGGTGCCCGAAAGACCAAATCTCTGGCCTGATATCGGGCTGGCCGACAAACGGATTGTCAGAGGGCACCGAGCCATCCCGATTTATTCGGACGACCGAGCCGATGTGGTTCGACCTGTCCTGAGCCTGTGGCCGGTCACCACGATCGCCAATCGTGACAAACAAGGTTCCGTCATTCGCTTCCACGACCCGAGAACCAAAATGCCGACCGCCTGAGCCTCCGGGAACAGCTTCAAAGATGACCCGCAGGTTCGTGAGACGCTTTCCATTCTCTGACAGTCGCGCGACCGCCACGGCGGTGCCCGCACCACCTTTTTGACGCTTGGAAAACGTCAGAAACACCTCGCGAGTCTGGGCGAAGTCGCGAGCGACGGTCACATCCAGCAAGCCGCCCTGCCCTTTGGCGACCACGTCCGGCACTCCACGCACGCGCTCGGCCCTGCCGTCAGCGATATGCAAAAGCTCTCCGTCCCGCTCGGTGACAAGGAATGAACCATCCGGCAACACTCCGATCGCCCAAGGCGTGTCCAACCCTTCGACCAGGGGCGTCACCCGCACAGAACCAACCGAAGTCTTGAGTATGTCAGCACTGACCGTCGTCGCACTCAGCAACAAAACCAGAATCGCAATTGACCGAAACATCATGAACTCCACCTTTGGGACGCCGCTACAACCATAGAAAAACAAATAGGATTATGGGCCGCAAAAACACGTTTGCGTTAGGACTTTTCTTTTCGGAACAGCTTGCCTAGGGTCATGCCCAGAACGAATACGTTCACAATAGGGAGTAACCATATGAAAAAGCTGCTTACAGCAACTGCAGCAACCGCTCTGCTGTCCGGCACCGCAATGGCCGAAGACGTGACGCTGGGCGTCCTGTTTGGCTTTACCGGACCGATTGAATCGCTGGCCCCTGCAATGGGATCGGGCGCAGAACTGGCAATGGCCGAAGTCACCGAATCCGGAAAACTGCTGGACGGTTCGTCCGTGTCGGCATCCCGCGCTGACACTGGCTGCATCGACAACGGTCTGGCGACATCGAACGGCGAACGCATGATCGCAGACGGTGTTGCTGGCATCATCGGCGGCGACTGCTCGGGCGTGACCGGTGCGATCCTGCAGAACGTCGCGATTCCGAACGGCATGGTCATGATCTCGCCGTCGGCAACCTCGCCCGGCCTGTCGACCATGGAAGACAACGGCCTGTTCTTCCGCACCGCACCGTCGGATGCGCGCGAAGGTCAGGTGATGGCCGACATCCTGAACGACCGTGGCATCAGCTCGATCGCTCTGACCTACACAAACAATGACTACGGCAAAGGTCTGGCGGACGCGATCCAGTCCTCGTTCGAGGCATCGGGTGGCGAAGTCACCATCGTCGCCGCGCACGAAGACGGCAAGGCCGACTACTCGGCCGAAGTTGGCGCGCTGGCCTCGGCCGGTGGCGACATTCTGGTCGTTGCTGGTTATCTGGATCAAGGCGGCCTGGGCATCATTCAGTCGGCACTGGACAGCGGTGCGTTCGACACGTTCGGCCTGCCCGGTGGCATGATTGGAGACTCGCTGCCTGCCAATGTCGGCCCCGACCTGAACGGCTCGTTCGGTCAGATCGCCGGTTCGGGTGGTGAAGGTGCCGAGAAGTACTTTGCCATGGCCGAAGCCGCTGGTTTCGACGGCTCGTCGCCCTATTCGCCTGAAAGCTATGACGCCGCAGCGCTGTTCATGCTGGCAATGCAGGCCGCCGGGTCCACCAACCCTGCTGACTATGGCGCCAAGATCATGGACGTCGCCAACGCTCCGGGTGAGAAAATCTATCCCGGTGAGCTGGCCAAGGGTCTGGAACTGCTGGCCGCTGGTCAGGACGTCGATTATGTCGGCGCGTCGGGTGTTGAACTGATCGGCCCCGGTGAAAGCGCGGGTTCGTATCGTGAGATCGAAGTCACCGACGGCGAGAACAAGACCGTCAACTTCCGTTGATCAGACTTATTAGGTCATAAGAACAAGCAGCCCGGGCCTTGTGTCCGGGCTGTTTCAATGAAAAAAGGCCGCACCCCGGCCAACGGGGATGCGATAAGAGCGCCGAAAATGGCGGCTAGGGGAAAAAATGATCGTCGTCGAAGACGTGCACAAGCATTTCGGCGGGTTTCACGCGGTGGACGGGGCATCGCTGGAAATCCAGAAGGGCTCGATCACTGGTCTGATTGGGCCGAACGGGGCCGGAAAAACCACTCTGTTCAATGTGATCGCGGGCGTTCTGCCGCCGACCAGCGGCAAGGTTCATATGGATGGTGAGGACATCACCGGCCTGCCCCCGCACGAGCTGTTCCACAAGGGTCTGCTGCGCACCTTCCAGATCGCGCATGAGTTTTCCTCGATGACGTGCCGCGAAAACCTGATGATGGTGCCCGGCGCGCAATCGGGTGAATCGCTGTGGAACACATGGTTCGGCCGCAAGCGCATCGCCGATGAGGAACGCGCGCTGCGCGCCAAGGCCGATGAAGTGCTGGAGTTCCTGACCATTGAACATCTGGCCGATCACAAGGCAGGTCAGGTCTCGGGCGGTCAAAAGAAGCTGCTGGAACTGGGCCGCACCATGATGGTCGACGCCAAGATCGTCTTTCTGGACGAGGTCGGCGCGGGTGTGAACCGCACCCTTCTGATGACCATCGCCGACACGATCCTGCGTCTGAACAAGGAACGCGGCTATACCTTTGTGGTCATCGAGCATGACATGGATTTCATCGGCAAAATCTGCGACCCGGTCATCTGTATGGCCGAAGGGAAGGTTCTGGCCGAGGGTACTCTGGACGAGATCAAGGCGAATGAGCACGTGATCGAAGCCTATCTGGGCACCGGCCTGAAAAACAAAGACAAGCTGGAGGCCCAAACATGACCGCTGGCGTGAGCGACAATCCCTATCACGACGACAGAGGCAACAAGGACGCCTCGATCACCAACACGCACGGCGTCGGCACCATGACCCCCGCCCATCGCAAAAGCGGTAAGACGCACAAGGTCGAGGGCGGCCCGTTCCTGATTGGTGACACCATGACCGGAGGGTACGGCAAAGGGCCAGACATCCTGCATGATTGCACCATCGCAGTCGACAAAGGCGAGATTGCCGTGATCGTCGGCCCCAACGGAGCAGGCAAATCCACTGCGATGAAGGCCGTGTTCGGGATGCTGGACGTCCGCGCAGGCGCGGTGCGGCTGGACGGCGAGGATATCACCACCCTGTCGCCGCAGGACCGGGTGATCAAGGGGATGGGCTTTGTGCCGCAGACCTCGAACATCTTCACCTCAATGACGGTGGAAGAGAACCTTGAGATGGGCGCTTTCATCCGCCGCGACGATATTTCTGAGACGATGGAGCAGGTCTATGACCTCTTCCCCATCCTGCGCGACAAGCGCAACCAAGCCGCCGGAGAGTTGTCAGGCGGCCAACGCCAACAGGTCGCCGTGGGCCGCGCGCTGATGACTCAACCCAAGGTGCTGATGCTGGACGAACCAACCGCTGGTGTCTCGCCCATCGTGATGGATGAATTGTTTGACCGGATCATCGAGGTTTCGCGCACCGGGCTGCCGATCCTGATGGTCGAACAAAACGCCCGTCAAGCGCTGGAGATCGCCGACAAGGGATATGTTTTGGTGCAGGGGCGGAATGCTTATACCGGCACGGGCAAGGAACTGCTGGCCGACCCCGAAGTGCGTAAGAGTTTCTTGGGGGGGTGACCAAAGTGCAGATTTTGGACTCAACATCCCGTTCACTAGAAGGGCACAGGTTTAAGGCGACTCAAGCGCCGAGGAATCAGATGGGTAGGATTACTGCAATGGCTTGTGCAATCGGCTTAACAGCAAATTGTGCACTTACGGATACAACAAAAACCTTACCTCAAGTATTCGAATTAAATTGTGATTGGTCTGACGACCATTTGCTTGAAAGTGCCGGTCCGCTTTCTGGAACATCCACACTTGCTTATTCGTCATCTTCTAAACCTATCAAACTGGACGCGGCCATTCAAAACAACCCAATCGAGCAAAGTGGAGTTGGCGGGACACGGCATTTTCTGATCCCTTCAATGGAACCACTCGCAGGATTGACCATAACGGTGTTTCCTGATGGCCGAAGCGTACGTTCACAAATTTACAACGCGTTCGGTGATCTCTCAGTTCAATCCAGCATCGGTACATGTGAGGTCATGGAATAATGGACTTCCTCAACGCTCTGGTAGCGCTCTCCAACTTCGTTCTTGTTCCCGCAATCGCCTATGGCAGCCAGTTGGCGCTGGGCGCTTTGGGGGTGACGCTGATCTATGGCATCCTGCGGTTCTCGAACTTTGCACACGGCGATACGATGGCCTTTGGCGCGATGATCGCCGTTCTGGTCACGTGGGGCCTGCAGGCCGCCGGGGTTAATTTCGGGCCGCTGCCGACCGCTCTGCTGGCCCTGCCCTTTGCCATTCTGGGCTGTATCGTTCTGTTGCTGATCACCGACCGACTGGTTTACAGGTTCTACCGCGAACAAAAGGCCAAGCCGGTCATTCTGGTGATCGTGTCCATGGGCGTGATGTTCATCATGAACGGGCTTGTGCGGTTTATCATTGGGCCGGACGATCAACGCTTTTCGGACGGGGCGCGGTTCATCGTCTCGGCTCGGGATTTCAAGGCGATGACCGGCCTGCGTGAAGGGCTGGCGATCAAAACCTCTCAGGGTATTACCGTGATCGTGGCTGTCGTCGCTGTGGCGCTGTTGTTCTGGTTCCTGAACAAAACGCGCACCGGCAAGTCGATGCGCGCCTATTCCGATAACGAGGATTTGGCGCTGCTGTCCGGCATCAACCCCGAGCGCGTGGTGATGATCACATGGATCATTGTCGCAGCGCTGGCGACCACGGCAGGGGTGCTCTATGGCCTCGACAAGAGCTTTAAGCCCTTCGTCTATTTCCAGCTTCTGCTGCCGATCTTTGCCTCGGCCATCGTGGGCGGCCTCGGCAATCCGATTGGTGCCATTGCGGGCGGGTTCATCATCGCGTTTTCCGAAGTCACCATCACCTATGCGTGGAAAAAGGTGCTGACCTATCTGGCACCCGAAGGTTTGGAGCCGTCGGGCCTCGTTCAATTCCTGTCCACCGACTACAAATTCGCCGTCAGCTTCGTGATCCTGCTGATCGTGCTTCTGTTTAAGCCCACGGGCCTGTTCAAGGGGAAAGCGGTATGAGCGAGTCCGTCAAAAACACGCTGCTTTTCATTGCGGTCGGCTCTTTGATCCTGCTGACCGGCTTTACGCAAAGCTGGAACGCGGCGATCCTGATCCTGAACATGGGGCTGATCTCGGCGATCATGGCTATCGGGGTGAACCTGCAATGGGGCTTTGCCGGGCTATTCAACGTGGGCGTCATGGGATTTGTCGCGCTGGGCGGATTGGCGGTGGTGCTGATCTCGACCCCACCCACACCGGGCGCGTGGTCGGCCGGAGGATACGGTATTCTGTTGGCCCTGCTATTGGGGGCTGCAACGGTGGTCGCTGCTGTGATGGTCGCTACGCGAATGCCTAAGGGGCGGGTGCAGACCCTGTCTATCATCGGCATTCTCATCGCCGGCTTCTTTATCTATCGCGCGGTATTCGATCCCAGCATCGCAGCGGTCGAGGCGATTGACCCCGCAGTCGCCGGCAATATTGGCGGCCTGAACCTGCCCGTATTGTTGGCATGGCCCGCGGGCGGCCTGCTTGCGGCAGGTGCGGCTTGGCTTATCGGTAAGACAGCTTTGGGTCTCCGGTCGGACTATCTGGCGATCGCTACCCTTGGGATCGCCGAGATCATCATTGCAGTGATGAAGAATGAGGATTGGCTGGCCCGTGGCGTCAAGAACGTCTACGGCATCCCGCGCCCTGCTCCGGTGGTTGGCTATGAGGTGGACTTGCAAGCTGATCCGAGCTTCCTTGCGCGGGCCGAGTGGCTTGGTTTGGATCCCGTCACGGCGTCGACACTCTCGGTCAAGCTGGGGTATTCGCTGCTGTTCCTGATCGTCTTGGTGGCGCTGTTGTGGATGGCGCAGATGGCGCTCAAAAGTCCGTGGGGACGCATGATGCGCGCCATTCGCGACAATGAGGTCGCAGCCGAGGCGATGGGAAAGGATGTCACCCGCCGCCATCTTCAGATATTTGTGCTTGGCTCTGCAATCTGTGGAATCGCGGGTGCGATGATGACCACTCTGGACGGTCAGTTGACCCCAAGCGCGTATCAGCCGCTGCGGTTTACGTTCCTTGTCTGGGTCATGGTTATCGTCGGCGGATCGGGCAACAATTTCGGAGCGGTTCTGGGCGCCTTCCTGATCTGGTTCTTGTGGGTTCAGGTCGAACCGATCGGCTTGTGGATGATGAACCTGATTACGGCCGGAATGCCTGATGGCAGTGCGCTCAAGGCCCACCTGATCGAAAGTGCCGCGCATATGCGCCTGTTTACCATGGGTCTGATCCTTCTCATCGTGCTTAGGTTCAGCCCACGAGGACTGATCCCCGAAAAATAAGACCGACTGAAATCTATTTGTAAACCGCGCCAACTGTTTGGCGCGGTTTGTTGATTTCACCCCGCGGGTTGTTTAGACGAAAAAGAGCCGCTTTGGTTCGGGCAACCGCTCCGCCCGGTCTGAATGATGCGGACATCCTGATGAGTATGAAAAGAGTTCACATGACCCCCTCGATAGCCAAAAAAGTTCTTTTTCTTCCGCTTGTTGCTGGATTGGCCGGATGTATTCCGTCCCCCGAAGACCTGGAAAGCACACCAGTCAAGGTCCAGACATCTCAGGGCGTAGTCACCTGCCAGCTCTACCGCCCTGATCGTGTTGTCTGGGATCGCGCCATTGATTTCCCGGCTGACAAGATGTCGGTGCCAGAGGCAGACGCCTACTGTAAGCAGGAAGGCCAGCGTCGCTTGAAATAGCAGAAATGGGATCGCGCCGGGCCTATTTTACCCGGCGCGCTGCCCCTAGTTGTTTTTGAATAGACCGCCGAGGATACCGCGAACGATCCTGCGCCCGGTGGTGCCTTTCAGTTCCTTGATGACAGCCTCACTCATGGCGGTTGCAAACGTGTCCTTTTTGCGTGTGACACGGGACGAAGACCGCCCGACCCTGCTGCCGGAATAGCGCCGCGCGGTCGCAAACTCCCGTTCGGCTACGGATTGCGATTCCGACTGTTCTTCGGCTTCGGCGGCGGCGTTTGCAGCGGCCTCGGCACGGGATTTCAAAATCTCAAAGGCGGACTCTCGATCCTTCAGAACGTCATATTTCGCTTTCATCGGAGACGCGTCTATCACAGCCTGACGCTCGGCCACTGTAACCGGGCCTAGCTGTGAACCGGGTGGCCTGATCAAACTCCGCTCGACAATCCCCGGCACGCCCTTTTTCTGAAGCATCGAGGTTACAGCCTCACCCACGCCGACTTCACGTATTGCGGCCTCGGTATCAAACGCCGGGTTCTCGCGATATGTCTCGGCCGCAAGACGCAGGTTCTTCCTGTCCCGCGCCGTAAAAGCGCGGAGTGCGTGTTGAATCCGGTTTCCTAACTGGCCCAGGATGTCTTCTGGAATATCCGCCGGGTTCTGCGATATGAAATAGACACCCACCCCCTTCGAGCGGATCAGACGCGCGACCTGTTCGACCTTGTCCACAAGAACCTTTGGGGCATCCTCAAACAGCAGGTGGGCCTCATCAAAGAAAAACACCAGCTTTGGCTTATCCGGATCGCCGACCTCGGGCAGTTCCTCGAACAATTCGCTGAGCAGCCACAAAAGGAACGTCGCATAGAGACGCGGGGCCCCCATCAGCTTGTCAGAGGCAAGGATGTTCACGACGCCCTGCCCGTTTTCGTCAACACGCATCAGATCCGCAAGTTCCAGAGCAGGCTCACCGAACAGGTTGGCACCGCCTTGGTTCTCCAAGACCAGCAACCGCCGCTGAATAGCGCCAATCGAAGCCGTCGACACATTGCCAAAACGTAATGAGAGTTGTGCGCGGTTCTCGCCGATCCAAACCAGTAGCGATTGCAGGTCCTTGAGATCCAGCAGAGGCATCCCTTCTTCGTCCGCCACACGAAAGGCGATATTCAGAATACCTTCCTGCGCCTCACTCAAGTCCATCAGACGAGACAGAAGCAGCGGACCCATCTCGGTTACCGTTGTGCGGACGGGGTGCCCTTGTTTTCCGAACAGGTCCCAGAACGCAACCGGGCAGGCGGCATAAGAATAATCAGCGAAACCAATTTTCTTGGCGCGTTCATGAAAGGGTTCGTGTAATTTATGCGTTTCACTGCCTGCCTTGGCCAGCCCGGACAGATCACCCTTTACGTCCGACAAAAACACCGGAACACCCGCCTGGGAAAATCCTTCGGCCAGAATTTGCAGCGTCACCGTTTTGCCTGTCCCGGTCGCACCAGCAATCAATCCATGCCGATTGGCGTATTTTAGCGTCAAACTTTGCGGCTGGTCATAGGCTTCACCCGCGCCGCCTAAAAAAATGCCCTTTGTCATTCAATTAACGTCCCCAATTCCACCGGTCTGACCCAAGCATACAAAGTTAACATTTAACTGCGATAGTCTAATCGTTGCTTCTGCGGTGAGAGGTGCGAGGCAACATATTCCTCCCTGTCGACTGGCCGCGCTTTCGAGCGCGGCTTTTTTAAGTTTTCCGCCTATGTCATTAAATTTTCAGGTTTGCAGTTGACCGACGCGTTCCCCTTTCGTAACGTCTGCGCATAACTAAGTCGGCCAGTCCGACGGGGAGAAAATTCAAGTGAAGGGAGCCGCTCCACCGGCTCCCTTTTTCGTTGTGAAAGGCGGTCTTTTCTACGTTTAACCGGCAAGAATCCGATCACTTCCACTTATTTAAGTAGCTTAATGCCTGACACCTAGTTGCAAGGATGCTAGACCGGGCAAAAAGCTAAACCAATCTGCCGAGGCATTCATGCTCAAGAAACTTCTCTCACTCAACATTGTTGGCGCTGTGCTTTTGTCTGGTGCGGTGGCAGCTCAGGAAACCCAGTCAAACGATTCTCAACCATCGCAAGCCGACAGTGGCCTTGACCTGGGGCAGTCGGGACCGCGTGTTGGCGAACAATTCGTCAAGGAAACGTCGGGCGATTGGGAGGTTTCATGCATCAAGGCCGAAGAAGGTGAAGATCCCTGTGCTTTGGTCCAAATTCTGAACGGCCAGCAAGGGGAACCCATTGCCGAAGTAACCATCGGCAAACTACCTGCTGGCGGCGCGGCTGTTGCATGGGCCAGCGTGATCGTTCCGCTTGAAACCCTGCTTCAGGCGCAACTTGCCCTGTCGATCGATGGCGCGCCGCGCAAACTCTACAACTATCACCACTGCGTTCCTGTTGGCTGTGTTGCCCAACTAGGCTTGAGCCAAGCCGATATCGACGCAATGAAAGCTGGCACCAAAGCGGTTCTGTCACTGGTTCCGGCGCGCTTTCCGGATCAGGTCCTTGCAATGGACATGTCGTTGGCCGGGTTTACCGCAGGGTTTGATGGCCTGAACGCAGAGCAAAGCCAATAAAATAGCTAAAGGCGGCTGAATCAGCGGCCGCCTTTTTTGCCGGACTGAGTACCGCTCAGACCTTTTTCAGCGCCAAGACCGCGTTCAGGCCACCGAACGCAAACGCATTGCTCAAGGCGACTTCAACCTTGGCGTCGCGTGCTTCATTTGGCACTACGTCCAATGCGCATTCGGGGTCAGGTTCTTCGTAACCAATAGTCGGAGCGATCACTCCGTCTCGCAAAGCCATGATACAGGCCAGCAGTTCCACCGCTCCGGTTCCGCCAATCAGGTGCCCGTGCATCGACTTGGTGGAGGACATCATCAGTTCGTCTGCATGTGGCCCGAACACATCGGCCACGGCAGCACATTCGGTCTTGTCGTTGGCTGCGGTGCCTGTGCCGTGCGCATTGATATAACCGACCTGATCCGCGTTCAGTCCAGCATCCGTCAACGCGCCAGACATAGCGCGCGCGGCCCCTTGTTTGCTGGGCATTACGATATCGGAGGCATCCGATGACATCGCGAACCCGACGACTTCGCACAAAATATCCGCACCACGTGCGCGGGCATGTTCGTATTCCTCGAACACGAAAACTCCAGCGCCTTCGCCCTGAACCATTCCATTCCGGTTCGCACTGAACGGGCGGCAGGCGTCCTTGGACATTACGCGCAACCCTTCCCATGCCTTGACGCCACCAAAGCACAGCATGGATTCCGAGCCACCGGTCAACATCGTCGGCGCGGCACCACTGCGCACCATCTGAAACGCAAGCGCCATCGCGTGGTTTGACGAGGCACAGGCGGTCGAAACAGTAAAGCTCGGCCCCTTGAGGTTATGCTCCATCGACACATGGCTGGCAGCCGCGTTGTTCATCAGCTTTGGCACGACAAACGGGTGGACCCGGTTCTTTCCATCCTCGTAGACAGACCGATAATTATCATCCCACGTTGAAACACCGCCTCCGGCCGTGCCCAAAACAACACCGGATCGCGCCGCCAGATCACCGTGAAACTCGATACCCGACTGTTCGATCGCTTCTTTCGCAGCGGTCAGCGTAAATTGCGTGAAACGGTCATATAAAGTCATTTGCTGACGGTTAAACCGGCCTTCAGCCTCAAACCCCCGAACCTGACCGCCGATTTTGATCGCCAACCGTTCAACGTCGCGGAACTCAAGCTCGGAAATGCCACAGCGACCTTCGCGCATCGCTTCCAGAGTGGCTGGCACAGAATGGCCCAGCGAATTGATCGTCCCGGCCCCGGTAATAACAACGCGTTTCATGAGATTGTGTCAGACCTTTTCCGACACAAGTTTCTCGATGCCCGCAATGATCGCAGCAACGTTCGAGATGTCGAAATCACCGGCCGTTGGCTCATTGGCGTTGAACGGAACGGTAATGTCGAATTCTTCTTCGATGGCGAAAATACTCTCAACCAAACCCAAGCTGTCGATCCCAAGATCCTCGAGCGTACTTTCGGGCGTCACATCCGAAGGTTCCAACACTGCCTGCTCGGCGATGATGGCGATGACGCGGTCGGTGATGCTCATGTCGAACCTCTGATTTTCACGTTGAGGATGATTTAATCGCTCGGAGCCTGTTTGAAAACAGCCTTTTTGAGCGCCTCTACGTCACGGGCCATACGCGGCAGGCGGCGCTGCGCCTTGTAGATGTCGGTATGAGTTTCCATCTTTACCGCCGGATACCCCATGATCACACGACCGGCGGGCACATTGGACAGAATCTTCGTGCCCCCAGCAGCGATCACACCGTCCGCAACGAAAATGTTGTCTGAAACGCCGGACTGTCCGCCCAGTACTACGTTGTTGCCAATCTCGACCGAGCCGGAAATGCCGGATTGTCCGCATAACAGGCAATCCTTGCCGATACGCGTGTTATGCCCAACATGCACAAGGTTATCCAGTTTCGTGCCATCACCGATATACGTGTTGCGGATCGTCCCGTTGTCGATCGTGGTGTTTGCGCCAATCTCGACATCATGGCCAATCTCAACCGCACCCAACGAGTGAATACGTAACCAGCTTTGTGCCTGCGTATCCCCTTGATCACCCATGGTCTTGCGCACGTTTTCAACACCGGAAACTTCGGGGGTCACAAAGCTGAACCCATCACTCCCGATCCGGGTGCCAGGCTGTGCGATAAACCGATCCCCGATCCGGGCTCGGGCGCCAATACTGACCATCTCTCGCAGGAACGCATTTTCGCCTAGAACGACATCCATCCCGACAACACAATGCGCCCCAATCACCGAACCTTTGCCAACTTTTGCCCTGGCACCGATGACTGTCAAAGGACCGATTGAAACATTGTCGCCCAGCTCGGCCGTTGGGTCGACAACCGCTGACGGGTGAATACCGGGCTCAACACCCTGCCCCCGGTCAAGCATCGAGGTGACCCCGGCCATTGCCATACGTGGGCGAGACACAAATATGGCCGCCTCAAGCCCAAGACTTTGCCAGTCCGCGCCTTCCCACAGAATTGCGGCCCTTGCCGATCCCGGTTTGAGCGCCTCGGCATATTTCGGCGACATTGCCATCGCCAGATCCAACGGTCCGGCATCGCCAGGCTCTGCGGCCCTTACGATAGTCAGGCTATCATCACCCTGGCTTTCTGCACCCAGAGCTTCGGCGATCTGTTGAATTGTATACTGCATGTCGGGCTTCCCGGGTTAAGGTCCTAACCCGGTGATTACCCCTGAACGTCCGGCAGGGCTACCCCTGCTTTCTGCAGAGCCTCCCAGATCTTCCGATCACGGTCATAGACATCGCGCCGATACTGAACCTCTCCTTTCGGGCCGATATAGGCCGTACGATAGATAAGGTGGACTGGCACATGCGTTTCCAAGGGCACTGTGGTTTCCCTTCCAGTCGCAAGAATGCGATGGAAAAACGCCTTTGGGTCTTCTTCCTGTTTTGCCAGCAACGCGTAGGCAAACTCGAACGGTTGCGCCAGTCGAATACACCCGTGCGAGAAAGCCCGCACTTCACGAGCGAACAGGCTTTTTTGCGGCGTATCATGCAGATAAATGTTGTACTGGTTTGGGAACATAAACTTCACCAGCCCCAAAGCATTGCTCTGGCTCGGCGGCTGTCGCATGGCAAAAGGGAAGTTCCGGGCATTGAACTGCGTAAAGTCCACAGCCCCTCTGTTCACCTGCCGACCACTGCGGTCCGTAATCTGGATATGACCCACGGCATTTGGATTGGATTGCAGCTTGGGCAAGTATTCCTTTGTGATGATCGAGCGTGGAACATACCAACTTGGATTGATAACCATATGTTCCATTTCGTCCGAGAACTCGGGACTGCGCCGATCATGCGTGTTTTTTCCAATCACCGTGCGCGTCTCGAACGTGACCAGACCGTCGTCGATAATTTTCGCGGAAAAGTCCGCCTGGTTTACAAGAATGTGCCGGTCGCCCCGTTCTTTTGGCAACCAGCGTTCACGCTCCAACGCGACGTAGACCGCCTTTAGTCGGTCGGATGCACTGCGGTTCAATTCGGAAATCGTGCCCGGCCCTGCGACCCCATCCGGTGCAAGACCGTGATCGGACTGGAATTTCTTAACGGCGGCCAGCAGCACATCATCGAAACTGGGGGCCGCTGTGGGTTTTAAATACCCCATTGAGATCAACCGGTTACGCATCTTGATTACGGCGGGTCCGGTGTCACCATTTTCGAGCTTGCCTTCTGGAACGCTCCCGCCCCAACCGCCCTGCTCGATCGTTTTCTGCAACGCGAGTTTCTGCTTCATCAGCGCCCTATACTGCGCCGTCTGTGGTGCAAGCCGTTCAAAATAAGCCGCATCGTGGGCAAGCAAGCCTTGAAGATGATCCTCGGCAGATCGACGGTCGACCTTACGCACAAGCCCATTGTCAATTTCCGCAGGCTTCAGCGCACCCGAATAAAGATCGTTTGAATAAGCAAGGAATGCTTTCGTTAGCGAAATCTCGACCGCCCCCAAATCCCGCATGGATTGAGCGTCCTGCATCTGAGCAAGCAATCGCTGAACATCGTATGCCCCGTTGGGCAATCCGTGCATATCAGCCCCGGACAAAGCCCGGATCAACCCCGCCCTGCGGTCTTCATGAGCAGGCGTGTCCCCGACCCAAACCGGTGAAAACCCGGTGGAGCGGTAAAATTCAGCGATACCTGAACCCGAGGGCAAATACTCGGCAACAGCCATTTGAAACGCGGTCGCAGGTTTGTTTTCGGCACTCGCCAAAGCCGTTGAAGCGGCAAAACAAGCCGCAAATACAAGGCTGGATGACGCACGAAATAAGGCTCGCATGAGATGACCCTGATTATTCAATAACTTGGACGTTTCAGTGTTCACGTCGAACAAATATGGTTTTGGGCAGGACCCCTTGTCCATTCACAAATACATCACCTTAAATCTTCTTCCATTGCGTGATGCCCGTTTGCATCGGCAAGAGTCTCGCATAGCCCATCTGCCTAAAGAATATACCGAAAAACATCACCTGCGCAAAAAACTGCCGAAAATTCCCCCTATAAAAGATGAATATGAAAGACTTCTTGGCGGGCTTTCGCGTCTGTGTCATAAATCCCGCATCTGGGATGGGAAAAAATTAAGAACGCGCGCGTAACATCGTGCGCAGGCAGGAACAGTACGGGACGAAACAATAATGACTACGAGCAGTACTTCGGGCATGACCCGGCGTGCCCTATTGGGCGCATTTGCAGCTACGGCAGTTGTCGCGGCACCTACTTATTCCAATGCAGCAGGATTTCTCCGCGGCGGTGGCGATATCCGGCGTATTCGCATGTATTCGGGTCGCACCGGCGAACGGATCGACATGATCTATTGGGTCGACGGCAAATACATCAAAGACGCCGTCAAGGAAGTGAACCACTTCATGCGTGACTGGCGCACGGATCAGGTCAAATCCATGGATCTGCGCACCATCGACATCATGGCTGCCTCTCACAATCTGCTGGATGTTGACGAACCCTATATGCTGCTGTCGGGTTATCGCTCGCCGCAGACAAACGCGATTTTGCGGTCCCGCTCGCGTCGTGTTGCGAAGAATTCGTTGCATATGAAAGGTCAAGCCGCTGACCTTCGCTTGTCGTCACGTTCGGTCTCGCAAATGGCCAAGGCCGCAATATCCTGCCGCGCCGGTGGCGTGGGCAAATACTCCCGTTCAAACTTCGTTCATATGGATTGCGGTGAGATCCGTAGCTGGGGCGGATAACAGCCCGGCATCACTTCAAAACGACGAGCGCCCTTGGGCGCTCTTTGTTTTTGGAGGGGCGCAATCAGACGCACAATCCACATCGAGCACCAATCGAGCCAATTCCCCAAAAACGGTTTTGACCCCGAGACTGTCGTGATTATGGCGCACCTGAGAGGATTTTATACCAACTTTCGTTTCGTATTACTATTTTATATCAAGTACTTGCGTCAACAGAAAAAACCCATGTGTCACTCTTTGTGTCACCAATTTCTAGGCTTGTGTCCACAATGCCGAGTCGTCACAAATCTTCGGTATATACTGAGTGTTCTTAGCGCTAATCTCGCTTCAAAACACAGCGTTACATTCCCAAAAAGGAATGTGAGGGTATTGGTGTTCCACAAGCTTGCGGAAACGCTAGCGTGGTTCGAGGTTGTCAACGCGGTATGACTGGTTTCTAAAAAGCAATGTATCAACAGCATCCAGCTGAATTGACGGTGGAGCTGAGAAGGTTACCAACTATCAGACGTTTTGGATTTTGCTGGTGGGTAAACAGTGGTTTTGTCTGACGTTGAGCAGATGACTCCAACATTCATGTAATCGTTGAAGAACTCACGTTGCCAATCTTCTTGGGACATCGAGCGATCTATGATCAATGCTTGATCTACGTCGACACCGTAATCCTTTTTTATCCGAAAACTGTACTCTTTGATTTGCCCAAGTGCCAATCTAAGTCTTTGTGGCATAGACTTTTTTGTGACAGTCTTCACTTCAAATATGGCGGATTTATTTTCGCCCCACTTTACATACAAATCCACGGAATTTGGGTCTACCAATACCTCTGCGCCTTGTTCTTTGTATCTATTGGCGAACCGCAAAACCAACTGGTCGTGTAGTAGTGCTTTTGCGTGCCTTTTGATAGCACCAGATTTCACACTCATTGCAAGTGCAGATACATCCTTACCCAAACCTATTTCTGCTTTGGAGAAAATGCTATCCTCCGAAAACTCGATCAGACTCACTGGACCAACTGTCGACAGATTATCGTCGTCTCTAAACTCTTCAAAATTGGGTTCATCGGCGATCTTGGTAGAGGACGCAACCAAATCCAGTTGGCTCTCGAAGCTTGAAGAAACTGACCCAAAGTGGTCGAACCATTGCAAGCGATCGCTGTGGCTGCCTCCGCTTGGAATCCAAAAAGTATTAGATTTTGACTCTTTTGCGCATATGGCACGCAATGTTTGAAGTTCTTTCCGTCCCCCTTCACTAACTTCAAGAAATCTGCTGCCATCAGAGTCAAAAATCGTCGTCATACTCAGCAACTTGAACCAGTCTTGGATGTTTCTCCGAAGTCTCCTATCTGAGTTGACGTTGGAGATGTCAGTCCTTTGCTTCCGCGCAACAATAATATCCGAAACGGCGTCTTCAAATTCCTCGTTTCTTTTGCACGGAACAACAAAAACTCTGCATTCATCTGCACTAATTTTCGGGGGCTCTCCCTTATCTAGAAGACCTAACAAAACCTGCAAAAGAAGCAGACCGGGTTTGACTAGGACCCCGGTGCTCGATTGTAGTTCAATCAGGCTACTTGGAATGCCCTTACCCGCTTGTTGCAGTTGACTTTTTAGCGCTGAAGACAAATCGCTTTTGTGCCCGTTTGGGTATTGGTACCGCAGAACTTGCATGTTTGCGAAGTGCTCGAACGTCAGTTCACCTGCAACAAGGGCATGTGAAATTTGAGTTAACCTCAAGTGCCTATTCAGCTTTGTCGATACAATCAGTCCTAGCTCTGGAAGGACTTGTTGATAGTCACGCCAAGCATCGTTTTTCCCATCTCGTTCGTTTGGGGTGAAGAGATTGGATTCAATCATCAGTTTGGTAACATCACTTCCAAAATTACTCCGGCCCTGAAACGGAAGTGCGCAGGTAATCATGCCTTCAATTGTTTCTCTGTTAAATCCGGCTGCGTGTTGGGTGAGACTCCAAGAATAACCGGGATACGGTAAAGACCTAAAAATCATTAGTTTAGCGCCTTAGCCACCTCCACAGCGACTGCTCGAGCCATCAAAGGTGGCACGGCGTTTCCAACTTGTCGATAAGCCGAGGTTGGACCGCCAGAAAAAACCCACCAATCCGGGAAAGACTGCAATCGAGCTGCTTCTCTAACTGTAATGTGACGATTTTCTGATGGATGGATAAAAGGTCTCCCTCCCCCGGCTCCCGATCCAACCAATACTGTACCAGATGGTCGATCCGGATGGATGCGATCCGTATGATCTTTTCGATCGCGACCGCCGGGTTCAACAAGACTGTATCGATCCATCACTCTTTGAGAGTGTTTGCGAAGGATGTGATTGGGTACACCCTCTACACTTTCAAGCGCTTTTGACGCTACCCTATATTTACTGAGACCATCTTTGGGTTCACTAAAGTGAGTTGCAGTTGGCCATTCAAATTTCTCTGCCGCTTGTCTATCTCGAAACCCTACCAGCAGGACCCTTTGCCGAAACTGTGGCACTCCAAATTCCACCGCATTCAGCTTCTCAATCCGCAGCGTGAATCCCGTTTCTTCTTGGAAACACTTCAATAATTGCTGCCAGTCTTCACCTTTGTTCAAGGTCATTATTCCCGGCACGTTTTCAAACAAGAAAGCCTTCGGAGAAAGCTCTCGTATGAACCGAGCATAGTCGAATACTAGCTTTCCTCTAGGGTCTTTAGTCGAACCCCTCGATCCCAGAATACTGAATGACTGGCACGGAGGACCACCTATAACAACGTCCATTTTTTGCCCAGTTGAGCTCTCAACATATGCACCAGTCAGTTCGGAAATGTCGTGTGGTTCAACGATGTGTCCGCGACTTCCAAGGTTGCTGGCAACAGTATCGCAGTACTGTGGAACCAAGTCAGAAGAAAATGCTGGCCGAAACCCTGCCAGACTAAACCCAAGATCGAGGCCGCCACCTCCGCAGAACACAGAAGCATACTTTAAGTTCAGTTTTCTTTTTGGCAATTTGAGGCTGTTCAGATTGCGAATGTACTCATTCTGAAACTGCTCAGCACGAATTGATTTGTTCACTACCTGCTCCACCCTCGAGTATTTAAGCGCTGCGGATTTGGCTTATTTTTGTGTTCGCAACTGTAATAAGTAAGTACCCCAGATTTATGCCATCGTCGAGCCCCATCTGGTAGATAGTATAAACACTGGGGCTACATATGGTGAGGTATGTAGAGGAGCTCATCAACCCTAAATACCCCGCAAACGGCCAGTGTGAACCCCATTCTACAACGCGCATTTACATGGTCAGATGTAACGATACAAAAGAGCCGTTGGCGATGAACCAATTGCGAGGCGAGTAGATTGCAGTTGCTTCGAAGGAGGCCTAGCAATCAGCGTGCTTCTTTGCTGCTATTCAAAATTCGATATACTGAAGCACGGCTGATACTAAGGCGATTAGCGACTTCAGACGCTCCAATCCCCTCCGCATCTAACCTCAGTACTTGGTCGGCCTTAGCCCGTGCCGTTGGTTTTCTACCCTTGTACTTCCCGGCAGCTTTGGCCTTTGCGATGCCTTCCCTCTGGCGCTCCAACATGATTCCGCGCTCGAATTCAGCAATGCCACCAAGAACGGTCAACATCAGCCTGCCAGTCGGCGTTGAGGTATCAATACCAAGGTTTACGATCTTCAGTGCTGCACCCTTATCTTCAAGTTCATTTAGGATGGACAATAGATGGGCAACTGAACGGGCCAAACGATCAAGCTTGGTGACAACCAGCGTATCTCCTTCCCGTATGAACTCTAGCGCCTGACTAAGCTGTTCACGGGCAGTCACATCGACGGAAGAGACTTGCTCTTTAAAAATCTTCTCACACCCCTGAACCGCCAGTTCATCAAGTTGGGCCTCAAACCCTGCTTTCTGATCCAAGGTCGATGTTCTCGCATAGCCAATAAGCATGTCTCACCTTTCTCAATAGCATTTTAGACATAGCGATACATTTGTCTCTAAATGTCAATGACCATTCTATTGAAACATTACGCCGAGCAAATTCGATTGCACCACAAGGGCAAGGCCTATTGAGAATCTTTACCTCAGAATGCGCTAAGCTGAAGGTTTCCAATTTAGCTAGTAGTTGAAGCGTCGAAACTTTACCTGTTAGTGATTTTCAGTATCAGTATGCCTCAGAAATAAGCCACCGGGATCGAAAGACATACTGATGAAGCAACGGATCAAATGGTTGGAAATAGTTGGTAGTGGACTGATACTGTTGAGCTTCGCTGTCCAGTTCTTCCTTTTGCAACCACTCTATAACGGCGAGATTACTTCATACATTCTGGAACTGCTTGAAAATCAGGGCAAGATATTCAACCTCATCTACGACACTGAGCTAAACCGCAACGTCGGCAGTGACTTCGGCAACATCGATTTGTCCAACGGTTTGCCGGTCTACTACGATCAACTTCAGTCGAAGCTGGAAGACCTGAAAAGCCAAATTTTTTGGTTCAGTCGTTTTGTCGGCATAACATTCCTTATTGGGTCCGCTTTATTGATAATATCCAAAGCGTTGGAGCGTGACACCGTATCGTGAAGCAATCGTCAATGTTGGTTGTGGGTGTTACAAACGATCAAATCATTTCATTGCAACGCCTCTGTCATTCCTTCTGGTTGTTTCTGCCTCACCAAGAGGGGGCGGGGGATTTAGAAACCGACTCCAAAAAACAGGGGGTTTATTATTGTTCTTATTATTCTTTTGATTGAGGCTAATCCCTTCTGCCCCATGAAGCCTGATAGACCGCTAAAATCCCCCTCATTGCGCCTCTACCGCCACGCAAAGCTATTTCATGACACTGAGTACCCAACGGAAGCATTGAGGCTAGAAATGGCACCATTACGCCCGAATCTCAGAGACCCCTGAGAGCCACGGAGGAGTCCATTGAGGACCTCTGTGCATTTTCATAGGGTTGCCCACCTGAGAGGCCGATAGAGACGCTCCTGAGAGTCCAATTTGCTTTAGACCGATCCAACCGACAAGGCTTCCAGAACCCGGACCATCTGGATCAAAGCGAACCCTTAGCGTTCATAGTGAAGGGGAAGGTAGTACATATATACACCAACTAGGATGTAAGTCACCTAGGGAAACCAAAGCCCCTAAGGTACTACCTAGGTATTGCCCCCACTCGTAGGGGTGATAACCCCAATAAGTAAGCCCTCACCTAGGTAGTATCTAAGCTTACTCAATCTCCAATGTAGGCCAGACCCCTACTTCATCAAAAAAGGTCTGACCAAAGACATCCCTAGCAATCTGAAGGTCTCTTTGGCGGACAATCAGGCAGTCAAATACCTGAAGAGCGGGTATATGGTGTTCACGCTTAAGGGTAAGAAGGGTTCTGCACATAACATTCGATTCAATGGCCTGAAGACTGAGAGTATCGTAGCCGTGTTCTTCTAGGTTTCGGAGAAATGGAAACTGGCCAATCACTTTGTCTCTGGCCCTGCTGCCTCCGTCTTTAGGAAGCCTGCCCAAGCCGACTATATGATTAACAATGCCCTTAACCTCTTCTCGATCCATCCCGTCTATGGCGTAAGGGTCCGTTCCAGATTTAAACTCGACACCAAACAAACCATGCAGGATGGTTAACTGGCAGGCGGAAATGTCAATCTGAACAGTGTCTTCATGATTGATCTGAATGTCACTCCGAGCCGCTTTAGGAAGCCCAAGGTACCCACCTTTGCCCGTATTGAGTCTTCCTCCTCTGTCCCATTCGTAGCCGTTTTTCTTACCGTCATTGAAAACGCGGAATAAGACCGGAGGCGCACCAAAACTGTACTTCCATTCAGCAAGGTACTCGTTAATCTCCCTTACCTCCTGTTCGAGCCTGTCTGTAAAAGCGGTTTTGGTGTATTCAAGGCGCTCCCCCTTCTTCCGCCCTTGCATTTTCTTAGCTCGAAGCAAGATTGGAACTTCCGTCTTCCAATCCCTTTTGAAATGGAGAGACATTCCCACGGGGGTGATTCCATGTTCAGTGAGCTTGCTCAGGAGAAGTGGGGTGGCTCTGAGACGCGAAGCCCTTGCATGAGTTGCCTTCTTGGGCCGGTACTTTTCACCGTCAAAATCATCCAAGAAGCTATAACCCGGAGCGACCTCCATAAGCCCCATCAAAGGCCAAGTGTGATACAGACCGTCGTAATGTCGACTGGTGGCTCTGGAGCCTTTGAATTTCGCTCTGTCGCTCAGCCGCCAACACCAACCTTCTGCGTCTTCGTTCATAGACGCCTCCAAGAGGTCGCCAAGCAACGCCCCAATGGTGGACTTTAGGGTTTCGGTGTCCTTTACTTTTGGCCGTCTATCTCTGGTCCCGTTGTCGAGTTGGAAAGCCACCGTTTTATCCAACAAGTCATCGACTACAGCACTCACATCCTTTGAGAACGGGATCATCTTCAGAGAAGCCATATGGGCGGCTAGAAGGACTTGAAAATCAAGGTCCGGTTGTGTCTCAGTCATCTGCTTTTTTCTGGCTGATCTGGATTGCGCTGGGCGGCAGTTACGGTCCACCCTCTCAGTCGTTTTGATTTTTTATGTGTGAATAGTGGATTGCTTCACAACCTTTTCGGATTCAGTTGTGAGCATATTGGTCATGTGATCGTGCAAAACGGACAGATCATGTCCCAGACCGTAGCCTTCTCCAACACCGGGGGTTTTCCAGCCCCCTATCCTGTCCTGAACGTCTTTCGGGCAACCCGTGTTCCTTAGACGGTCTTTCATGGAATGCCGTAGGCTGTGTAAGCTTTGCTTCTCGCCTCGTAGCTTCTGATCCGTGAGCCACTTATTCAACGCTGCTGACGTTGAGTTTCTGTCATAGTCACCATTCCTTGTGGTAACAGGAAACAAGTAATAGCCATCCGTTGCAGCCATGGCCTGTTTCACGGCCCACAGAGACGCACCCACTAAAGGAACCTTCCTATCAGACCCATCGGTTTTCACATCTCTGACACGATTGGCCGTGATGTGAACATAGGGAACCTCGTCATCCAGGTAGACCTCGCTCCGAAGCAATCCAGCTATTTCGGACAACCTAGCGCCAGTATCGCTTAGGGCAGCGACCACCCACCTGCGTTCGTCATCGACCGCCATACACCGTTTCTGAATGCTAATGATTTGCTCAAGTGTGAACGGGTTCTTTTTCGATTCATCACCCTCTCCTGTTTCCGGTATTGTTAGACTACTCAAAGGGTTACTCATGGATACTTCAAGTTCGATGATGGCTGTCTTGAAGACTGGGCTAACCTGAGCCAGATACCTTTTGACCGTTGTCTTCTTAACGTCACTCTCAAGCAGGTCCTTCACATAGGCGTTCCCATGTGACCTTCGATACTGATCAATCGGCATATCCCCGTTGATCTTAATGAACCTCTGGACAGCACGAACAAACTGTGGGTCCGATGCCCGTTTAGGGTGAAAATACAGATGCTTGTCGATCACTTCTGAGAAGCTCGGGCAGGTGAGTTTGTTCAGTTCATCCCCTTCCGCATAGAACAGCTCAGCAGCCATTCTCAGGCCATCTGGTAGCCGTTCCCTTACGATGCCGGGGTTGGGATCGTAGCGGTCCTGTGACTGAACAAGGAGTTCATCAATGAATTTATCCGGTTCAAGCTCGTGTTTGGCGTACTCTGTCGCTTGACCCGGTTCCAGATCGTATTTGCGAAGTATCCCCATGGCTTCTTCACGGACCTCAAGGTCGGTTCCTTCCCGTGACCTCAAAAGGCTCCACTCTCTGTCCAGTCGCTTTGTTTCAGCCTGCGACCTTCTGACTGCCTCAGATGGGTCTTTGGTTTTCAGGGACTGGAAAAGTTGGGGCTTACCCTTGTAGTGCCTCTGAAGGTCAGCAGGTATTCTGCGACGATAGAAGGCGGTGCCGTTACGCCATTGCACATGTTGAATCGTCATTCTTATACAGCCAAATCTGAACCAGTTCTTCGACATGTGTCACCTAATGTGTCACCAATCGGAGCGCAATAACCAAGTAAGGTATTGTTAGCACATACTTTTTTTGGACTGTATGGCGCACCTGAGAGGATTCGAACCTCTGGCCTCTGCCTTCGGAGGGCAGCGCTCTATCCAGCTGAGCTACAGGTGCCTTGGTCGTTAGCTAACCTTGATCCGATCCGGGTGCAACTGCAAATCGTCCCCGAAAGACCCGCATTTACGCGAACAAATCATGCGCCAGTTCTAGCGCTTCGACCAGCGTGTCGACTTCATCGGTCGTGTTGTACAGACCAAAGCTCGCGCGGCAAGTTGCCGTAACGCCGAAGAAATCCATCAGCGGCCCGGCGCAATGATGTCCTGCACGAACCGCGACGCCTTTTTTGTCGAGAATAGTCGAAACGTCATGCGCATGACCTGCCCCATCCAGCGTGAAACTGAAGATCGCAGCCTTGTCTGGTCGGGTGCCCTGAACCTGAAGCCAATTCAGGCCGGCCAATTTCTCGAACGCGTAGTCGCGAAGTCCTGCCTCATGCGCGGCAATGTTCTCCATCCCCAAATCCATCATGTAGTCCAGTGCAACCCCCAGCCCGATGGTCTGAACAATGCCCGGGGTACCAGCCTCGAACTTCATGGGCGGATCGTTGTAGATCACCTGATCTTTGCTGACCTCTTTGATCATGTCGCCACCGCCGATAAAGGGGCGCATCTCGGCCATGCGTTCAGATTTGATGTAGATCGCACCTGACCCGGACGGGCCGTACAGTTTATGCCCGGTGATTGCATAGAAATCGCATCCGATGTCCTGCACGTTCACCGGCATGTGCACGGCGCCTTGGCTTCCGTCCACCAGAACCGGAACACCCTTGGCGTGGGCACCTTGGGTGATTGCCTTTACATCAACGACAGTTCCAAGAACATTTGAACACTGCGTTACAGCAACCAGCTTGGTCTTTGGTCCGATTGCATCAATCACTGCCTGCGGGTCCAGCCCTCCGTCCGAGTCAATGTCGACCCATTTAAGGACAACGCCCTGCCGCTCGCGCAGGAAATGCCAGGGAACGATGTTGGCGTGATGCTCCATGACGCTCAGGACGATTTCATCCCCGGCCTCAAGACGTGGCATCGCCCAGCCATAGGCAACGAGGTTGATCCCCTCGGTCGTGCCCGAATTGAGGACGATTTCATCCTCGTCAGCCGCGCCCAGAAAGCGGGCTATGGTGCCTCGGACTGACTCGTATTTTTCAGTGGCCAGATTTGACAGGAAATGCAGACCTCTGTGGACATTCGAGTATTCCTCGGCGTAGGCGCGCGTTACCGCGTCGATTACCACCTGAGGTTTCTGTGCCGAGGCGCCGTTATCCAGATAAGTCAGCGGCTTTCCATTTACCTCTCGGGACAAGATGGGAAAGTCAGCGCGGATTTTCTGCACGTCATACATAGTTCTTCTTCCCTATACGGGGCTCAACACGAGGACAAAGGGCACGGCCACCAAAGCAGACAGCACAACTACCCCAAAGGATTTCAAGATTGACCCGAACTTATGCGCTTCGTTCAGGAAATGCAGTGTGACGTAAAGGCTGATTATCGCAGTCGCCAACAGAAACATGACCATCAGGAATGGCAGCACCAGCGACACCACAAGCGTAACCAGCAAAACGACGATTTGGAGGTACTGCAACCAGACCGTCAGGATCATGACGTCGTCAAACGAAGCAACGCCCCCCATTAGCCGCCCGATGAACAGAAATGCAGCGATGCTCAACAGCATTGCGCCTGCAGATCTGACAAGATTCATTAGCACAGGCTCGGGTGGCAAAACCGGTTCGCCTTCGGGAACCGGCACAAAGTGGTCGATACCAAGTTGGACAAGACCGTTCAGAACAACGGCCAGAAAAAAACCCAACCACAAAACCTCGCGACCCGGGCGCAGGGCCAACAGGTTGCGGGCCGCTTCTGCCGGGTTGGTTAACGTCAGCACCGCCAATTCGCTGAGCGACAAGCCCTTCATTCAGGATACCTCTGCGCTTGCCTTAAACCGGACAACCAGAACCACAGGAAGACTGCAACCCAAATTAGACCGACGACCGAAAGTGTCGGCCCCGGACCAATGAAGCCTGCGACCAGACCATTCAGCAATACCAACGGTGTTGACGACAAGAGCGCCCAAAACAACGCGACCCGCGCGCCATAAGCCGAACCTTTCCCACCAACCAAACGCGCCGCGCCGTAGGATATAAATGCAAGCAGGTAGAAAAAGAGAGGCAGGATAATCACCGTGCCCAAAAGCGCACCGCCCATGAGCATATTCAGCTCGAGCCCTTCCAGATGCGCGCGCCGGGACAAGCTGGGCAGTTGCGCAATGAAGGCCACGACACAGAACGCCATGACAAAGACCAACGCACGATCCTCACGTTGCCCCAGTTCGAGAAGCCGGCGCACGACACGGCCCGGCCCCCGATACGTGGCCACAATATCGGACGTTACTGGCATCAGCTATGCCGCGACAACCAGCCTTCCAGCCGGTCCACGATTGCCTGGGCCAGAGCCTCGTTCTCGATCTCGTCTACTGCCTCGGCCAGAAACGCCAACGTCAACATGTTGGTTGCGTCCTTGACCGGAACTCCACGCGAGCGCAGGTAGAAAAGGGCCGTCTCGTCGATCGCGCCCGAAGTCGAGCCATGCGAACACGCGACGTCGTCGGCGTAGATTTCAAGCTCGGGTTTAGCGAGAAACTGACTGTCATCGTCCAACAGCAACGATTGACTGATCTGATACCCGTCGGTCTTCTGCGCACCCTCTTTTACAAGGATTTTGCCCTGGAAAACGCCGGTTGCGCCATTGCGCAGCACCTTTTTGAACACCTGGCGGCTTTCGCAGTTCACAGCATCATGGGTGACAAAAACAGTGTCGTCGTGGTGGAAATCTCCATCACCAACACAAGCACCCGCCACATGCGCCACGGCGTCATCACCAGTCAGCTCGACCACTTGCTCGTTGCGTGTCAGCACGCCGTTCACGGTCAGAGTAAAGGACTTGTAGACCGACTCCTTGCCCAAGCGGGTAAACATATGGGTGGCCGCCCTGCGCTCATGGTCACGACCCTGCGCGCGAACATGGTGCAATGTGCCACTATCAGCGATGTCGATTTCCATGCATTTGTTGAAACGCGAGGCTGCTGGACCGTTTTCCAGAATCGTCACCTCTGCCCCGCTTTCAACGCGAATGACATGATGCAGCATTGCGTCCGAGGTTTCGGACGCATGGCGATAGACGAAACTGATCGGTTTGGATGGCTTTCCAGTCACGTGAATCGCAATGCCATCAGCAGCAAACGCGGTGTTCAGCGCAGCCAGAGGGCGCTGCACCGGAACCTGCCCGCGCGACTCAAGCACTCCGTACAGTTCTTTGGCCCAATGAATATCTTTGCAGCAGATATCTTCGATCCTGTCGATCGTGACACCTTCAAGGCTCAGATCGTCGGATTCCTCTGGGCTGAACACCCCGTCGACGAACACGATTTTCAAGCGATCCAGCTCATCAAACAGCATCGCCTCATCCGGGTGGAACAACGCCGCACGGGGTGCATCCGGTGATGTGAGTGTATCGGGGCGCGTGTATTTCCAATACTCATCGCGGCGACCGGGCAGACCCATTTCCAATACCCGCGCCAACGCGTCTTCGCGCGCGGCGCGCGTGCAACCTGCGTCGGGCATAACCAGATTGGCCAACCGCGCCTCGGTTGCGGTTTGTTTCACTTCGGGCAGCGCCATCAGTTCACCTCGGCCAGAATGTCAGCGTAACCGTTGTTTTCCACTTCAAGCGCCAGATCAGGACCGCCGGTTTTGACGATCTTGCCATCTGCCATAATGTGAACGACATCCGGTTTGATATGGTCCAGCAGGCGCTGGTAGTGAGTAATCACGAGGAAGCCGCGCCCCTCATTCCGCAGGGCGTTCACGCCTTCTGCGACCAGTTTCATCGCGTCGACGTCCAGACCCGAATCCGTTTCATCCAGGATGCACATCTTGGGTTCTAGCATCGCCATCTGAAGGATCTCGTTACGCTTTTTCTCACCGCCCGAGAAGCCGACATTAACGGGGCGTTTCAGCATGTCCGCGTCAATCTTCAGGGATTTCGCCTTGGCACGAACCTCTTTCAGAAAGTCAGCCGCCGACAGCTCATCCTCACCGCGCGCCTTGCGCTGCGCGTTCACAGCGGTGCGCAGGAAGGTCATGTTGCCTACACCGGGAATTTCAACCGGATATTGGAAGGCCAAAAAGACACCGGCAGCGGCGCGTTCCTCGGGCTCCATCTCCAAAAGGTCTTCACCATCCAGAGTTGCCGAGCCATCGGTGACTTCGTACCCGTCGCGGCCCGACAGCACATAGCTGAGCGTCGATTTACCCGAGCCGTTTGGCCCCATGATCGCGTGCACTTTTCCTGCCTCGACGGTCAGGTCGACGCCTTTGAGGATTTGCTTTTCTTCTTCCTCGAGTTTCACGTGCAGGTTTTTGATTTCCAGCATTTTTTGACCCTTTAGCGTATCGCAAGGGACCACCCGGCCCCGATATGTTCTGAATTCAAGAGAGAGAGTTCGGGATTACCCGACAGACCCTTCGAGGCTGATCGCAACAAGCTGCTGCGCTTCCATTGCAAACTCCATCGGCAATGCCTGCAGGACGTCCTTGCAGAACCCGTTGACGACCAGCGCCACGGCTTCTTCCTCATCCATGCCGCGCTGACGGCAATAGAACAGCTGATCGTCATCCACCTTCGATGTCGTCGCCTCGTGCTCAACACGGCTCGAGTTGTTCTTGACCTCGATATACGGCACAGTATGCGCCCCACATTTGTCGCCAATCAGCAGGCTGTCACACTGGGTGTAGTTCCGGCTGTTCTTGGCCTTGGGATGCATCGAGACCAGCCCACGGTACGTATTCTGCGCCTTACCCGCGCTGATGCCCTTGGACACGATCCGCGACTTGGTGTTCTTGCCAAGGTGAACCATCTTAGTGCCGGTATCGGCCTGCTGGTAGTTGTTCGTGATCGCGATCGAATAGAACTCACCCTGGCTTTCCTCACCGCGCAGGATGCAGGACGGGTATTTCCATGTCACGGCCGAACCGGTCTCAACCTGCGTCCACATCACCTTGGACCGGTCGCCCCGGCAATCGGCGCGTTTGGTCACAAAGTTGTAGATACCGCCCTTGCCATTCTCATCCCCGGGGAACCAGTTCTGAACGGTCGAGTATTTCACCTCAGCGTCTTCTTCGATGATGATCTCGACCACAGCGGCATGCAGTTGCGCAGTATCGCGCTGGGGTGCGGTGCAGCCCTCAAGGTAAGACACATACGAACCCTTGTCGGCGATGATCAGAGTGCGCTCAAACTGACCGGTGTTTTCCGCGTTGATGCGGAAATAGGTGCTCAGCTCCATCGGGCAGCGCACACCCGGCGGGATGTAAACGAACGATCCATCCGAGAACACGGCCGAGTTCAGCGTGGCATAGAAGTTGTCCGAGACCGGAACCACCGACCCAAGGTATTTTTTGACCAGTTCTGGATGTTCACGGATCGCCTCGGAAATCGAGCAGAAGATCACACCGGCCTTCTTCAATTCAGCCTGGAAAGTCGTGCCGACTGAGACCGAGTCAAACACGGCATCCACAGCGACTTTGCGGCCTTCGGCGGGCGCATCTTCGGCCCCCTCGACGCCTGCCAGAATCATCTGCTCTTTCAGCGGAATGCCCAGCTTTTCATAAGTGGCCAGCAGTTTCGGGTCGACCTCGTCCAAGGACTTCGGCTTTTCTTCCATCGACTTGGGACGGGCATAATAATACTGGTCCTGAAAGTCGATCTTAGGATAGTTGACCATCGCCCAGTTCGGCTCTTCAATCTGGGTCCAGCGCTCGAACGCGGCCAGACGCCATTCGGTCATCCACTCGGGCTCTTCGTTCTTTTCCGAGATCAGACGGACGATATCCGGGTTCACGCCCTTGGGCGCATATTCCATCTCGATATCGGTATCCCAACCGTATTTATAGGTTCCGACCTCACGCACCGCATCCACGGTTTCCTGATCGACACCTTCTTTTACCTGGGTCTGGTCCAAAGCGGCCATAAGACACCCTCCGTCAGATCACGCGGCACGCGCGCGATGCTTTTTCTCTTTTTCCAGCCACGTTTCCGCGAAACGCAGCACATCTTCTTCACTCGTATGAGGGCCAAGCGATACGCGAATTGCGCTGGCCGCCGTTGCCTCATCAAATCCCATTGCAGTCAAAACCGCGCTTGCCCGAACTTTGCCGCTGGAACAGGCCGAGCCCGCGCTAACCGCAAATCCTGCCAAATCCATCTGCATGACCTGAGTTTCGCCTTTCCAACCAGGAGTCGCGAAACAAAGGGTATTGGGCAGGCGCTCCTGACCTTTTCCGACAAAAATAGTAGATTTAGAACCAGCCTCAAGGGTCTTTTCTAGAATATTTCTAAATTCTTTGACCCGCTCCCAAACACCATTGGCCAAATCGCGCGCGGCGGCCTCGGCCGCAGCGCCAAACCCGGCGATTCCAATGACGTTTTCCGTTCCCGAGCGACGCCCCATTTCCTGTCCGCCGCCCTTTATCCGCGCAGGCAAATCAGTACCCCGCTTCATCACGACGGCACCGATTCCTTTTGGCCCACCTAGTTTGTGCGCCGAAATCAGCGCCATTTGCGTGTCCAACCAGTTGAATGCGACAGGCAACTTGCCGAAAGCCTGAGTCGCATCCGTGACCGCCAGTCCCGCTGGTAACGACTGAATGATCCCCGTTTCCGAGTTCGCAAGTTGAAGTGTTGATTTCTGAGGGGCCGGGACTTCGACCAGACCGCTTTCTGATACAGCCAGATCTTCCTCTATCCACGCTCGGACGGCGTCATGTTCGATGCCTGCTCCGCTCAGACCGCGACCCTCCAGTGCCAGCGCTGCGCCCTCTGTTGAACCCGAAGTGAAAACAATATCCGAACCGTCCGCACCAAACGCGGCCGCGATCTGTGCCCTCGCCCGTTCGACAAGAGCCTTGGCTGCGCGACCTTCCGCGTGCACCGATGATGGGTTCCCGCAAACCTCCATCGCGGCAATCATCGCTTCGCGCGCTTCGGGCCGCAGCGGAGAGGTCGCGTTGTGGTCAAGATAAACACGACTCATGGATACACCTTTGCCGAGCCAGCAAATCGTCCATTCGCCGCAATTACAGGAACCGCCATCTTATTCGTCCACAACCGCGAAAAGGCTCGGAACCGCGGGGCACGGGGCAAGATCGTTCTTTATGACATCTGAAAGCCGGGTCTGGTGCAAAAACACGTAGACATGAGCGCTCAGACCTTCCCACAAGCGATTGGTCAGGGATTGCGCACGGCTGCCGGATGAGGCGCCAGACGCTCCGGCCCCCTTTTGCATTGCATCAACCGTTTCATCAACTGCGGCCAGAATTTCGACAACGCGTATTTCTGCCGCTGGTCGGGAAAGCCGGTAGCCTCCGCCAGGACCACGAACCGACGAGACAAGATCGGCGCGGCGCAACTTGACGAACAGTTGTTCCAGATACGGCAAAGAAATATCTTGTCTTTCCGAGATTTCACCAAGTGTTACTAACCCGTTGGACGGCTGAAGCGCGATATCGGCCAATGCTACCATCGCGTAACGACCCTTGGTCGACAGCTTCATTGTCTTTCCCTCTTGGCAGGTTACACGCGAAAACATTGACGCCGCCGCTGCCAGTGCGTATCTCCGACTGACAGCGCCCACAAGCGCACATCACAATTAGAACCGTTCTAAGGTGCCCGACGATAACCGTCAAGTATATCCGGGCCCCCAGAAGAAAAAGACAGGACCGACGCACACATGCCCGAGGTGATTTTTCCCGGACCAGAAGGCCGCTTGGAAGGCCGTTACCACCCGCAAAAGGAAAAAGACGCACCGATCGCCATCGTGCTGCACCCGCATCCTCAATTCGGCGGGACCATGAACAACAAGGTGGTCTATAATCTTCACTATGCGTTCTACAACATGGGCTTCACCGTTCTGCGGTTCAACTTCCGTGGTGTGGGCCGCAGCCAAGGCGAATATGATCAGGGTGTTGGTGAGCTAAGCGATGCTGCCTCGGCTCTGGATTATCTGCAGTCGATGAACAACAACTCGAAACACTGTTGGGTTGCCGGTTTCTCGTTCGGTGCGTGGATTGGCATGCAACTGCTGATGCGCCGCCCCGAAATCACCGGCTTTATCAGCGTTTCGCCCCCGGCCAATATGTACGACTTCTCGTTCCTGGCCCCCTGCCCGTCGTCCGGCCTGATCATCAATGGCTCGGCAGACCGAGTCGCACCACCTGCGGACACGACAGCGCTGGTCAACAAGCTGCACGAGCAAAAGGGCATCACCATCACCCATAACGAGGTTGAGGGCGCTGACCACTTCTTCCAGGATCGCCACATGGACACTCTGATCACCGATGTCAGTGACTATGTGAAACGCCGACTAACCGAGACCACGCGCTGATGTCCGATTCCCTCAACACCCTCGCGGCGAAACTGGCCGAGGATACGTTGAAAGTCATGGACGAAACCGGTGAAGACCGTTTTTTTGTCGAGGTTGGTGAATTGCTTGGCGCATCCTCTCAAACGCTGGAGGAGGCGTTTCTGACCGAGATTCGGGTGCGGCTGGCGGAACGCAAGGCACGTCAGTTTGTGATTCAACGTCTGTCGGAACATCGCAAGAAAATAAAGGCGATTGAAAAACAATGACTGAGAGACTGTCCGCGCAAGTCCAATTCCTTAAATGCGCGGACAAACTGAAATCGGTTGATCGCGCCAACGCCTTGTTGGATCAGTCCCGCCCGGAAAATGCGGCAGAGCATAGCTGGCAACTGGCTCTTTGGGCCTTGGTCATGGAGCCCTTGGCTGGTGATGACGTCAATATAGACCGAGTCATCCGTATGCTTTTGCTGCATGATCTGGTCGAGATCATCGTAGGAGATCACCCGATCCACCTTGCGACGGATTGGCAGGCCGTTGAACGCGCGGAACGCGCGGCGGCGGCAGAGTTATTCGGGCTGCTCCCGGACGACCAATCGCAGGAATTCCTGTCGCTATGGCAAGAGTTTGAGGCGGACTCATCTGCCGACGCCCGGTTCGCCAAAATCCTCGACCGGTGCCAGCCCATGTTCCAGGTGCTGTGTGCGCCTGACCCGCGTTCTGATCACTTGGATGTTGTCCGCGACAACCTGAGCGGCGGACGTGCAGCTTATCTGGAAACTGACTTCCCCGACGCGTTCCGGCTTGCCCGTGCGATGCTTGAAAAAACGGCTAGCCAAGACACGCCGTTCGCTAGGCGTCTTCCTTTTCTGGCCGAATCCGACCAGCTCAAATCCGTTTCACGGGCATCACGGCTTTTGTCTGGCACGCGGTTCGAGAACTCCGCCGAGCACTCATGGCATATCATGCTGTTTGCGTGGGTATTATCCGAGTATGCCGACCCGAATGTTTCAATCCACCGCGTCCTCAAAATGCTTTTGCTGCATGACATCGTCGAAATAGATGCCGGAGATCACCCGATTCACGGCCATGTTGACCATGCCGCACAAGAAGCCGAGGAACAGGCTGCGGCGACCCGATTGTTCGGACTGCTCCCGTCGGACCAGGATCAAATGTTTTACTCGCTTTGGCAGGAGTTCGAGGCCGCTGAAACGCCTGATGCGCGTTTTGCCAAGGCGATTGACCGGTTTCAGACACCGATCGGAAACCTAGAAACCGGTGGCGGCTCATGGGTGGACTATAACGTGACCTTTACCCAAATCGAAACGCGTGTTGGCACACCTATCTCACGGGGTGCCCCGCGGCTGTGGTCATGGCTGCGGCCGCAGTTGGACCGGTATTTCTCGGAAAACCTGAGCCACTGACGAAAAAAAGGGGCTGCAACGCCCCTTTTTTCCCGCAAACGGCAGACGCTAGGTTTCAGTACCACTCAACCATTCAACATTCCTGGCCACACTATTCTTGACGGACCCCCCGTCAGCTAGCCACCCCAGCGCCACAATCAAAGCCGATACAGCGATGACGGAAATTGCAAACTTCGTCATAAAAATACTCGCAAAATAAAACTAACAAACATGGGTCTAGTGCCACATATTTTCTTTAATAAACAGTAAGGTAAACCAGACCCTCACCGCGTCACATTCCGCCGGCGGAGGCAAGATTGCCGGTCTTGCAAAAACCTCTTGCAGTGGCGCAAAGTTCCGTGCTCAACAAAGTGACTTACAATCGACGCGAGACCTGCCGTGCCCAAAGCGTATTTGATTCTACTTCTGGCAGTTATTGCTGAGACTGTTGGCACGACTTCCTTGCAAGCCAGCCAGCAATTCAGCCGATTCTGGCCATCAGTGCTTGTCGTTGTGTCTTACGGCATCGCCTTCTACCTACTGGGTCTGACGCTGAAATACATGCCCGTTGGAATCGTCTATGCGATCTGGTCCGGCCTTGGCATTTTTCTGATCGCGATCATCGGGTTCATCGTTTTTGGGCAAAGGTTGGACTGGCCAGCCGTTCTTGGCCTGACCATGATCCTGACTGGAATCCTTGTCATTCACCTGTTTTCAAAGACCGCAGGCCACTGACCGCCGGTTAGGGCTGGTCTATTTGGTCAATCCGCGTTATGCGCGCGGCAACTTCCCGTTCAAAGGCTGACCTCATGGACCTGCGCAATATCGCAATCATCGCTCACGTGGACCACGGCAAGACGACCCTGGTGGATGAGCTGCTTAAACAATCCGGCGCGTTCCGGGAAAATCAGGCCGTGGCGGAACGCGCCATGGACAGCAACGATCTTGAGCGCGAGCGCGGGATCACCATCCTCGCCAAGGCCACCAGCGTCGAGTGGAAGGGCACGCGGATCAACATCGTCGACACCCCCGGCCACGCCGATTTCGGTGGTGAGGTCGAGCGGATCCTCAGCATGGTGGACGGAGTGGTCCTGCTGGTCGATGCCGCCGAAGGCCCGATGCCGCAGACCAAGTTCGTGACCTCCAAGGCGCTGGCACTGGGCCTGCGCCCGATCGTCGTTCTGAATAAGGTCGACAAACCCGACGCTGAACCCGACCGGGCACTGGACGAGTGTTTCGACCTGTTCGCCAATCTCGGAGCCGACGACGACCAGTTGGATTTCCCTGCCATGTACGCCTCGGGCCGGTCCGGTTGGGCGGATATGGAGCTGGACGGTCCGCGCAAGGACCTGACCGCGCTGTTCGACCTGATTGTCGACCACGTCCCTGCCCCCAAACAGGCAGACAAGAAAGACGAGCCGTTCCGTATGCTCGCAACCACGCTGGGCAGCGACCCGTTCATCGGCCGCATCCTAACCGGCCGAGTTGAAAGCGGCACGCTGAAAGCCGGGGACAGCCTTAAGGCGTTGTCGCGCGACGGTACGCTGATCGAAAACTTCCGCGCCTCGAAAATCCTCGCGTTCCGCGGCCTGGCGCAACAACCCATCGACGTGGCCGAAGCTGGTGACATCGTTACCATTGCAGGGATGAGCAAGGCGACCGTTGCGGATTCGCTAGTTTCCCCGCAGGTGGAAGAAGCGCTGCCTGCGCAACCGATCGACCCGCCGACCATCACCGTGACCTTTGGTATCAACGACTCGCCTCTGGCCGGTCGCGACGGCAAAAAGGTCCAATCCCGCGTCATCCGAGACCGCCTGATGAAAGAGGCCGAATCAAACGTCGCCATCCGCATCACCGACACCCCCGGCGGCGAAGCCTTCGAGGTCGCAGGCCGTGGCGAATTGCAGATGGGCGTTCTGATCGAAAACATGCGCCGCGAAGGGTTCGAGCTCAGCATCTCGCGCCCGCAGGTCCTGTTCCGCGAGGAAGACGGCCAGCGCATGGAACCCATCGAAGAAGTCACCATTGACGTCGACGACGAGTTCTCGGGCGCGGTGATCGAAAAAGTCACCGGCGCGCGCAAGGGTGAGTTGGTTGAAATGCGCCCCGCAGGTGCCGGGAAGACCCGCATCATCGCGCATGTACCGTCACGGGGTCTGATTGGCTATCACGGCGAATTCCTGACCGATACACGCGGCACCGGCGTTCTGAACCGCGTTTTCTACGGTTGGGCCGCACATAAGGGGCCAATTCCGGGTCGTCGCGCAGGCGTTCTGATCTCGATGGAGAACGGACAAGCCGTGGCCTATGCCCTGTGGAACCTCGAGGAGCGCGGTCGCATGTTCGTGGCCCCGCAAACCGATGTCTATCAGGGCATGGTCATCGGTGAGCATTCCCGCGACAACGATCTGGAAGTAAACCCGCTGAAGGGCAAAAAGCTGACCAACGTGCGCGCCAGTGGCTCGGACGATGCAGTTCGTCTGACGCCGCATGTTCAGTTCTCGCTGGAAGAAGCGATTGCCTATATCGATGATGATGAGCTGGTCGAGGTTACTCCAAACGCCATTCGGCTGCGCAAACGCTACCTCGATCCGCACGAGCGTAAGCGCATGGCGAAGTCTGCATAAAGAGAAAAGCGACGCAGTTCACTCACGGGAAACAATATTGCGCCCGTGACATTTTTGCGCCCCGAAATGGGATAATCGCATTAACAAAGCCCACCAAAGAGGTGGGCTTTTTATTTGTTTTTAATAATCTTTCTACCTAAGCGTGAATTAATTTTTGTTTTCTTTCACCCACACATCTTGAAAATGTGGCGAGGGATGGATGTATTTGTGGCCAAAGTGTGTCACCACTGTGTCAAACAGTGACGTGTTAAAGAGTTTAAAGGAGTGGCGCTATGCGCGTAAAATCCCGTTTGTTATCTATTGTATTCGTTTCTGCGACATTTCCATTTGCGACAGTAGGCGCAGCCCAAGCATCTGAAATGTGTACGGTCAGTACCGCACGGCAATCTGTGTCGACGGAAACTCTTTGTAATTGCCAAGTCGTGGACGCGCGCATGCTGCGCTATATCCAGCGCCGCCCAGACTTTGAGGACATCCTTGCACGTACATTGGAAAGCTGTCCTGCATTTGCTGCAGTATTGACTGACATTCCAACAGCGTCGATCGGCGTGTCACAGCGGTCCGGCGACGGATCGGCTAATGACGAAGGTCCACAGGTCGGATCCAATTCCTCTGGCGGTGGCAATGGCGGCGGATCTACCGGAGGCGGAGGCGTCACTCCAACCAGCGGCACCCCAGGTGGCGGCGCTCCTGGAGGGGGCGGTGACAGCGACGACGAAGGCGACGACGGTAACGGCGACGACAATGGCGACGACGGTAACGGTAACGGCGACGACAACGGTGACGGCGACGACAACGGCAATGGTAACGGTGACGGCGACGACAACGGCAATGGTAACGGCGGCGACAACGGCGATGGTAACGGCGGCGATAACGGTGACGGCGACGACAACGGCGATGGTAACGGCGGCGACAACGGTGACGGCGACGACAACGGCGATGGTAACGGCGGCGACAACGGTGACGGCGACGACAACGGCGATGGTAACGGCGGCGACAATGGCGACGGCGACGACAACGGCGATGGTAACGGCGGCGACAATGGCGACGGCGACGACAACGGAAACGGCAACGGCGACGGCGACGACAACGGCGATGGTAACGGCGGCGACAATGGCGACGGCGACGGCGACGACAACGGCGACGGCGACGACAACGGCGATGGTAACGGCGGCGACAATGGCGACGGCGACGACAACGGAAACGGCAACGGCGGCGGAAACGGCAATAACCGTTCCGGACAGGGCGACGACACCAACCCTGGTGGCCAAACCAACAATACGTCGGGCACACTTAACCCCGGCGGTGGCGGCACTGGCGGAAACGGGAACGGCGGGAATAACAACGGAAATAATGGGAACGGCAATGGCTACGGCGGGAATAACAACGTTGATATTTTCGGCGGGAACGGCCAGGGCGGTAGCAACCGTAACGGCGGCGGAGGCAACTCGCGCGGTGCGGGCCTAGGCGGCGTGTTCGACTGATCCAAGGTTCAGGCAGCCGCAGAGGTTGCTGCTACATTCCTGAAAACACCAAAGGGCGACCTCCAAGTCGCCCTTTTTTCTTTAGATCAAGACATCAACATGTGCGTTGAGTTACCTGATCAGCTTCGACCGTAAACACCGACCCAGCCGCTTGGTTTTCGCGGATCCTGCATCCTCAGAAACAGATAGCGTGTCGCCGACCACGGTTTTATTCGGTTGGTCAAATTGTCCAACACCAAGTCGCCACCGGCCGAACGATAAACCAACACGGCATGGGCTTGTCTTTGCCTATCCAAAACAGTCGCAATCAAAAGCTTGCTGGGGTCGATGCCAGCTCGGATCAGGTCCCTTTTCTTCAACAGGGCAAAATCTTCGCAGTCTCCACCTCGCGAGGTCGGCAAAGCCCACCGTTCAACCGTTCTGTATTGCGTCTGGTCCGCGACCTCTCGCGTTGTCGCATTGACTTGTCGATTGACACGTTTGACGATCTGCATCTCTTGCTGGTTCGTCAATGAAATTGACGATTTATTAGAGCACGCCCACGCATATTGTCTGCACAATTGCCGCGCCCCCGCCGGTGGAGGTGATGCGACCACAGCCCGAATAAAGCTTCCTTCACTCGCGGTGACGCTGGACGCACTAAACATTGACGCGCAGGCCAATGCGGAAACCCCAAAGAACCGTCCAATCGCCAAGGCAGTTTTCCCCGCTAAAGCCCTGCGTACGATGCCAATCGATTTCATGCCTGTCCCTCGATCATTGTCTCTCCGAGCGATTGCCGACAGAGGGGACCGTATTCCGATTTCCGAAACTATCGGTAAACGGGCACTCCTGTGCAATCAGACGCGAACGTGCGAGGAAAAAGAGGCGGAATTTCGTTACTCAATATGACCATTTCAGGCAAGAAATGCGCGAACTCGGCCACAATTATGGCGCGGGAATTCAGCGGCAGCGGGCGCGTTCTCAGCCAAGTCTTTGAAAAAACTAAATTCGCGGGAGGAAAGTCCAAACGCAGAAACGGCCACAATTACTTTTTTGGACGTTGGCTGAATTCCGCGCATGAGATCGGCTGCCGGGTAAATCGCAACCCGGCAACCAAATTGATTCTACTCGGTGAGCTCGACAACCACCAGTTCACGCTCGCTTGCACCCCGCGCGTGATCCAGGGCCTCTTGATACTCGGGCGAGTTATAGCACTCGACCGCGGCCTCGACGGAAGGAAAGCGGGCAACCACGTTCCGCGGCCGTTCTTTCCCTTCAAGCTGCACGTATCGCGCTGCGCGCGCGATGAACTCGCCACCATGCTTGGCAATCGCGGGGCCAGCCAACTCAGCGTATTTCCCGTAAGCCTCGGCGTCCGTCACAGTGACATGCGCAATCCAAAGAGCGGTCATCTTATCCTCCTAGTATATTTTCGGCGGCCTTGATTGCCGCATCGGAATTCGAGGCGTCCTTGCCACCGCCCTGCGCCATGTCTGGGCGACCGCCGCCGCCCTTGCCGCCCAGCTCGGCGACTGCTGCACGCACCAGATCGACGGCGGACACTTTGTCCGTCAGATCCTGCGTTACACCGGCAGCGACGGCCGCCTTGCCGCCCGTATCCGCAATCAACAAAACGGCGCCTGTTCCCAATCGACTTTTGTGCTCGTCGATAAGAGCAGGCAGATCCTTACCTGAAACTCCGGTCAGTGCCTGCGCAAGGAACTGGACCCCGTTCACGTCTTTGGCCTCGGCTCCGCCCTGCCCGCTGCCGCCGGCCATCGCCAAATCGCGGCGTAGCTGCGCGACCTCGTTTTGAAGTGTCTTACGTTCGTCCAGCAAAGCCTTGACGCGACTGACAACATCATCCGGTTGCGCCTTGAGCTCCAAAGCGATCTGCCCAAGACGCTGATCTTGAGCTGTCAGATGCTTGAACGCCTCATCCCCAGTCAACGCCTCGATCCGACGCACACCGGCACTACTTGCGCTGTCGCCCAGTACGACGAACGTACCAATATCTCCGGTCTGACGGACATGGGTGCCCCCACAGAGTTCAATCGACCAGGTCTCACCATCCTGTCCTTTTCCAGTCGGTGCCTTGCCCATCGAAACGACGCGAACTTCATCGCCGTATTTTTCGCCAAACAGCGCCTGCGCGCCCAGTTCGCGCGCATCGTCTGGCGTCATGATCCGGGTTTCAACGGTCGAGTTCTGACGGATAAAGGCATTCACCTCACGTTCGACTTTTTGCAATTCCTCGGTGCTCAGCGCCTTGGAATGGCTGAAATCGAACCGCAACCGATCGGACGCATTCAGCGATCCGCGCTGCGCCACGTGATCACCCAGCGTTTCGCGCAGCGCCTCGTGCAGCAGGTGCGTGGCCGAGTGATTGGCCCGGATCGCGCTGCGGCGGGTGTGGTCGACCGCAAGCTCGACGCCGTCGCCTTTGGACAGGCTGCCTTGGCTTACCGTCACCTTATGCGCATAGACTTTACCTTCGGCAAATTTGCGCGTGTCTTCAACCTGCGCCACATCCTGCATATTCTCAAGCCGCCGAATTTCGCCGGTATCGCCGACCTGACCACCGGCTTCGCCATAGAATGGGGTTTGGTTCACGATGACCCAACCAGTGCCGCCCTGCTCGATGGTGTCAACCAACGCGCCGTCCACGACCAGAGCAGCAACCTGCCCTTCGGCCTTTTCAGTGTCATAGCCCAGAAAGTCAGTGGCCCCGGCGTTGTCCAGAACGTCAAACCAAACCGCCTGATCCGCCGCCTCGCCGGACCCAGCCCAGGCAGCCCGCGCTTTGGCCTTTTGTTCAGCCATGGCTTCGTCGAACCCATCGGTATCCACCGTCCGGCCTTTTTCACGCAATGCGTCCTGCGTCAGGTCCAGCGGGAAGCCATAAGTGTCATAGAGTTTAAACGCCGCATCACCGGGCAAAGCAGCCCCTTCGGGCAATCCCGCGACTTCGTCGTCCAGCAGTTTCAAACCACGATCGAGGGTCTGTTTGAACCGGGTTTCCTCCAGCAGCAGCGTCTCCTCGATCAGAGCCTGCGCCTGTCCCAGTTCCGTATACTGCGCACCCATCAACTGCACCAGCGAGGGCACAAGGCGGTGCATCACCGGATCTTTCGCACCCAGCAGGTGCGCGTGGCGCATCGCGCGGCGCATAATGCGGCGCAGGACGTAGCCGCGCCCGTCATTGCTGGGCATCACGCCATCGGCAATCAGGAACGAGGTCGAACGCAAGTGATCCGCAATCACGCGGTGATGCACGTTCTGGTCGCCATAAGGATCAACGCCGGTCGCCTCGGCCGACGCCTCAATCAACGTTTTGAACAGGTCGGTGTCATAGTTGTCATGGCTGCCCTGCAGCAATGCGCCGATCCGTTCCAGCCCCATGCCGGTGTCGATGGATTGCATGTCCAATTCCACCATCGAGCCGTCCTCGAACTGCTCGTTCTGCATGAAAACGATGTTCCAGATTTCGATGAACCGGTCGCCATCTTCCTCGGCCGAACCCGGAGGGCCGCCCCAGATGTGATCGCCGTGGTCATAGAAAATCTCGGTGCACGGACCACACGGCCCGGTCGGACCCATCTGCCAGAAGTTGTCACTGGTGGCGATGCGGATGATCCGGTCTTCGGGAACGCCGACCTTCTTCCAAATCTCGAACGCCTCGTCATCGGTGTGGTAAACCGTTGTCAGAAGGCGGTTTTTGTCGATACCGAATTCCTTGGTGATCAGCTCCCACGCGAAGGGGATCGCGTCATGTTTGAAGTAGTCCCCGAACGAGAAGTTCCCCAACATTTCAAAGAATGTGTGGTGCCGCGCGGTGTAACCCACATTGTCCAGATCGTTATGCTTGCCACCTGCACGCACGCATTTCTGCGCCGTCGTCGCGCGCTGATAATCGCGGGTTTCGACGCCGGTAAAGAGGTTCTTGAACTGCACCATGCCCGAGTTCACGAACATCAGCGTCGGGTCATTGCGGGGCACCAGAGGGCTGGACGCCACCACTTCGTGCCCTTGTTTGGCAAAGTAGTTCAGAAAGGTCGATCGGATATCGTTCAGCGTGGGCATAAGGCTCTCTCAGCGCGCAATCATCTTGTTCCAGATGGGTTTATCCCCGTCCCTTGGGATAGTCCACAGGATTGGAGGCCCAAACGAAACAAGGCGGCCCCAAAGGACCGCCCGTCTGTTAGAATTATGGGTAAGATCAGGCCTCGAGAATATCGTCATCCTCGGCCGCGCCTGGCGGCATGTCGAAATCCAGCCCGTGCGCGGCCCGGATTTTATCCTCGATATCAAACGCAATCCGGCTGTTGTCTCGCAGGTACTGCTTGGCATTCTCACGCCCCTGCCCGATCCGCTCATCACCATAGCTGAACCACGAGCCGGATTTCTCAACCACACCGGCCTTGACGCCCAGATCCAACAGTTCGCCCATCTTGCTGATGCCTTCGCCATACATGATGTCGAACTCCACCTGCTTGAACGGCGGCGCCACCTTGTTCTTGACGACTTTCACGCGGGTCTGGTTGCCGACAACCTCGTCGCGGTCCTTGATCGCCCCAATACGGCGAATGTCCAGACGGACCGAGCTGTAGAACTTCAGGGCGTTGCCCCCGGTGGTCGTTTCCGGGCTGCCGAACATAACGCCGATCTTCATCCGAATCTGGTTAATGAAGATCACCATGCAGTTCGAGCGGCTGATCGAGCCGGTCAGCTTGCGCATCGCCTGGCTCATCAAACGGGCCTGCACGCCGACATTGCTGTCGCCCATATCGCCTTCCAGTTCCGACTTCGGGGTCAGCGCAGCAACCGAGTCGACCACGACCATGTTCACCGCGCCGGACCGTACCAGCGTATCGGTGATCTCAAGCGCCTGTTCACCGGTGTCGGGCTGCGAGATCAGCAGTTCATCCAGATCAACACCCAGCTTGCGGGCATATTGCGGGTCCAGCGCGTGTTCCGCATCGACGAACGCACAGACACCGCCACGTTTCTGCTGCTCTGCGATGCAATGCAGCGTCAGTGTGGTTTTGCCCGAGCTTTCAGGTCCGTAAATCTCGACAATCCGACCCATCGGCAGACCACCGATTCCCAGCGCGATATCCAGCCCCAGAGAACCGGTCGAGCTGGCGTCGATATCCTGCTTGGCATCTTCGCCCAGCTTCATGATCGAGCCCTTACCGAACTGACGTTCGATCTGTGCCAGCGCGCTGTCGAGCGCCTTTTGCTTGTCTGCGTTTTTCTTGTCGCTCATGGTTAGAAGATCCGCCATTGTCCTGTCGCCTTCTCTTTTGTCACACCCTTGAACGGGCGGCAATCGCTGCTTTGTTCGCCTCTTGTTCCTTATGAGACCAAAAAGAGAACATTTCAATAAAAACTTACATAAATTACTGTTCAGCAATTGTGTTAAAGAGTCGTTTACGACACTCTGCCCTCGTGAGAAACGAGGCCAAGGACCGGATAATTGCTTGTTTTCTATAAAGAACGCCTCGCGTTTCTAGCCGTCCCCAAGACCGGCAGCACAGCGTATCACTCGGCACTGCGAGATCGCGCTGACATAGTTGTGACAGGGCCGCCTGACCTCAAACATGCCCCGGTTCGGCGGTACGACCGGTTTTTTCAGAACATATTTCGGAAAATGTACGACACCGAGATGGAAGTCATGGCCGTTGTCCGTGAACCGCTTGATTGGCTTGGCAGTTGGTACAAGTTTCGCGGTCGAGAGGAACGTGTGGGCCACCCCCATTCTACACACGACATGAGCTTTGATGAATTTGTACAAGCTTATATGCAATCCCCCCGGCCCGAGTTTGCTGATGTTGGCAGCCAGAGCCAGTTTTTCCGCACGCGCAGCAACGGATTCGGGGCAAGTCACATCTTCAAATATGAAAACCAGACCGGGATACTGGATTTCCTACAGAACCGGCTGGACATGGAAATCTCGTTGAAACGGGAAAACGTCTCTCCGCCGCGCGAGTTGAATTTGGCGGCTGAAACGGAAAAGACGTTTCGCCAAAACTACGCCTCAGAATTCGCGTGTCATGATGCCGCTCTCTGAAGCGGTCAGTTGATCTGTTGGAACACGGCCTCGGTCAGTTGATTCAAAGAGAACGGTTTTGGCAGGAACGTCGAGTTCGCAATCTCGGGTTCGGACTCTCCAAATGCACCTTCAGTATACCCCGACATGAAAATCACTCTGACATCGGGCCGATCCTCTATCGCCCGACGCACCCAAGTCGGGCCATCCATCCCCGGCATCACAACATCTGTAACAAAAACGTCGACATTCAATGAGCCATCCTCCAGCAACTTCAGGGCTTCTTCAACTGAGGCCGCCTCGAGCACTGTGTATCCCTTCAGACGCAGCGCGCGTGTCGCGAACGCCCTGACCGGAGCCTCATCCTCGACCAGAAGAACGACTCCCTCACCCTGCCGCGCACTTCCTGAGTCTGGCACAACGACCTCATCAGGGGTGATTTTTTGGGCATCGCCAGCCACGGGAAGGAACACTGTAAACTCGGTTCCGCGCCCGACAAGGCTGTCGACAAAGATAAACCCTCCGGTTTGCTTGACGATGCCGTAGACGGTCGACAAACCCAGACCTGTACCCTCGCCTGTCCGTTTGGTCGTATAAAACGGCTCGAACACCTTTTGCATTTTGTCCGCCGGGATTCCGACACCGCTGTCTATGACCTTCACGGTAACATACTCGCCGGGTTGAACGGTTGCGCGATCCCGCCGATAGGGTTCGGACAGCGCGACGACTTCTGTCTCGATCCGCACTTCCCCACCTTCAGGCATCGCATCCCGTGCATTGACGACCAGATTCATAAAAACCTGTTCAAGCTGTCTTTTGTCCGCGCGAACAGGCTTTAGAACGGGGTCGTGACTTAGACTCAGCCTGACCTTCTCACCCAACAACCTGTTCAAAAGATGGATCAAATCTGAAATCGTGTCTCGCAAATCCAAAACTTCGGGTTGCAGGGTCTGTTTGCGTGAAAACGCCAACAATTGACTAACCAAAGCTGCTGCTCTGTTCGCGTTCTGGTTAATCTGAACCAAATCGCCGTAGATGGGATCGTTCTGGTCATGCCGCAACAGCAACAGGTCGCAATGGCCGGAAATCGCGGTCAGCAAGTTATTGAAATCATGGGCAACGCCACCAGCCAATTGCCCGACGGCCTGCATCTTTTGCCCCTGAACAAATTGGGCCTCAAGCGTCTTCAGCTCGGTGGCATCGTTCAGCACGGCGACCAGACAGACATCTCCGTTCGTTGTTACCTTGCTAAGCGTAACTTGAACGAAAACTTCCTTGTCGCGCCGTGAAAGGCGCAAAAACTCAGATCGTGGCACTGCGTCTTCCGCTGCCGACTGCGACAGCCAATCGTGAATTGGATAGCCCAACCCCTGCATGATTTGTGCCACATTCGTTTCCCCGGGCCGTATATCGCCAACCAAATGCATCGCAAGTCGGTTCGCATCCAAGATCAGGCCATCAAGAGAAAGGCACATAATGGGCACGGGCAAGTCAGCAAACGGAGCTTCGGGGATCTGGCTGATCGCCACGTTCACGGGAAGAACTAGCGTATCGCGAACGGACCCCGATCGAGAAACGTCACAGACCGTTACTGGCAGTGGGCCATCTGACGTTTCCGCCCGTATGACATCGCCGGATTCAGGAACCTCGGTCGAAAAAACTTGCTGCACATTCTCCGGCTTGTACCCCAACAAATGTTCGGCCGCGCCGTTTACACGCAATAAGGTGCCATTTCGCCCATGTGTCAAAACCGGTACGTTGGCGTCGTCCCACTGGCCCTGCTCACCCAGATGAAATCGCCAACAATACAGGGCATGTCCGACGCCAAATACCGACACCGGAACTGTTGAACCGACGGTGACCACATCCTCGCGTGCCCGGCCGTGTATTTCAGTAAGAGATTGCAGGCGGAGAAGGATCGCCGATGGATTTGCAAACACCGACGCCAAGCATTTCTCAAGCGTGACGCCCGGAAAAGCGTGAAACCGTGCTCTGGCCCTAGAGTTGGCCGACAACACGTTGCCTTCTGCATCCGCAATCAAGCACGGGAACATGTCTTGTTCTGCAAACAAGGCCATCACTTCGACGGACTGCCGCGTAGATTGATCCGCAATCCACCCCCTGACAACAACCACGAAGGCAACAACTAAAAGTGTAGCCCCAGCGACCGACATACCGGCCTCCAAAGTAACCGGAAGCCCAACGGCAAGCGGCGCCAAGCTGAGCGCCGCTCCAAACGCTATCAACGACGCCAATCGCGCGCCAGCGGGCATTTTCTTGACGGGCGGACGAAAAAATAATTCTGCTGTTTCGGGCATAAACAACTCAGATCAATGGGCTTTTAGACAATCAGCCCAAATAAGGTTAACGCCCGCTTAATTCTCGCGAACACTCTCCTTTTAGTTGTTATTCGCGCGGATATTATCGCGTCAAGTGTGCTGAAAAGAACCCATCAGTGCCGTGTGCTGCAAGCCACGTTTTGCGGAAAATCTCATCCCATTCCAAGTGGGCTTTCCTGAAATGGTCCACCACTGCTCCGTTTTCTTCTTGCAGCATCGAACATGTCGCATAAGCCAGCACGCCTTTCTCAGCGACCAGAGAGGACGTTTTTTCCAGTATCTCGCCCTGTAACGAAGACAAATCGGCCAGTCGTTGCAATGACAAAGCCCATTTCCCTGCAGGCGCACGCCGCCACGCGCCGCTGCCTGAGCACGGCGCATCAACCAACACAACGTCGAACGGACCGTTCTGGAACGCCTCATCGGTGGACAGAACCCGGATACGCGCACCCGCTCGCTTTGCTCTGGCCGGCAAATCACGCATCCGGCTCGTATTCACATCATGTGCAAAAACCTCGATACCCGGGTGTGCAGCCAAGGCCAGAGATTTCCCACCTCCACCAGCGCAATAGTCCAGAACACGCATACCCGGCTTCAAATCCAACGCTGATACAACCGCCTGGCTCGCAGCATCCTGTAGCTCGACCAGCCCATCCGCATAAGCGCGGCTCTGAGCGATCTTGCGAGCGCCCTCGACGATTTCCAAAGCGGTTTCACAGGCGGGATGAGGTTGGGCTTCGATGCCCTCGGCCGCCAAAGAGGCAACTGCTGAGGAACGATCGGATTTTAACAAGTTGACGCGCAGATGGACCGGAGCACGCTTTTGCAGGGCCATCGCGACCGGAACCGCCTGATCACCCAGCGACGCATTGAACCCGGGCCACAGCCAATCCGGAATGTCGTACCGCTCGGCGTCCGACACAAAGTCTCGCGCGGCTTCCTCATTAGATACCTGAGATGGAGCGTGTCGTGCGCCGGTGAAGGTCTCGCTGAGGTCAGCACCTGACGCACGCATCGCGCCGATCATAAGACCGCGACCGGTTTCTGCACCACCCAAGGCTGCAAAAGATCGTTTGCAACGTAGCGCGCCAAATACATGATCGCGCACCGCAGCACGGTCCTTGGACCCGGCAAAGCGGCTGCGACGGGCCCAGCCCGTCAGGGCTTTTTCAACGGGCACACCAGCGAGTATGTCATCGAGAATTTCGATCGAAGCCTGAATACGTGCGGCAGGTGTCATGGGGCTTTCCCAGATTGCTGAACTTAACCACGCTGAACGCAATACGGCGCCCTTGTCCGGACGCCGCAATGCCAAACGATGCGGGTTACATTACGCGGTAATTCGGGCTTTCACGTGTGATCTGAACGTCATGCACATGACTTTCCTTCAACCCGGCACCAGTGATTTTGACAAAGTTGCAGTTGCGTCGCATTTCGTCGACGGATGCACAGCCCGTATAGCCCATCGCGGCGCGCAGACCGCCGACCAGCTGATGCACAACCGCGCTGGCTGAACCCTTGTAGGGCACCTGCCCCTCAATCCCTTCGGGCACCAGCTTGTCATTCGCCGCGTCCTTCTGGAAATAGCGATCGGCCGAGCCTCGCGCCATCGCGCCCAGACTGCCCATTCCACGATAGGATTTGAACGAACGGCCTTGGTACAAGATCACCTCACCCGGGCTTTCATCGGTGCCCGCGATCATCGAACCGACCATCGCGCAAGACGCCCCCGCCGCGATCGCCTTGGCGAAATCGCCAGAAAACTTGATGCCGCCATCGGCAATCACCGGCACATCCCCAGCCGCCGCAGCGCAATCCATGATCGCTGTAAGTTGCGGCACGCCAACACCGGCCACCATCCGCGTGGTGCAAATCGAGCCCGGCCCGATACCGACCTTGATCGCATCCGCGCCTGCGTCGATCAGCGCTTTGGTCGCGTCACCGGTGGCGACGTTACCGGCGATGATCTGTACCTCATTCGAGAGGGTTTTGACCCGCTTCACTGCGTCCAACACGCCTTGCGAGTGACCATGCGCGGTATCCACAACGATAATGTCTACGCCCGAATCCACCAGTTGCTCGGAGCGCTCAAACCCCGCGTCCCCGACCGAGGTCGCCGCCGCAACGCGCAGGCGGCCCAAACGGTCCTTGCACGCGGTGGGGTTCAGCACCGCTTGCTCGGTGTCTTTCAAAGTCAGCAAACCGGTCAGCTTGCCCGCACCGTCAACAACCAGCAGTTTCTCGATCCGGCGCGCCTTCATCAGGCTTTTGGCTTCTTCCAGATCGGCTGGCTCCTGCAGCATCGCCAGATTGTCCGTGGTCATCATGGCCTTGATCGGCTGGTCGTCCGATGTTGCAAAGCGCATGTCACGGTTGGTCACAATGCCGACCACACGACCTGCCTCATCCACCACAGGGAAGCCGGTGAAGTTGTAACGCTCGACCAGAGCCTTGGCATCTGCCAGAGTCTGTTCTGCCCGCAGCGTGACGGGGTTATAGACGATACCGGACTCAAACCGCTTGACCCTGCGCACTTCACGCGCCTGTTCTTCGGTCGTCAAGTTCTTGTGGATAACCCCGATCCCACCGGCCTGCGCCATCGCGATGGCCATGCGCGCCTCGGTCACAGTGTCCATCGCCGAGCTCAGCAGCGGGATGTTCATGGTGATTTCACGCGTCACACGCGTTGCTGTATCTGCCGTCGCAGGAAGGACCGACGACGCCGCCGGAACCAAAAGAACATCGTCAAAGGTAAGTGCCTCACGAATCTGCATCTATTAACCCCATGCAAAACCCCGTTTGGCGGTGACCCTATTACATGGATTTAAGGCAAGGAAAAGCCCCTGACCTGAACTAGTTTGGCCCTGCGGGGCAATGCCGCGGCAAAAAACGACGCTAGACGTGCAAAACTTGCCGCTGAATGGCCTTTCCCTTTGCGCTTAAAACCATATCTTGCGCGGAACACGCGCGAATACAAAAGGCAGGCCAGATATGACCACCGACCCCCTTGTCGTCTTTACCCCCTCGGGCAAACGCGGGCATTTCCCAGTTGGCACTCCGGTACTGACAGCGGCCCGGCAATTGGGCGTCGATCTGGACTCGGTCTGCGGCGGGCGCGGGATATGCTCGAAATGCCAGATCACGCCCAGCTATGGCGAGTTTCCCAAGCATGGCGTCACCGTGTCCGAGGACGCGCTGAGCGAATGGAACGCGGTGGAACAACGCTATGAAGACAAGCGCGGGTTGAAGCCCGGTCGCCGTCTGGGGTGTCAGGCAACCGTTCAAGGCGACGTGGTGATTGACGTGCCGCCCGAATCTCAGGTCCACCGTCAGGTAGTGCGCAAGGCCGCTGCCGCGCGCGCCATCACCATGGACCCGGCCACAAGGCTGTATTTCGTCGTGGTCGAGGAACCCGACATGCATTCGCCCACCGGCGATCTGGAGCGGCTGGAACGCGCCCTGCGCGAGCAGTGGAAGATCGACGCCGTCACCGCCGATCTGTCGCTGATGGCCAAGCTGCAACCAGTTCTACGCAAAGGTAAATGGGAGGTTACCGTAGCCGTCCACAAAGGCCACAACGACTCGGTCGCGCGGATCGTGGAAATCTGGCCCGGCCTGCATGAAAGTGGCCTGTACGGTCTGGCCATCGACCTTGGGTCGACCACTATCGCCGCCCATCTGACCGATCTGGAAACAGGCGAGGTCAAGGCGTCCTCGGGCCTGATGAACCCGCAGATCCGCTTTGGCGAAGACCTGATGAGCCGTGTGTCCTACGCCATGATGAACCCCGGCGGCGATCAGGAAATGACCCGCGCCGTGCGCGAGGCGATCAACGACCTGACCACCTCGATCGCAGATGAGGCCGGGATCGACGCCGCACTGATCATCGAGACGGTTTTCGTGTGCAACCCGGTCATGCACCACCTGCTGCTGGGACTGGACCCAGTTGAGCTTGGGCAGGCTCCGTTCGCACTGGCGACCTCGGAAAGCATGTCCCTGCCCGCGCGTGAGATGGACCTGACCAAAATGAACCCCCGCGCGCAGGTCTATATCCTGCCCTGTATCGCGGGGCATGTTGGGGCCGACTGTGCCGCCGTTGCACTATCCGAGGAGCCGGGCAAATCGGAAGACCTCGTGCTAGTCGTGGATGTTGGCACCAATGCGGAAATCCTGCTGGGCAACACCAGCCGCGTTCTGGCCTGCTCGTCGCCCACCGGCCCCGCGTTTGAGGGTGCACAAATCAGCTCCGGTCAACGCGCGGCCCCCGGCGCGATTGAACGGATCGAGATCGACCCCATAAGCAAAGAACCCCGCTTCCGCGTCATCGGGTCGGACAAATGGTCCGATGAGGATGGGTTCGATCAGGACATTGCCACCACCGGGATCACCGGCATCTGCGGCTCGGGCATTATCGAGGCCGTGGCCGAAATGCGCATCGCCGGACTGCTGGACGAAAGCGGCCTGATCGGATCGGCCGCGCAAACCGGCACCGCCCGCAGCGTGCCCGAAGGCCGCACCCATGCCTATCTGATCCACGACGCCAGCGCCGAGGGCGGCCCGCGTATCACCGTGACCCAAGGCGACATCCGCGCCATCCAACTGGCGAAATCGGCACTATACGCCGGTGCGCGCCTGTTGATGGACGAGATGGAGGTCGACACCGTTGACCGCGTCGTTCTGGCCGGGGCGTTTGGAGCGCACATCTCGACCAAACACGCGATGGTTCTGGGCATGATCCCGGATGCGCCGCTGGACAAGGTCTCAAGCGCGGGCAACGCTGCGGGCACCGGCGCGCGGATCGCCCTGTGCAATATCGGCGCACGCAAGGAAATCGAACGTGTCGTGCGCGAGATCACCAAGGTTGAAACCGCTATTGAACCCAAGTTCCAGGACCATTTCGTCGCCGCCAACGCGATCCCGCATAAAACGGACCCGTTCCCAGAGCTGGCGCAGGTGGTCACGTTGCCCTCGCCCTCGTTCAACACGGGTGGCGGGGATGAGGAAAAATCTGGCCGTCGCCGTCGCCGCAGGTCATAGTCCCCGCATAGATCGGAGGCGACATGGCAACAGCAAACGAAGAACAGGCGGAGTTTTGGGCGAATTCTCCATCGGGCGCGAAATGGCTAACCTATGAGAGCCAGATGGACACGCTGTTGGCCCCGGTTTTGGATTTGGTGCTGGATCGCGCCGCCCTTCAACCGGGCCATCGCGTGTTGGACATCGGCTGCGGCACAGGGGCAAGCACGGTACAGGTCGCTCAGGTCGTTGGCCCCAAAGGGCACGTTCTGGCTGCTGACTTTTCACAACCGTTTCTGGATCGGGCGGCTGAACGCGCCCGGGCTGCCGGAAACACCAACGTCGGTTTTCAATACGCAGACGCACAGACCCACGCTTTCGACGAAGGCGATCGGGATGCCGTGATCTCTCGCTTTGGCGTGATGTTCTTCGATGATACGGTTGCTGCCTTTGCAAACATGGCCCGCGCCCTCAAGCCCGGCGGACAAATGACCTTTGCCGCTTGGGGCCCGCTTTCTGGCAACCCCTGGTTCTATATCCCGCATACCGCAGCCACCGCGCGCCTCGGGACTCCGCCAAGGGTGGATCGCAACGCGCCCGGACCTTTGGCCTTTCACGATCAGGATCGCGTTACAGGTTTGCTGAAAGACGCCGGGCTGATGGACATCAAGGTCGACGCAGTTGATCTGACCTTGCCGGTACATGGCACGCTAGAGGACTGCGCAGCACTCTGCACCCGCGTAGGCCCAGCGGCTCGGGTGATCGCCCATTTCGACGGCAGCCCCGAAGATGTCGCTGCCATTCGGGACGCAGTAGCAGGTGAATTCCAGCCCTATCAGGCAGGAGATATGGTTAAAGTACCTGCGCTCATCAACCTGTTTCAGGCGCGTCGGCCCGAGTGACTGGAGCGGGTAGCGGGAATCGAACCCGCGCGTTCAGCTTGGGAAGCTGACAGGCTACCATTACATCATACCCGCCGCGTGGGATTGAATAGCATTGGCCCGGGACCAGCTTCAAGCGCGTTTCAACACGGAACCGCATGATTACTCTGTCCGCGCACGCAGGCTGTCGATCAGCGATTGTTCAACGTCCAAGGCTTCGCACGCGGCGTCAAGGGTTCGCTGATCCAGATGTTGCGGGCTCAGGTCAATGTCCTTGGAGAACGCTTCGACAATGGCACGCATCGCCTTGATCCGAGCGTATTTTTTGTTGTTGGCAGGGATAACGTGCCAAGGCGCAATTTCTGTCGATGTTCGAGCCAACATTTCATCTACGGCTACTTGAGCCTCGGCCCAACGTTCACGATTGCGGAAATCCTCATAGGTCAGCTTCCAGCGTTTCATCGGGTTGCGCAGACGTTCGGTGAAGCGCGCCATCTGCTCCTCGGGCGAGATATGGAAGAACAACTTTACAATCCGAGTGCCATCGTCAACCAACATCCGCTCAAAGTCATTGATTTCGCTATAAGCGGCACGCCAGCGGTGTTCGGGAGTGAATTTTTCCAGCCGCTCAACCAGCACACGCCCGTACCAACTGCGGTCAAATGCCGAAATCGCCCCTTCTGGCGGCAGTCGTTCCCAAAACCGCAGCAGATAGTGGCGGTTCAGGTAGTAATTTCTCGGTGCACCGATTGGCCATACCTTGAAACTACGCGGGTCAAGCGCCTGACTGATCCGCCGGATCGTACCGCCCTTGCCCGCTGCGTCCCATCCCTCAAACACCAGTACGCCTTTGGCGCCGTGGAACAAAAACGCCTGCTGTATCAACGCCAGTTGCGATTGCAGGTCTACAAGTTGTTCAAAATACTCTTTTTTGCCTAGCCGCTTGCCCAGATCGGCATCGGCCAGCTTGGGAGGAAAGTGTTTGCTCATGAAAGTGCGCGGCCTCTCTAGACGGATCGCGATCAGTATCGCAGTTTCGCCCGAGTCCGGCATTGATCGGTATCAAAACGAAAAAGGCCGGGCTTTTGCCCGGCCTCTGTATCAAAATGTATTGCGGATCAGGCGCGGCGGCGGCGACCACCGCCGCGACGACCACCTGCAGCACCGGCTGCACCGGCTTCCTCGGGCGATTTGTTGAACCGAATCCACTCGCCACCATGAGCGTCGTTGTTCGTCAGCAAGTTGGCGGCGCGTATGGCCTCCATCTCTTTGCCGGCACGCGGTTTGGTCGAACCGAGACCGAACATCTGAACAAACGCCTCATCGTCCATACCGTCTGGCAGGATGATGCCAGCCGCAGCGACCGCCTCTTTCTTTTCTGCAATCTTCTTCTGCGTCACCGGCAGAGCCACCGGGTTCATGATCGCCGAAGTCATACCAGCCCCCATCGCCATCGGCAGGAAGGCGTTGTTGATACCGTGGCGGTTCGGCAGGCCGAACGAGATATTGGACGCACCGCAGGTAGTGTTCACGCCCAGTTCCTCGCGCAGGCGACGGACAAGGGCAAATACCTGCTGACCGGCGGTTGCCATTGCGCCGATGGGCATCACCAGCGGGTCAACCACAATGTCATGGGCCGGGATGCCGAAATCTGCAGCGCGTTCCACGATCTTTTTGGCCACGTCAAACCGCACGTCGGGGTCTTCGGAAATCCCGGTGTCGTCGTTCGAGATCGCCACAACCGGCACGTTGTATTTCTTGACCAGCGGCAGAACCAGTTCCAGACGCTCCTCCTCGCCCGTAACCGAGTTCAGCAGCGGACGGCCTTCTGCCGCCTCAAGACCGGCTTCCAGCGCACCAGGAACCGAGCTGTCAATGCACAGCGGCACTTCGACCAAACCCTGCACGAGTTCGACGATCTTTCGCATCAGCGGTGGCTCGGTCTCGTTGGGGTTGGGGTTCGAGTTGTAGACAACGCCCGCGTTGATATCCAAGACGGTCGCGCCCGCTGCAACCTGTGCCAGCGCGTCCTTTTCAACGGTCGAGAAGTCGCCCGCTTCCAGTTCCGCGGCCAGTTTCTTACGGCCTGTGGGGTTGATCCGCTCACCGATCACACAGAACGGTTCGTCAAAGCCCAGAACGGCAGTTTTTGTTTTTGATTCTACGACTGTACGGGTCATATCCGTTCCTTAGGAGTTTGCAGGCTTTGCCGAAGCGCCGCCGTTGTTGATGGCCCAGTTGGCATTGGACTTAATGCCGCCAAGCGGGAAGAAATGCACGTTGGTGATGTTGAAATCCGGGTTGGCCGCCTTGTGATTGGCCAGTTCGGTGATCACATCAGTCGGCTCATAGGGCAACAGCAGCTTGGACACATCCATAGCGCGTTTCTGCAGAACCTTCAGCGAGGGGCCAACGCCGCAGGCGATGGCGAATTTGATCAGGGTCTGCAGCTTGGCCGGACCTGCAATACCGATATGGATCGGCAGGTCGATGCCCGCAGCCTTCAGACCATCCGCCCATTCGATGATCGGCTTGGCGTCGAACGCGAACTGCGTCGCCAGCGCCATTTCAGCATCGGTGGTTTCGTTGAACTTCTGTTTCCAGCGCAGCGCGTCATCGACGTTTTTGGTCGAGCCGTCGGGGTCGATGTCCTTGTTGCCCTCGGGGTGACCTGCAACGTGCAGACGCTTGAAGCCTGCCTTGTCGAAAAGGCCGGTCTCTAACAGCTGCATCGAGCTGTCGAACGCGCCATGCGGATTGGCGACTCCACCAGCCAGCAACAGCGCCTGTTCAACGCCTGCTTCGCCCTGATACATCGAAATCCAGTTTTCCAGCATGGCGGCATCCTTGATGATCCGTGCCGGAAAGTGCGGCATGACCGGATAGCCTTCGGCAGCGATGCGTTTGGCGGTCTGGACCATATCTTCGATCGGGGTGCCCTCGATATGGGCGATGTAGACGCGGGTGCCTTCGGGCAGCAGCGCCCGGAAATCCTCGACCTTTTCAGCGGTGCGGGGCATCACCTCAATCGAATAGCCCTGCAAAAAGGCTTCGACGGTCGGATTTACTGGGCCGTTTTCGACCGCATCACGTTTTTTGAAGTTCAGCAAAGCCATCACGGCCTCCCGTATAGATTTGAGGCTCATGCCCAACCGTCATTGGCGATCAGAGCCTTGATACGCTCGTGGTCGTATTCCGTTTCCAAACGCGCGGCTTCTGCCTCGGCGATCTCGGACGGATCGCCCTCGATTGCAAAGGGTTCAGCCTTGCGCCATTCGGCAAGGTAGGCATCGCTGTCCTTGGCGTTCACCTTCATGGCCGCCCGGTCGATGGCTTGCTCGAACCGTTCTTCCAACTGTCGCTTGGCACCCCGTCGGCCTTTGCCGACGATGACTTGAGCTGGGATATCGCGCCAGTAAACGATGGTGACGTCAGGCATCGCGTGTGATTCCTCCTAACCAGATGGACCGGTTCTAAACTTCTATATGGGCTCAGGTCGGTCGATTTTCGACACAAGGCGCATTTCAAACGACCTTTTTGCCCCCGATGGGATAGCCGCCTTGTAGCGAACCTTTGGGCAAACGCTCACATCAAAATTCTCATCACTTTAATGAGCGTCTTGCACGACGCGAATGCGCGACCTATGGTCGAGGTAACTCGAAAATCGGAGGGCGTTACGATGGCGCCCAAGCGTCCCAAAGGTGCGGGCGCGTTCCCGAAGGCGGTCGAAAGCCCCGCGCCGGCAAGACCCGATCCAGATGCGTTGTATGCAGCGCTGGATCTGGGGACAAATAGCTGCCGCATGTTGATAGCCCAGCCCAAGGGCAGCGGGTTCCATGTGGTCGACAGCTTCTCGAAATCCGTGCAGTTGGGCGCGGGTCTTGAGAGAACCGGGCGTTTGTCCCGGTCATCGATGGCGCGCACCATTCAGGCGCTGCGCATCTGCCAGCAAAAGCTGAAGCGCAATAAAGTCAAACGGATGCGACTGGTCGCAACCGAAGCCTGTCGTCGCGCCAAGAACTCACGCGATTTCATCCGCCAGGTGAAACGCGAAACCGGACTGACGCTTGAGATCATCCAGCCCGAGGAGGAGGCACGCCTTGCCGTGATCTCGTGCGCACCGCTGGTTTCAACCAAGACCGAGCAACTGCTGGTCGTGGATATCGGCGGCGGGTCGACCGAATTGGTGTGGATCGACGTTTCCTCTGTTCCGCGCCGGGATCGGCCTGCGGCAATAATGCGCCTGCACAACGGCTTTCACACGGCCGAAAGCCCCTTTCCTGCGGCCAAGGTCGTGGACTGGATCAGTGTTCCGCTGGGCGTCGCGACCCTGCGGGACCAGTTCAACGATGTCGAAGACGATTCGGCCCGGTTTGCCCTGATGAGCTGGTTCTTTGAAGAAAATCTGGCCGATTTTGCCCCCTACAAGGATGAACAGGCGCGTGAAGGGTTTCAGATCGTCGGAACCAGCGGCACGGTCACAACCGTCGCTGCCTCCCACCTTGGTCTCAAGCGATATGACCGGACAAAAGTGGATGGTCTGCGCATGACCAGCGATCAGATTGACAAAGTGATACGCGGTTATCTAGAACTCGGCCCTCAGGGTCGACGCCGGGACCCGCGCATTGGCGATGACCGGCAGGCTCTGATAATGTCCGGCTCGGCCATCTTGCAGGCACTGTTGCGCTGCTGGCCCACCGACCGCCTTTCTGTGGCGGATCGTGGGCTGCGCGAAGGTCTGCTATATGCACAAATGAGCGCGGACGGCGTATTGGAAGACGGACCGTTCTGATGGCGAAGACACCAACTGGCAAAAACACCTCGGGCCGCGGACAGCGCGACCTGAAGGTCAAGGTCAAGACTGCACGCGGGCGCAAGCTCAGCTCGACCCGCTGGCTCGAGCGGCAGTTGAATGACCCGTATGTAAAGCGCGCAACTGCCGAAGGGTATCGCGGGCGCGCGGCCTATAAGATATTGGAGCTGGACGACAAGTTTCGCTTTCTGGTCCCCGGCGCGCGGGTTGTTGATCTGGGCTGCGCTCCCGGCGGCTGGTTGCAGGTCGCCGTCAAACGGGTGAACGCGCTGGGCGAAAAAAGCGGCAAGCGGATCGGCACGGTTCTGGGCGTAGACCTGCAAGAGGTCGAGCCCGTCGCGGGTGCCACGGCCCATGTGCTGGATTTCATGGAGGACGACGCCGACCAGAAGGTCAAGGACTGGCTGGGCGGCAAGGCGGATGTGGTGATGTCGGACATGGCCGCCGCCTCATCGGGGCACAAGCAGACCGACCACTTGCGGATCATGGCACTGTGCGAGACAGCCGCATATTTCGCTTTCGACGTGCTGGAAGAAGGCGGCACCTTCGTGGCCAAGGTCTTGGCAGGTGGCGCCGAGGGCGATCTGCAAAAGCTGCTGAAACAGAAATTCACCAAGGTGGCCAACGTAAAGCCACCTGCATCCCGGTCAGACAGTTCTGAAAAGTTTGTTGTTGCTACTGGGTTTAGGGGCAACTCTTAATCTTCAAGCGAAACTCGCTCTTCGGTCAGAACCTGCTCGCGCAGAGACGCCGCAGCGATACCCTGCAGCAGCAGAGCCTCTCCGTGATTCAGGTATTGCGGCTTGCGTGTGCGCAGGTCTTCAATGCGCTGAGACATTGATAGCGGCCGTTGCAGCTGCGATATGCGAACCGGTTTTCCAAACATTTCAAACCCCTTACCCGAGAAAGTTTCCACTCTTTCCGGTTTGGATACCCCGAGAATTTGCCGTGAACATGGCCGAAAGCGGGTTTTACAATGCCAATTCAGCGCCCGATCTGAGCCTGCAGTTGCAGCAGTTCAGGATGGTTCGGAACCCGCAACAACCCTTGGGCAAGAACGTCTCGTGCAGCCTCGACCCCTCGGTTCAGTTGAACGAGTTGAACCAATATCGGCCATGCTTCCGCACGCTGAGGGTCAAGGGTTATCACTTCAGTAAAGGCACGCTCGGCTGCTTTTGGATTGCGAAGCGTCAATGCCATGCCACCCAGCACCATGTGCGTTTCGGGAAAGTCCAGGCGATTGGCTATCGCGCCCTGCCACTCGGACATGCCCTGCCCGGCCCGCTCGCCTTGTTCACGAGTCAATGCCTGCGGCGGTATGGTCAGGAACTCTTTTGCCGCAGCGATCCGCACATTTCTGCGCGGGTCCGACAGTAAGGGTTCCAATCGCAGCACCCGATCCGACATGCCTGCATGTCGTTGCAGCGGCGCTGCGTTGGCACGGACAATCGGATCGTCATCGGTCAGCAGAGCCACCGTCTGTGCCGCAATTTCGTCCGAGCCAAAATCCTGCAGTAAATAAGCCGCCGTTGCGCGAACGATACCGGCCTGCCCGCGATCGTTGGCGATATCCAGCAATGCGGCGGGTCCATCTGCGCGGCCCGACATCACTTGCTGGAACGTTGTGCCATAATGTGCGCCACGGTGTTCCGACTGCGGAAACCATGCCTCAATCTGTGTCGCTGCCCATTCCTGATCTTTATCCTCGTGACAATCGGTGCAGGCATCTTCGCCAAGCCCCAAGTCAGGACGCGGGACGCGGAAACTATGATCGCGCCGACCGTCAACACCCATGTAGACACGCTCGATCATGTGGCATGACTTACACTGCGCACCATCGCTGCCGTCAGGATGGTGATGATGATCCGTCAAGTCGTACTCTTTTGCTTTCAAAGTCGGAAAGCGACTGTTCCCTGCGAGAGAATGACACTGGGTGCAGACCCCATTCCCTTCGGCCAGCAGAGTTGCGCTGTGGGGCTCGTGGCAATCCATGCACCCTACGCCTTGCGCGTACATCTTGGACTGCAGGAACGATCCATAGACATAAACTTCGTCCTGTATCTGCCCGTCGAGATGGTACAATCCCGGCCTCAGCACCGCGAGGTTATAGGCATCGTGGTACGGAGTTCCCGGCAAGGGATTGCCGTCACCATGCGCTTCGCGGCGCGAATGGCATCCGGCACATTGCTGGATTTCAGCCTCGGTCTGGCCGCTGCCCCAATCCATGTTGAACCCGTATTCTGTCAGGTCGCCGCTAACGCTCTGACCTTTTGTCCAGTCGATATGGGCAGAGCCCGGACCATGACACGCCTCACACCCGACGCCGATTTCCGATTGCGTTGACGTGTAACTGCGGGTCTGAGTGTCATAGTTCTTTTCAAATCCAGTTGCATGACATTCCGCGCAACGGGCATTCCAATTCTTGTAAGGACCAGTCCAATGCAACCCGTCATCCGGGGGCAGGTCCTGATCGGGATAGAGGTGAAACCAACGCTTCTTCTCGGTATCCCAAACCACGTCAAAGCTCTGCAAACGCCCCGGCTCGGTTTCAAACAGGTATTGCTGCAATGGCGCGATACCGACCACCGAATGCACATCATACTCGGTCGATACACCGTCTTTTTCGGTGACCCGAGCACGCAGGGTATCGTCATTGGAAAACTCGACGGACATGCCGTCATGCTCAAACCTGGTGCCGTCAAAATCAGCGGCAACGTGACCGGCATCTGCCTCGGTCCACGCCAATGCGTGATGAGAACTGGCCCATGCGTCGGCTTCGGCCTGATGACACTCAGTACATTGATCCGAGCCGACATAGGTCGGGACCTGTGCCCAAGCGAACGACGGATAAAGCACGAATAAACCGAAAAAGAAGTGTCTCAATCTACGGTCCCTTTGCCCGAATTTTGAAGGTCCATCAAAGCACCGTTAAATTCAGCACCCAGTATCAGGATCGCCGCGCATAGATACAGGAAGATCAAAGCCGCCATTGCCCCGGCCAATCCCGCATAGGTCGTGCTGTAAGTTGCAAACTGACCAATATAGATCGAGAACCCCCATCCCCCGGCAGCCCAAAGCGCCAGCGTAAGAACTACACCGGGCAAAATCTGCATCACGGAATGTCGGCGCGTCGGCAAAAGAAGATGCGCCAGGATCACCGTTCCGGCTGGCACCGCGACCGTGAACGTCCATCGCAGCCGATCCACCGACAACCACTCTGACACGTTTACATCGGTTCTTTCAGACACAAGTTTTGTGTAAACCGGCAAAACCACTTCGACCGCAGCAATCGCTAAAATCGTGGCACCACCGATTACCACCAACGCCAGACAGAACAGCCGGGTTTTCCAGAACGGCCAGCTATCGTGATCATGATACGCCTGATTCATCGCTGCACGAACGGCCACAACACCGTTGGATGCGAAGAACACGGCCAGTAAGCCCCCAATGGTTATGACGCCTGAACCGGACTGTTCCAGCACGGCCCGCAACTCGGCCACAATGGGATCGGCCACGTCCTGTGGCCAAGCCCCGAAGATCAGCTCAATCAGTTCGTTGGTGACGTAATCCTGAGACAAGGATCCGGCCAAAGCCACGGTAAACAAAACGAACGGAAACAGAGCCAGCATAAGGGACATGGCGACATGACTGCTCATGACTAACCCGTTCTTGGCACCAAAGCGACCAAGGGCCAGCCACAGCGCCTGTAGAGGTCGGCCAAATAGGGGAATCACGTTCGCGTTCATGCCCAGACCCTACCCCGGCTCATGGGATGACAGAACCATCAAAACCAACATGAAGACAAATTAACCCGCACAAACACTTGCGTGCATTGCATAATCCGGCGCGGCTGTGCAGGATCGGTACAGAAAATCCAAATCGGGGTGATTTCAGCGCAGCGGCGGAAAAAAGATGCCTTTGGACCAAAACGATACGTACACGACGCCCCGGCTGAAACTGGCCGTCGTCCGCGATACGGCCATTGTTGCCACGCTGACCGTGCTGGGCCTGTATGCCGGGTCTGCATTTCTAATCCCGTTGACGATGGCCTTGCTGATCAACGTGCTGATTATCGCACTCAGCGACCGCGTTATCTCGGTGACCCGCGCCCCTGTCTGGATCGCAAACGTAGCGGGCGTCACCGTCGTTTTGGCCGGGTTGTTCATGATCATGTATATTCTAGGCAGTCAGGCGACCCAATTTGCACGATCCATCAGCGCCTATGAAAACCAGTTTGACGGGGCCGTGAGCCGGATCACGGGGCTGGTCGGCAATGACATAACCAAGTTCATCAGGGACAATCTGATCAGTATCGACATGTCCTACGTCGCGCGCGTTCTATTGGGCAGCGCCACTTCGCTGCTGAACCACTTTTTTCTGATCAGCCTTTATGTCGCATTCCTCATGGCGGAACGTCTGGCCTTTCGCAAAAAGATACAGTTGGCGGCGGGAAACCCTCAGACCGGGGCCGAGTTCGCATCGGTGCTGGATGCGATTTCCTATAGCCTGCAGCGTTACGTCGGCGTCAAAACATTCATTAGCATTATTACGGCCGGTATCAGCTATTCGGTCTTCAAGATGCTGGGCCTTGAATACGCCGAGACATGGGCCGTACTTACCTTTGCACTGAACTTCATCCCCTCGATTGGATCAATCATTGCCGTGATCTTTCCGGCGATGATCGCGCTTGTTCAGTTCGATACCATCGGGCCTTTCCTGATCATCGTGTTTGGCTGCGGAACGATCCAGTTCCTGATCGGCAACTTTCTGGACCCGGCCATGCTGGGACGCTCGCTGAACATGTCCACGTTCCTCGTTATTCTGGCCCTGACCTTCTGGACGACAGTCTGGGGCATGATCGGAGCCTTTTTGAGCGTTCCCTTGACGGTCTGCATTCTTATCGTATTCAGCCACATTCCTGCGTTGCGCCCGATCGCAATTCTGATGTCACTGGACGGGCGATTGGGCGAAGACCAACGGCCAGGGCAAGACACGTAAGCAATGGGCCCCCTGTTTCTCGGATCGGAAATCTATCGCCACTCGACATATGGGTCGAAACACCCGCTATCGATACCGCGCGTCTCTACGGTTATGGATCTTTGTCAGGCGCTGAGATGGCTGCCCCCCGAACCGTACCGGACCAGTCCGCGCGCAACGCCAAGCGCCCTTCAGATATTTCATACTCCTGACTATATCACCGCGCTTCAGACAGCGGAAAAGACGCTTTCCGTGTCGGAAGAAACGCGCGAGAAATATGGCCTCGGGACAATTTCAAATCCAGTTTTCGCCGAGATGTACCGTCGGCCCGCAACAGCGGCGGGTGGTTCGATACTGGCGGCAGACCTGCTGAAAAACGGGGGGATCATCTACAACCCGGCCGGGGGCACCCATCACGGGCTTCGTAACCGAGCAAGCGGATTCTGCTATCTGAACGACCCCGTGTTGGCGATCATGACGTTCTTGAGTGCGGGTTTGGAGCGTATCGTGTACGTAGATATCGACGCCCACCATTGCGACGGAGTCGAGGCCGCCTTTCACGGCTCTGACAAAGTCCGGATGATCTCGGTCCATGAGGCACGTCGCTGGCCCTTTACCGGCGCGCTTGAGGACACCGCAGGGGGTGCTGCGTTCAATCTTCCGGTCGCGCGAGGTCTAAATGATGATGAGTTCTATGCAATTCTGGATCAGGTGATCCTGCCCGCTACGGTCGCATTTCGCCCACAGGCGATTGTCCTTCAATGCGGCGCGGATGCGGTCGCCGAAGACCCTCTCAAACAACGCCCAATGGCGCGCTGTAGCAAGCCTTCGGGATATGGCGCCCCGGCTTCTTGTTCTAGGCGGCGGTGGCTATAACCCGTGGTCAGTCGCCCGGCTGTGGAGCAGCGTCTGGGCGACGCTCAACAACATTGAAATTCCAGACAAATTGAACGCGCGAGCTCAGTCGGTGCTACGCGACCTGACATGGAACAGGGCTGCTGGGAAAAACCCACCCCAGCATTGGTTTGATACACTTCGCGATCCACCCAACAACGGCGAAATCCGGCCCGAACTGCTGGTTGACATTCAACGTCTTTCAAACCGGATTTCATAGTGGATCGGCAACTTAAGGGCTGATAACGTCCGATAATTACTGCATATTCCAGACCACTCGAATTCACCAAGGTCAAACTTGCCTTTTCACGGCATCCAGCTTGCATTTGGACCCCAGAAAATGACTGCACTTGAACAAATAAACGACCTCAAGGCCCGAATGGGACAAGCCATCATCGGCCAGACCGAGGTCATTGACCGACTGATTATCGGCTTGCTGGCAAACGGCAACCTTTTGATCGAAGGCTTGCCGGGGCTTGCCAAGACGCGGGCCGTCAAAGCGATGGCGCGCAACATGGATGCCAGTTTCAGCCGGATTCAGTTTACACCCGACCTTCTTCCATCAGACGTGACCGGAACCGAAGTGTTTCTGCAAACCAAAACTGGCAGCACCTTTCGCTTCGACCCCGGCCCGATCTTCGCCAACATCGTTTTGGCGGACGAGATAAACCGAGCCCCCGCCAAGGTTCAGGCCGCGCTGCTCGAGGCGATGGAGGAACGACAGGTTACCGTCTCGGGCACCACGCATAAAATGGACCCGCTGTTCATTGTGATGGCAACGCAAAACCCTATTGAGCAAGAGGGCACCTACCCCCTGCCCGAAGCGCAAATGGACCGGTTCCTGATGCACGTCCAGATCACCTATCCTCCGGTCGAGGACGAGGTCGAAGTCATACGTCTGGTCCGAAACGAAGAAATCGCAACCGGCGGCGGGTCGGCAGGCGAACACCCTGCCCCAATACCACAAGACGCCGTCTTCGCTGCGCGGTCCGAAATTGGCCAAGTCCATGTCTCGGACGCGATGGATAGATATATGGCCGATCTTGTGCAGGCGACCCGCACACCGGAAAACCTCAGCGATGAGCTTGCGGAATGGATTGAGATCGGAGCCAGCCCCCGTGCGTCATTGGCGTTGGACAAATGCGGGCGCGCTCATGCCTGGATGAACGGGCGCGACTATGTCGACCCCGCCGACATTCGTGCCATTGCCCATGACGTCTTTCGCCACCGCATCTCCCTAAGTTTTGAAGCGCAAGGAAGTGCCAAGACAGCCGATGATGTCATTGCCGAAATCCTGCGTCTTGTGGCCTTGCCGTAAGAGGTGACCTTGGCGCAGACAGCCACATATCCCCTAGACCCGCGCATCCATGTGGATGCCGAGCACCTATTGCGATTGGGTCCAAAATCGCGAGCGCTAAGCCTTTTGCCCCGGCAACCTGCGCGGTCAATCCTGAACGGGCGTCACGCGTCTCGCCTGCGCGGACGCGGGCTGAACTTTGAAGAATTGCGCACATATTTGCCGGGTGACGACATTCGTACAATCGACTGGAAAGTCACCGCACGCACCGGCGAGCCGCATGTCAGGGTTTACACAGAAGAACGGGATCGGCCCGCCCTTTTGCTGGTCGACCAGCGCGTGTCGATGTTCTTTGGAACCGTGGAATATACAAAGTCGGTTGTCGCGGCCGAAGCAGCCGCCATTGCCGCGCACCGTGTTCTGCGACAAGGGGACCGCGTCGGGGGGATCGTCTTTGGCGACACGGATCTGGCCGAGCATCGACCACAAAGACGCGCAGTTTCTTTGTCTCGGTTCCTGTCCTCAATCGGGGCGTTGAATTGTGGACTGAGCGCATCATCGCACCCGAACCCGACGGTGGCGCTTAACGATGTACTCAAGCAAGCGGTCGCGCTTGCCCACACCAATGCACTGATTTGCGTTTTTTCAGATTTTGACGGCCTGAACGAAGATTCCGAGCGCCTTTTCAGCAAGTTGTCGCGCTCAAACGATCTAATTCTGTTCAACATCTTCGACCCGAGTTCACAAGTATTGCCCAAGGATGTGAAGCTCACAGTTTCGGATGGTATTAGCCAGATCGAAATAGACAGCTCAGCCCCTGACATGTCCGACCGGATCAAATCCGCGCTGGAAAACAGGCTGTCTCGGTTGAACTTGTGGTCGCGCCGATATGGGTTCCCGATTGTTCCGCTGACCACGTCCGAAGCTGCGCTGGATCAGTTGCTCAGGCTTTTTGGCCATCCAAGGGGCGCGCGATGAACCCTGATGTCGAAGGCAAATCGCTGGTTGAACTGCTGGACATGCTCGCGCTCGCACCCGCGCCCGACCCTGTTTCCATGCTTCCGCAGACGTGGGGTTGGGTGGTTCTGAGTATTTTCTTGGCGGCTGGTATCGTTTTTGTCACCTACAGATACCGTCGGCATCGTCTGGCAAACGCGTATCGACGCGCTGCTCTCGTCGAACTTGAAGATATTGGCGACGATACTGCAAAGATTGCGGAACTGCTCCGGCGCACAGCGCTGGCGGCGTACCCGCGCGAAACCGTCGCCAGCCTCTATGGGCAAGATTGGCTGAACTTCCTCAACCAAGCCGTTGATAAAAAACTGTTTACCAACCCAAACAGCCATGAATTGCTAACGGCTCCCTACGCCGGAGGTACGTCAAACGCCGAAGTCGCAAAACTTGCTCGGGACTGGATTAAGTTCCACAAGGTGGAAAGGAGAGGCTGATGTACTCATTCGCCGCACCTTGGGTCTTTTTACTGTTGCCTCTGCCCGTGCTGGTATATTGGCTTGTTCCTCCACGAGAAGAAAAGGTTAGCGCAACGCGCATACCCTTTTTCCGCCATGTTGCAGAGGCGGCGGGAATTGAAACAAAGACCGGCTCGGTTGTTTTGAATCGCACGTGGGCTCAGTCATCGGTGGCTATCTTGGTTTGGGTTCTATTGATCACGGCCCTGTCCCGCCCGGAAAAGCTGGCCGAGCCGGTGGTAATTGAGAAATCAGCCCGAGATGTAGTGCTGGCGCTCGACATTTCCGGATCTATGGATCAACGCGATTTCACGTCAACCGAAGGATCCCCAAAGCAACGATTGGCTGCCGTAAAGGATGTTCTGCGCGAGTTCATTGAGGATCGTCAGGGGGACCGGATGGCGCTGATCATCTTTGGAACCCGCGCCTTTGTGCAGGCTCCTTTTACCGAAGACCTACAAAGTTTGAATGGGTTCCTGGACCAAACTCAAGTTGGCATGGCAGGCCCGAACACGGCCCTCGGCGACGCCATAGGGCTTGGCATCCGCCTTTTTGACTCCAGCGAAGTCGATCAGCGCCTGATGATCGTTCTTAGTGACGGAGCCGATACATCGAGCCGCATGACACCAGTCAACGCTTCTTCAATCGCTGCGGAAAAAGGCGTCGTCATCTACACGGTCGGGGTTGGTGACCCCAATGCAACCGGTGAAGATCGCGTAGACCTGCAAGCCTTACAGGACATCGCACGCGCGACGGGCGGACAGTATTTCTTTGCCGATGACGAAACCGCGCTGGCGCAGGTCTATCAACAGATAGATGAGCAAAACCCGCGCGTTGTAGAAACTCAAAGCTACCGACCGCGCGATGACCTGGCGCATATTCCCCTCATTATTGCCCTTGCTTTGATTTTGCTCAGCTCTGCTGGCTTTCACTTTTCCCGTCGTTATCGGAGCACCCAATGATTGATGCTCTGACAGAATTTCATTTTATCCGAACAGCTTGGCTTCTGTTGTTGATACCGATTGCGGTTCTTTGGTGGGTTATACGCCCAAAGGCCAAGGGGCCGCGTGACCTTCCCTCTGGCATAGCGCCTCATCTTGCCAAAGCCTTGCAACTGGGCGCAGAGGATCAAAGGCGCGTCTATCCAGCGGACATCGTGATGTTCATCGCGGGACTGCTCACTTTGGCGGCCGCCGGGCCGACGTGGTCGCGCGCGCCGAACCCCCTGGTCGCGGACACAGCACCATTGGTTATCGCGCTAAAGGTGACGGACAGCATGGACAGCGCCGATCTGTCCCCCTCGCGCCTGGAGCGCGCAAAGTACAAGATATCGGATATGATCAACTTGCGATCTGGCGCAAGAACAGCCCTGATCGCCTATGCAGGAACATCGCACCGCGTCGCGCCACTGGCTGAGGATGCCAATATCCTTCGACCGCTGCTGGAAGGGCTAACTCCTGCCGTGATGCCCAAACAGGGGGATGCTGCCGCCGACGCATTGGCAATGGCTCAAGACATACTGGCGGACTCTGACACGCCCGGCGCTGTCTTGTATGTGCTGGATGACATCGAGCCGTCTCAGATTCCCGAAATGCAGGACGCTACGACGGACCTGCTGTTCCTGACAATGCTGCGAGACGGGGACAGGATCGTTCAGTTGGACACTCTGAAAAACGCTACAGTGGTTCCGTTTTCAGCAGGTGATCAGGACATAACCCGGCTGCATCGGAAAATTCAGACGTCTTACATCAACGCGCTGGATGAGGAAGACCAGCTCGACTGGCAAGACAAGGGATGGATATTGGTCTGGCCGGCCGCGCTGTTGTCACTTCTGTGGTTCAGGCAAGGATGGGTCATTCGATGGGCGCTTTTGCTTCTGTTCGTCGTGCAACCCTCTGGGCCAGCTTTTGCGCAAGGATGGCGGGACTGGTTTCTCACACCAGACCAGCAAGGCCAGATCGCAATGGACAGAAAAAATTACTCCCAAGCCGCAGAGCTTTTCCAAGACCCCTACCATAAGGGGTATGCGATGCTAAAAGCAGGTCAGTATCCCGAGGCGGCTGAGGTTTTTTCAGCAATGAACACACCAGAGGCCGCTTTTGCCGAGGGCATGGCCCGCATACGAAACCGCGAATACCGCCCGGCAATTTCTGCCTTTGAAACCGCACTGGAACGACGCCCGGGCTGGCCCGAAGCTCAACACAACCTAGTCGTTGCCAACGCTATTCTGGAGTTCGTAGAAACCACACGTGAGCAATCAGATACGGGCGAAGAAGCCGGCATCGGGGCTGACGACACCGTTTTCGACAATGAAGATGCACGTGGTCAGGACACAACTGTGCAGGCGCAGAGCGAAGGTGCCCAACCCATGTCTGCCGACCAATGGATCAGCGCAATCGACACCGATATGCAGGACTTTCTCAAAAATCGGTTCCTGTTGGAAAATCAGGTTCAGTCACAATGAGATACGTCTTGATACTCATCTTGGCTTTGGTCCCATCCGTCGCCTTTTCGCAAGCGTCACCGACGATACAGCCTTTGGTTTCCATGGACACCCCGGAAGGTGAAGTTATCGTCGGACAACCCACTATTGTTCGCATGAAGGTCTTGGTGCCGACATACATGCCGTCACCGCCAATATTTCCCTCTCTGGAGCAGGAAAATCTTCTGGTTCGCTTGCCCGAACGCGCATCCGGCCCTGTCAGTGAAACGATAGATGGAGAAACGTGGTCAGGTGTCCAGCGCAGTTATCGCCTTTATCCTTTGCGGTCCGGCACGATTGATCTGGGGCAGTTGGATATTGCGGTCACATTTGCCGATCCCGACAGCAATGAACCGGTTGAGGTTACCGTCTCACTTCCCCAAACGACTATCAATGCTGTGGTTCCGAAAGCAGCCTCAACACTGAACCCGTTGATAATTGCAACAGGCTTCACCGTCGAACAAGAGCTTGAAGGCGCGCCAGAATTACAGGCCGGAGGATCAATCACGCGCCGGCTCACCGCTCGGATTTCCGGGACAACACCGATTTTGATACCCGCTTTGATCCCGGAAAATCAGGATGAACTGCTGCGGGCCTATCCAAAAGAACCGCGCTTTACGGAAACCGAAGATCGCGGGGTTCTTTCAGGCCAGCGGATAGATGAAGTGGTATATTTGGCCCAGTCCGGCGGAACCACGCAGCTTCCAGCGGTTGTTTTTGAATGGTTCAATCTGGGGACCAATCAGGTTGAAACGATCCAAATACCGTCTGTGGACCTGAAATTACAGGCGCCCGAACCCGCACCAAGGGATCCTCAGGACGTTCTAAGGGCATTGGCGTGGTTAGCACTCATTGGGGTGTTGGCTTGGGCAGGGCTGCGATGGGCCGTGCCACGTTTTCGCGATGTTCGCAAAGCGCGCAGGCGCGCGTATCAGGCATCATCTCAGTTTGCCCTTGCCCAGTTGAGGCACGCGCTGAAATCGCAGGACTTATCCGCCGCATACTCTGCGTTAGAACTTTGGAAGAAACGCAGCGAAAACAAAACGAACCTGAGCGTTATTGAAGCAGCATTGACCCAAATTGGGGCTACGCTATACGCGCCAAATTCTACAGAACAAAAAGCTAATTGGTCTGCAGCAATCGCCGCGCTGGATCACCTTAAGAACACACCACGGAACGACACCTCACCGCTGCCGCCCCTCAACCCATAGCGATCAATTTTGACAGTTCGCGATCAATGCCCTTCTGTCCTTTAACAATACGCGACCATACCCGACCTCGACCAAACCCAGATCAGCCAGCCGGTGCAGGCTTCGATGCAGCGTCGGCTGGGAAACGGCGATCATCTCGGCCAACTCCTCCTGCGACACATCAATCCAGCCGTCTGACTTGGAAGTGCCCTCATCCAGATGAAGCAAGCGCAGAGCTAGCCGTTTTTCTGTTCCGGTGACGACCAGATTGGCCATGATGCGCAGCGCCGTTTGCATATTTTCCTGGGTCAGCGCATAGAAGTCCCGGATGTAGTGAGGGCTTTCCTGCACCAGCTTGGCGATACGAGTGTTCGGGAAAAATAGAGAACGGGTTTTCTGCGTGGTCAAAACGCTGACCAATCTGGGCGTGTCCGCGAACAATGCGAGATCGCCAACCCAGAAACCCGCGCCTTCGCGATGAATGACGAACTCCTGCCCGTCATCGGCCGGAACGGTGATTTGAACCCCGCCGCTTAGAACGGCAAAAATTCCGTTGACCGCGTCACCGTGGTGATACAGCGCCTCACACGCGTCAAAGCACTTTGCGATCCCGCACTCCAACAAGTCACGCTGAAACGCAGCCGAGCGATTGCTGAACCACCCACCATTTCGCAAGGCTTTAAGATTATTAGCTTTGTCAAACATTAGAAATTTCCAAACTTATCAATTGATAAGTTTTTAGCACAAATCATGGCCTATGCTAAACCCGTTCGATTCCCGCTGTTACGCATTTTCATAGCTCATAGTCGAACCACCTTTCAGGTAGCGTTTTAAGCAACTTAGCGCACCAAATTTAGGAATGTATCAAGGGGCCATGCTGGTCCCCTCAAATCGGGAGAAAACCATGTCACCACCACGTTCAACGGCGGACAATTGGCGCAGAAGATTGCGTCGAGTTGCTGCGGCTACCGTCGCAGTTGCGCTGGCGATTCCCGCGTGGGCGCAGGACCAAAAGCCCAACATCCTGGTGATCTGGGGCGACGATATCGGTCAATCCAATATCTCGGCCTACACAATGGGTTTGATGGGCTACCAGACACCCAATATCGACCGCGTCGCGAAAGAAGGAATGATCTTTACCGATTACTACGGGGAACAATCCTGTACGGCCGGTCGATCCTCGTACATCATGGGACAATCCGTGTTTCGGACCGGACTGTCCAAGGTGGGTTTGCCGGGCGCTGATCTTGGCATGCAGGTCGAAGATCCGACCATCCCTGGGCTGCTGAAGGATCACGGCTATGTCACCGGTCAATTCGGCAAAAACCACTTGGGCGACAAAGATGAACACCTTCCGACAAACCACGGTTTTGATGAGTTTTTCGGGAACCTGTACCACCTGAACGCCGAGGAAGAGCCTGAAAACGAAGACTATCCGGGCGACACGGTGCTTGCCGATGGTCGCACCTTCCGCGAAGCCTATGGCCCGCGCGGGGTGATCAAGTCAAAGGCCGACGGTACCATCGAGGACACCGGCCCGCTGACCAAAAAGCGCATGGAAACGGTGGATGATGAAACCGTTGCCGCAGCGATCGACTTCATCAAGCGCGCGCATGAGCAGGGTCAGCCCTTCTATGTCTGGTGGAACGGGACGCGCATGCACTTCCGGACCCACGTCAAGGATGAGATGCGCGCGCAAGCCAACGAAATCATTGGCGGAGTGGCTGACGAATACACCGCTGGCATGATCGAACACGACATGCACGTGGGTCAGTTGCTTGATCTGCTGGATGAGCTTGGCATCGCCGACAACACCATTGTGCACTATTCAACCGACAACGGCCCCCACATGAACACGTGGCCTGATGCGGCGGCGACGCCCTTCTGGGGTGAAAAGAACACCAACTGGGAAGGTGGATGGCGTGTGCCGTCGATGGTGCGTTGGCCTGGCAAGATCGAAGCCGGATCGGTGACCAATGAAATCGTTCACCACATGGACTGGCTGCCGACCTATCTGGCCGTTGCCGGTGATCCCGAAATCAAGGACAAGCTGAAGGCAGGATACAGTTCCTCTGGCATGGGCCGCGACTACAAGGTGCATCTGGATGGCTACAACATCCTGCCCCTGCTGACCGGAGAGGCCACAGAAAGCCCGCGCAAGGAAATCTTCTATTTCTCGGACGATGGCGACTTGACCGCGCTGCGCTTTGAGGACTGGAAACTGATCTTCCTTGAGCAGAAAGCCTGGGCAACGCTGCGTGCGTGGATGGAGCCTTGGACCGAGCTGCGCATTCCTTTGATCATCAACCTGCGCCGCGACCCATATGAACGCGCGTATCGGACATCCAACACCTACTATGATTGGTTGCTGGACCGTGCGTACTTCTTGGTGCCTGCGCAGCAGTATGTCGGAAACTTCCTTGCGACGTTCCAGGAATTCCCGCCTCGTCAGAAGGCGGCCAGCTTCAACCTGGATCAGGTGATGGAGAAACTGGCCACGCCGACAAGCAACTAAGGCCAGATCAAAACAAGCAAGGGGCCGCCATGCACTTGGCGGCCCTTCTCAGATGTTATTTGAGGTTAGGGAAATTCTTATGAAGGCCGCTCTTTTTACCACGTTCCTTTCAGTAACGGCGACGGCGCTGGTCGCGGACCCGTTACCCAGTTGGGATGATGGAGACTGCAAGTCCGGGATCGTCAATTTCGTCAGCGCGGTGACGGATCCGAACCACGCGGACTATGTAACACCAGCTGAGCGGATTGCGGTGTTCGACAATGACGGCACTCTCTGGGCCGAGCAGCCGGTCTATTTTCAGTTGATCTTTGCCATGGACCGGCTTGAAGAACTTGCAAAAACGGACCCATCTATCCTGAACACCCCAATACTGGAAGCAGCAGCCAAAGGTGATGTCCAGGCCATCGCCGAAGGGGGCCACGAGGCATTGATCGAGGTGATTAATGCCTCACACGCTGGTAGCAGCGTAGATGATTTTCAAGATGCGGTGGCTGACTGGCTACAAACAGCTCGCCACCCTGACACGGGCCTGCCTTACGACCAAATGACCTATCAGCCAATGGCTGAGCTGCTGCGATACCTTCGCGACGAAGGCTTTAGCACCTATATCGTGTCCGGCGGCGGCCTGCACTTCATGCGCGTTTTCGCCGAGGACGCATACGGTATTCCGCCCGAGCAAGTGCTTGGGACGTATGCTGACGCCACCTATGACTCCATCGACGGCACGCCCACAATTGTGAAGTCACCCGGAATTGCGTTCATCGACGATAAAGACGGAAAACCGATCAATATCGAACGAACAATAGGCCGACGTCCCATTTTTGCGGCCGGCAACTCGGATGGCGATTTCGCGATGTTGGAGTGGACGACTGCGGGGGACGGCCCTCGTCTTGGGGTGCTGATCCATCACACTGATGCTGAGCGCGAATGGGCCTATGATCGCGAAAGCCCGATTGGAAAACTTGTGGACGGGCTGGACAAAGGTCCCGACATGGGATGGATCATCGTCGATATGGCGAAGGATTGGAAACGCGTCTACACTGGTGCGAACTAGGTAGAACAGAGACTGATAACCCCATGTGGACACTGCTTGTTTCCGCGTTCATCTTTTTCCTCTACGTGACCGCCATTGTCTTTGCGATCCGGGCGGCTCAGACAGCGCGTACGCCGCAGGGCGCGGTTGGCTGGGTGGTCTTGTTGATCTCTGCTCCGGTGTTCGGCGTGCCGCTCTATCTGTTCCTTGGCCACCATCGGTTTCGCGGCTACCGCATCGCGCGCAAGCAAAGCGAAACCGTGGTCGAGGGCATCAAGACATTCGCTGACTTCTCAAAACCCGATCCCGAAACCATGAAAGTGAATCCAAAGCCGTTTGAGGCGCTGGCGCATTTGCCCGTGTCTCGCGGAAACGGGGCCGAGTTGCTGATCGACGGTCAGGCCACGTTCGACTCAATCTTTGAAGCAATCGACGCCGCACAGACCTATATCCTGATCCAATTCTACATCGTGCGCGATGATGCTTTGGGCCAGCAACTTCAAGCAAAGCTGATCGCGGCGGCCGAACGTGGTGTCAGTGTGCGCTTCATGACGGACGCGGTCGGCAGCTATGGCCTGCCAACAGCTTATCTGGACAGCCTGCGCGCTGCAGGGGTTGAGATCGCCAATCCACGCGACCGGCGCGGTCCGCAATACAGATTTCAGCTCAATTACCGAAATCACCGCAAAACGGTGATTATTGATGGGGAAACCGGCTTTATCGGCGGTCATAACGTGGGTGTCGAGTATCTGGGACAGGATCCGCATTTCGGCCATTGGCGGGACACTCACATCAAAATGTCCGGCCATATCGTCCGTCAGTTGCAGCTTATCTTCTGTGAAGACTGGCACTGGGCGCACGAGGAAGATTTGATCGACCGGCTAGATTGGGCCGGAACAGAAGCCGAGCAAAACATGAACGCCTTGCTGGTTGCCACCGGTCCCGGCGACGAGACCGAGACTGGCGCGATGATGTTTTTTGCAGCGATCGCAGCGGCGAAGGACAGAATCTGGATTGCATCGCCGTATTTTGTACCCGACATCGACATCATGACGGCACTGCAACATGCCGCCTTGCGCGGCGTAGATGTGCGGATACTGGTGCCAGACGTGATAGACCACCGCCTACCCTGGCTGGCGGCTTTTGCCTATTTTGACGAGATTCGTGAATGCGGTGCACGCGTCTTTCGCTATACCAACGGGTTCATGCACCAAAAGGCGTTTGTCGTGGACGACACCATTGCCGCTGTGGGTACAACAAACTTGGATAACCGCTCTTTCCGGTTGAACTTTGAGGCAATGGCCCTGTTCTTCGACGAACGTGCAGCACAGGCTGTGGACAATATGTTAAAGGCAGACTTCAAAGACTGTTACGAGCTAGAGCTCAATTTGCCCGAGCAACCCGCCTTTATCCGCTTTGGCTCACCGCTGGCGCGGCTATTTGCCCCAATCCTCTAGGACATCAATTCCTCTTTGAAGACTTGGGTCATCAGGGCAACCATAAAGGCGGTCGACAACCCAAAGGCCAGCAAACCCGTGACAGATGCAAACGCGCCGAAAATGCGCAGGTCCTCACCCAATACAATGTCGCCATATCCAAGCGTCGTGAAGGTCACCAATGAAAAATACAGGGCCGAGTTCCAGTCCGGCAGGGTTTCCCCTAGCACCCACACAATGGCCCAAATCCAAACCTGGAACGTGTGAATCGCAATGATGAACACAAGAGCCACACAAATTGGAGCCGCGATCGTGAAGAACCGTTTACTGTTTTCCAACTTCAAGGACATCACCCGGATCGTCTGAGTACACCAGGTCAGCAGAGCGAGCTCGATCAGGAAGCAGATGCCAAGGTAAACACTGCCCCAAAGTATCTGCTGCGCTAAGGTCATCAATTCGTTTCTCTCGTCATGGTCAGGGAAAGTCGCGCCAGAATGACGGTTTAGGCCAAAGGTCACAACCCCGAGTCGACTGCTGCGACGAATGGAAACGAATTCGCGTCCACACTGGACAGCAGCCCGCCAGGGCTCACATTGTTGCAAGTACGACCCGAGGCGTTCTCATGCTGTTGAAAATAGAAAATGTTCAGAAATCCTACCCCGGAGGACGCCCTGTCCTGCGCGGCGTCTCTCTTGAGCTGGACAAGGGGCAAACGCTTGCACTCACCGGTGAAAGCGGCAGTGGGAAAAGCACGCTACTGAACCTTGCCGCAGCGCTGGACAGCTTCGATGGCGGAGAGATCACGCTGGACGGAACTAATCTGTCCGGGCTGGATGATCCCGGTCGCGCCACGCTACGCCGGCAGAGCGTTTCTTTGGTGTTCCAGCAATTCAACCTGATACCGTCTTTAACCGTCGCGCAAAACTTGTCTTTTCATGCGCGTCTGGCTGGAAGATTGGACCAAGCATGGTCAACACATCTTGCGGACAGGCTGGGCTTGTCGGACTTGCTTGATCGCTACCCAGAGAACCTGTCAGGCGGCCAACAGCAGCGCGTAGCGATCGGGCGCGCCATGGCTGCGCAACCTCAATTGCTGCTTGCGGATGAACCGACCGGAAATCTGGATGAAACCGCCAGCGCGACCGTTCTGGACCTGATGCTGTCCCTCGTTGCTGAAACCGGGGCCGCGCTGCTGCTGGTCACTCATTCACTGGACATTGCCGCACGGCTGGATCGACAGGCGCATCTGTCCGGCGGGTATATCGCATGACTGCGGTGATCATTCAGGCGCTGCTGTCTCATTGGCGACGGCACCGCCTGCAACTTGCGACCCTGCTGATCGGGATTGCTCTGGCAACCGGCCTCTGGTCAGCGGTGCAGGCCATCAACGCCGAAGCCCGGGCAAGCTATCAACGCGCCAACGATCAGCTTGCGTTGGGACAGCACGATGAACTGAGGAATCCAACTGGTCCCATCGCGATCGACCGGTATGTGTCATTGAGGCGCGCCGGATGGCAAGTCGCGGCCGTGTTGGAAGACACCACACGCATCGCAGGCCGCAGCATCCGCGTCATGGGCGTTGACATGGTCGCCTATCCAGCGCTGCCTGCTGTCACGCGCATTGAGCAAAGCGCCACCCCACCGGACCCTGCTGACATACTGACAGCCCCCGGTCGGTTGCTGGCCTCACCCGAATTGGCGCGGGTTTTGGACAGCCAAACCGGACTGCCGCCGGTTCTGACAAGCCCTGACCTTCCCCCTGATCTGATCCTGACAGATATTGGCGTGGCCGAGGTATTGCTGGACAGGACAGGTCAAATCTCAAGGCTGATCATTTTGCCCGACCAACCACGGGCGCTTCCTGCAATCGCCTCGATTGCGCCAGAGCTAGAGCGGGTCGAGGCGGCCTCGCAGCTGGACACGGCGCAACTGACCGACAGTTTCCACCTGAACCTGTCGGCCTTTGGGCTGCTGTCCTTCGCGGTTGGCCTGTTCATCGTGCATGGAACGGTCGGGCTGGCCTTTGCACAGCGTCGCGGGATGATCCGAACTCTGCGCGCGCTTGGCGTTTCCATGCGGCGACTGGTCTGGGTGATCCTTCTGGAGCTATCTTTGCTGGCGCTGATCGGCGGGTTGGCGGGGTTGGTGCTTGGGTATTTTCTGGCAGGTGCTCTCTTGCCCGATGTCGCCGCGACGCTGCGCGGGTTGTATGGTGCCCCGGTGAGCGGTGAAATCGCGCTACAGCCGAAATGGGCATTGGCTGGATTGGCGATGGCTCTGGGCGGAACGCTACTGGCCAGTGGCCATGGTCTGATCCGTCTGTCCCGTATGCCCCTGCTGTCCGGTGCCGGAGTTCAAGCGTGGCGGGCAGCCGCCTTCAACGGGTTTGTCAATCCGCTCTTGGGCCTGTCGGCAATTCTCGTTGGCGTCATTGTGCAACTCATCATCGGTGGTTTGGTCGCCGGTTTTGCACTGGTTGCTGGCTTGCTGCTGGGTGCGGCGCTGCTTTTGCCGTCTTTGCTCTCGTTAGTGATCTCGGTTCTTCAACGCTTTGCCAAAGACCCCATAGCCCAGTGGATCTGGTCGGACATGCGCGCGCAATTGCCGGGCCTATCCCTAGCGTTAATGGCGCTATTGCTGGCGCTCGCAGCCAATATCGGGGTTGGAACGATGGTTTCCAGCTTTCGCCTGACCTTCACCGGCTGGCTGGATCAACGCCTGACGTCCGAGCTGTACCTGACGGCAAAAGACGATCAACAGGGACGCGAAATATCGGAATGGCTGGCACCGCAAGTGGACGCCATTCTGCCAATTCGCAGCGTGGAACTCGCGCATCCCAGCGGGCCACTTTTTCTGTACGGGGTCGTCGACGATCAGACGTACCGCCAACATTGGCCTCTGATCGCTTTGGGTGCGGATGTCTGGGATCGCGTAAACGCGGGCAAAGCGGTGCTGATCAATGAACAGCTCGCCCGCCGACAAGACCTATGGCCAGGAGACGATCTTACGTTCAACCGCGAATACACGTTGCCGGTTGCTGGCGTGTACTCTGATTACGGCAATCCTACGGGGCAAGCCATTGTCTCGATGACGCGGTTGGATCAAATCGCACCGGGGGCTGAGACGCGGCGTTTCGGAATACGCGTGCCCCCCGACAGGGCAACGAAACTTGCACAGGAATTGCGGGACAGGTTTGAGCTGCCAAGGCAGACTGTGGTCCAGCAGGCCGCGATGAAAGCACAGTCCATGGCCGTGTTTGAGAAAACCTTTGTGGTCACTTCTGCGCTCAACGTGCTGACGCTGGGTGTCGCCGGGTTCGCCATTCTGACCAGCCTACTGACCCTGTGGACCCAACGTCTGCCCCAGATTGCCCCCGTCTGGGCCTTGGGTCTGACCCGCGCCAGACTCGCGCAGTTTGAGTTGCTGCGCAGCGTGTTGCTGGCGGCGATGACTGCAATCATTGCGCTGCCCCTTGGCTTGGTTCTGGCCTGGACCCTCCTGGCCATCATTAATGTCGAGGCATTTGGCTGGCGTCTGCCTATGTACCTTTTTCCCGCAGACTGGGTTCGATTGTTCCTTCTGACCTTGCTGGCGGCTTTGGTTGCAGCGGCTTTACCCGCCTTGCGCCTATTGCGCCTGCCTCCGGCTGATTTGCTAAGGGTGTTTGCCAATGAGCGTTAAATCGTGGCTATTGATCCTTGTTCTGCTGCTTCCGTCGTTCGCGCGGGCCCAAGGATATGCAGGGCTGGGAGGATCGGCTGAAGGGTTCGACATTCCGCAGCCGGGATACCAATTCCAATTTCCGCAGGATCACGGCCCACATCCGTCCTTTCGCATAGAATGGTGGTACCTGACGGCAAATCTGACCGGAGAAGACGGGCGGCCCTACGGCATTCAATGGACGCTGTTTCGTTCTGCCCTCAAACCCCAAGAAACCGAGGGTTGGCAAAGCCCCCAGATATGGATGGGGCACGCAGCCATTACGACCCCGGATCATCACTACTTTGCCGAAAGACTGTCGCGCGGCAGCATCGGGCAGGCTGGTGTCACGGCGCAACCGTTCGAGGCTTGGATCGACGAATGGCACATGCGCGGCCCAGATATGGGCAACCTGTCCCTTTCCGCCAATGGAGGCAATTTCGGATATGACCTGAGCCTCAACGCTCGGGGCCCTTTGGTGTTTCACGGTGACCAAGGCTATTCGGTCAAATCGGCGGATGGACAAGCGAGCTACTATTACTCTCAGCCATTCTTCGCGGTCGAAGGCACGTTGCACCTGCCGGAACAGGATATCGCGGTCACCGGGGAAGGCTGGCTGGATCGCGAATGGTCATCGCAACCTCTGGCAGCAGATCAAAGCGGATGGGACTGGTTTTCGCTGAGTTTCGACGACGGCAATAAACTGATGGCGTTTCGCCTGCGAGGGGATCGTGGGGACTTTACCGCCGCGACCCTGATCTCGGCGGAGGGAGAGACAACCGCCCTGCCCGACGGTTCTGTCACATTCAGCCCGCTTGAGACGTCCTCGGTCGCGGGTCGTACGATCCCGACCCGCTGGCGTGTGAAGTTGCCTGACCGAAACCTCGATGTCGAAGTGTCCGCACTGACGCCCGAGTCTTGGATGGCGACAAGATTTGAGTATTGGGAAGGCCCGGTCACGATCTCGGGCAGCCACTCGGGGCGTGGATACCTTGAGATGACGGGATACTGACCCCTAGCGCACGACGTAGACCGAGACCGTCGAGTGCCGAACGACCCGCGCGGCGTTCGGCCCCAGCAAATAATCCTTCAGATCCGGTTTATGCGCGCCGATCACAATCAGATCGCTGCCCGCGCTCTCAGCCGTTTTTAGGATTTCCTGATACGCTGTTCCCGTTGCGACGACATGGCGGATTTTCTCGTTCCGCTCTTTGCCAACCGCTGCGACGCACATCTCGACCAGTTTGGAATGCGCTTCTTCCATCGCCTTGTCGTGAAAATCCGGTTGGAAAAACCCGGAAACCCAGCTTTCTCCGAAATCCGGAAGCACCGTTACCACATCCAGTTGCGCATTCTCCTGATCCGCCAGAGCCGCGGCTGTGTTCAAGACATTGGTATCCAGTTCGCCGTTGCTGATGTCGACGGCACAAAGCACCGAGTTCGTCATGCGGGCACCTCTTGTCTGGCGGCTCGGCCGCGTTGCAGGAATGCGATCAGACCCAGAAGGATCAAAGCAGGAATGTAGATCAGTTGCTTGGGAGGCTGACTGGACGGCAGATTGACCGAGGTCAGGCGCACTGCCTCGTCCCCGTAATAGTCGAACATATCCAGCTCATCCGCCACAGGCGTGCCAAACAGCGGCTCCTCTAACTTGATCAAGCCGTCCTCCTCGAACAGAAGCAAGCCCATGGCATCGACCCTTGCCTCGCCGCCCTCTTCGCTGCCGACCGAGACGACAACGGTTGTGTCTGTCATCTCAAGCGTGTCGAAATCCGGGCCACTGACGACCATGCGAACTTCGGTTCCGGGCGGGGTTTGCCCGATGGTTTCCACAAATGCCGCAGGCTCGACCGAAGTATAAGGCGGCGCGATGCGGTCCATGAAATAATCCGGTCTGAACAACGCAAAGGCCACAGCGATCAGGGCGATGCTTTCATAGATACGGCTGTGGGTCAGGAAATACCCCATTGTTCCTGCAGTGAAGACAAGGATCGCGATGGTCGCGAATATGGCGACGATTATCCCTTCAACCCAGGTCACGTCGATCAACAGCAAGTCGGTGTTGAAGATAAACACAAACGGCAGCGCAACGGTCCGCAGGCTGTAGAAGAACGCGGTGAAACCGGTCTTGATCGCATCGCCGCCAGATACGGCGGCGGCGGCGAAACTGGCCAGTCCCACGGGCGGTGTCACATCCGCCATGATGCCGAAGTAGAACACAAACAGATGCACGGCGATCAGCGGCACGATCAGCCCGCTCTGCGCGCCCAACTCAACGACAACCCCGGCCATTAGCGAGCTGACAACGATATAGTTCGCCGTGGTCGGCAAGCCCATGCCAAGGATCAGGCTTAGCAGACCGACCATCACCAGCATCAGGATCAGGTTACCGCCCGACAGGAACTCGACCAGATCGGCCATGACCTGCCCTACGCCGGTCAGCGTCACAGTGCCCACGATCACACCCGCGGTGGCCGTGGCCAGAGCGATCCCGATCATGTTGCGCGCGCCGTCGATCAGCCCCTGCCAAAAGTCGGCGACCCCATCGACGAATGAGTTGGAAAGATCGCTCTGCCCCCTGAAAATCGCCTTGAGCGGCTTTTGCGTCAGCAGAATGACAAACAGCAACGCGGTTGCCCAGAACGCTGACAGGCCAGGTGATTTCTGTTCGATCATCAAGAAGTAGACCAGCACAATGATCGGAAGAAGATAGTGCAGACCCGCCTTGTAAATGTCAGCAATGACCGGCAACGTCACCTCTTTGGCGTTCGGATCGTCTGGCTCAAGATCCGGCACTTGCGCGGCAAGGTACAGCAAACCAACATAGATCAAGCAGACAACGATGCTGAGGATAAGACCCGCCGCTGACGGTGACCAGCTTGTCACAGCCTCGACCGGGAATTGCGAGCCATAGCAGAGCCCGGCAAATATCAGGAAGAAAGACAGCATTCCGACGACGGTTCGGGCAAGATGCACGTCGCGGTCGCCCAGCGTGGGCATGTTCCGCTTCACGGCCTCAAGGTGAACGATATAGACCAGTGCGATGTAGGAAATCGCCGCAGGCAGGAAGGCGTGGGTGATCACCTCGACATAGGAAATTCCCACATATTCCACCATCAGGAAGGCGGCAGCTCCCATAACGGGCGGCATGATCTGACCGTTCACGGATGAGGCAACCTCGACCGAGCCCGCCTGTTCGCTGCTAAAGCCCACACGTTTCATCAGCGGAATGGTGAATGTGCCCGTAGTCACCACATTCGCAATCGACGAACCCGAGATCAAACCGGTCGCCGCCGAACCCACAACGGCTGCTTTGGCCGGTCCGCCGCGCAGGTGGCCCAATGCACCGAACGCCATCTTGATAAAGTAATTCCCCGCCCCAGCCTTATCCAGCAACGCTCCGAAAAGTACGAACAGGAACACGAATTTGGTGGAAACCCCTAGCGCAATGCCAAACACACCCTCGGACGTGATCCACATATGGCTCATTGCTTTTTTCAGGCTTGCACCCTTCCAGCGAATAACTTCGGGCACCCAATCGGATGAGCCGAAAAACACGTAGGCCAGAAAAATCGTCGCGATAATCGCCATCGCCGGACCAAGCGCGCGGCGAGCGGCCTCGAACAGAAGCAATAGCCCGACCAAAGCGACCCACTTGTCCGTGTCATCAGCAAGACCACCGGCATCGACAATCTTGTTATAAAAGAAATACCCATAAAGGGCGACGAATGCCCCCAGAACGCCCATAATCCAATCTTGAACCGGGATGTAGTCGCGCGGGCTGGACCTTAGGGCTGGATAAGCTGCGAATGCGAGGAACATCGCAAATGCCAGATGAAACTGGCGCGCATTGTTCACGACACTGCCCGGCAGGACATAGTTGGCCAGGGGCGAGGCCAGAACGACCTGAAAAATCGACCAGATCGCAGCGACAATAGCCAGAAATATCCCGACTTTACCGACCGGGTTTCGTCCACCTGCATCGGAAGATGCAACGAGGTCCTGCAGCTCTTCTTCTGACAATGGGCGATTGGATTGTGTGTCGGAACTCATGAAAATTCTCCCCGTCGCGGCCTTTTTCGGCCTTTTGTCGCGCCCGTTTGATACGGGTTTAGGTGGCAGGGCGCCCGAAGGCACCCCGCATCAGGTCTGGCTTACTGAATCCAGCCTTTTTCTTTGTAGTACTTCTCGGCACCCGGATGCAGAGGGGCCGACAGACCGTCTGCGATCATTTCTTCGGGCTTCAGGTTCGCAAATGCGGGGTGCAGCTTCTTGAAATCGTCAAAGTTTTCAAAGACCGAGCTGACAACCGCATAGACCGCGTCTTCCGACACGTCCGCCGCAGTCACGAAGGTTGCGCCGACGCCAAAGGTCGCCGTGTCACCGTCAGAACCGCGGTACATGCCACCGGGGATGGTCGCCGTACGATAGAACGAATTGTCGTTCACCAGCTTGTCAACGGCCTCACCGCTTACATTCACCAGAACCGAGTCGCAGGCCGTGGTTGCTTCTTGGATCGAACCAGAGGGATGCCCGACGGTGTAAACCATCGCGTCGATCTGATTGTCGCACAGCGCAGCGGACTGTTCGGCCGCCTTCAGTTCGGTCGCAAGCTCAAAATCATCGGTGCTCCAACCCATTTCTTCCAGAAGAACTTCCATAGTGCCGCGCTGACCGGACCCGGGGTTGCCGATATTGACGCGCTTGCCTTTCAGATCTTCAAAATTGGCGATGCCGGAATCAGCACGGGCCACAACCGTGAACGGCTCGGGGTGAACCGAGAAAACCGCGCGCAGGTTTTCAAACGGCCCGGCTTCCTCGAACTTCGAGCTGCCATTGTAAGCGTGGTACTGCCAATCGGACTGCGCGACACCGAACTCCAGCTCGCCTTCGCGAATGGTGTTGATGTTGTAAACCGAACCGCCAGTCGACTCGACCGAGCAGCGCACACCGTGCTCTTTACGGCCCTTGTTGACCAAACGGCAGATCGCACCGCCCGTCGGGTAGTAAACGCCGGTTACGCCACCGGTACCAATGGTGATGAATTCCTCTGCATAAGCGGCCGGAGCCATAAGTGCTGCGGTCACGACCGCGCCAAGGCTTAGCTTGCTGCTGTTTTTCATTTTTGAAAACTCCCAACTCTTATTGTGGATGAGAGATTGTTCAGCGGCCCCTTTTTCAAGAACCATACCGTCACGGCAAGCCGCCCTGTCTTGCAACAGGGTCAAGCATCTGAATTTTCTTAATCTCCCAACTTATTCGACGTTTCATTTAGACACTGTGCTTGTCAACCCCCGCGGACGAACTGGCACCCCGGATCAGCAAATGTGAGAGAATTTCCTGAAGTTTCCCCCTGCAACCGGGAAAATATCCCAACGCATTGGGGTTGAAGCCTCGGCAGAGCATCAAAACCGACTTGAGCACAGCGATAGAAAAACCGACGGTCGCACACCAATCCTTTATGTAGCGCCCGATATTGGCATAAGCTCTGGGAAACGGTGTGGAAAGGTATTTATCCGTGGACAGGAAATCCCCTAGCCCGCTTCTTGTGATCGCACTGGCCCTCAGCGCAGGCATCGCTGCGTGGGGTATTGCCGACCCTCAGGGGCTGGGTCGCCTTGCGTCCACGGCTGTCGCGACCCAATTCAATAGCCGCGGCTGGTTCATCATGCTTGAGGTCAGCGGCCTGCTGTTCGTATCGATTTACCTGGCGTTTTCGCGTTTCGGGGAAATTCGCCTGGGCCAAGGCGCAACCGAGCCCGAGTTTTCAACACCCGTTTGGATCGCAATGCTGTTCGCAGCCGGAATGGGCGTTGGACTTCTGTTTTACGGAACAGCCGAACCTTTGACCCATTTCGAGGTGCTGCGCCAATATAACAACGACCCCGAGGCCGCCAGCTATGCCATGTTCGTGACCTACCTGAACTGGGGTTTTCACGCTTGGGCAATTTACGGGATCGTCGCACTGGTTATTGCTTATTTTGCATATCGCAAGGGCCAAGCCCTGCTGTTAAGCGCGCCCTTGCGCGCAGCATTGGGAGAAGCCCGTTGGATCAAGGCGCTTGGTTGGCTTTTCGATCTGTTGTCAATCGTTGCGATCGCCGTCGGGCTGGCGGGTTCAATGGCGATGGGCGTTTTCCAGATACAAACGGGGCTGGCCGGGTTGATTGGCGTTGAAGAACCCGGCAAACTGACCATTCCGGTCTTCATCGCCTTGTGCATTGCATTCATCATACCGCTTAGAAAAGACCTTGGTGACGGCATGGCGCTGTTGTCGAATTCAGCGATGCTTATTGCGGTTGGCATGATGATCTATTTGTTGGTCATGGGTCCAACCTCATTCATTATGGACGATATTGTATCGGGCTTTGGCCGTTACCTTTTCGGAGTATTGCCAGCGGGGTTTTCCACGGCCGCGTTTTTTGATGAAACCATCGTTGACTGGTTTCATGGCTGGACTCTGAACTACATGATCTGGTGGCTGGCGTGGTCACCCTTTGTGGGCATTTTCATTGCTCGAATCTCACGCGGCAGAACCATCCGAGAGTTCCTGATCGGCGTCATCGTTGCCCCGACGCTATTTTCGATCCTGTGGTTCGGCATCTTTGGCGGCTTGGGCTTTTTTGACACGTTACGACAAGACGGGGCGCTGTCCTCCATAAACGCCGAAAACCTCGACGCGACGACATTCGCGTTGCTCGAAAAGTTTCCACTGGACGGCATCACTCGAACTGCGACGGTTCTGGCGGCATTTCTTTTCGTGGTAACAAGTGTGGTCAGCGCAGGCTTTACGCTTGCGATGATCGGAACCGGAGGAGACGAAAACCCCTCGCCCCGCATACGAACAGTTTGGGGGGCCATTCTTGGCGCGCTTGGGCTGGCGATGATTCTGGTTGGTGATATCTCTCTTGTGCGCTCAATCATCGCGCTGTCGGCCATCGCCTTCGTGTTCATCGTTCCAGTGCTGGTTGTTTGCCTGTTCAAATCTCTTGCACGCGAGGAGCGATCATGAGCGGCACCCTGATGGATACTGTACTGAATCTCAGCGTGTTCGCCTATGTTGGCTTTCTGGTCTGGCTGTTTTTGCGCCCAGACCCTTAGATAACTCGATGACCTACGACTTTCGCTTCAAATCGCGAGCGCCTGACTTTTCAATAGACCTGAGGTCGCTTCCGGACTAGCACTTGAAGATTAAGTATATTTTGGAGCCTTTTCAGATGAGCTACTGGTTAGCCTTGGTGCTTGCAATCTTCGGAAATATTGGCGCAAATTTCGCTTTCAAGAAATTTACGGTCGAGACAGACATTTCCCGCTCGTGGTCGTCCATTTTATCTGCGGTTCTGCACCCGATGCTATGGATCGGTCTGACCCTGGGAGTCATGCTGTTGATTAGCTATCTGTATGCTTTGCGCGGCATTCCATTGCGAACCGCATATACACTTGCGACAAGCCTCTCAATCGTGGGAATTTCAAGCGTCGGAATGATCTTTTTCGGGGAAGCCATAAGTATAAAGGCGGCTGTAGGAATTGCGTTTGTCATTCTTGGCGTCGGACTTTTGACAACCGGGTGACTTCAATTGGTTCACTTTCGCAAAAGCAATCCGTAACCAAGTTCACCGAACTCGACTTTTTCGCCTCTTTCCATCGCTTGATAAGGCAGTTTCGCGTAAACACTCGGAATATTTCCAGCTTGCTCAAGGGCCAAATCAGAGGGCGCAATAACGTCTGGGTAGATCATGACCTGATGACCACGCTCCATGGTTTCTGCCACGCGGCTCAGAATAACCTCGGTCTGAGTGTCTTTTACAAATATCGTATCAGCCGCACCAAAAAGACTTAGATATTTGAACAAGGGCCAATCCGCCCCAATGATGACCAAGTCCCTCTCACTCAGGCGGGTTATGGCGGGCTCGGCCAGGATGCGGTTATAGTCACGCTGAGCATTGGCAAACACACCGACGCCTGCAAACCAATTGTGAACGGCAAAAACAGCAACAATCATAACAAGCAACGACGTTCGCCCAGCCCTTTCCAAAGGGCCGGAAATACGGCTTCCCAACAACAAGAATACAGGGACGAGCGTGGGCAGCCACGCCTCGAAACCTTCCGGGTGCAATGCCAACGCCATCAGAGCCTGCACCGCCAAAAGAGAAATCGCACTCAACTCAGCGCTGGTCAGAGAACGCCTTTCCCCAGACTTTTGAATGCAAATGACAGACGTCACCAACAAAGCTATCGCTGCTGGGATCGTAAAGTAGAATAGGTGAACCCCCCAATATGGCGGGTCAGTGGCAACCAGTTCATGCACGAAATAATCTGCAAAATTGCTTTCGATGACGTGCCGCGTGGGTGGGAACGCAAATATCCAGTTCGCAGACAAAAGATTTTGAAGGAACGCCACCACCGATGCGGAAAGACTTACCATGTCGGGCAGTACGACAACTTTGCCGTCCGTATCCAAAACGGTGTGCAACGGATCTCTGAATTCCGAGGTTCTTGCCAGGCTAAGAAACCCCGCTGCAAGAAAAACCCCATAAATTATGCAGTACTGAAAGAAGTCTCTCAAAACCCGCCGGGACAGGAAAAATACGGGGATTGCCACCCCCGCCACGATACCCAATGGCTGATAAAAGAAAGACGCGACCGCGCCTGCAATCGCAGTGATCCATATCCGTCTTGACCGCGCCAGAGGATCCAACGCTTCCGTTGAAAACGCCAATGAAAGCAAAACAATGGCGAACAACATCGCGGAAGAATAAACCTCCAGCTCGGTAGCATATCGCCATGCGCCATAGCTGACCCCAAAAGTAGCAGCAGTAAGCCATGACGCCGGTGGTGGAACGTCGAAATGCCGCGACAACAACCGTTCAAGCAAGATCACGGATGCAGATGCACAAATCGCGTTCGCAATGCCAACAATTACAAACGGATCGGGATCGACTTGGAAAAGCGAAACTATCCGATAGAGCACCTGCATCGAGGACAACCACAGCAAGAGACGAACTGGGGCCTCAAACAGATCATGCTCGGAAACAACCTCAGCAAAGTAAAACGAGTCGATTGCTGTCGTATGATATTCTGGTGCCGTTACCAGGTACGCCGCCGTGAGAAAGCAAAAGACGCCGGTTCTCAGCAACCCCTGATATGACTGTGTATGCCGAGCCTCAATCATCGGGTCGCGCTAGTTTCTTGGGCAAAATCGACGGCATCAGCGTCTTCGACTGCAAAGTCCGGCTTCCGCAGAGGCAGCTCTGGTATATTCAGCGTCTTAGCGTGCCCAGCCATTGTGGTGACATCATACTCGTCGCTCAGCTTGCACAAGAAGCGCTTCATGCGGGCAAGCTTTTCGGCAGATGATTGGTTCATTCCGGGGAAAAACGCCAACTGCTGCACGTCGTCGCCTCCCATGAAGTCCAGCGGATGCAGTAACAGCGAAGGGGTTACGCCAGCTACATCGCAAACTCGCAAAGCAGATGTGTAGTATGCCGAGGCCAGCCCGTCCGACGCACCTGCGATCCAGTGCAGATAGCTGTAATGGATCGGTATGCGAGAGAACGGCATTGTCGAAACCGGGATTTCGACCATTCGCTCTCCGTTCAGATCCCACGCATAGGGGTTTAAGGGTCGAAAACCATCCTTCACCCCGCCAAAAAGTACTTTTCGCCTTTCCTTTTGATCTGATGACAAACGCGACTTTGCAAAATAATACGCCCGCGCCAAAGGTCCGACGATCGTGGGAAAGGTCGAGCAGTCATAGTCATATCCACGCTGCCTCAGCACGTCCAAAACGGTTTCCGACAAACTGTAGCCCGGACCCCGGAAACCCTTGGGTGCAACGCCCGTCGCAGAGTGAATGGCCTCTTCCGCGCGTTCAATTTCCTTGCTGATCTCCTCTGGGGAATAAAGGTGCAACCAAGGCTCATGGTTGAACGAGTGATTGGCGATCTCGTGGCCTACATCAGCGATGGATTTCAGGATCGGCTTGTTTTCCTTGATCACGGCATCCTGCCCAACAACGAAAACCGTCATGCTTATGGAAAGCTCGTCGAGCATGTCCAGAAACCGTGGCACGACGACGTCTAAATAGCCGGGAAAATCCTGCCACCCCGGATCACCATGGGTCTTCATGTAGGACCACAGGTTATCGAGGTCGAGAGACAGGCTTGCAAGTTTCTTTGTCATGCTGCTGGCCTCGCCTCAGTGGTTGTGCGACCCAGATCAAGTTTCGGCATAGCCTCGTCCAAGACGCCCAGAGTCGCATCGACGTTCAATGTTCCGTCAATGATCTGCGCGGAGTTCACAAAGTAAAGCCCGGGCACCGAAGTCACCGTTTGCGGAGCGTTTTCACGGTACCCAATGGTCGGCACGGCCATCACTTCGCGTACTCTGGATATTTTTATGTCCAGGATATCGGTGCTTGTAACGTCCGGGTGCACCTTCCTCAGAGCATCCATAAACTGCAGGGCGATCTTTTCATCGCTTTGGGTCCAATACGGATCATCCTGCGTTACATAGCGCGGTAAATAGACCAAGGTTTTACCGTCAAACGCGTCGGTTCCGGTCAAAGCAGACATTTCAACGATGCCTGTGAACGGCAGCGCTTCGTCTGTCAGGTAGGTCAGGTAATATCCGGCCAGCGGTCGATCAAGTACAACGGACGCGCAGATTATGCCTTGATACACAACCCCATCCAGACGGGCCTTTTCCTTGGCATCTAACCCCTCACACACTGCCAGATTTGCTTTTGTCGGAAGTGTCGAGACAACATTTTGATACACCTGCCTGCCGGACGGGGTTTCGATGCAAACCCCTGCGGCCGTTGAGTAAACCCGGCTTACAGGGGTGTTCGTTTGGATCTCAATTCCTCTTGCGACCAACTCATCTCGCAATGCGTTCAGGATACGGGCATAGCCCCCATTTTTCACAAACCCAAGCTGTTCGACCTTTTGAACGCCCTGCCGCGCAAGATACAAACGGCGTATGCTTGACCAAATAAACGCCGCCGATGCCCTTGATGCATTGTCGCCCAGCTTTGCCCTTAGAAGTGGCCGCCAGAGCTTTTCATATCCTGTTTTTCCGCACCAGCGCGTTAGCCAATCCTGAACGCTGACTTGTTCAAGAGGCTCGCCATCCCTGATCCGCCCGGCCGTCATCAAAAGATAGGCAACACGCAGTTTGGTCACCAAACCGATTGATCTGAGACGCAAGTAGTCGAGCGCCCCGTTCAACGGCATCAGCCGCCCCTCGCTGAAGAAACCCGTACGCGTGGACCTCCATTCAACGTCGCCCCCTAACCCGATGTCGTCGAGAAGGGCGAGGGTTCGCTTATCAAACGGCAAAATCACATGATAGAACTTGTCGTAGGTGATACCTCCGACCTGCTGAGCCATCGCCAGGCCGCCCAACTCTGGCGCGGCTTCGATCAAGGTCACGCGCTTGCCGGCTTTCTGCAACCGAAGCGCCAGCGCCTGACCCAGAATCCCTCCGCCAAGGACTGCCCACGTATCCGCTTGCACACCGCTCATGACACGCTTTCCAACTGGGAGGAGACGACCCCGTCTTGATAACTGTATTGCCGATTGCACTTTGGACAGGTCACCCTTCCCTGCCCCTCAAGGCTTCCACGAACCAACACTTGGCCGCATTTGCACACGGCGCCTTTCAGTATGGCCGGGTTGCCAAATACCAGATGGAATGCGCCGACGTCTTTGGTGACAACCGACCCCATTCCGATCATTGCGAACTTGCCAATCGTAATCCCGCCCGAGATTTTGCTGCCCGCTCCTATTGTGGCCCCATCCCCTACAAAGGTCGGAAGCGTGCTATCCTGCGGACCTGAATCCAAAAGCTCTGAGATGTCGGGGTCCGTGGCACGCGGAGTAATGTCGTTGGTAAAGATGGTCCCCGCAGAAATCATAACCCCATTGCCGATCTTGACGGCATTCGGAATGTAGACAAACGAGTTTATTTTGACGAAATCGCCGATTTCGACGCCATACGCGATATAGCTTTTGCCACCAATAATGCAGTTGCTGCCGATCTTGCTGGGGCCGCGCAGATGCACATTGTCCCACACCGACGTACCTGCACCGATTTCCACGCCATTCTCGACGATCGCCGTCGGATGAATTCTGGGCGTCACGACACCACACTCTTGGGCATGACCCTGTCGATGGTGGCAACGCCGTCAACGTCAACCCATCTGCCGCCTTCCGCTATCGACGTGTAACCGGCTGAAATCACGTCCACCGACGCCAGAATATCCCGCCCGGTGGCAAGGCTTTTGGTTGGCTCACCGCGAACCCCGGCCGCAAAGTCCAAGACCTGATTTGAGAACGCCTGCACCTTTCCGTAACCGGTGCCAAAGGTTTCCCATTGCCCGGTCAAAGGACGCCGAATGCGAGAGGATTTCCAACCAACTTCTATGACGCCTTCATCGCCATACAACGCCAAGTAATCCGAGCTGTCTTTGTGGATGCTCCAAGACGTTTCGATCTGGGCCAAAGCCCCGTTTGCCGTTCTCAGCGACATAAAGACGTGGTCTTCGACACTGATGTCCTGAAGGCTTGGACCCACCATGGCAGAGGCGGCGGCAATACCGCCCGTAAAGAAACGCACGATATCTACGCAATGGGTGCCGTTATCCACCAAGACACCACCGCCAGATATTTCAGGCTGCGCATTCCACCGGTCAGTCATGTCCACCACGCCCGTAAAGACGTTCTTGATCAGCTTGAGTTCACCAATCTCTCCCGCAGCCACCATTTCCCGCGCGATCTGGACGTCATCCACATAGCGGAACTTTGACGCCATCGAGATCAGAATGCCTTTCTCACCAGCCGCCGAAGCCATTCTGCGTGCACTTACACCGTTGATCGCAAAAGGCTTTTCACAGAGTACGGGCAAACCCGCCTCAATCAGATCCAAGACAACGGCTTCATGGGTTGCGGGCGGTGTCGACACGATCACCGCGTCACACAACCCGGACAACGCCAATTCGCGATGCGACGCAAACGCAGTAGCGCCGTGACCATCTGCCATCGATTTTGCGGCATCGAACATCGTATCTGCAACGGCTGTCAGGCAAACGCCTTCGGCCTGCTCCAATGCCTCGGAATATGCTTTTGCAATCGCGCCAGCCCCAACAATACCAAATCGTACCATCAGCTTTACTCCGCAACATCCAGACGAGGAACGTCAGAGCAGACAGCGGCGATCTGTTCTGCCAGATAATTAACGTGCTCGTCGGTATAGCGCTCGTTCCACGGCAGAACGAGAACATCGTTCAAGAAGGAATAGGTTCCCTCAAATCGCTCTGGCGCATAGTCAACAGCTTCGGGCCGGGCGAGGTTGAAAGGAAAGCCGCTGTCGCCGAACGTTTGCTGATCGCGGATCACAGCGCACTCAAACGCGGGCTTCTGGATATATCGCGGTGCCGAGTTGATACCAAATCCGCGCAAGGCCTCGGCAACGCGAACCGGGCCGCCTATCTCAGGTTGAACGATCAGAGGGTATTTCCAATAGCTGTGAACGGTTTGATCATCCGAGTAAGGCGCGACCAACATAGGCAGACCAGATATCGCGCCCGTCAGCTTTTGGGCCATCGCTTTCCTCTGGTGCACGCTGTTTTCAAGCTTGGCAAACTGAGCGAGCGCCACCGCGCCTTGCAGTTCGGTCATCCGCCCGTTTAGCGCGACAAAGTAATGATCCGGCTTTGGATCCCCGTAACCCCATGCCTTGTCGATAAACAGCCGCATGCGCCGGGCAAGACCTTCGTCGTTGGACGTGACTACTCCACCTTCGCCAGTCGTGATGTGTTTACCTTGTTGCAGGCTGAAACAGCCGATATCGCCAAAAGTCCCGACGTGACGACCGTTGATCGTTGCGCCGTAAGCCTGAGCGCAATCTTCGATCACCGGAATCCCATGCTGACGGGCAACAGCGCAAATCGCCGGCATGTCAGCCGGATACCCAAAGAGGTGCGTTACGATAATGGCCTTCGTGCGATCGCTGATCGCGCGTTCGATCGTTTCCGCCGTCAGGTTTCCCGTGATCGGATCAACATCCGCGAAAACAGGTATGGCCGTCTGGTAAAGGATCGGGGTGATCGCGCCCATATCGGTGATCGCAGACGTGATGATTTCGTCGCCGGGGTTAGGGTCGATTGCGGAAACAGCGGCATGGATAGCCCCCGTCCCCGAACTGCAGGCAAACCCGAATGCGGCTCCGATGGATTGGGCGAACTGGGACTGAAACTCTTTTACGAAATGACCTTTGGTCGACGTAAGCGTACCAGAACGGATTGCGGACGTAAGGGCCGCTATTTCTTCATCACCCAACTGGCGACCGCTTGCATCCTGATCTGAAGGAAACTCGGGAACAGATGTACTCGTCATTAATCTCTTTCTCCACCTACTTGAGGGCCCGCAGGAATTTCTTGCGGGGGGATACGGTTAAAAAATATCTTTCCAATCGCGATACTGGACATCAAAAAAAGGTGGTCGCGAACCACCCGCAAAAGTCTCAACTTGGACTGGCCGTATTTACGTGTCGTCAAAACGGCCGGAACTTCGTCGATACGCCATCCGCGCCGATCCAGCAGCGCCAAGACCTCGGCCACACCGGAAAATCCGTCATGTCGACGCGGCAAAGAAACAACCGAGCTTTTTCGGTACAGCCGAAAGCAAGACGTGTAAGTTGCAAGATTGTTCCTAAGCAACTGCCGGTAACCCCAAGAGGCGCCTTTGGACAAAAACAAACGCCATTCCGGCACACCTTCAACCTGCCCCTGTGGGTGATAGGGCGAGGCCGTCACGATTGACGTGTCCTCTTTCAGCAAGGGCAGCATCTTGGAAATAAGCGCAGGATCGTATGAGCAATCGCTGTCTATGACCGCGACAGCCTCATCCGTCGAGGCCGCAATCCCGGTTGCAGTGGCCGCCATGATCCCAAGGTTTTTCTTATGCCGTAGACAGGTGACATTCGGTTCGCGCCCGAAAAGGTCGTGCATGACGTCCCACGTGTTGTCCGTACTTCCGTCATCCACCAAAACGATCGACAGAGCCACTTGCGATCCAAGGTTCGCCTGCAGTTTGGCAAGTTTCTCGGCCAGATAGTGCAGCCCTTCTTCCTCGTTGAAGCATGGAGCAACCACGGTAAGGGATTGATGAGCCGGGAAAGGATCGGCTGAGTGCGTCATTGCACGGCCCCCGCAGCAGTCATGCGGACGGCACGGGTCCGCGCCAGTCTTCTTTGCAGGATATCCAGTATCCGCGAGGCGCTGTTCCCCCGTCCAAATGGATTATCAACTTCTCCGACCTTTGACGCCCAACTTGCAGGGCAATCAAGCTCCAGAAGTTCTTCTTGCAGGCGTTGCGCGGATTGACCGACAAGCCGCGCAATTCCACAGCTCACGGCTTCGGAACGCTCAGTCTCGTCGCGCAGAATCAGCAATGGCTTCCCGAGACTTGGCGCCTCTTCCTGAATGCCTCCTGAATCCGACAGAATGACCCACGACGCCGCAAGAACGTGCAGGAAATCCGGATAGGCCAATGGCTCAACAAGGTGGATCTGGTCTGACCCGGACAACTCGGCGCTCGCTACATTCTTCACTTGCGGATTAGGATGGACCGGGAAAACAAGACTAATGTCCGGCCGTTCTTCGACGTAGCGACGCAATACTTTGAGACGGTCGCACATCACAGAACCAAAGCTCTCGCGTCTATGTGTGGTCAAAACCATAATCCGACGCCCCTTGAGGCCAGATATCAACGACGCAACGGGCTTGGACACGGGTCTTTGCCCCATGACGTGCCGTATCGAGTCGACCACCGTGTTCCCGGTAAGAAAAACACTTTCGGCCGGCACTTTTTCGGCCAGCAAAGCCTTCTTGTTGCTATGTGTCGGCGCGAAATGAAAGCTGGCAATGCGGGAAATCAGCCTACGGTTTGCCTCTTCCGGGAACGGAGAGTCGATACTGGCCGTCCGCAATCCGGCCTCAACATGACCGACGGGTATCTGCCGCTGCCATGCCGCCAAAGCACTGCCGAACGCGCTTGAGGTGTCGCCCTGAACGAGAACCACATCCGGTTTCTCTTTTTCCAGAACGCTATCAATCCTTCCAACAACCCGAGAAATCACATCATTTAACGACTGGGCGTGCTTCATGACCTCAAGGTCGTAATCGACGGAAATCTCCCACTCCTGAGCCAAGGATCGCACCAGGTCGGTGTGCTGCGACGTCATTACCGTAATAAGTTCAACGTCTTCTCGGTTTTCTGCCTCGCGAATAATGGGCAGCATCTTTATTAGTTCTGGGCGTGTCCCGAAAACTAACATCACTTTCAACGCCTCTCGGCGCGAATACCTGACCACGCGTCGACTCTCGGGTGCCGATCGAGACTCCCACAAATCGGAACGGCTTCCTGGAAACGTGTCCTCCATAACGCTTAGACAGCGCTAGGTCGTGTTGACAAAAGACGGACCCAGAGGCGGATGGATGTTATGTCTATGAAGCCCAGGAAGCTTTCGGCGGTTTTGTCGTAACGGGTGGCGACGCGGCGAGCGTTTTTCAGCTTGTTGAAGCATCGCTCGACCAGGTTGCGCAAAGAATAGAGCGAATGATCGACACCAACACGCATTTTGCGTGATTTGCGCATTGGAATTTGGGTGATTACGTCCCGTGCCTCCATCTTTTTCCGAATGCTGTCAGCATCATAACCTCTGTCTGCCAAAAGGACGCTTGGCTCTGGCAGATTGTCGGCCATGACCAGATCGAACCCCAAGTAATCGGATGTCTGGCCGGGCGTTATCTCAGTCCTCATAGGCAGTCCGGCAGCATTGACGAGGAGATGGATCTTGGTCGTGAAGCCACCGCGAGAACGGCCAAAACCCTGTCGCGGAGTCCCCCTTTAGCGCCCGCTGCCTGATGGTGCGCGCGAACGACTGTGCTGTCGATCATTTGCAGGGCGTCTGGCACGGCCCCACTCTGGTTCAAGGCGTCCATGATGTCTTCCCAAAGTCCCGCCAACGTCCAGCGCCGGAATTGCCGGTAGACGCTCGACCATTTGCCGAACTCCTCAGGCAGGTCTCGCCACGGCGCGCCGGTGCGGGCAATCCAGAAAATTCCATCAAGAACAACACGGTGGTTGGTCGGCTTGCGCCCATTAGGCGCGCGGACGGCGAGAATAAACCGTTCAAAGAACGCCCACTCCTCGTCCGACATCAGGTCTCGTGCCAAGCTGGTCTCCATCGCAGATACCAGCTTGAATCACGCCTAACGCACTGTGTGAATCCCTTTTGTAAAAACGACCTAGGTCGCCAATGTATTCCATGAACATTCAAGTTTTTTTGGGGGGGACCATGGAAAAACAGAAACCTTTGATTAAGGTGAACTTGCAAACAGGGGAGAAACAAGATGAAGTTGATTATGGCCAGTTTCCTGGCACTAAGCGCGAGCGTTGCTCATGCCCAGGATGCCGCAGATCTGGTTTTGAAAAATGCTTTCGTCCTGACAATGGACAAAGAAAATCCCGAGGCGCAAGCCGTTGCCGTACGAGGCAATCAGATCGTGTATGTTGGCGACGTGAACGGCGTGGAAAGCCTGACCGGCGAAAACACCGAAGTCCTTGACCTGACCGACAAGATGGTGCTCCCCGGCTATGTCAGCGCCCACGACCATGTTCTTGGCTCCGCGTGGTCGACACTTGGCGTCGATCTGAATGCGGCAAAAGACAAGGCAGAAACATTGCAGATGCTGCGGGATTACGTGGCGGAGAACCCCGATTTGCCGATCGTTGTCGGCCAAGGATACAATGCAACCCTTATGGGGGGGGCACCGACTGCCGCTGAACTGGATGAAATCATCCCCGACAAGATCGCGATTATCATCGACTTCACCATTCACGATGCCTGGCTGAACACCAAGGCGCTCGAAGCTGGAAACATCACCAAAGATACGCCGGACCCGGTACCAGGGGTTACTTACTGGATCAGGGATGACGACGGAAACCCATTGGGCGTCGGCAAGGAAGGGTCGTGGTTTCCTGTCTATACGAAAGTCGCTTGGGAACCCGATCGAATGATCGAGGAAAGCCGCGAAAAACTTCAGCCACAAGTGGTCGCAGGCGGCACAACAACAGCACTGATTCCTGGTGTTGTCACTCCGAATTTCACAAACGCACCTGGCATGTTTGATGATCTGGAAATTTCCATGAAGGTGCTTGAGAAAGCTCTCGCCGACGGTGATTTGCCGGTGCGAACATTTGTTCAACCGGCCTACAAGGACGCGACCGCCGATCCTGTTGAATTTGCGGCACGGGCACGTGCAATGGCCGACAGGTACAACGGCGACTTGTTTCGCGTACATGGCATCAAATTACACCCCGAAGGGACGTGGAGTGCCGGCGCGGTTCTGATGCTGGAGCCGTTCGAGGGAACAGACAATATAGGCATTTCGGCAGTGAAGCCGGATCAGATGAAAGAGGTTGTCAAAGCCGCAAACGACCAAGGCCTAGATGTTTTTGCCCATGTTGAAGGGTCGGGCACTGTGCGTGGAATGATTGACGCGATCCTTGCGTCACGCGATTCCGGCAACACGAACGAGCGCAACGCACTGCATCACTTTCAGATCGTGCACCCTGATGACCAGCAGCGCATGATTGATAACAATATTCCAGTCAACATCACCCCGATTTTTTCGGTGGATTGGGCTGGGCAGGATCAGGACTTTCTCAGCATGTTGGGTGACACGCGGACGAACGAGCGTGTTTCTCAATACAAGCCACTGGCCGATGCCGGGGTCAGTGTCAGCCTTGCAGGAGATTATCCGTCCGCGCCGATGTCAACCAACAGCATGCTTTACCAGATTTATACTGCGGTTTCTTTCAAAAATCCCCTGGATCCCGAGAACTCTAAGAAGTTCCCAAATGGAGCTGAACCGCTGGACCTGATGCAGGCAATTGAGGCTGTAACAATTAACCCTGCATGGCAACTAAGAATGGAAGACAAGCTTGGCTCTTTGGAAGTCGGCAAATTGGCAGATATTGTGATCTTGGATCGGAACATTCTGGATTTGGACAATCCCGAAGAGCTCCTGACAACAAAGGTTCAAGCAACGATCATGGATGGCCAATTCCGTTATCGTGATGGGCTGTGAGTGGGCTGCCAGAACTAGGATCAAAAGGCGTCTCGTGCCAAGCTGGTCTCCGTCGCAGATACCAGCTTGAACCACGCATATCGCCGAGTGTGAATCCCTTTTGTCAACACGACCTAAGCATCGCACCCATTCGAGCGCAGTAAATACCAAATTCAAACAATTTTAAGCCCCCACTATTCACCATTACCTTCGGCGCAAAATAACGCCCAAGTCACAATACTTTCCGTACCGCTCTGATATGAATAGATACGAGATTTTTCTCGTAATAGTTGCCTGCCCCCACAGTAAATGGTCGGCCACGGGACGCAGAATTGTCAACCGATTCTTTTCTCCCATTTTGAAACTTCCGACCAAACAGCAATCCGGCAGCCCAGAGAATTCATGAAAAAGAGTGGTCGGAAACGTCAAATAACTGTCGCCGCGACACGAAATAGTTTCGCCTCGCGAAGCGCGTTAGTTACCAATTTTCTCCACCAAATACGCCTCAAAACCTTCGCTAAAAAAGCTGCTATTGCATTCTAGTTAAGTACGACATGCGCGACAGTCGCAAAGAAAAGTATCGAAGCCATTCACCATAAATTTTGACGACCACGAAAAGATTTGCGACACATATCACATCTATTTTGAAAAATTACGGCGGGATTTGCCGAGTGAAATATGCAGGAGAATTGAGAACAGACCACAGCGCGATTTGCCCGGTCTGTGAAAATAGATCCAAATTGGCGTTCGCCAAAAATGGATATTCAATTATGAAATGCGCGGCATGCGGAAACCGCTCGGTCGCTGGTTTGTTTGGCAACAACCACGTTGCTTCAGTTTATGATGACAGCTATTTTTTCGGGGGCGGCGCTGGTTATTCTGACTACCTGAGCGAGGCTGAATTGCTACGAGACCAAGGCCGGCGCTATGGGAAACTTTTATCCCGCCATTCAAAAACCGGCCGAATTCTTGAGGTCGGTAGCGCCGCAGGATTCCTTCAAGCTGGGCTGGAAGATACAGGCTGGGTGACCACAGGTCTGGACCCTAATCAGACCATGGTGTCTCACGCTCGGGAAACCCTTGGTCTAAACAGTTTGCAAGGCAGCCTCGAAGACCTTCAAGGGTTGGAGCCCTTTGATGCCGTCAGTCTGATTCAAGTTATTGGTCACTTTCACGACTTGACGAAAGCCATGCAAACGGTTGCCGACTTGACGCGACCGGGTGGCATCTGCGTGGTAGAATACTGGCGTCTGGACAGCTGGGTCGCGCGAGCGATGGGTAGGTACTGGCACGAATATTCACCACCCAGCGTCCTGCATTGGTTTTCACGAGCTGGGCTTGATACGCTGATGTACCGCCACTCGTTTTCTCCGGTCGAAAGCGGCAGGCCCAAGAAGTACATTTCCGCAGGCCACGCCGCCTCGCTGCTGGAGCATGTTCTTGGAAGCAAGATACCTGCCAAGCCATTGAGAATGCTGCGCCCCGACGCAAAAATCCGCTACCCTTCGCTTGATCTGGAATGGAGACTTTATCGCCGCGCCTAGCAGGTCAGGGATCAAAGAACAGGCGACGTGCATCGTGGAATTCAGTGGCTGCTCTGACAGTTCAGAAACTTCCACCCCAGATGCGAATTGCCTCACGGTGACTTTCCCGAAAGTCAAAACATCTGCGAAGCATTTCATCGGAATTGTGGTGCCCAAGGAGAGACTCGAACTCTCACGCCCGTGAAGGCGGGGGATTTTGAATCTCTTTCTTTCTGTCGGCATTGATTTCCCAGTTCAGAAAATATTTAGCGTTTCTAATCAATTACGCCTAAATTCCCAAGGCCAATCAACCCCCAATTCTGTCACCATGCCACCTATTGTCACCTAGGGTGTCACTAGAGGATTTTGTGTCCCCTTTGCCCTGCAACTCATTGGCTAACCTTGAGAAACCTGAGAGATCTCTTCGCAAACCACCGAAGATGGTTCGAGTACGACTGTTACTGTAACAGAATCCGGTTGGTCAACCTGTACATGTAAGGGTGAGTCAGATTGACTCAGTTTTAGGGGCGTTGAGTTTAATGAGAGGAATACTCGGGGTACCGACAGAAACACCGCCTGGTTATTTTGAGTTTCCCTTTGGTTACTGTGGTTCAAGGGAGGGTTTGCGGAAGGAATCTCCCTATTGCTGAACTTGGACTGATTACTAATCTCTGACAGCAAACTCCGTTCGGTGGTGCTTCGCTCTTATCGATAGATCCGCAAATCTGAGCTTTGTTATGAAGTTCTAATCAGCATCAGTAAGCAACCGATCTGAATTGATCATTCTGAAAAGCGATGAAGGCAAATCGACCCAAGTGGGCGAAAACCCATCCTTGGGCGACGAGATTCCTTCAACATGCTTGATTTCGTCGTTATATGAGAAGAAGCGGTTAAATCCTTCGCGGTTAGACTGATAGTGCAAAGACGCAAGCAAGGTCGAAATGGTTTTATCGCCGGACCACTCCAAGGTTCCTGAAGTCTTATTCTTCCGTAGATATCGCCCTTCTCCTGTTATCCAGCCTTGAGCAATTTCAAACCCTAGCTCCGGCTGTGACTTCCCCGCATAATAACCCGCATTGTATGCAATATAATCGTTGTAAACCAACACCTTATCCAAAAACGGAAATCCATCGGATTCACTTGGCGAAATATGTTTTGCATAGAAACTGGATATGATTTCACGAGTTTTCGCTGGTGAAATTTGACGATGGCCTTGTTTATTTTTTTTTACTTCCCAAGCCATAACAAACAGGTCAGGTCTATCCGATTGGTCCTGATTGTGATCTCGATAGAACTGCTGGGTGCTTCGCCACTTGCGCCCAAAATCAAGGGCGCTATCTAGGCTGTCTTTTAAGCCTCTCGGAGACAGCGCCCCCTTGACTTCTATAACCGCTATTACGGATTCAGGCCGGACTATGACAAAATCGTCATCGCGAAATAATACTGGAACCGTACTGCTATCAAAAATGATCAAATCGCATTGCTTTGATGGACTGAAGGATGCTTGATTAAGTTCATCAAAAAAATCCGGATCAATATCTGCATCCCTCTCACGAGGAAACAGAACAAAGCCGGTTCCGACCTCGAATTGTTTGGGAAGAAAATCGCGTAGCGCCTTAGCTAAAATACGCTCCTTGTAACTCCCAATTGAAGGAAAGTGTACGCTACCAATGACGTGCTCCAACATATCTACCCGTGCTGAAAAACTCTGCCCAATCAGTGCAGCATGGGAGGTAAGGTCTACTTTTTTCACTGATCTTGTTCCATTTTCACATTAATAGCGGGTTCTCACATATCGCGTTCAGTTTGCGATTTAACAATCTCCGTACAATGTGGTCCACAGGGCTTTTCAAAACCGTCTGCACCATTGTTACTCAAGACATACCTGTGCAATCCCAAATCCTCACTCTGCACTCTCGCCAAAAACTCTAAGTCCCCACTCTCCCACCCATCCTCAAACGCTTGGCCCAAACACCTCTTATCTGGGTCAGACTTAGAGGTGGGGTAAACTAGCCCAAAAAAATTCTGGAACATGTGCCGAGCCCGACTCTTCTTGTCGCGGTAGAGGAACCGCATACGACTATCAATAACGTTGAAGATTACACCAGATTGAGAGTTGGCCTCCCGGCTCTTGGCGGTACGGTTCAGTTCTTTGTTCGCCTGATCGAAGAGTTCCGGCCCAAGGATCGACAAGGCGTCGTCTGGCAGTTCGCTCAGAGAGGCCCTGAGAGACTCACTGAGTGGGCCTAATGGGTTTTTGGTAGGTTGGGACTCTGAGAGGGCTTTGGGTGGTTCTGAGTCCACTGAGGGGCTCTGTGAGTCTCCCTCATGTTCAGTGTGGTTATCCATGTTTTTCTAGCCTGAGAATTGGAAGAGGGCATAGAATCCAAGTCGATCATGTTTCAGCAGAAGGCGTTTTTTATCTTGTCTTCACCGTGACTTGAGCAAATAGTCCCAGAGCAACCGAGCGGGGTGACCCGGCAAGGAGGTTTAAACTATGGAACGAATTACATGCTGAAACTGGGTTTGATACTTGCTTGGATTCTAGTTTTTTTCGGAGGCCTGAGAACGGCAATGGGGTTCTACGTCGCGTTCGCGTTCACCGCAGAACAGAACGCCTTTGCATCTGGTAGGTACCTAGGCACAATCAACTCCGGTGAGGCAATCAATCAAGGTATGGTTATGCTCGTCGTTGGCGTTGCAGTTGGACTCCTAGTCAAGATTGCTCAAAGGAAAGCTTGATTGCTTCGGGGCTCTACTTGCGGAAGCTTTTTCTCAAGCGTCCACATCCACTGGGTAATCCAAATGTTCGCTTGGCATCTGGTTGTGAGCAGCCTCAACTGACTGGTCCAAGTTGATTGTTAGTGCATCATCGGCCTGTGATCCATCGGGATGATGGTTTCGGGCGCGTTATCTGAACTTGACTGAATCCCCGAATGTTCCTCTAATGTTCTCATGCGAAGCTGGCCGCGAACCATCCCATTCGATCTAAAATGTAAGCTGGAAAGCCTGCGCGAGTACCGAAGCGCTCCGTCCCTGCAAGATGACTGGGGTGCAGTTTTTGAATGGCTTAACAAGCATGGGGTGGAGCCGCCCGACCACCCGCTACCGACCGAACCAGAACAAAGGGGTCCGGTCGGCCATTTTTAAGTCAGTTGGTTTGATTTTCCTCAGCTTCAGCTTTGTGAAACACCATAAGCGTTACAAACAGCCCGCCGATTAACAGCATGTGACCGACTGCAGTAACTCCAAACACAAAATAGCTGCCAACCATCAGTGAAAAGATTGCGCTCCACATCCATGCTAGCAGTTGCATCAGCATGTGAGCAGTTGGCAAAGAGTACTTTTTCAACGGGTTTTTGGTTTCATCCATCACCGAAGCCCAGGATGATTTTATGTCGAAACTTTTGGTCATGACTTATCTCCCTTCTAATAGGGGTACGGGTCGAAATGCGCTCCGGACCAAAAAATACCCCGCACTGAGGCGGGGCGAGTCAGACCACGTAGGGTTTCAGGGGGAAAACTGAAACCATAGTAGATACGCCGCGTAGTGAGAGTTGGATGAAAAAACTGCACCCCGCACGGAGGCGAGGTGCAGTCACTCACGAGACGATTCCGATGGGACTGCGGAATCATATAGTATACGGCGAATGTATGAGATTGGATTAGATTGCCCGTACCGCAGTTCAGGGGCTGCGAACCAAAGTACGGGCTTTGCCCAGTCGTAATTTAACCGGACATACCTTAATACGGCTCATCGTTATTGGTGGATGAGAAACGTACGACGAGAACGAGTTGTTTAGCAGCTCAAGATATAGATCCGCTAAATGCTGAACCGAAAACTAAACATCGTTGGGTAACAGACGAAACTACCCGTCGCTCCACTCAGAACATTCGGTTTTGAGATTGCTGACTTTGCAGGGCCTCATTTTGCCCGTTTTGGTATCGACCTGAAGCATAATTACCCCATTGGTTTTGATTACCTGATACCTGCCGTTTGCGTAGTTGATGTTCACAAATCCCAACGCAAAAAGTGCGACTACTGCGGCAAACGCAGCTGTTTTCATTTCTAACCCTCCTGCTCTGGAGGGACGACTATGTGATTACACCGAGAGCTATAACCGGTGACCTCGCGGCACCGCCAACTCCTCCGTGCCAAGTCAATTCAGGTCGGTTTGCGCAACACTTCCCATCTGCTCGGTCAAATCCCGGATGTAATCCAACATGATTACGTTAGCATTATCGTAACCGGTGAATATCCCACCCGAGCTGCCGACTGTTGTTTGGGTCACAATGTGAAAGGCATCAGTTGTGGCAGGAATCGAAACAGATACCTCCAAATGGCCATAGCAGTATCCGTTCACTCGAGCGCTGGTGATAGACATTTTGAAGAACATACTGTCAAAAACTGCGGCGCTGGGGTTATCAAAAACTTCGTAGCCCAGGTTTTCTAGCTTGTCTGTAGCATATGTTTTTGCTTCGCCGATGTTGGTCCAGCAACCGTTTTTAGCACCATCAGCTACGTGAATAGCTACCGTGGGCAAAACTTCCGAATTTATCAGTGGCATAAAAAACGACTCTGCCTTTGCACTCGCTGGGATGGCCAGTGCAGCCGCTAATGCGAATGGTATTATCCTTAACATAACTCGCACCTTCTTATTATCTGACCGTCAAATAGGCTCGATCAATTGATCCGGCGTACGAGTTGATGCCAGTTTTCCAGATAGTTGGCGGCTTTGTGGCGCAAATCCTTAAACCCGTGCCACCAGCTGGATAGAGGGGACACATTTGGCAGCACGGGCCGTTCCGCGAGTGATGTAATAGGAAAACGTAAAGGCAGACAGCACGGACGTGCGGCGGACTGTCACTACCAGAACTAAGCCCCGCGCCGCCCGGGGATGGACGATAAACAGACGATAGACGGACGCGGAGCGGTAGTTGGAGGAGTTCAACCTACCAAAGCATCGTCTAGTCCAGAAACGTCACACTTTCATGACAGTTTAACGACAGCCACCCCAGGCTGAAATTGGTCCATCACGGCCCCTCTAAGCCCTCTCTAAGAACGCATGTCGCCCCGCAAGCAAGTCAAAGCCTCTCGAGCGCTGATCCATCCAAGCTTCTGCGGCATACTCAAGGACGTGCGGTTTTAACCCCTTTTTTGGGGATCGACTTCCTTCCTTTGCAATCAGGATATCTTACGCACCCAAGAAAACTTCCCCACTTCCCTTTGCGCTCTACAAGCCAACCATCAAGGCACTTTGGGCAACCAGAAAACGTTGCTCCACAACTGCAAACAAACTTACGAGGATTGACCTTGTCCTGTATAGGTACGTCCTTCTCACACATGTTACATGGCCGCAGAGTTTCTCCGCATAACTTTCTATGCTCGCACTGAAAATAGGGAATACCTTTCGATGACGTTTGTAACAACATCCTACCACCACAAGCATTGCATTTGCGATGAGCGACCTCTGCGTCACCTAGTTCGACAACTTCGTATTCTGGCTTTTCAAGCAGTTCACGCGCGAACACGGAAGGCCGTTGGCGGTCAGCTAAAATTGTGACAGTTTTCCTCGCCCTAGTCAGGGCGACGTAGAACAAGCGTCTTTCCTCAGCGTGGTCGAATTCCTCTGGTTTCGGGAGAACTAGGTCCAACAGTGGATCATCGACAATCTCGGACGGAAATCCCATTTGGTCCGATACCGCATTCAAGACAACAACATGATCTGCCTCTAGGCCCTTCGAGCGATGGACCGTCATGAACTTAAGCGAAAGTTTGGGATATCGCTTCAGCAATTTTGGAAAATTATCAGGCTTTAAGAAGTTGTAACGTCCAAGCAAAAGGACGGACGTCTTGCCACTTTCCGACTTCGAGGCAATTCCCTTCAACACGGAATCCAGAGCCTCACCCTCCTGCCCCCAACCATAGTGTTCAACCATAATTGCCGGTGACTCTGTGGTGCCAGCAGGTATCACTTGCTTTGTAATTTGAGACGGGTTTTGGAGTACAAATGCTCTTGCTGGCAAAGCTATTTTGTCTACGCTGCGGAAGGTTCGACCCAAGTCTACTGAACTGTGTACACCGTGCTTACCAGCGAATACTCCCCCAAACTCCTCACCAAATTCACGCATCAGGTGAATGTCCGAACCTGTGAACCGGTAGATCGACTGCCAATCATCGCCCACGGCGAATATCCGAGCATCCTCATGTTGGGCTTTGAGAGCTTTGAGAAGTCTCGCTCTACCTTCTGAGATGTCCTGGAATTCATCTACCAGAAGGTGACGGTATGGGCTTTTGTATCGCCCAGCCTCTACATGCTCGGTCGCCCGTACGATCATATCTTCAAAATCGATCTTGTCAGCCAGTCTCGCTTCATACGCTTCAAGCACTGGTTCAAAGATTTTTAGGAACGCGTAACTTCGAGCTTTGTCTCGTGAGTTTTCTCCGCGGTCCCGACACTCCTCCCCTGTTGTTCCCGAACTTTTAAAGTGTCGGAGAAAAGTCCCCAATGTTTGTGTAAATGCGTCGACCTGGCCCATCTCGGTCAACTGATCAAATACCTTTTCCGGCGGAATTGGGTTCGGCGTGACGTAAAGCGCGAGTTTTTCCTCCAGTGCCTCAGTCAAACGTCCTTCTACACGCTCGTAACTATATGTTTCAACGAGTATAGTCTCGTACTCTTCGTGAACTTTCCTCTTCCAAGTCATGCCTTCGAGATAGGCTTTGCGGTCGACGTTCGGAGCGGTGGTTAGGGTATTTTCCCCAGTCTTTCCCGAAGACTTTCGAACCCCAAAGTGTTCGATGTAAACACCACTTTCGGTGAGACGAAAATCTGGTGTGTATGCAGTTCGGTTATTCTCTTCGATATCATGTTCGTAACTTGGTTCGTACTCGTATGCGATCCCGTTCAAGTATAACCAATTAGCAATTTCCCATTCTTCAAAGCTTTTGACCAATTCGCCTTGAAAAGTACGAAGCTCATGCGCTTCTACATATTGGTAATACTCATCTTTAGTTTCAAAATCCCATTCACTCTTGTACGGCCAGTAGAACTCTGAGAACCACTTTAACAATGAAGATCCTAAGCCCGACTGTGGAATAATATCGTTCAGCAAAATGTCGCGAAGGAGCGCTATAAACTGCTTATCGTCGCTTGCGTGAGACGCCAAAGCAGGGTTTCCGCTTTCTGCTTCTCGAATGATGCTATTGCCGAGTGCGTGAAAAGTCATAGCGTCGACTTTGGCACCTGACCTTTCTTCAATGCGCGTCGCCATCTCAGTAGCCGCATCCTTTCCGAAGGCCATAAGCAAGATTTCCTCGGGCTTTCGGACTTGGCGGCTAATCAGATAAGCAGCCTTTGCAACAATTACGCTAGTTTTGCCCGAACCTGCCCCGGCTAAAACGATCGTTGCATCCTCGTCAGTTGATACCGCAAGGCGTTGTTCAGGTGTGAGTGGGTTTGACTCGATTGTATCGAAGAAGGTCTTCATCGCTTCTAGATCATCCGCAAGGAATAGCTCTATTGCGGAAGCGCGAAGCTTTTCCGGGGCCGTTCCAAATTCGACTATTTGATCGAGCTTCTTTTGTTGCTCCGTAGGCAAGACATTAGGAGGAATGGATTCCGGCAAGTGTTCAAGTAGATTTTGAGCTCTCGTCAGGAAGGGTTCCAGAAGACATGCTGAAGGGTACCGTCTGGGTTGCCGCAGACGTTCAACTACTGCGGCAAGAGCATTAACCTCCTCTTCGTATTCGTCGACTTTTAGAATGAAGTGTCTGCGCCGAGCAGCCTCCGCTTTCGATGCAAAGTCAGCAGCTTGTGTTGGCTTAAACCCGACTGCCACTAATTCTGCTCCGCCTTTTCGCGGGACCCTGATGGCGGTTAAAGCAAACTTCTTTACGAGTTCTATTGGGCCGGAAAGTTCTTCAAAACTCAATTCTCTTACTTTTCTTCCCTCCAATTTTATTCCGGATACGCCCAATCCAATTGAGTGATAGTCTTGACCAAAAACACGTAAAAGCACCCCAAGCCATCGGCTTCTCTTAATTTCATACTCGCTTAACATGTTCATTCTAATGCGTCTTTTACTACTAACTCTGTTTTAGGTATCTACAGAGAAATACCTTCGTGCCAAGGCGACTAAATGTACTTTCGCAATTCAAGTCACAACGCTACTAGAGTCATCGTATCAGATCGACGACCACCAAAATCAACCGTTTGGAAATCGGAAGGCTACTCGCTCAGTCTAGCGGGAGAATAACTTCCCACTTGGAACCATTTGATACATGAGGCTACCCCCGAGTTCAGCATATAGTGCCTCAAAGGTTGTCTTGATTAACCCATCCAATTCAGCCCTCTTCGAATAGACGCTTATGCCCAAATCGTCTTTGTTGGAATGACCGACTGCAAGGTTCCTAGCTTCACGAGCAACGCCAACGTTCACCAATGCCGAAACAGCGGTTCGCCTAAATGAGTGCATGTCCCATTTGGAGTGATCACCCTCAAGGTTCTTTCTCGCCTTCTCCAAGGCTTTCCCGAGGTAGTGGCTTGGTCGCTTGTCATAGCCGCCTAGAGTGATGCGAGGGAACAACCGACCTTCATTCTCAGAACAAGATGGTTTGGCTATGGCAGCTTGCTTCATGGCCTGTCTGAGCAATTCACAATCATCATCACCAACAATCATTACCACTCGCTTTCCCGCCTCTGTCTTGGCCTCAGGGATGTTAATGCAAATGTGGCTCCCCTTATCATCTATGTCGGACAGGTACCGTCCACAGATTTCATTGAGGCGGCATCCGGTTACCCAAAGCAACCTGACGGTAACGAACATCTCAAACTGGTATTTGAGGGCAGAGTTGCCAGAAATGTATGTGAGAAGGCTCTCAGCTTCTTCTCTGGTTACTGGCCTCAGCTTCTTCTCCCTAGGATCAGCTTTCCTCTTCTGTCCCGCCACACGCCTCAGAAGCGACGAAAAGGGATTACGAACATCAGGATCGACCAAGCCCCAGTGGTCCAAGACGCGCCAGTAGGAAGCAAGACAGCACTGGTACGACTGCAGGGAACGGGCTGAAAGAGGCTCTCCGGTTCGCTCTGAGGGTGTTCGCTTGAGGTGATCCATGAATGCCAAGGCAAGCGTTCGGTTGATCTGGGTGACCTCTATGTTCCCCGTGTAGGCTTCGAAAGCCTCAAGGTGCTGCCGATACCTAGCCTTGGTTGAATTCTTGATCCCATCCGCTTCACCTAGCCAGCGGTGTGCGGTGTCGCGGACAGTGTTTCCATCAAACGACCTAACAACCTTACCCAACTCAGCAGCCGTATCTGGAAGATTGCCTTCAGACAATTCGGATACAATCTGAGTGAGAACCTCTTTCCGTTTGACCAATGCTTCACCTAGGTCTTGGGTTCCTAGTCCCCTGACAATCTCCTTTTTACCGACGATTCTTTGATATTCAGCCGGAACCGCAACTCTTAGTGCGTATCCCTTGCCTCGTTTAAACAGCCCTTTGGGTGCCCGTACATCCATAGAAATATGGCTCCTTTACCGTTACATCCGGCGAGGAAACCCTCTGATTTTCAAGGATGTGGTGCCCAAGGAGAGACTCGAACTCTCACGCCCGTGAAGGCGGGGGATTTTGAATCCCCTGCGTCTACCATTCCGCCACTTGGGCCACGTTCATTGGATTATCGCTCATGAGCAGGAAGGTCCAGAGGCAAAAAACAACCTAGACCCAGATTGTTTTCACCGTGCAGGTTGACGCTGCATCTGGCCCGTGGTTTGGCTTAACCAACAGAATAACAGGATTTTAGCACCGAATGTTGCGATCGCTTTATGACTGGACCATCCGTCTGGCAGAACATCCGCACGCGCTGTGGGCGCTCGCTGTTGTAGCTTTCATCGAAAGCTCCTTTTTTCCGATTCCGCCTGACGTTCTCATGATTCCCATGATCCTCGCGCGGCCGTCGCGCGCGTGGCTGATCGCAAGTGTCGCTTTGGTTGCCTCGGTGCTGGGTGGGCTTTTGGGTTATGCCATTGGTGCGTTCTTCTATGAAAGCGTAGGCCAACCCATTCTTGAATCGATGGGCAAAGCGCACGCGATGGAAGAATTCAATACGCGCTTTAACGATTTTGGCTTCTGGGCCGTTCTCGGTGCGGGCGTCACCCCTTTCCCGTACAAGGTGATTACGATCATGTCCGGTTGGACCGGCATGCCTTTGGGTACGTTCATTGCGACCTCGATTCTGGCCCGAGCCTTGCGGTTCTTCGTCGTCGCGGGTCTGCTTTGGGGCTTCGGTGAACCAATCAGAGCCTTTATCGAAAAGCGTCTCGGGCTTATGTTCACCCTGTTCATCATCCTTCTTTTCGGCGGTTTCCTTGTGGTGAGATACCTATGACACGCAGAAGCCTACTTTTGCTGATTGCAACCGGCGGATCCGTCGCGCTTTTGCTCGGAGCTTGGGGCTTTCAGCACATCGGAGGGATGCCGCCGTGCAAATTGTGCGTTTGGCAGCGTTACCCGCATGGGGTGGCGATTCTGATTGGCGCTTTGGCTTTGGCTCTGCCGCGCAACACTTTGCTGCCCGTGATCGGCGCACTCGCCACGATGACGACTGCCTCAATCGGAGTCTTTCACGCAGGCGTCGAACAAAAGTGGTGGGAAGGTCCGTCAAGCTGCAGTTCGGGTGACATTGGTGGCCTGTCGACGCAAGAGCTGATGAACCAGATCATGTCAGCGCCTCTTGTACGCTGTGACGACATCCCGTGGGAGTTTCTTGGCCTGTCCATGGCTGGTTGGAACGCAGCTCTTTCGGCAGGTTTGGTTCTGGTCTGGCTCGCGGCGTGGCGCGCCAGCCGTTAAAACTCGTCCAGTTCTGCATCCCAGTACAGAAAATCGATCCAACTATCATGCAGGTGGTTTGGGGGGAATTTCCGACCGATATTGCGAAGCGCCTCGGCGTCCGGTTGGCGCGGGGGCTTGCGCAAATTCATCCCGGCCTGCCGCAACGACTTTGAGCCCTTCTTCAAGTTGCAGGGACTGCACGCCGCCACAACGTTTTGCCAGCTTGTCACGCCACCCGCCGCTCGGGGGACGACATGGTCAAATGTCAGGTCCCCGCGCCCGCCACAATATTGGCACCGGAATTCATCCCTCAAAAATAAATTAAAGCGCGTGAAGGCCACGCGCTTTCTGGGTTTTACATAATCTTTCAGGACAACGACCGAGGGTATTCGGATCTCGGTACTGGGGCTTCTCACGACCTCGTCATATTCAGCGACGATATCCACCCGGTCCAGCCAGGCCGCCTTGATCGCCTCCTGCCAGGGCCACAAAGACAGTGGGTAATAGGACAAGGGGCGGTAATCGGCGTTCAAAACCAATGCCGGATGATGCTTTAGCGCACCGGGTTCCCTGACAAATTCGGTCCTGAAATCTCCGTCCATATCAGAATCGCTCCTCGCTCTGCTCTGCCCATTTTTGACATCAGAGCGGGGAACACCCGCCCCGGCCTTAACTCAACTATATATCGTGTTAAAACTCTGACAAGCCCTGAGTATCCACAATATCTCGGGTATTGGGTAAGCTGCCTAAGTAACAGGCAAGTGACAGTTATCCACAGGTTGCCTTGCCTGTGTCGCTCGGGCTATGGCGTGAACCATGTCCTGGTTCATCCGCTTTAACAAACCTTTCGACGTGTTGCCGCAATTCACCGATCGCGCCAATGCGGATTCGCCGCGCAGTACCTTGTCGGATTTTATTGACCTACCCGGCGTTTATCCCGCAGGACGATTGGATCGCGATAGTGAGGGGCTCATGCTGCTGACCGACAATGGCCGGTTGCAGGCGCAGATATCCGACCCGCAGCACAAGATGCCAAAAACCTATTGGGTTCAGGTTGAAGGTCTGCCCGATGCAGCCGCGCTGAAGGCATTGAGGGATGGGGTCGAACTGAAGGACGGTGTGACCCGCCCTGCCAAGGCGCGTCTGATGGATGAGCCTGACGGGCTGTGGCCGCGCACGCCTCCGATCCGGGTGCGTCAAACGGTGCCTGATTGCTGGATTGAACTGACCCTGCGCGAGGGTAAAAACCGGCAGGTCCGCCGGATGACGGCCGCGGTCGGCCATCCGACCCTACGCCTGATCCGTGCCCGCATCGGAGATTGGACGCTTGAGGGGCTGGAACCGGGCCAATGGGACAGCCTGCCTGCACCGGCAATCCGCACCGCGCCCCAGCGCAAACGGGATCGCCGCCCGCGCCGGTGACAAAAACCGCGTTTTGTGATAGACTTACGCCATGAAAGTCACACCAGACATACCAACCGCACAAGGTGTTCTGGAGGCCGCTCTTTACGTCGATGATCTGGATTCGGCAGAACGGTTCTATGGCGAGATTTTGGGGCTGGAGAAAATTCAACGCGTCACCGACCGCCACGTTTTCTACCGCCTGGGCGCATCGGTTTTGCTGATTTTCAACGCGGATGAAACCGAGAAACCACCTATGAACCCGGACCTGCCCGTCCCGCCTCATGGCGCACGCGGGCCTGGGCATGTTTGCCTCTCTATGCCACGCGCCCAGATAAAGGTGATGCGTAAACATCTGCTGGACTGGAACGTGCCCATTGAGGCCGAGTTCGACTGGCCGAACGGCGCGCACTCACTCTATGTGCGCGACCCGGCTGGAAACTCGGTGGAATTCGCCGAGCCCCTCCTTTGGGACTGAGTTCAGCGAAGGGGCTGCTTTTCGCCTCCGACGATGCGGCAAATATTGCTGGAGACTACTCCCGCTTCGGCTAGCGCTGCCCGGAACGTGGCCATGTGAGGGGCAGAAAAATGAACCTCAAGCGCAGCCTGACTTTCCCATTCCTCATACACGCGGAACCGGTTGGCATGACCCAGAATCTGACTGAATTCGTAGGTGATACAACCTTCTTCCTTTACCGTTTCAGCCACCATCTCTTGCGCAGCTTTCGCCGCTTTTTCAACGCCTTCCGGCGCGACCTCAACCGTTCCCGTTACCACGAGCATTCCCACCTCCATCTGGGTTTAGTACCCTCTCAAACTCCATTCCGCCCGGCCGATACGAACGGCCGGGGGAAAGGACACGGACAGCTTTTGCCGCCCCCGACACGCCGTAAATACAGCGCCGCTCAAAGGCTCAGCTTGTCGCGCATGAAAGCCAACGCGACGCTGAGTCCGTCGGGCGCGATACCGTGCCCGGTGCCCTTCATGACATGGGCATAGACCTCTTTGAAATCGGCAGCCTGAAGCGCCTCGGCCGCTTCGGGCAGGGATTGTGGCGGGACCACATCATCCGCATCGCCATGAACAAGCAGAATGGGCATTCGGCTGACGGTTTCATCCGGCAGCAGGTCCGGCTCCAGCAGCCGCCCGGAAAAGGCGACCACCCCCGCAACAGGATCTTCGCGGCGTGGGGCGACATGCAAGCTCATCATCGTGCCTTGCGAGAATCCGAACAGGACCACCTGTTCCGGCAAGACATCCTCATCGACCATCAGGGCGTCCAAGAAGGCATTGAAGTCTTCAAAGGCCATTTCCATGCCACGACGCGCTTCTTCTTCGGACGAACCGTCGATCCAGGGAATCGGGAACCACTGATAACCATTTGGCATCCCCGGAATTTGTTCCGGTGCGTCAGGGGACACAAACAGAGTGTCTGGCAGGTGCTCGCCCAGAACATCCGCTATTCCCAACAAGTCCGCGCCGTTGGCACCATAGCCGTGTACAAACACAACGACCGAGCGTGTATCGCCCGAAACCGGCTCTTTTCGGAGCGCATTCAAAACTCGTGTCATCTGATCCCTTCTCGTTCCTTTGCCACCCGGTAATAGGCCCACAGCACCCGAGCCGCAACCGACCGCCAAGGCGACCACGCCTCGGCCATTTGTCTCAACTCCTTGTCCGTTGGGCGCTTTGGCAGGCCATAGAGAATACGCGCGGCCTCTTGCAAGGCCAGATCGCCCGGCGCAATGACGTCAGCACGCCCCAGTGAGAACATCGCGTAGATTTCGGCCGTCCATACGCCGATACCCGAAACCTCGGTCAAAATCGAGACCACATCCGCGTCAGGTAAATCACGTAACGCCTTGTAATCAATGCGCGCCTCGGCCAGCGCGCGGGCATAGCGGATTTTCTGACGGCTCAGCCCCGCAGCGCGCAAATCATCATCCGTCGCCCACATGATCTTGCGCGGACCGGTCAGCTTTGCGTCCTGTAAGCGTTTCCAAATCGCGTTGGCCGAAGCTACGCTGACCTGCTGGCTGACGATCGCACTTAGAAGTTGCGCGAATCCGTCCGGGCGTCGGCGCAGCGGCAATGGCCCGGTCTGATCCATCGCATAGGCCATGCGCGGACACGCAGCGGCAAGCCACTCGGCTCCTTCAGCGACACAATCCGATGTTTCGATGATACGTCCGACGGACATGCGCACTCCGGGTAGTTAAATCACGAGCACGTTAGGCTGCTTTGCCGCATATGCAACCCGCTTGTACGCTGCGCTTTTCGCGGATACGCATAGGCGCATGACAATGACCTCCGCCACTCCAAACGACAGCCGGGCGAAGCGTAACGTAGCCGTGCTGGTTGCCGCCCAAGCCTTGCTGGGTTCGCAGATGCCGATGATCTTTATCGTTGGCGGGCTGGCCGGGCAATCGCTGGCAACCAATGCGTGCCTTGCGACGCTGCCGATCTCGCTGATCGTGCTTGGGTCCATGCTTGCTGCGACGCCGATCTCGGCGATCATGCAACGTTGGGGACGGCGCGCAGGGTTTCTTGTTGGCGCGACAGCCGGTGCTTGCGGCGGGTTGGTCGGCGCATATGGCCTGTACCTCGGGTCATTCCCGGTGTTTTTGGTGGGCAGTCTTCTCACCGGCATCTACATGAGCGCTCATGGGTTTTACCGCTTTGCCGCGGCAGACACGGCCTCTGAAGAATTCCGACCCAAGGCGATTTCGTATGTGATGGCCGGTGGCTTGGCAGCAGCGATTATCGGCCCCCAGATCGTCAAGCTCACTTCTACAGCGTACGTCGTTCCTTTTCTGGGCACCTATCTGGCGGTGATTGCAGTAAATATTGTTGGCTCGGCGCTTTTCTTCTTTCTGGACATCCCTACACCCCCCAAGGCCGAGGAAGGCGTACCCAAGGGTCGAACCCGCCTTGAGATGCTGAAAACCCCGCGCATCGCAGTCGCGATCATTTGCGCGATGGTGTCTTATGCCCTGATGAACCTTGTAATGACCTCGACGCCTCTGGCGGTCGTTGGTTGCGGTTACACGGCCAATGATGCGGCCGATGTTGTGACGGGTCACGTTCTGGCCATGTATATCCCCAGCTTTTTTACCGGCCAGCTTATCGCGCGATTTGGGGTCGAAAAGATTGTCGCGCTCGGCTTGGCTATTCTGGCTGGCGCAGGCGTTGTCGCCTTGCAGGGTGTCGAGCTTGAGAATTTCTTCATTGCCCTGATCCTATTGGGCATCGGCTGGAACTTTGGGTTTATCGGCGCCACAACCATGCTGGCCGCTTCTCACGATGTGAATGAGCGTGGTCGGATGCAGGGTCTCAATGACCTTCTGGTGTTCGGAGGCGTAACGCTTGCTTCCTTGTCCTCGGGCGGCCTGATGAACTGCTCGGGCGGATCACCGGTCGAGGGATGGACAGCAGTCAACCTGGCCATGATCCCACTGCTTACACTGGCTGGCGGCGCGCTGCTGTGGCTGGTCTTGAAACCGGCCGAACCTGAAAGAGCCTGAGCCGCCTACCAGCGGCCACTGGCTGCGGTCCACATCAACGACAATCGTCTCCGAACCTCTCCCTGCGACAGGGCACCGGCGGCCACCCGGTCGGGCCTTGCAACAGCACGACGCAATACCCACTCTGCCTGCCAACCGGCATAAAGCGCGGGCCGAGCTTGCTTTGAAATGGTCGCACGGGCTGAACGGGCACGCGCGATGCGGTCCAGTCCTTCCTGCGCCAACGCCCGAACTCCATCAGGCGTGCCGTCCAACAAAGGAATACGCCCGCGCGCCTCTAGATCCGGGATCGCCCGCAGCCAGTTCGCAACCCCTAGGCCGTAGCCAAAGTCGCGCAACACCTGCTCATCTGCTGACCCCAGTGCCTGCGCAGATGCAACAATCAACGATCCGGCACTCTGATTGAGGTAGGATTCAAAATGCGCTGCATCTTCAAATGGATCGCGGTATATATCCCAACGCCTTACAGAGATATATTCATCCAAAACCCCCGCCAGATGAGGGGAAAGCACGCGTGACAGCGGCGTGACCACCTCGTGCCTGCGCACTGGTTGCCCTTCTGCGATCTCCTGCAACGCGTCACGCCACCACTGAAGGCGCATTTCGGCAATCATCGGCTCGTGCGTGACCCAAGGCGCACGGGCAACTTCTACGTTCATTGCATAAATCGGAAACAGCACCGCGCGCGCCTCGACCGGCGCGGCCATAGCCGCAATGAACCTGTCGGGATCAGCCCGATGCACCAAAGCGGCGCACGCTTTAACGTCGTCGTCGAACTGGACCGTCACTCGGCCACCGCTGCCTGCGAGCCGCAATCGCGCACAAGTTTCCACTGAATCGCATCCAACAGTGCTTCAAAGGATGCGTCTACTATGTTCGCACTGACGCCAACAGTGGACCAGCGCCGCCCCTGCCCGTCCTCGCTGTCGATGATAACGCGGGTGACCGCCTCGGTCCCGCCTTGTGTGATACGCACCTTGAAGTCCACCAAATGCATATCATCCAAAATGCGTGAATAGCGGCCAAGGTCTTTTGCAAGTGCCTTGGCCAGAGCATTCACGGGGCCGCGATCACTGCCGTCATCGTCAAGGGACTCACTGACCGACAGCTTCTTTTCACCATCGACTCTTACGACAACAACCGCTTCGGACAAGCTGACCATCTTGTTGTACTTGTTTTTCCGCCGTTCGACGGTGACTTTGTATCGCTTCACCTCAAAGAACTCGGGCAGTTGACCCAGTTCCTCGCGCGCCAGAAGTTCAAAACTCGCCTGCGCCGTGTCGTAGGAATATCCATCCGCCTCGCGCAGCTTGATCCGATCCAGGATTCGCCCCAACGCCGGGTCACCGGCTTCGACGGTCAAGCCAGCCTCGGTCAGACGTTTCCTCAGATTCGATTGCCCCGCCTGGTTCGACATCGGGATAATCCGAGCGTTCCCGACAGCTGCCGGGTCGACATGCTCGTAAGTGGACGGATCTTTCAGGATCGCGCTTGCGTGCAGCCCCGCCTTGTGAGCAAAAGCCGATGCCCCCACATAGGCCGACTGCTTGCTTGGCACGCGGTTCAGAATGTCGTCCAGCATCCGGCTAACCCGAGTCAGACCGGCCAAAGCATGCGTGCTGACGCCAATCTCGAACTGAGATGCATACGGTTCCTTCAGCAGCAAAGTCGGGATCAGCGCGGTCAAGTTGGCGTTCCCGCATCGCTCTCCCAAACCATTCAGCGTTCCTTGAATCTGCCGCGCACCCGCGTCCACTGCAGCAAGGGAACAGGCCACAGCGTTTTCAGTATCGTTGTGAGTGTGAATACCAAGGCTGTCTCCGGGAAGACCCGCAGCGATGACCTGTGAAACGATCCGCGACACTTCGGACGGCAACGCGCCGCCGTTTGTATCGCACAACACGACCCACCGCGCCCCGGCGTCCAGCGCCGCTCGGCACACTTCAACCGCATACTCAGGATTGTCCTTGTAGCCATCAAAGAAATGCTCTGCATCGAACAGCGCCTCGCGCCCCTGCCCCACAATATGCGCGACCGAGGCGCGGACATTCTCGACATTCTCCTCAAGCGAGATGCCCAGAGCATGCGTGACATGATAGTCATGCGATTTGCCGACCAGACAAACCGCTTGCGTGCCTGCATTCATGACCGCGGCCAGCACGTCATCATTCTCGGCCGATCGCCCCGACCGTTTGGTCATTCCAAATGCGGTCAGTTGAGCAGTTATCTTGGGGGCAGTGTCAAAAAAAGCACTATCGGTCGGGTTGGCTCCGGGCCAACCGCCTTCGATATAGTCCACTCCCAATTCGTCCAGAGCTTTGGCGATCTGTACCTTTTCGGCGGTCGAAAACTGCACACCCTGCGTCTGCTGCCCATCTCGTAGGGTCGTGTCGTATAGGTACAACCGTTCCTTGGACATCACACGCCCTCCAACTTGGCGGCATCGAAACCTGCACCTGGGACAAGCTCGACCCCCTGCTTGCTCATACGCACTTCAAGACCTGCGGCGATATAAGCTGCCTTGAGACGGTCGACCTCCGCAAAATCCTTGCTCTGCATTGCAACTGTCCGCGCTTCTGCCAATCGGTCCGCATGTGCCGCGAGATCAATGGAAGCAGTGTCTGCCCACGCGCCCATTTCCGGCGTCAAAAGCCCCAACAGCCGCGCGCTGGCCAACAGCCCTGCCGCGTCTCCGTCCGAGGCCAACCGGTAGAGTTCTGCAAGCGCACCCGCAGTGTTCAGATCATCACTCAGCGCTGCGATCACCGAGGGTGCCGCGCTGTCGGCGGGCTCGATGCCCGCAGTCAGCGCCCGCCACTTGCGCAGCGTTGCTTCGGCCTCGTGCGCTTTCTTCTCGGTCCAGTCCATCGGCTTGCGGTAGTGGGTCTGAAGGAACACGAACCGGATCACTTCGCCCGGCACTCCCTGTTCCAGCAAGTCATGTACCGTGAAGAAATTGCCCAATGACTTGGACATCTTCTTGCCCTCGACCTGCAGCATCTCATTATGCAGCCAGACCCGCGCGAATTCGCCCTCGGGATGGGCGCAGCAGCTTTGCGCGATCTCATTCTCATGATGCGGGAACATCAGGTCATTGCCACCGCCGTGGATATCAAAGCTCTCACCCAGCAATTCGTAACTCATGGCCGAGCATTCGATATGCCAACCTGGACGCCCACGCCCCCAAGGAGAGGCCCAGCCAGGCAGCTCGTCGGTCGAAGGCTTCCACAACACAAAGTCCATCGGGTTCTTTTTGTACGGAGCAACCTCGACCCGTGCACCCGCGATCATATCGTCGACCGAACGCCCCGACAGCGCGCCATAGTGTTCCTTCCAGCTGTCGACAGCAAACAGAGCGTGCCCTTCAGCAGCATAGGCATGCCCCTTGTCGATCAGCCCTTCGATCATCGCAATCATTTGCGCGATATACTGGGTTGCGCGCGGCATTTCGTTCGGTTCAAGCGCGCCCAAAGCGCCCATGTCATGAAGATACCAGCCTATCGTCTCGTCCGAGCGTTCCTGCACCAACTGCTCTAACGTACCTTGCGCCCCGGCCTTTTGCCGCGCTAGAGCGGTCGCGTTGATCTTGTCATCGACGTCAGTGAAATTCCGCACATAGGTCACGTGATCCACGCCGTAAGTGTGCCGCAGCAACCGGTAGAGCACATCGAACACCACCACGGGCCGCGCATTGCCCAGATGGGCGCGGTCATAAACCGTTGGGCCGCAGACATACATCCGCACATTGTCGGCACTGATCGGAACGAAGTCTTCTTTCGTCCGCGTCCGGGTATTGTGCAGTTTGATCGTTGTCATCGGTCGGCTCCTAAAGGCAGCATAGCTCGTCGCGTTGGCGCGGGCTTAGCAACTTGTGTCAGAGATGAAAACGAAAGAAACCGGCCCGCTTGAGAAATCAGCAGGAAATGCAGCAAATAATGATGCAGGTCATCCGGTTCATAGGCCCGTGACTACCATGCAGATGCCATTTCGCCAAGCCCCTGTGTCCCAGTTGGTATTCGATTGACAATCGAAAAATCCTCTGGCCCTGTCAGCCCAAAAGACCAAAGGGAGCGCGCCATGCAACTTTCACAGCGTATCACTCACCTGACCGGAGATGGCGGTGATGGATGGGATGTGTTCTATCGCGCGCGCCGAATGCTCAGCGAGGGCCACGCCATTACCGAGCTGACGATTGGTGAGCATGATATCCTCACCCACCCGACGATACTGGACGAAATGGACAGGTCAGCGCGTGAAGGTCATACAGGGTACGCAATGGTTCCGGGCACGGATCTGCTCCGTGATACCGTGGCCGCCCGCGTTCAGGCGCAGACAGGCGTCCCCACCACACGCAACAACGTCCTGATCACCCCCGGCGGCCAGGCAGCTTTGTTCGCTGCTCATGTGGCCGTCTGCGATCCCGGAGATGTTGGGCTTTTTCTGGATCCCTATTATGCCACCTATCCCGGCACGATCAGGGCTGCCGGAGCGATCGCGCGGCCTGTGCAAACCACGGCCAGCAAAGCCTTTCAACCCAGCGCCGAACAGATAGACAATGCTGCGGATGGTGCGGTATCGCTGCTGATCAACACCCCGAACAACCCGACCGGAGTTGTCTATTCCCCGCAAACCCTAGAGGGCATCGCCGCTGTTTGTCGACAGCGCGATCTGTGGCTGATTTCGGATGAAGTTTACGACACACAGATTTGGGAAGGCAGGCATATCTCTCCTCGCGCCCTGCCTGACATGGCCGAGCGGACGCTGGTTGTCGGCTCAATGTCCAAGTCCCACGCGATGACGGGTTCCCGCTGCGGCTGGGTGATCGGCCCGGAAGACGTTATCGCACATCTAATTAATCTGGCCACGCACACAACCTACGGAGTTCCCGGGTTCATACAGGATGCCGCCAGCTTTGCCCTGACTGCAGGCCGCGGCCTTGAAGACGAAATCGCTGCGCCATTTCAAAGACGCCGCGCACTTGCGATCGAAATTCTCGAAGCGCAAAACACCGTAGGACTGGTTCCGGCGCAGGGTGCCATGTACCTGATGCTGGATATTCGAGCCACGGGCCTGAGCGGTGAGGGCTTTGCCAATGCCCTTTTGGACACGCATGCAATCGCGGTCATGCCGGGCGAGAGCTTTGGGGAGGCCGCAGCCGGACATATTCGCGTGGCCATGACAATCGACGATGACCGTTTTGCCTCGGCACTGGGGACAATTTGCGAATTCGCCGCACGGTTGGCAGATCGCCGCGCGGCTGAATAGCGCCATTCAGAACCGAAAAGTCGTCCGCAGGTTAAACACGTTGGAATCCAGCCCCCCTTCGGACTGGGTCACGTCGTCAAAGTTCTGGCGCAATGCCTCACCGCTGATGACAAAGTTTTCACCAATCGGATACGCGACGCCGATGCCGTAGACAGCAGCCGTATCGTTTTCAACTGTCGAATCCACTCGGGCGGCACCGACCACGACATATCCTAAGGCGGGACCAAAATCGTAGCCGCCGCGCAGTTTCAACCGTGTCATACCATCCAAACTGCCTTCACCCTGACCAAGGTTCAGCGACAGTCGATTATATTCCAGTTCGCCGCCAAGAACGAAGTTTCCGAAGTCGTGGTCATAACCAACAAGAGGCCCAAAACTGGTATCATTGCCGCTTGCGCCGTTCGGTCCGTCCGCGTCCGTGTACCCGAAACTGAACCCGGCATACGCCCCGCTCCAGTCCTCAGCATCTGCCGAGGCAGCACTGGTCACGACAAACGCGACGATCAGGACGAAAAGGGCTTTCATATATTTCACCAAAAACCTTTCAACAAAGTCTTCGAGTACTCAGATCACGTTGACATAAAACTGGTCCGCAATGGTTAATTTTCAATTGAAATCACGAACCGGTGTTAAATAAGTGACAGAAGTATAACAGATTTCCCAAAATTCGGTAGAAATACTTGGGTCCGGCATCTGGTGTTTTTCTGACCAGACCAAGATTACTTCGCATTTAAACCGGCAGGTCGCAAACAGGACAGAATGTTGCGGCCCGCATTGAAAGACTGGCATGCACAAGGTGAGGACCTGCATGCAAAGTGACGTTTGGAAGATCTGCCTGGTCAGCCGCACGATAGGCGCGGACCGTGGACGCGCGGCCCGAGGGCGCCCGGTCGGGGTGTGAACCCACGTACCCTTTCACGTCTCACCTACCGGAATTTCAACATGAACGATCAATCCCGAAATACCTCGCGCAGTGGCGGACGTGCCGCGCGCCGTGCCGCCCGTGCCTCTGCCCTACCGGATCATTTGCGCCCCATACGTCCGGGGCTTGAGGGTGGAACCTATAAACCGTTGACCAAGACTCAGGTTGAACAAATCCATCAGGCAGCGCTGACTGCCTTGGAAACGATTGGCTTGGCAGACGCCCCGCAAAGCGGGATTGACTATCTGGTCGGCGCAGGCTGTACCTTGGGCGAGGATGGCCGCATACGGTTCCCCCGGGCGCTGGTTGAAGACACCATCGCAAACGCAAACCGATCGGTTACCCTGTGCAGTCGTGACGGCAATACCGATCTGGACCTCTCGGGCACTCGGGTTCACTACGGTACAGCCGGGGCTGCGGTCAGCATGGTGGATGTGCACGGGCGCGAATATCGCGACTCGACTGTACAGGACCTGCACGACGCCGCACGGATTTGCCAACAACTGGATAATATCCATTTTGTTCAACGCCCTATGGTGTGTCGTGACATCCCTGACAACCTCGAAATGGACCTGAACACGATCTACGCCGCCTGTTCGGGCACGTTCAAACATATCGGCACCTCGTTCACCGAACCTTCGCATGTCGCGCCCGCGGTCGAGATGCTGCACATGATCGCAGGCGGCGAGGACAAGTGGCGCGAACGCCCGTTCGTCTCGAACTCGAACTGCTTTGTGGTGCCGCCGATGAAATTCGCCACCGAAAGCTGCGAAGTGATGGAAGAATGCATCAAGGCAGGCATGCCCGTTCTTCTTCTTTCCGCAGGAATGGCCGGAGCGACTGCGCCTTCGACCATCGCAGGAGCGATCACGCAAGCTACGGCGGAATGTCTTGCAGGATTGGTTTACGTAAACGCCGTAAGCGCCGGTGCGCCAGCTGTTTTTGGCACTTGGCCGTTCGGTTTGGACCTACGCACCGGGGCCATGTCCATCGGGTCGGGTGAACAGGCCCTTTTGACCGCTGGCTGTGCCCAGATGCACCAGTTCTACGACCTTCCCGGCGGGGCCGCAGCCGGGGCGTCAGATTCAAAACTCCCTGATATGCAGGCGGGATGGGAGCAAATGTGCTCGAACGTCATGGCCGGACTGTCCGGGGTTAACATGGTTTACGAAGCAGCCGGGATGCACGCATCCCTTCTGGGATTCTGCTTTGAAAGCCTGATCTTAGGGGACGATCTTATCGGGCAGGCTCAGCGCTGTATCCGTGGGATTGAGGTGAACGAGGAAACGTTGGCTCTGGATCAGATCGCCGAGGTTTGCATGGGCGGACCCGGCCACTATCTGGGATCCGACGCAACCCTTAGCCGAATGCAGGCGGACTATGTCTATCCGACCTTCGGCGACCGGACATCACCCAAAGAATGGGCCGAGCTGGGCAAGCCAGACTTGATCGACAAGGCAACCGCGCGGAAAGAGGAAATCCTGTCTATGCCGTCACCAGCCCGGTTTGATCCGCTGCTAGACGCCCAGATCCGCGCAGGGTTCAACATTCACCTGCCCGCGTAACCGCACAAAAAGGGTAAAAAAAAAGGGGGCCGAGGCCCCCTTTAGTTTCGCTTTCCAGGCTCATTTCGTTGACCGCCCGGTGATTTTTTTGCCTGCGGCCTGGACTGCGCATGGGACGAGCGCACCCGTCCCGTGAAAGAGTGGGAAAGAGCAATATTCCGCCCCACCCTGTTCCCGGTCGACACGGGCATGTCGACCGAGTGGAACAAGGCAGCTTAGGTAAGTCTCAGTGCCTTTCTCCGTATTCGTCGGGACCGGATATCCGGGGGGAAGATCACGGTCCCTACGCCCCATTGCCGGGGCGCTTGCCTTAGCTACACCCGCTTGTTGCCCCGCAGGTGTTGCATTTCATGCATGTGCCGTTCCGCACCAACGTGTAATTTCCGCACTCGCCGCAAGGATCGCCCTCATAGCCCTGCATCTTGGCTTTAGTGCGAGCGTCCATGCTGGTTGCCACTGCGGTTTCTGTGACCGGGGCCTCAAACGTGGTCGCGCTTTCGGCCATGCCATTCACCTCGGGCTGACCACCATTGAACACGACCAAGTCTTGCGGCAACCGCTTGCGCAGATACCCGGTCGAGCTGATTTGTTTCAGCACTTCCAGTGACTTGGAAGCCGCAGTTTCAGTGACCTCCGAGACGTTCGAGACACCTTCTTCCTCGCCGCGGCCCAGATCGTCGAATGTAGCGCCTTCGGGCTTCACGTGGGCCAGATCGGTGCGGTCCAGATAGCTGACGGCCAGTTCGCGGAAGATGTAATCAAGGATCGACGTCGCGTTCTTGATCGAGTCGTTGCCTTGCACCATCCCTGCCGGTTCAAACTTGGTGAAAGTGAAGGCGTCCACGAACTCCTCCAGCGGTACACCGTATTGCAGGCCGACCGACACCGCGATGGCAAAGTTGTTCATCATCGCCCGGAAGCCAGCGCCTTCCTTGTGCATGTCGATGAAAATTTCACCCAACTGTCCGTCTTCAAACTCACCGGTCCGCAGGTAAACCTTGTGCCCACCTACAATCGCTTTCTGAGTGTAGCCTTTGCGGCGATGCGGCAGCTTTTCACGATGGCTGCGGATGACTTCCTTGACGACCACCTTCTCAATGACCTTCTCGGCCAGCACGGTGGCTTTTTCCTGCGGCGAGCCGCTTTCCAGAACTTCGGCCGCCTCGTCATCATCCTCGACCAGCGCCGCCGCCAGAGGTTGCGACAGTTTCGAGCCATCGCGATACAGCGCGTTGGCCTTCACACCCAGCGACCACGACAGTTCGTAAGCCTTCTGGCAGTCCTCAATGGTCGCGTCATTCGGCATGTTGATCGTTTTGCTGATCGCACCCGAGATAAAGCTCTGCGCTGCCGCCATCATGGTGATGTGGCTATCAACTCCCAGGAAACGCTTGCCTTTCTTGCCGCACGGGTTCGCGCAGTCGAAGATCGAATAGTGTTCCTCTTTCAGGTGCGGCGCGCCTTCCAGCGTCATGGTTCCACAGACGTGGTCATTGGCTGCATCGATATCCGCCTTAGTGAACCCAAGGTGGCGCAGCAGGTCGAAGGTCGGGTCATTCAGCTTGGTCGCGGGGATGCCCAGAACGCCCGTGCAGAAATCCTCACCCAGCGTCCACTGGTTGAAGACAAACCGGATGTCGAAGGCGCTTTCCAGCGCGGCATCCACCTTGGCCAACTCATTCGGACCGAACCCGTGACCAGTCAGCGAGGTGTGGTTGATCCCCGGCGCGTTGCCGATGGTGCCGTGACCGACCGCATAACCCACGATCTCTTCGATCTGCGACGAGGAATAGCCCAGCTTTTCCAGCGCCGACGGCACCGAACGGTTGATAATCTTGAAGTAACCGCCACCGGCCAGCTTCTTGAACTTGACCAGAGCAAAGTCTGGCTCGATCCCCGTGGTGTCGCAATCCATCACCAGACCGATGGTGCCGGTCGGCGCGATCACGGTGGCCTGCGCGTTGCGGTAGCCGTTCTTTTCACCCAGGCGCAGCGCCTCATCCCAGGCTGACATAGCCAGATCGATCAGACGCTTGTCGGGGCAGTTGCCATGATCCAAAGGCACCGGCTTTACTGCCAGTTTCTCATAACCTTCGGTCACACCCTGCGACGCGCGGCGGTGGTTGCGGATGACGCGCAGCATGTGATCCGCGTTCCGTTCGTACCCCTTGAACGGCCCTAGTTCACCCGCAATCTCAGCCGAGGTCGCATAGGCGACACCCGTCATGATCGCGGTCAGCGCACCACAGATCGCCCGCCCTTCGTCCGAGTCATAGCTGTAGCCCATATTCATCAGCAGACCGCCGATATTGGCATAACCCAGACCCAGCGTGCGGAAGTCATAAGAAAGCTGCGCGATTTCCTTCGACGGGAACTGCGCCATGGTCACCGAGATTTCCAGCGTCAGGGTCCACAGACGCGAGGCGTGCATGTAATCCGCCGCCTGGAACTCACCATCCTTGAGGAAGGTCAGCAGGTTCATCGACGCCAGGTTACAGGCCGTGTCGTCCAGGAACATGTACTCCGAGCACGGGTTCGAGCCGCGAATCTCGCCGTCTTCGGGGCATGTGTGCCATTCGTTCACTGTATCATGGAACTGGATGCCCGGATCAGCGCAGGCCCATGCCGCATGGCCAACCTTTTCCCAAAGATCGCGCGCTTTGACGGTCTTAGCGACCTTACCATCGGTGCGGTTGATAAGCTGCCAATCGGCATCTTTTTCAACGGCGGTCAGGAACGTGTTGGTCACACGGATCGAGTTGTTTGAGTTCTGGCCCGAGACCGAGCTGTACGCTTCCGAATCCCAGTCCGTGTCGTAGGTCGGGAATTCGATGCTGTCGTGACCCTGTTTGGCGTAATCCAGCACGCGCTTGATATAAGTCTCGGGGATCGCAACCTTTTTAGCCTCGCGAACCGCTTTCTTCAGGCTTTCATTCTTATTGGGATCATACGCATCATCCTGCGCACCGTCCCAGCTGCGGATGGCCTCGAAAATGCCGTTCAGCATCTTCTCGTGCATCTTCGATCCGGCAACAATCGAGGCCACCTTCTGCTCTTCGATCACCTTCCATTCGATGAATTGCTCGATGTCCGGGTGATCTGCATCGACGATCACCATCTTTGCTGCTCGACGGGTTGTCCCGCCTGATTTGATCGCGCCAGCGGCGCGGTCGCCGATCTTGAGAAAGCCCATAAGACCCGAGGACTTGCCGCCACCCGACAGCGCTTCGCCCTCTGCACGCAGATGGCTGAAGTTGGTCCCGGTGCCCGAGCCGTATTTGAACAGGCGCGCCTCGCGCACCCAAAGATCCATAATGCCGCCTTCGTTCACCAGATCATCATCGACGGACTGGATGAAGCACGCGTGCGGCTGCGGATGTTCGTAAGCGGATTTCGATTTGGTCAGCTTGCCGGTTTTGTAATCGACATAGTGGTGCCCCTGCGCGGGACCGTCGATACCATAAGCCCAGTGCAGGCCGGTGTTGAACCACTGCGGCGAGTTCGGCGCGGCGCGCTGGGTCGCCAGCATATAGCGCATCTCGTCAAAGTATGAGCGCGCGTCTTCCTCGGTCGAGAAATAGCCGCCCTTCCAGCCCCAATAGGCCCAGGCACCGGCCAGACGATCGAACACTTGCTTGGAAGACGTCTCTCCGTCGAATTCCGCGCCATCGGCAGGCACCGAGCGCCACAGGAATTCGGGAACGTCTTTCTCTTTGACCTTTTTCAGCTTGGACGGAACACCCGCCTTGCGGAAATACTTCTGCGCGATGACGTCGCTTGCGACCTGGCTCCAGCTTGCTGGAACTTCAATATTGTCCAGCCGGAAAACGATGGTCCCATCCGGGTTCCGAATCTCAGAAGTGGCCGACACGAAGTCCAGATCTGCGTAAGCATCCTGTCCCGATTTGGTGAATTTTCTGTCAATCTTCATGTCCGCCGCCCTAGATTCAATCACTTGTTCATTTGGCATCAGGTCCAGAACATTGGACCCTCGACCTTGCCCGAAATTTAGGGCGCAATAGCCCGGGCGCTGTCTTCGACAACGCAAACCCGTCCTAACGGTTGCACGTTAGTATGATGTGCTTTCCGACCCTCGCCCTGTGCCATACTTTGGCTTTACTACCAGATTTAGTGGCACCACCTTCGGCCCATACAATCTGGCGTATTCACCCATAGAAGGTCAACGTCATTTTTCAGTCATTTTTGAAATCTTTTTTGTTGACCCGCTGTCAATAAACGCCCCGCGAGGCGCTGCGCATGATTCCTCCACAGTTTCATCCACGGCGCCCGGTCTTTTCAGCGGCCCGGGGTCAGAACAATTAACTGTGTTTGCGCACGCGGTTATCAGCAATTGATAATCCTGCGCTAAGGTAACTAAGCTGAAACAGAATCAAAGCAGGACCGATGCAGCAAGCAGAAGCGGTCACAATATGCGGTGTGATGGAAATGGGGTGCCGAATCTGATGTTGTCGCTTCGCTTGTTTCCAGTGCTGCTGTTAATAGTGGCCTGCACACCACAAGATGTACCCCGCCCCACACGCAGTGCCCAATTCCAAAGCTACCCTCAACGTTTGTTCGACACCTTTGAGATCGGGTGTGACGGCCCCGGAGAGGAATTTAGCCGCGTAGGGAATCGGGTTTTTGAATGCTCTGAACTTCTACCGCCAGACACCACCGCCTATTTGATTCTCAACTACGACGGCTATCCTCAAGACCTTCCCAAAAGCGTCATGCGACTGACATCGACTAAGAACACCACAGGCTATCGCGTGGATGCCGATTTGTACTTTAGCGTTCCGCAACGAACCGGACCGTCCGTCCAAGTGCCCGTGGAAAGCCAAACGCTGGATAAAGCGCTGTCCGCGCTCTACCAGGCAATGGGTGGATCACCAGCATTGTAAGAAGAAGTGGTCGGGGCGGCAGGATTCGAACCTACGACCCCCTGTACCCAAAACAGGTGCGCTACCAGACTGCGCCACGCCCCGGACCGTGCGCCTTCCTAACGATGCCTTTCCGATTTGAAAAGCCCTAACAAGGCCAAATTGCGGGCCCGTGCGAAAAAACTTCGTGCTGCATCAGAGTTCCCGGTGTGATCAGGTAGCGGTCAGCAAGGCCAGCGTTGATTTCCAGCACGGCATACACCGAATCTCCGCCTCCAATCGGTGTGAGATCGCCGGGGACTGCGTGGCTGTGAACGTGAATCACTGTGCCGACTCGGTCCAGAAATATCATGTCGAGCGGAATCAGCGTGTTCTTCATCCAGAACGCAACTGGTTGAGGCGGGTCGAATACAAACAACATGCCCGACCGCGGCGGAAGTGATTCTCGAAACATCAACCCGCGCGACCGTTCTTTCGGTGTCACTGCCAGTTCGACTTCAAAACTGACCTGCGACTTTTCATTTCGCAGATTTACGCGATCCGCGCTGCACGCCGCCAACGCCCCTTCGGTCCAAAGCAAAGTGAAAACCGCAAGAACCGTGAGAACTCTGATCATGTCGGATTAGTCGTCCAGCGCCGCTTCCCAGGCGAGCACCTGCGCCGCCATGCGTCCACGCTTGCCATCGATCACGCGCATCGCCAACGCTTCGCCCGGCTGCAGATCGGCCAGCCCGGATCGGCGAAGAACCTCGATATGCAGGAACACGTCTTCGCCTCGACCAAAGACATTGGCAAACCCAAAGCCCTTGCCCTTGTCGAACCACTTGACGCGCGCTGCTTCAAGCGGAGCCTGCGCGATAACGACAGGGTCCAGCTCTGCAAAATCCGCAAGCATCATCGTGTCTGTACGTACCGGAGGATCAACGCTGATCACCTCAACCGCCTGCACGCCGCGATCGGTGCGGTGAGTCATAATCTCGATGCCCGCACCATCGGCCACAGAGCTTTGGCCAAAATTACGCAAAACATTCACGTGCAGCAGAATGTCCGGGCCGCCATCGTCAGACACAACGAATCCATACCCCTTTGCGGGGTCGAACCATTTTACGTGTCCACGAACGCGGTACATGCTGTTCAAGTCTTCTGGCACGGTGTTTCCATCGAGAGTTTTAGCACTTCGTTAAGGGTCCGATGTGTATGGGAATGACCCACAATTTCAAGCCGAAAAAATCCTTTATTCTCGGTGTTTTGCATTTCTCGGCACGCGAACGTCATGGATTCAACCTTTGTATTTGCCAAGACGAACCTGCGCGCTCTCGCCGCCATTGGAACCGGTCGTGCAGTCGAAACGCTCCGTCCGCCCAAAACTCGATCTCGGTCGGCTCCAACCGATACCCACCCCAGAACGGCGGACGCGGAGGATTCGGCCCCATTTTCGCCGTTACCTTGGCAACCTCGGCCATCAGGGCCGAGCGGCTGCTGAGGGGCTGAGACTGTTTTGACGCCCAAGCTCCCAACCGGCTTTTCAAAGAGCGAGACGCATAATATTCATCGGCTTGCGGCCCACTTTCCCGAGTTATTGTACCACGAACTCGAATTTGACGCCGCAAAGATTTCCAATGCATCACAAAAGCGGCTTTGCCGGCGCTATCAAGTTCGGCAGCTTTCGCACTTTCATAGTTGGTGTAGAAAACAAATGCGTTCTGCTCGATCTCTTTCAGCAGAACCATCCGCACATTGGGCAAACCATCAACGTCCACGGTCGCCAGGGCAATCGCGTTGGGATCATTCGGTTCACTGTCCCTGGCCTCTTCCAGCCACCGCGCCGCGATAATAAACGGATCGGCGCCGGCGAAAATGCCGTCTCTTTCGCTCATTTCCATCCCCTGGAAACTATTGTTGACCACAGTAGGGCGAGAACCCGCCACGGGCAAGAGCACACGGCCTTGATGCAACGCATCCAATGGCATAAACCATCCCAACATGACGCGAAGACAGGCGGAGAACCGAACATGTCAAATCAGTTGATGGCCGGCAAGCGCGGCCTCATCATGGGACTGGCCAATGATAAATCAATCGCTTGGGGAATCGCCCGTGCATTGTCAGAAGCTGGAGCAGAGCTGGCTTTTTCCTATCAGGGGGATGCGCTGAAAAAACGCGTCGACCCCTTGGCGGCGCAACTCGGCAGCGAAATCGTCCTGCCCTGCGACGTCAGTGATGAAGAGTCGATCGACGGACTTTTCACGGCACTTTCTGAAAAATGGGGCAAGCTGGACTTCATCGTTCACGCCATCGGATTTTCGGACAAGAACGAACTACGCGGTCGCTATGTCGATACATCGCGCGCGAATTTCAAGCTGACAATGGACGTATCGGTCTATTCCTTCACAGCCGTCATGCAGCGCGCCGAGAAGATGATGTCTGAGGGCGGCAGCGCCATCACGTTGACGTATTACGGTGCCGAACAGGTGATGCCGCATTACAACGTCATGGGTGTCGCAAAGGCTGCGTTGGAAGCCTCGGTTAAGTATCTGGCCGAAGACCTTGGCAAGGACGGTATCCGGGTCAACTCGATCTCGGCTGGTCCTATCAAGACACTGGCCGCCAGCGGGATTGGCGACTTCCGCTATATCATGAAGTGGAACGAATATAACTCGCCCCTGCGCCGCAACGTGACAATCGACGATGTGGGCAAGTCTGCCCTGTACCTGTTGTCTGACCTGAGCAGTGGCGTGACTGGTGAAAACCTGCACGTCGATTCGGGCTATCACATCGTCGGCATGAAAGCCGTCGACGCACCAGACGTTGAGAAGGGTTAACAGCATGAGTGCCAAGGACCGCCTGCCCCACGAAAAGGGCTTTCACATAAGCTGGGATCAGATTCATCGCGATTCCCGTGCATTGGCCTGGCGTCTGGATGGGCAAGGCCCGGACGACGGTGCATGGCGCGCTGTTGTTGCCATCACGCGTGGCGGCATGGCCCCAGCGATGATTGTCAGCCGCGAGCTGGACATTCGGACCGTTGATACAATCAGCGTGCGGTCCTACCACCATCAGGAACAGGGCGAAGCCGAGGTTCTCAAGGCTCCGGACGCGGATCTAATGGGCGACGGAACCGGCGTTCTGATCATCGACGATCTTGTCGACAGCGGAAAAACGCTGGAGCTGGTGCGCGCGATGTATCCCAACGCCCATTTTGCAACCGTCTACGCCAAACCCAAGGGCCGGCCAATGGTGGATACCTTCATCACTGAGGTCAGCCAGGACACGTGGATTTTCTTCCCGTGGGACATGGCACTGCAATATGTCGAACCCTATCGCGGTACCGACTGACCCTGACGCCTAAACGCCGATTCTTTCTATAGTCAGAGAATACAGATGACCCGGACACGCACTGCCTCAACCTTCGCGCCACCGGTGATGGAGGCGCGACGCTGGCTGGACGGTGTGGACTTCCCGGAGGACCGCCCGCTGATCAACGTCAGTCAGGCGGCTCCGGTTGATCCCCCGCCGCTGGCTCTGCGGCAGGCCATGGCGGAATTCGCGATTTCCGAGGATTCGGCTCATCTTTATGGACCCGTGCTGGGGAACTCTGACCTGCGCGATGAACTGGCCGCCCAGATCAGCGCACATTACGATGCAACGGTTCGCTCGGATCAGGTCGCAATAACCTCGGGGTGCAATCAGGCATTCTCGGCCGTGATTTCAGCGATCACTGATCAAAGCGATGAGGTGATCCTGCCAACCCCTTGGTATTTCAACCACAAAATGTGGTTGGACATGGCTGGCGTGCGTGCCGTCGACTTACCGACCGGCGACAATCTTCTGCCCGATCCTCATGCGGCCCGAGCGTTGCTGACGGACAAGAACCGGGCAATCGCGCTGGTTACCCCCAACAATCCGGGCGGCGTCGAATACCCCGCCGATCTGGTGTTGGCGTTCTACGAATTGTGTCGCGACGCGGGTATCCGGTTGATCGTGGACGAAACCTATCGTGACTTTGACAGCCGCAGCGGACCGCCGCACGATCTGTTTCGCCAGACAGGGTGGGAAAACACTCTGGTTCACCTTTATTCCTTCTCGAAAGCCTATCGGCTGACCGGCCACCGCGTTGGGGCAATCGCCACCGATGTCGCGCTGCTGGCTGAGATCGAAAAGTTTCTGGATACCGTTGCGATCTGCCCCGGTCAGATCGGTCAATTCGCGGCACTTTGGGGAATGCAGAATCTTCCTGAATGGCTTGCGGGTGAAAGAGAAGAAATTCTCGACCGGCGCGCCGCCATTCAAGAGATGCTGCCTGTTTTGACCGGCAAAGGATGGCGTCTGCTTGGGCTTGGGGCTTATTTCGCGTATTTCGAGCACCCGTTCGACATTCCGTCAGACGAGCTGGCCCGCCGTCTGGTGCCAGAGGCCGGTGTTCTGCTGCTGCCCGGCACCATGTTCATGCCCAAGGGTGACCCGGCCGGGAAACGGCAAGTGCGCATCGCATTCGCCAATCTGGATCGCGCCGGACTGGGTCAACTGTTCGATCGTTTACAAGCCCTTTCCTTCTGAGCTTGCCCCCCGGCGGTGCGCGTCGTATTCAGGGCCGCAACCGACGGGGCAGTAACCTGCCAAAAAGCACAAAGAGGGCAAAATGGCCGCAGGCATGAAAAACCTTTCAAAGACATTTGTCTGGATATTGATGGGCCTTCTGATGCTGGGTCTGGCCGGTTTCGGGGCAACCAGCCTTACCGGGACTGTTCGGACAGTTGCGCAGGTGGGCAACGAGGATATCTCGGTCAACGAATATGTGCGAGAGCTTCAGCGTGAAATTCGCGCCGTCGAAAATCAGACCGGCCAACCGCTGCAAATGTCTCAGGCGCTTGAGTTCGGTTTGGATCAGCTCGCCCTGTCCCGCCTGACCGCTTTGGCCGCGTTTGACAACGAAGTTGGTTTGCTGGGCATTTCAATCGGTGATGAGAACCTGCAGAAGGAAATTCTGGCCATTCCCGCCTTTCAGGGTGTGAATGGCACGTTCGACCGCGAAGCCTATCAGTTCCAGCTTGAACAGGTCGGCATGACCGACACAGAGTTCGAGACCGACCTGCGCAAGGAATCGGCCCGTACCATCGTGCAGGGCGCGATCATGGGTGGTGTTGAAATGCCGCAAACCCTGACCGATGTTCTGACAGACTTCATCGGCGCGCGGCGCAGCTTTACTGTCGCTACGCTGGCACCTGATGCCCTGACCACGCCCGTTGCCGCCCCTACGGACGCGCAAGTGCAGGCATACTATGATGAGAATTCTGACCAGTTCACCCTGCCCCGCACCAAGCAACTGACCTATGCGATCCTGTCGCCTGACATGCTGCTGGACAGTGTTGAGGTTGACGAGGATTCTGTTCGCCGTCTGTATGATCAGCGCTCGGCCGAATTCCTGCAACCCGAACGCCGTCTGGTCGAACGCCTTCCTTTCCCGTCCGAGCAAGAGGCCAAGGACGCAATGGCGCAGCTAGAAGTCGGTGGAACGTCCTTTGAGCAACTCGTTCGTGACTACGAGCTTGAGCTTAGCGACATCGACCTCGGCGACGTGACCCGCGAGGATCTGGAAGGTGCTGCCGACGCCGTTTTCGCGGCTGAGCTGGATACAGTCGTCGGACCATTGCCGACGGTGTTCGGCCCTGCATTGTTCCGCATCAACGGCTCGCTTGCGGAAAACAACACCTCCTTTGAAGACGCCGCCCCGATCCTGCGCGAAGAACTGGCCGCAGATCGCGCGCGTCGTCAGATCGAGGCGCAGTCCGAGGAAATCAATGACTTGCTGGCTGGTGGTGCCACCTTGGAAGAACTTGTTGCAGAAACCGAGATGGAGCTGGGCCAGATTGACTGGACACGCCAAAGCGAAGACGGTGTCGCGGCCTATGAAGGCTTCCGTTCCGCCGCCGAAGCAGTTCAGGACGGTGACTTCCCCGAGGTCGCTTTTCTGGAAGACGGCTCGATCTTTGCATTGCGTCTGAACGACGTTCTGCCGCGCCGACCTGAACCTCTGGACACAGCCCGCGAACGTGTGGCCGCGGCTTGGACTTTGGCCGAAACAGGCAAAGCCCTTGAGGAACAGGCAAATGTGGTTCTTGAACAACTGAAGGAAGACGGCGATTTCACTGCTACAGGCCTGCCGTTCCGGGTGGAAAATGCTCTTACCCGCACGGCCTTCCTGGATGACGTGCCTGCCGACTTCATGACACAGGTTTTTGAGATGGAGCCGGGCGAGATGCGCGTTGTTCCCGCCGCCGGAACTGCCCTGATCGTGCGTCTGGATGAGCTGTTGCCGCCGGACGAAACCGACGAGCTGCGTCAGGCGCAAGAAGCATTGGCCGCGCAGTTGAACCAAGCTCTGGCACAGAACATTTTCGACGCTTATGTCCGCGACGCGCAGGTACGTGCCCGCCCCGTCGTGGATCAGCGTGCCCTGAACGCCGTGCAAGCGAGCTATTAAAGAGACCCAAGATGGCCCTTACCCCAGATTTCGACAGCTTCGCACGCGCTTATGAGGCGGGTGAAAATCAGGTCGTTTACACGCGTCTTGCCGCTGATCTGGACACTCCGGTGTCGCTGATGCTCAAGCTGACCGGTGCGCAAAAAGATGCGTTCATGCTGGAATCGGTGACTGGCGGCGAAGTCCGCGGACGGTACTCGATCATTGGTATGAAACCCGACCTGATCTGGCGATGCCACGGCGAAACCTCGGCCATGAACCGCTCGGCCCGGTTCGACCCAGAATCGTTCACCCCGCAAGACGGCAACCCCATGGACAACCTGCGGGCGCTGCTGGCAGAAAGCCGGATCGCACTGCCCGACGACCTGCCGCAGGCCGCTGCTGGATTGTTTGGGTATCTGGGCTACGACATGGTTCGTCTGGTCGAGTATCTGCCGGACGTGAACCCCGACCCGCTTGGCCTGCCGGATGCAGTCATGCTGCGCCCTTCGGTCGTCGCAGTGCTTGATGGCGTAAAGGGCGAGGTGACCGTCGTGTCGCCAGCTTGGGTCAGCGAAGGACAATCTGCAAAAGCTGCCTACGCGCAAGCGGCAGAGCGTGTCATGGACGCGGTGCGCGATCTTGAACGCGCCATGCCTGCTGAGACACGCGATCTGGGGGATGCGTCCGAGGTCGCCGCGCCGGTATCCAACTTTACCAAGTCCGGCTACATGGAAGCCGTTGAGAAGGCCAAGGAATATATCCGCGCTGGCGATATCTTTCAGGTCGTTCCGGCGCAACGCTGGACACAGGACTTCCCGCAGCCGCCCTTTGCGCTCTACCGATCCTTGAGGCGCACAAACCCGTCGCCCTTCATGTTCTATTTCAACTTCGGCGGCTTTCAGGTTGTCGGCGCCAGCCCCGAGATTCTGGTGAGGGTGTTCGGGGATGAGGTCACGATCCGTCCAATCGCCGGAACCCGCCCGCGCGGAGCGACTCCAGAGGAAGACAAAGCCAACGAGGTGGATCTTCTGGCCGACAAGAAAGAACTTGCCGAACACCTGATGCTGCTGGATCTGGGCCGCAACGATACCGGTCGCGTCGCAAAGATCGGAACGGTGCGTCCGACAGAAGAATTCATCATCGAACGCTACAGCCACGTCATGCACATCGTATCCAACGTCGTAGGAGAACTGGCCGACGACAAAGACGCGTTGGACGCGTTTTTTGCCGGAATGCCGGCGGGCACGGTCTCGGGCGCGCCTAAAGTTCGGGCGATGGAAATCATCGACGAGCTAGAGCCTGAAAAGCGTGGAATTTACGGCGGTGGCGTGGGGTATTTCAGCGCGGGCGGCGACATGGATATGTGCATCGCACTGAGAACGGCGATCGTGAAGGACCACAAGCTGTATATTCAAGCAGGCGGCGGTGTCGTTTACGACAGCGACCCCGAGGCTGAATTCATGGAGACCGTCCACAAGTCCAACGCGATCAGGCGCGCAGCCGCAGACGCCGCGCGATTTACCGGCAGCGGAAACAGCTAAGCGAGAGGCCAATCCGGGATTGGCCTCGCAACCTCTTATTGAACCTCTTGCATCATGACTGCCGAAATCGGTGCCATGGCGACTCGGCCACCGCGATCTTCCAGCCCCCACAAAAGCAGGGCTGAGATCGTGTCGGGCCGCAACCTGCCAAGCATGACGACGGTTCCCTCCTGCCCGGCGCGAAATGCGGCCTGATCCAAAAAACGCCGCATGATTTTGGGGTCCTGACGGGCACCATCTATGTCACGAAAGATCACACCCGACGGAATACCGTTGCGCGCGGCCAGTTTCTGCACCGTGTTCAGGCCGTTATCCTGCGTGATCAATCCGCGCCCCGTGCCGCCCGCAATCGCGGCGACCTGATCTGCCAATTTTCTGTTGCCTTGAATTCCGGTCTCGACACCTTCGAGAATACCTACTGTTTCAGGAAGCACGTCCAGCCAAACAGACAAAGAAACCTCGGCATCCTGTGCGCTTGCTGCATTGGGCAAGTCAGCCATGGCCAAAACCTCAAACCCCGCCGCGCGGTGCTTGGCCATCTTGTCGGCAGCGTCCGGGTCAGTGGGGCTAATGGCAAAACTTATCGGGTAAGGGAAATCCTGCAGCGCCTCGGCACCATAGGCGCCTTCATCGTCAATCAGAATAATCGACATCAGCGGCTTGGCCTCGGGGTTTTCAAACTCTGCGGCATAAGCTTCGATCGGTTTTCCTGGGGCGACCGGTTCACCTTCGGTCGTCGTTGCGGCGGCCTCGTTGTCACGTTCGGTTAACGGCACGACCCTCTTGCCGATCGAATTTGGAGCATCCTGCGATTGTTCCACACCGATCTGGGGCACCGCGGCGATCCGGGGCAAGCTGCGTGGAAGAACATCTTCATCACCTTCGACCGCAATCGGACTGTCCTCGAAAGGTTTTTCTTCGTTTTCCTGCTCGTCCAGCGCAGCGACCTCTGTCTCATCCGGAGCAGCCTCAACCTCGACCTCCTCAACAACAGGCGCGGGAGGTTCAGGCGAGTCTTCCGCCACAATCGGATCTGCTTCTGCAAGAGGAGCCTCGGGCAGCGGTGCTGGCGCTTGCGGGGCAATAGGAGCCTCTGTCGAAATCGACACGTCAGTACCGCCAGCCTGCTGCGGAGATTGACCGACCTGGGCAGCCATGTCGTTAACCTGCGGCTCTGCATCCGTCGCCGTTTCAACATCGGACAGCCCAGCCAACGTGTCTGCCTGTTCCTCTGCCGCTTCCGCCTCACGCGGGGGCAGCTTTACCAATCCAGCATCCGAGACGGGCTCGGAGACATCCGAATTGCCTTCAACCGTTTCCACGGGTGCCGGTGTCGGAGCGTCTTCAGCCACGGCGGGCTTTCGGGTCAAAGGTGTGTTCAAGGACAAGGCCGCACCCAGCAGCAACACAACGACCGCGCCCGCGATCAGTCCGCCCACAAATCCGCCCATAACAATTGCCTCTCGTCTTAATCCTGCTTCGATCGCCTGTGCGCCGTCTCATGCGACACTCACCTACAGGCTCGTCAAGATTGGGATGTCCCCTTGACGCTGCCTCGCAAGCCTGAACATGTATGTGCGAACATTATATCGCGGCTCGGGGCTGCATCGCCAGTCCCAAATGCCCAATCCGAGACAAGTGCCCAAATGCTGCTGCTGATCGACAACTACGACTCGTTTACCTACAACCTCGTCCATTATTTAGGCGAACTTGGCGCCGAAATGGTCATTCGCCGAAATGACGCGCTGGATGTTCAGGAAGCGATGGCGATGAACCCCGCCGGTATCCTTCTCAGCCCGGGGCCGTGCGACCCGGATCAGTCCGGAATTTGCCTTGCTCTGACCGAAGCTGCCGCCGAAACCGGTACGCCTTTGATGGGAGTTTGTCTGGGGCATCAAACAATCGGGCAAGCGTTTGGGGGCAAAGTCACACGCTGCCACGAGATCGTGCACGGAAAAATGGGCACGATGCACCACACAGGCAAAGGTCTTTTTGCTGGATTGCCGTCTCCGTTTGAAGCCACCCGCTATCATTCGCTGATCGTGGACCGAGCCACCCTGCCCGATTGCCTTGAAATCACTGCTGAGCTTGAAGATGGCACCATCATGGGCCTGCAACACAAGGAGCTGCCGATCCACGGTGTTCAGTTCCACCCAGAATCCATTGCATCAGAGCACGGCCACGCCCTGCTCAAGAACTTCCTGTCCGAAATGAAAGTCCCCGCATGAGCGACGCTCTGAAACCACTGATCGGAGCCGCTGCCGACCGGCCCCTGACCCGCGCCGAGGCCGAAGACGCCTTTGGCATACTTTTTGACGGCGCAGCCACACCCAGCCAAATTGGTGGGCTGCTTATGGCCATGCGCACTCGCGGAGAAACCGTTGAGGAATACGCAGCCGCGGCGGCCGTCATGCGCGCCAAGTGCAATGCGGTCAAAGCCCCGGCGGGGGCTATGGACATTGTCGGAACGGGCGGTGATGGCAAGGGTACCCTGAACATCTCAACCGCGACCGCCTTTGTCGTCGCGGGCGCAGGCGTGACCGTGGCCAAGCACGGAAACCGCAATCTCAGCTCTAAATCAGGTGCCGCCGACGCGCTTGGACAATTGGGAATCAACGTTATGGTTGGCCCGGAAACCGTTGAAAAGGCGATAAAAGAGGCCGGTATTGGCTTTATGATGGCACCGATGCACCATCCGGCAATCGCCCATGTCATGCCGACCAGACAAGAGCTTGGCACACGCACCATCTTTAATATCCTGGGTCCGCTTACAAACCCGGCAGGCGTCAAGCGACAACTCACGGGTGCGTTCAGCCGCGAGCTGATCCGCCCCATGGCCGAAACCTTGGGGCTGTTGGGGGCAGAACACGCTTGGTTGGTTCATGGTTCCGACGGAACGGATGAATTGACCATCACAGGGCTAAGCTGGGTTGCTTCACTCGAAGACGGTGTCGTCAAAGAGGTTGAATTGCATCCAGAGGATGCCGGGCTGCCCGTGCATCCATTTGAAGACATTCTGGGTGGGACACCCGAGGAAAACGCCGTCGCTTTCCGCGCCCTTTTGGACGGTGCACCATCAGCTTATCGCGACGCCGTATTGCTGAACGCCGCAGCCGCCTTGGTGGTGGCAGACGCGGTCGGGGACTTAAAGGAAGGCGTGGCAAAGGCTGCCGAAAGTATCGACAGCGGGAAAGCTAAAGAAAAAATTGCGGTCTTGGCCCGCATTACTCAGGAGGCCGCATGACCGAGACGGTTCTGGACAAGATCAAAGCCTACAAGCTCGAGGAAGTTGCATCAGATAAAGCACACAAATCCTTGGAAACACTAGAAAGTGAGGCGAAGGGAGCGCCCGAAGTCCGCGGGTTTTCCAAGGCTTTGCAATCAGCGGCGCGGCAAGGATACGGACTGATTGCCGAGGTAAAAAAGGCCAGCCCGTCAAAGGGTCTGATACGCGCGGATTTCAACCCGCCTCAGTTGGCGCAAGCATATGAAGAAGGAGGCGCGGCCTGTCTTTCGGTTCTGACAGACACGCCCAGTTTCCAAGGCGCAAAAGAGTATCTGGTCCAAGCACGCGCGGCCTGCTCACTGCCGGCGCTGCGCAAGGATTTCATGTATGATCCGTATCAGGTTGTCGAAGCCCGCGCTTTGGGCGCAGATTGTATCCTGATCATCATGGCCTCAGTCGAGGATGAACAAGCGGCCGAGCTTGAACAAACTGCCTTTGACTGGGGAATGGACGTTTTGATTGAGGTCCATGACGAGGTGGAACTGCAACGCGCAACCAAGCTGAAAAGCCCTCTGATTGGGATAAACAACCGCAATCTCAAGACGTTCGAGACAACTCTTGACACAACACGGCGGCTGTCCAAACTCGTGCCCGCAGACCGGACGATCGTATGCGAAAGCGGCCTGAGCACGCCGGCTGACCTGGCGGACATTGCCAGATATGGCGCGCGGTGCTTTCTGATTGGTGAAAGCCTCATGAGGCAGGATGATGTCGCCACGGCCACACGAAACCTACTGGCGAACCCTCTGATACCCGGAGTGATGTGATGCCACTGACGCACTTTGATGCACAAGGTCAGGCCCACATGGTGGACGTGTCCGACAAGACTGTGACAGACCGGGTTGCTGTCGCTGCCGGTCACATCAAGATGATGCAGGAAACCTTTGATTTGATTTCCGAAGGCCGCGCCAAGAAGGGCGACGTTCTTGGGATCGCACGCCTTGCGGGGATCATGGGAGCAAAGAAAACACCGGACCTGATACCCTTGTGCCATCCTTTGCCGGTCACCAAGGTCGCAGTCGAGTTGACATTGGACCCGGACTTGCCGGGTGTCCAGATTGAGGCCACCGTCAAAACTGCAGGTCAAACCGGCGTTGAGATGGAGGCGCTGACCGCGGTCTCAACCGCCGCTTTGACAGTCTACGACATGACCAAAGCAGTGGACAAAGCCATGCAGATTGGCGGCATTCGAGTCCTTTTGAAAGATGGTGGCAAGTCAGGACGTTACGAGGCGTCATGATTTCTGTCGAGGACGCACGGGCGCTACTTTTTGATCTCGTCCCGAAACTTCCGGGCGAAGCTGTTCCACTGGCACAAGCCGCCGGACGTATTCTAATAGAGGATGTGACCGCCACCCGGGATCAGCCCCCATTTGCAGCTTCTTCGATGGATGGGTACGCAGTCAAGTCCTCGGAAGTGGAACTGCACGCCATGTTCAAGGTGGTCGGGGAATCTTCGGCTGGGCGCCGCTTTGAAGGCCGCGTCGGGGCGGGTCATGCCGTTCGGATCTTCACCGGGGCACCGATACCGGATGGCGCTGATTTTGTTGTAATACAAGAAGATACAGACCGTCGAGGAGACCTGATTACGATCACTGATCTGCCCGGAGCCAAGGACAACATTCGGCCCGCCGGAGTGGACTTCAAGGTCGGCACCAAAATTACCGCGCCGCGTATCCTTCGACCGGAAGACGTGGCGCTTATGGCTGCGATGAACGTCGCAACCGCTTTTGTGGCGCGCAAACCGTCAGTGGCTCTCATTTCCACCGGAGATGAGCTTGTGATGCCCGGTGAGGTACCGGGACCGGATCAAATTATCGCTTCAAATACCTTTGGCCTCAAAGCCTTGCTTAAAAAAGCCGGAGCAGATGTTCGGATTCTTCCAATTGCGCGAGATACCATAGCGTCCCTTGAAGCCGCCTTTGGCCTTGCGAAAGGTGCCGATCTTGTTGTGACGATCGGCGGGGCATCTGTAGGAGACTATGACCTTGTGTCCAAAGCCTCGACCGGATTGGGGATGGAGAGGTCTTTCTACAAAATCAGGATGCGTCCCGGCAAACCCCTGATGGCCGGTCGTTTGGGAAATACGCCGATGGTCGGGCTTCCGGGAAATCCTGTAAGTGCAATGGTTTGCGGCTATTTGTTTCTCGTGCCGATGGTTCAGCGGATGCTGGGACTTGAACAGGCCGTACCTGCGTTCCGCCGTGCTGTACTGACCGAACCTATCGCCGAAAATGGTCCGCGTGAGCACTATATGCGGGCTGTTCTGGATGAAAATGGCATACGGGCCTGCGCAGATCAGGACAGTTCCCTTCTCAGTGTTTTGGCCGACGCGAACGCCCTTTTGGTCCGAGAACCCAATGATCCCGCGCGACCTGCCGGTGACAAAGTCTGGTATCTACCGATCTAATCCTATCTCAAAATCATTGACACAAAACGTGAACATGCGTAGAACAAAATAAAACGCATGATCGGTGAGGTATGAGCAATGCTGACCAAAAAGCAGTTGGATTTGTTGGAATTCATCCACAAACGCGTTCAGGCGGATGGAGTTCCGCCCAGCTTTGATGAAATGAAGGCCGCGCTGGATCTGCGGTCAAAGTCAGGCATCCATCGCCTGATTACCGCGCTGGAAGAACGGGGATTTATCCGCCGTCTGGCTCATCGGGCGCGAGCCATTGAAATTGTGAAGCTGCCGGAAAGCCTTGGCGGGGAACCAACTGTCGCGTTCAAACCTCGGGTGATCGAGGGTGACAAGCCCAAAAGCCAACGCCCTGCGAACTTGGAACCGGTAACCGCCAATGCGATGGAGCTACCGGTTATGGGCCGCATCGCTGCTGGCGTTCCGATTGAGGCGATCAGCCATGTCTCGCATCACGTCGCTGTCCCCGGCACTATGGTGTCCGGCAAGAGCGAGCATTATGCCCTTGAGGTACGCGGCGATTCGATGATTGACGCAGGTATCAACGATGGTGACGTCGTGGTGATCAGAGAATCCTCCGTGGCCGACAACGGGGACATCGTCGTCGCATTGGTCGAGGATCAAGAGGCGACTTTGAAACGTTTCTTCCGTCGCGGGCATGCGATAGCACTCGAAGCAGCTAACCCGGCATATGAAACCCGCGTTCTGCCTGAGGAAAAGGTGAAGGTCCAAGGCCGTTTGGTCGGCTTGATCCGTAGTTATTGATAGCGTTTGCGGCCCTCACCCTGTCGTGGGGACCACAACCTGCTGCCGATCTCATCCCTGCTGCTTGTCAGTTTGTTCCCCGATAATGCAAGACTGCCGGTTTCCGTTAGGTTATCGGGATCGAAAATCCTGCATTCGCCCGACAGGTCAACTGCCACCGCGGAAACTATGATTTGGTTCGATTCGCATTCGTCAAAGTTGCGCGCGGCCCGTTTTCCTGTGAGATGAACCACTTCTGTACCTTTCCAAAAGTGGCGCTGAACTAACTCGGCCCCCGGCCAACGGTCGGCAGCTTGGATTTGGTTTGCGCCATCCCCGTCATTCTCAAGCCAAACCGTTGCAATGAACCCGCTGCCCTTCTTCTTGCTCAGCGCCCTGCCCTGATCCGTCATTACGCCAACCAAGCCCCCTGAATCGGCGATTAATATGTCAGGGCGCTGACCCTGCCCCCAAAGCAGAAAAGCCACGGCTACAGCGACACCTCCGACCCATCTTGCAGAACCGCTCCACAGCGTCAGCCACAAGGCACCAAGCGCGAACATGGGAAGGACATAGCTGGGCGGGCTAACCACGTGCCCCTGCGCTCCGTCCAGGCCAGACACCCAATCCGCGACCACCAGTATCCATTCAAGACCCAGTCCCATAACGGCCAATGCCAGCATCTCAAGCCCAAATGGAGCGAGCAAGGCTGCAACAACTGCGGCCGGCACTACAACCGTTCCCATCATCGGAACTGACAGCATGTTGGCCAGCAACCCATAGTGCGAAATTGTATTGAAGTGAGCCGCCCCGATCGGGGCTGTCGCGAACCCGGCGATGGCAGAAGACATCAGCAATCCGGTAACAGGCTTTGACCATTTTGGTCCGGGCAACGGGCCGTAGTCACGTAGCGCCCCAAAGACCGCAACCAGTGCCGTAGTTGCCGCAAAGGACATTTGAAACCCCGGACTCAGCAAGGTTTCTGGCCGTAGCGACAGAACGATCAATGCCGCCACTGCGACAGCGCGCAGAGAGATTGCGCGCCGGTCGATCAGTATTGCAACCAGCATCACACTGGCCATTGTGAACGCGCGTTCGGTCGCGACGTTTCCGCCAGACAACATAAGGTAAATGACGGCGGCGATCAGTGCTCCAACCGCAGCAAGTTTGCGCACCGGCCATCTGAGGGCAATCATTGGCAGGGCGGAAAGCGCAATCCTGAAGGTCAGAAAAACGAACCCTGTCAGCAACCCCATATGCAAGCCGGAAATTGCCAACAAGTGCGCAAGGTTGGACGCCCGCAACGTGCTCAACGTCTCATGCCCCATTCCACTGCGGTCACCGGTCGTGACAGCAGCGGCAAATCCCCCAACCTCACCGGACAGGAGAGAGCGAACATGTTCGGAAACCGACATGCGCCACGCCGTTATGCGAACGCCTTCGGCATCCTGCGGCGAAATAATCAGAACCGGAACGCGTGTGTAGCCTACCGCGCCAAGGCTCTGGAACCATGCGTGACGGCGAAAATCGAAACCTCCGGGCTCAACCGGGCCTTGCGGCGGCGACAGGTGGCCGGTCGTCATGATCCTATGTCCGGGCGCGAGCGCGACATCTCCACCATGCAGCGATAGCCGGGCGCGCTGCGGTCGGCTGTCGCCATCCACGCCTTCTAGCCGCACCTGGTCCAGCGTCACCCGCAGAGCATCCGACGCGGACCGATCAATGGCCACGACCCGCCCTTCAATCGGGCCGTAGTAGCGCCAGGACAAGACCGGCGCGGCCACGGTATGGGCCCGCACTCCCGCAAGAATGAATCCGGTGGCAATCAGTGCGCCACCGATCACCAGCGCCACCCAGCCGGACCGCCACTTGCAAACTATTGCGCAGGCGATCGCGATTGCAGCCAAAAAACTGGCATAGACCGGCCATCCCGGTTCAAAGCGGAGTGAAAAGTACAGCCCGATACCAATGGCGAGACAGACCGGAGACCCTTGAAACAATTGGCCCGCCTGGTTCAGTAGCGCGGTCTCGACCCGTGCCAGAACACGCATGGTTGCCCCCGTCCTTCCGGCTCGTTAGACAGGCGCCAATCTATGCCCGACACGGTTACCAAAAGGTTAATCCACACAATGTCTGATCAGGTCGTCACCCGTTTCGCCCCGTCTCCCACCGGCTTTTTGCACATCGGTGGCGCACGCACCGCTCTGTTCAACTGGCTTTTCGCGCGCGGTCGCGGGGGCAAGTTTCTGCTGCGGATCGAAGATACGGACAGGGAACGCTCGACCCCTGAAGCGACAGCCGCCATCCTTCAGGGTATGGAGTGGCTGGGGCTTGATCACGATGGCGACGTGATCAGCCAGTTTGAAGGCGCACAGCGCCACGCAGAGGTCGCGCATCAACTGCTGGCCGAGGGCAAGGCGTATAAGTGTTTTTCAACACAGGAAGAAATTGCGGCCTTCCGTGAACAGGCAAGGGCCGAGGGCAAGTCCACCCTGTTCCGCAGCCCCTGGCGCGATGCTGATGCCTCAACGCACCCGGATGCTCCGTTTGTGATCCGCATCAAGGCACCGCAGGATGGCTCGACGGTGATCCGAGACCAGGTGCAAGGGGACGTGACAATTCGCAATGACCAGTTGGATGACATGGTCCTGCTGCGCTCGGACGGTTCTCCGGTCTATATGCTGGCCGTTGTGGTGGACGATCACGATATGGGCGTGACCCATGTTATTCGCGGCGACGACCACCTGAACAACGCTGCGCGCCAAATGATGATCTACGAAGCAATGGGCTGGGACATCCCCGTCTGGGCGCATATTCCGCTGATCCACGGGCCAGACGGCAAAAAGCTGTCAAAGCGTCACGGCGCATTGGGCGCTCAGGAATATCAGGCGATGGGATATCCGGCGGCCGGGATGCGCAACTACCTCGCCCGGCTGGGATGGAGCCACGGCGACGACGAATTCTTCACGGATGAACAGGCGAAAGAGTGGTTCGACCTGGACGGAATCGGCAAGAGCCCTGCCCGTTTTGACTTGAAAAAGCTCGAAAATCTCTGCGGTCAGCACATTGCGATCGCCGACGATGCCGCACTGCGGCAGGAAATCCAAGCCTATCTGAAAGCGGCGGGACTGCCTGCGTTGACGGACACACAATCCGGTGATCTGGAGCGTGCGATGTATTGCCTCAAGGATCGGGCGCGCACATTCCCGGAACTGCTTGAAAAAGCGCATTTTGTACTGACATCCCGCCCCATTGAACCAGACGAGAAGGCAGCGAAAACACTCGCCTCTGTATCCGATGGTATACTGAATGAATTGACGCCGCATGTGCAAAATGCTAGCTGGTCGCGGAACGAACTGGAGGATGCCCTGAATTCTTTTGCAGAGGCGAAAGGGCTGAAGTTCGGCAAGCTGGCTGGACCCTTGCGGGCTGCTTTGGCTGGTCGGGCTGTAACTCCTTCGGTTTTTGACATGATGCTTGTGTTGGGGCGCGATGAAACCCTGGCACGGCTTTCTGACGCAGCGAGTTAAACCAAAGCTTAACATTTGGGTAACGCTGCTCCGCTAACACCCGGACTGCGCGTCAGCGCGCATCCGTTGCCCGTAGGCTCGGACAGCGATCCGACTTGCGCATGAATGAGGAAGAGACACTATGACCGACAGCAACAAATCAGCCACTCTGACAGTCCATGGTGAAACGTACGAGTTGCCGGTTCATTCGCCAACCGCAGGCCCGGATGTCATCGACATTCGCAAGCTGTATAATCAAGCCGGTGTCTTCACCTATGACCCGGGCTTCACCTCGACGGCGAGCTGTGACAGCACAATCACTTATATCGACGGTGAAAAAGGTGAGCTGCTGCACCGAGGATACCCCATCGACCAGCTGGCTGGCAAATCTCACTTCCTCGAGGTCTGCTACCTGCTGCTGTACGGAGAGCTGCCAACAGCACCCGTTCTGGAAAAATTCGAGACTACGATCACCCGCCACACCATGCTGCACGAACAGATGCAGTATTTCTATCGGGGCTTCCGCCGTGACGCGCATCCGATGGCGATCATGGTGGGCGTTGTGGGCGCGATGTCCGCCTTCTATCACGACTCGACTGACATCAACGATCCGCGTCAGCGCGAGGTCGCCTCGCACCGCCTGATCGCCAAGATGCCGACAATCGCGGCATGGGCGTTCAAATACCACACCGGTCAGCCCTTCGTGTATCCGCGCAACGATCTGGACTATGCGTCGAACTTCCTGCGTATGTGTTTCAGCGTTCCGGCGGAAGAGTATGAGGTCAACCCGATCCTCAGCCGTGCCATGGACCGCATTTTCACCCTGCACGCGGATCACGAACAGAACGCCTCGACCTCGACCGTGCGTCTGGCCTCGTCTTCGGGTGCGAACCCATTTGCCTGTATCGCGGCTGGCATCGCCTGTCTTTGGGGTCCGGCCCATGGTGGTGCAAACCAGGCGTGTCTGGAAATGCTGGAGGAGATCGGCAGCGTCGATCGCATCCCAGAATATATCGCACGCGCCAAGGACAAGAATGATCCGTTCCGCCTGATGGGTTTCGGCCACCGCGTCTACAAGAACTTCGACCCTCGCGCGAAGGTGATGAAGCAGTCCGCCGACGAAGTGCTGGATCTGCTGGGCATCGAAGACAACCCGAAACTGCAAGTCGCCAAGGCGCTGGAAAAGCAGGCTCTGGAAGATCCGTATTTCGCCGACAAAAAGCTGTTCCCGAACGTGGACTTCTACTCGGGCATCATCCTCGAAGCGATGGGTTTCCCGACCTCGATGTTCACCCCGATCTTTGCCCTGTCGCGCACCGTTGGCTGGGTCAGCCAGTGGAAGGAAATGATCGCCGATCCACAGAACAAGATCGGTCGTCCGCGTCAGTTGTACCTGGGCGAAACCAACCGCGACTACGTGGACATCGAAAACCGCTGAAAATAGCGAAACATCTGAAAGCGCCCCGGACCAAGTTCCGGGGCTCTTTTTGTTTAGAACAGGGTAAGCTGATCCCCTGCCTGAGCAGGCTTTGCAAACAGGTCACAGCGCAATGGTGGCGTCTGTGATGCAAGCCTCAACCGCTTGAGGGCCAACGAAAACCTCTTGGCGATCAGTCCGGCATATTCTCCTTCGCCGCGCATTCGGTGCCCCCAGCGCGGGTCATAGTCCCGCCCACCGTGCATCTCTCTGAGCTTTGACATGACCTTTTCAGCTCGCGCGGGTTCGTGATCGCGCAACCATTCCTGCCACAACCCGGACACTTCACGCGGGAGGCGCAGCATGATCCAGCTTGCAGCGTCCGCGCCTGCATCTCGTCCCGCTTCAAGCAGGTGCTCCAACTCGTGATCCGTCAGGCCGGGAACAAGTGGCGAGGTCATGACGCGAACAGGAACCCCGGCCCCGGTCAACCTACGAATGGTCGCCAGCCTTCGCTTGGGCGACGGCGCGCGCGGCTCCATCCGGCGAGACAGATCGGGGTCCAAGGTTGTCAGCGATATACCTACGCGCACCAAACCGCGTTCAGCCATCTCAGCCAGAATGTCCAGGTCACGCTCGACCAGCGTACCCTTGGTCACGATACCGACCGGATGCTGAAACTCTTGCAAAACAGACAAGCAAGACCGAGTTATCGCGAGGTCTTTCTCAATCGGCTGATATGGATCGGTATTTGTCCCAATAGCGATCGGCGCGACCTTGTAGCCGCGTGCTGACAACTCGTTTCTGAGGACCGTCGCAGCATTTGGACGTGCAATCAGCCGAGTTTCAAAATCCAACCCCGGCGAAAGGCCGAGATAGGCGTGCGTCGGACGCGCAAAACAGTAAACGCACCCATGTTCGCACCCTCGATAAGGATTGATGGAGCGGTCAAATGGCAGATCAGGCGAGCGGTTATACGTAATCAGGCTGCGCGCGACTTCTTCTGAGACATCAGTCCGAAGTACTGGCAAGTCGTCATCGGCGGCCCATCCATCGTCAAAATGTTCGGACTCGAATCTCTCAAACCTTCCCGCCGCGTTTGACGTGACCCCCCTACCCTTAATGTTAGGCGCAGCCATTTTTGTTTCCCTTTTGTTCTTATTTTAGACATAAGGGAACTGAGTAAACCGGACAAGCCCCCTCGTTGAACTAGGACGACGCAACTAGAGTGTCACGTTGGTGCGGTTTCAAACCCTTTTCTGAACGAAATGCAGGATGTTCATGCAGAAAATGACGTCGAGTTGATCAATATTTTGCCGTATAGGTCGGTCCCGGAACCGCCAAGGTCGCAATCGTCACAGTCGAACTGCGGCGAAATGGCCAAAACGGAAAAAATGCCACCACGGGCAATATGCCCGAACAGATCAGGGAAACGCCCCATGTCCGATGAAGAAGACATCGTCCTGTCCGAACTGAATGACGACGAACTGGTCGAACAGATGTTCGACGATCTTTATGACGGCCTGAAAGAAGAAATCGAAGAAGGTGTGAACATCCTGCTGGAACGCGGATGGACCCCTTATGACATCCTTACCAAAGCTCTCGTCGGTGGCATGACCATCGTTGGCCATGACTTCCGCGACGGCATCCTGTTCGTTCCCGAAGTTCTGCTGGCCGCAAACGCGATGAAGGGCGGCATGTCCATCCTGAAGCCTCTGCTGGCCGAAACCGGCGCACCGCGTGTTGGCAAGATGGTCATTGGTACCGTGAAGGGTGACATCCACGACATCGGCAAGAACCTTGTGTCGATGATGATGGAGGGCGCTGGTTTTGAGGTCGTGGACATCGGCATCAACAACCCGGTCGAGAACTATTTGGAAGCGCTGGAGTCTGAGAAACCAGACATTCTGGGCATGTCCGCACTGCTCACGACCACGATGCCATACATGAAAGTGGTAATCGACACACTGGTCGAGCAAGGCTTGCGTGAAGACTACATCGTTCTGGTCGGCGGCGCGCCTTTGAACGAGGAGTTCGGAAAAGCCATCGGCGCAGACGCCTACTGCCGCGATGCCGCCGTTGCCGTGGAAACAGCCAAGGATTTCGTGTCGCGCAAGCACAATCAACTTGCAGGCTAAGCGCTGTTAACGCATTTAGACTAAGGCTGCCCCATGAGGGCAGCCTTTTTCGGTTAACCACTTGCAAATAAATATAATTTTACTAACTCTCCATTTGCGGGAGTTAAACTCGCGCATTAAGCGAATTTCATTGAAGATATTTTGGGGTTAGTTGATGCCAACAACATTCAACGTAATTTTCCTAGGCGACCTTCCACTGATCGACCCGACCGAGGGAAATAATGTGGCCGAGAACGCAGGCGCGTTGGTTGGTCAAACCTTCGGCGGCCCCGGCACGCCCCTGTTTGAAAACGCGGCCGTCTGGAGCCCCGTCAGAAACCCCGGTGCAACTTACGAAAACGACGCGAACGCCGATTTTGATCTATTCTCTATCGACGGCAATGTAACCCTGTTCGACGCAGCCGTCGCGTACAACGCCACGATTACTTATCTTGACGGAACGACCGCAGACATTACCGCCGTGGTTGCCCAGGATGTTTTCGGAAATACATACCTCGTGCCCGAATTTTCGGCCAATGCTGATCAGGCGGCTCTTGAGGCTCAAGCCATTCTTTCGGTGTCAATAAACAGCATCGACACTGACACAACGAATGGTCTGACTGCAAACCGCCAGGACTGGAACATCGCGACATGTTTCACGACTGGAACGCTGATTGAGACAGACCAGGGACAAATGGCAGTCGAGGACTTGAAGGCGGGGGATCAGATCCGCACATATGATCACGGGCTGCAATCGCTTCGTTGGGTTGGCCGAAGAACGGTGCGCGCTACCGGTGCGTTTACCCCGGTGCTTTTCAAAGCCGGAGCGCTGGGAAACTCTCGGGACTTGTTGGTGTCGCAACAGCATAGAATGTTGGTAAGTGATTGGAAAATTGAACTGAATACCGGCCACGCAGAGGCCCTTGCCCCTGCCCGCCAACTTTTGAACGATACCGACATAGTGATGCGGCCCGGCGGTTTGGTAACCTATTATCACCTGATGTTCGACCAGCACGAACTGATTTGGGCCGAAGGCTGTCTGACCGAAAGTTTTCATCCCGGTATTCAGGCTTGGAACAGCCTGGCCGACGCGACGCAGCAGGAGATTCTGACACTGTTTCCAGAGCTGTCAGCTCAAGGGGTTTCTGCCTATGGCCCAACCGTCCGCCCGTCACTACAGTCGTATGAAACACGTGCGTCGGTCGCCTGACGCAGGATGTCGGAAGCGGGCTTGCCTTCATCATTCTTTCGTCCTTTGATGCTGCGATCGCACCGGGAATGAAGCCATGCCGCATAACAGCACGCCAGATGACGCGAGCCTGACGTCACAGGGTTATACCGAATCCGGTCGCAAGGGCGGTATCCTGCTGCTGGCCTGCGGTGCGCTTGCGCGTGAGATTCTGGACCTGAAGAACCGCAATGGCTGGGATCACATGTCTTTGACCTGCCTGCCCGCGATTCTGCATGTCTACCCCGAGCGGATTACCCAAGCCGTCGAAGAGGCTGTCGCCAAACACCGCGACGAGTTTGACCAGATTTTTGTCGTCTACGCTGATTGCGGAACTGGGGGGCTATTGCAAAAAGCCTGCGCGGAGATGGGCGTAGAAATGGTCAAAGGACCGCACTGTTACTCATTTTTTGAAGGCAACCAAGCCTTTGACGCACGTGCCGAGGACGAGACAACGGCCTTCTACCTGACAGACTTTCTAGCCCGGCAATTCGACGCCTTTGTCTGGAAACCACTGGGATTGGATCGCCACCCTGAGCTTAGGGACATGTATTTCGGGAACTACACGAAGCTGGTCTATCAAGCGCAGACAGACGATCCCGACTTGACCGAGCGCGCGCGCAAGTATGCCGAACGCATGGGGCTGACGTTCGAGCGTCGCTTTACCGGGTACGGAGACCTTGAGACCACTCTTTCAGGTTGGGCCAGTCGCGGCCACTCGGACTAAGGAAATCAGGCGTTTTCCTGAGCCACTTCGCGAATGCGTTCGATCATGGCCCGAAGACCGTTTGAACGCTGGGCTGACAGGTGATCGTGCAGACCAAGACGCGCCAGTTCGCCACCCGCATCGATCATTGGCACTTCGCTGACCGGCAAACCGTTATACAACGACCGCAAAACCGCGATCAGACCACGCACGATCAACGCATCGCTGTCGCCGTCAAAATGAAAAACTCCGCCTTCGATCACCGGGTGCAGCCAAACTTGACTGGCGCAGCCATGCACCTTTGTAGCTGGAACCTTGAGCGCGTCGTCCAGCGGCTCCATCGCCTTGCCCTGATCAATGACATGACGATATCGGTCTTCCCAGTCCTCCAGGAACTCGAAATCCTCAACGATTTCTTCAAAGGCAGGCGTTGCCATTTCGCGGCGGTCCTTTTGTTACAGCTTCATTGGTGTAGCTATGCCTCCGACCGTCGACTGTCCAGCCCTTGGGATGGGTTTTCAAAGACGGGAAATTGCGATAACCCATTGCGGAATTTAACGCTCTGAGCTGGGTCCATGCAAAAACCGTTGTCACTTGTAATATTCGCCGTACTGACCCTGTCTGCCTGCAATAACTGGAGTGACTCGCGCGCCAACCCGTCCAATTGGTTCGGCTCCAGCACGTCTACGCCGACAGAAGCAACAGCATATGATCCGAACGTGCTCGTGCCGCCGGAACGTGAAGGCACCGGCCTGTTCTCAAGACCCGATCCCGTAGACAACAGCGTGCCGATTGCAAGAATCGACGAGCTTAGGATCAACCCGACGCCCTCGGGCGCGATAATCTATGCCAGCGGAACTGCGGCACGGCAGGGTGCACATGGCGCGCAGCTTGTTCGCGTTGAAAGCGAGGAAAACCAAAAGAATGGTGTTCTCGAATTCACCTTCCGCGTCAGCTATCCCAGCTATGCAACAAACCAGGGCACCGAACGGTCGCGGGCGGTGTCAGACGCAGCAAATGTCAGCCTGGATGATCTGCAAAACATCCGTCTGGTGCGCGTCGTAGGTCAGCAGAATACGTTGGAATCCCGTCGCCGGTAACAAAGGTCAGAGTGAAACGACCTTCACCGACTGCCCTTTGGCGGCCAGCGCAATCTTACCTTCGCATAGTTTGAGCGCATCCTCACCAAAAGCCTCGAACCGCCACCCTGACATGGCTGGCAGTTCGCGTTCACCGGCTGCGATCTGATCCAACTCGGAACTGGTGGCGATCAGCTTTGCCGCGACACCCAGACTTTCTGTTTTGGACTTCAACAATACGCGCAGGAGGTCAGCCAATGCCGGGTTGACCTTCAGCTTGTCCCGGCTGTTGTCCACGCGCGGCATCTGGTCCGGCGGGCAGTTAACGCCTTTTTTGACAGCCGCCAAAATGCCTTCGGCAATCACGCCCTTGCGTGCCTCACGCAGCAAGAGCCGGGATCCCCCCAGGTCTGACGCCGACTTGGGCTTGGTCGATGCAAGCTCGATCAGGGCGTCGTCCTTGAACACTCGACTACGCGGAACGTTGTTTTCCTGCGCATAAGCCTCGCGAAACTGGGCCAACTCTCGTACGACCGCCAGAAACTTGGCGGAATTCGTGCGGGTTTTAACACGTTTCCAAGCGTCTTCCGGGCGGATGTCATAGGTTGCCGATTGCGTCAGAGTCCACAGCTCCTCGGCGACCCAATGGCTGCGTTTGGATTTCTCCAATTCCGCAGCGAGGTGTTCGTAGATTTGTCTAAGATGGGTCACGTCCGCCAAAGCATATGTCTTTTGCGCCTCGGACAGCGGGCGTCTTGACCAGTCGGTAAAGCGGGATGTCTTGTCTACACCCTGCTTGCAAATCTTGCGGACAAGAGTTTCGTAGCCAACCTGCTCGCCAAATCCGCAGACCATCGCGGCTACTTGCGTATCAAACAATGGCTTGGGGAAAACGCCGGCTTCTACCCAGAAAATCTCAAGGTCCTGGCGAGCAGCGTGAAAGACCTTAACCACGTTTTCATTACTGAACAGCTCGTAAAGCGGGTCCAGGGACATTCCATCTGACAACGGATCGACGAGAACGGCGCTATCTTCATCGGGCGAAGGGACGGCCAGTTGCAACAAGCACAACTTGGAATAGTACGTGCGCTCTCGCAGAAACTCGGTGTCTACGGTGACATAGGCGTGGTCCGCGGCGGCTGCGCAAAACTCGGCCAACTCTTGCGTCGTTGTCAGGGTTTTCATTCGAGGTGCTATTCTTGCTCTTGTATTTTGTTACTGCCCGTCAGTTCTTTGACATCCTAAGCTGTGGTGCAGACCATAGGCTGAATACCGGGCAAGTGTAAATCACCCTGACAGGTTCACGGCAGCAGCACTGGGGTTCGATCACCGCTGGCGTAGCGCCGCAGAACCGCCGGATATAACTTGTGCTCCCAAACCAGAACACGCGCAGCCAATGCTTCGGGTGTCTCGTCTGGTTCAATATTCAAACGGGCCTGCCCCAAGATCGGGCCGTCATCCAACGCGGCCGTGACCTCATGTACCGAGCAGCCATGTTCCGCATCACCAGCGTCGATCGCGCGAGCGTGCGTATTCAGACCCTTGTATTTAGGCAACAGTGACGGGTGGATATTCAGCATCCGCCCCTGAAAACGCGATACGAAATCCGCGGTCAGAACCCGCATGAAGCCAGCAAGACAGACGATATCCGGCTGGGCTTGTTCCAACGGCTTCAGCAATTCGGCCTCGAACGCGGCGCGGTCGCCCTTGAACGGTCGGTGATCAACCGCAGCCGTGGCGATGCCGCGATCGGTGGCTTTCACCAAGCCGCCCGCCTGGGGATCATTTGACAGCACCAGACAGGGCCGCGCGGGGTGATCGCCGGTCATGCTATCAACCAGCGACACCATATTGGAGCCGCCCCCCGAGATTAAGATGGCGACGCGCTTGTGGCTCACAGCAGTTTGCCCGAGTAAGACACGCCCGGCACGTCTGTGACGGTGCCGATCCGGGCAACTGTCTCTCCTGCCTCGGCCAACAAAGTGGTCAGCTCATCTGCGCGCGTGGAGTCGCAGACGACGATCATGCCGATGCCGCAGTTAAAGGTCTTGAGCATTTCTGCCTCGGCTATGCCACCAACATCAGCCATCCAACGGAAAACCGGTGGCAAGTCCCATGCGTTCAAGTCAATCTGCGCGCCAAGCTCATCAGGCAATACGCGCGGGAGGTTTTCAGTCAGGCCACCACCGGTGATATGCGCCAGCGCATGAACGCCCCCTGCCCGGATCGCTTGCAGCGCCTGTTTGACATAGAGACGCGTGGGCGTCAGCAGCGCCTCGCCCAGCGACCCCTCGCTGAACGGCGACGCGGCGTCCCAGCCCAGCCCTGACATCTCGACCAGTTTGCGCACCAGAGAATAGCCGTTGGAATGCACACCGTTCGAGGCCAGCCCCAGCAGCACATCGCCCTGCTGAACTCCGGCGGGCAAATGGGCGCCGCGCTCCATCGCGCCGACAGAGAAACCGGCCAGATCAAAATCACCATCGGGGTACATGCCCGGCATTTCGGCAGTTTCGCCACCGATCAGGGCGCAACCGGACTGAACGCAGCCCTCGGCAATGCCCTCGATGATCCGTGCGGCAGTGTCCGTGTCCAACTTGCCCGTTGCGAAATAGTCCAGAAAGAAAAGAGGCTCGGCCCCCTGACAGATCAGGTCGTTGACACACATGGCCACCAGATCAATGCCGACACCATCCACGACACCGGTATCGATCGCGATGCGCAGTTTTGTACCCACGCCGTCTGTCGCACCAACCAGAATCGGATCCTGATACCCGGCGTCCTTGAGGTCGAACAAAGCGCCAAACCCGCCAAGGCCGCTCATCACCCCCGAGCGGTTCGTCCGCTTAGCTGCTGGCTTGATCCGGTCGACCAGAGCATTCCCTGCATCAATATCAACACCCGCATCAGCATAGGTGATTCCGTTCTTGCCCACTGTCATGGCCAACCCCTTATGAATGGTTCTCGGGCGGGTTAGTCGATTGTTGGGAATGTTGCAACGGTCAGGCTTGACGCGGACGTTCACCGTGATACCCAAGGCGCGTAGGCGGGCCTGTAGCTCAATTGGTTAGAGCAGAGCGCTCATAACGCTTTGGTTGGGGGTTCGAGTCCCTCCGGGCCTACCAAAATTCTGCTTTAGCGCCAGCTAACGAACTGGCACACGGAATAGAAATAGTCACACGGATCAAACCATCCGAGGACAATAACACTGGATACGGCAGCTACTATTGCCAATATCAACCAAGTCAATGACCTCACCTCACTAGTAACTTGGACACACATCAGTGTTTCCGGGTTTCAAGCGAAACAATTCAGGTCGACACAAATCGACATGCGGAAACATGGGTGAGGGCCAGCCGAATCAATGGCCTAACTATGCCCCAAACACCCGCTATTCGTTCCCTAGCCCTATCATAGCACACTCAAGCGTCTGGAAAGGCACCACTTTCGATTCTAAGTGAAATTTCTTCCGAGCGTGTCTTTTCACGAACCAAAAAAGCTACCGCCCGATTATTATATCAGCACTCAACCCACCCAAGCGTTCGCTTTTGCCCAGCCGCAGCACGCCGCCATGCGCGCGGGCGATATCAGAGACGATCGCCAGACCAAGCCCAACGCCGCTACCCTGATTCTGGTTGCGTGCGGGATCCAACCGGGAAAACGGCTTCACCGCCTCAGAGCGCTGTTCAGGCGCGATGCCGGGCCCGTCATCTTCGACCCGTATTCGCACCGCCTTGGGCGTTACCGACAGGCTCACTTCTGCGCGGTCACCGTAGCGAACAGCGTTACCAATCAGGTTCTCAACCGCGCGACGGATTGCGGTGGGACGTAACAACGCGGTGCCTTCGCCTTCCACTGAAACCAAGCTGGCCTCCAGCCCTGCGCGGCGAGCATCCTCGACAATCTGCCGCAGCAATTCCTCGGGCTGAACTGTCTCGGGCGGGCCTTCCGCAGCACCGCGCGAGAAATCCAGGAATGCGTCCAGCAGCAATTGCATCTCATCCACATCTTGTTGCAGGGGTGCTGCCTCATCTTCGGGCAGCATGGACAGCCCGAGCTTCAGCCGCGTCAGCGGTGTCCGTAGATCATGGCTGACCCCCGACAGCATCAGCGTGCGTTGCTCCATCTGCCTTTCGATACGAGCGCGCATGTCCAAAAAGGCGCTTCCTGCTGCGCGCACTTCTATTGCGCCTCCGGGGGAATACGGCACGACCCTGCCCCGACCAAAGGCCTGGGCCGCGTCTGCCAATCGTGTGATCGGGCGAAGCTGGTTGCGCATATACAAAAATGAAATCGAGGTCATGACGACGGCAAAAAACAACATTGTCACGATCAACTGATGCGGAGCGGTGGGCGACAGACGCCGACGGTCCAAGGTCAGCTCAAGCAGACCAACTTTAGTTTCGAGGTACAATCGCGCCTCGTCCCCAATGGGCAGCGCAACGGCGACAAGATTCTGCAACATTTCGTGCAGATCGGTTTCAACCTGCGGAGCGATAAAGTCGTACCAACGACGGATACCCAAGTCTGGCTCTTCGTTAATGTCCAGAAAACGGGCCTTCATATCCAGTGCAGCTATGTCCTGACGAATTGCGGCTATAGCCTGTTGCTGAGTTTCGGCATCCTCTGTCGCCCCCACAACCAGCAAAACCTCTCGCGCGGCTGCGCTGGTCATTTGCCCTGTCACGTCCTCGAGGTGCTTTTGCAGGAATGCAATGCCCACAACCAGCAACAGCACGACCACTGGCAGAACCAGGATCAGAACCGCACGGGCATACAGGCTGCGCGGCATATAAGATTTGAGCCACCGGCTGGACATGCGCTAAACCTAACGGGCTGATCGGACAAGAGAAAGAGTTCAAAATGCAGGCACCCGATGATTTCAACCCGACTCCCGGTCAGCCTATCGAGCTTCAGACCGATCTTCGACTAATCTTGGCGCCGAATCCCTCGCCAATGACCTATCGCGGAACGAATACCTATCTGCTCGGAGAAAGGGACTGCGCTGTCATCGACCCCGGCCCTCTGAACGAGGTCCACCTACAGGCGATTCTGAATGCGCTGCGTCCAGATCAGCGGATCAGCCATATCATCGTGACACACACACATCTGGATCATTCCCCCTTGGCCGCACCGTTGGCCGAAAGAACGGGCGCGCCGATTCTCGCATTTGGCGGCCCCGAGGCTGGCCGCAGCCCCGTCATGAAGAAGCTGGCGCAACAAGGTCTTGCAGGCGGTGGCGAAGGCATCGACAAGGATTTCCGTCCCGACATCGAACTTTCTGATGGAGAACTGATCGAAGGTGACGGCTGGAATCTTGAGGTCATCCATACGCCCGGCCATCTGGGAAATCACATAGCCTTGGGATGGAAGGATGTCTGTTTTACAGCCGATCACGTTATGGGGTGGGCCAGCTCATTGGTTTCACCACCGGACGGAGATCTGACGGACTTCATGCACGCATGCTACAAACTGCGACAGCGAAACTGGTCCATTTTTCACGCAGGTCACGGCGCGCCAATCTCGAATCCTGCTGACCGGTTGGACTGGCTGATCAATCACCGGCTTGCGCGCGAAGCACAGATTCTTGAGGCACTGGCAGACAAGCCCGGCACCGCTCGGGATTTGGCAGAGAGTATCTACACCGAAACGCCTGCGGCTTTGTTACCTGCGGCCGAAAGGAACGTTTTTGCGCATCTTGTCGATTTGCACGGTAAATCAATGGCTTCCCCCATCGACCAGCTATCGGCCAGCGCGCAGTTCAAGAGGCTGAAATGATCTGGCAATTTTTTTTCAACCCAGTGACATTCTGCTCTGGACGTCAAAATTTGTGATTGTTATACGGCCATCAGTTCCGGCGTAGCTCAGCGGTAGAGCAGTTGACTGTTAATCAATTGGTCGTAGGTTCGATCCCTACCGCCGGAGCCAAATCACCCCTCAAAATTGATAGTGTGTTTTGGCAAAAAGCCCGATCTGAGCAGTGTCGAACCCTGTCTAAAAAACTTACATCAGCCCTCTGGACGGCGTAGATGCAGGTTGCTATACGGCGCAAACCGTTCCGGCGTAGCTCAGCGGTAGAGCAGTTGACTGTTAATCAATTGGTCGTAGGTTCGATCCCTACCGCCGGAGCCAATTTCACACATCCTTTGCAGTGTCTCGCCGTTAGTTCTAATCAAGGGCGAGCTGCGTGCGCAGCTATCATCAGGCTGGCTGTCGCTTATGCAGTAATCAGGTTGGCTATTTAGAACTCGCCGCTGGGAACGCGATCACAATCCTTAGTTGGAAATTCTTGTCTAGGTCGCTGGCATCTTTATTGTTTTCCTGAGGCCCACAAACTGCGGAATGGGCGATTCAGAGACCTTAGCGACCAAATGTTTTTTGGTCTCAGGTTCGATCTCAAACCGCCCAAGCGCTTTGCGTTTTGGGCACCAGCTTAACCTGCCAGTTCATCCGAAAAGTCGGCGCGCAAGTTGCGTTTCAGAACTTTGCCCGTGGCGTTCAACGGCAGAGCATCCACAAAGACCACTTTATCCGGCACCTGCCATTTGGCGATTTTGCCATCAAAGAAGGACAAAAGCTCCTCCTCTGTAGGATTTTGGCCTTCTGCTTTTACCGCAACAAGCAGGGGGCGCTCATCCCATTTGGGGTGTGGAACGCCAATCACGGCTGCGGTAGCAAGTTTGGGATGGGCTACGGCGATGTTTTCCAGCTCGACCGAACTGATCCACTCACCCCCTGATTTGATGATGTCTTTGGATCGGTCGCGAATGGTCATGTATCCGTCGGGGTCCAAAGTCGCCACGTCTCCGGTGGCGAACCAGCCGTCCTGAAGCAAATCCTGATCCTGCATCTGGAAATAGCTGTCCAAAACCCAGTGACCGCGTACCATCAGATCACCCTGAGTTTCTCCGTCGCGGGGCAACTCATTGCCGTCGTCATCCACGATTTTCATCTCAACGCCATAGCAAGGGCGCCCCTGACTTTCACGCAACTTGTGTTGCTCTGCCGCTGGCAACTTATCGTGCTTGGCCAAAGGCTGGTTCGCGGTGCCAAGGGGGCTCATCTCGCTCATGCCCCAAGCGTGAACCGTATCGACATCATACGTCTCGCGGAACGTTTCGATCATGGATGGCGGGCAGGCCGCGCCTCCTATGATCGTGCGCTGCAGGCTGGCCAGTTTGCTGCCGGACTTATCGGCATAGGACAACAACCCTTGCCAGATCGTTGGAACCCCCATTGCCAGCGTGACGCCATAAGTGTCGATGAGCTTAACCAGCGCTTCGCCGTGCAAATCCGGCCCCGGCAATACCATGCGTGAACCGGACATCGCGCAGGCATAGGGCGAACCCCATGCGTTTACATGGAACATGGGAACAACGGGCATAACCACGTCCATCGCGGAATAGCCGATTACATCACGCGTGTTCGAGCCGAAGCTGTGCAAAACTGTCGAGCGATGAGAATACAGCACGCCCTTTGGATTACCTGTTGTGCCCGACGTATAGCAAAGACTGGATGCGGTGTTTTCGTCAAAGCTGGGCCACTCAAACCGTTCATCGCCGGTTTCGATCAGCTCATCGTAAAACTGAACACCGGGAATTTGCGAGATCGCGTCATCGTTCCTTGGCCCCATCAGAACGAAATGCTGCACTTCGGCAAGATGCTCTTTGATCGCCGCGACAAGCGGAATAAAGGTCGCGTCAAAGAACAGAACCCGGTCTTTAGCATGGTTCATGATGTAGGTGAGTTGTTCGGGGAACAGTCTTGGGTTGATCGTGTGGCACACAAAGCCCGCACCAGAGGTTCCATAATAAATTTCCAGATGCCGCCGATTGTTCCACGCCAGTGTCCCGATACGCGCTTGCGGCTCGAGACCCAGTTTGGTCAAGGCCGACGCCAGCTTTCGCGCGTTTACGGCTATTTGAGACCAGCTACTTTCAGTCACCGTCCCGTCAGTTTCGACCGATATGATCTCGGTCTGACCGTGATAGCAGTCTGCGTGCTCAATCAGCGACGAGATCAGCAATGGCTGCGTCATCATTTGTCCTAGCATGGACATCCTCCCTATGTGTGAGCCGCTTCTGTGTGGCGGCTCCTTGTTCTTGCTCTGCCGCGTTTAGCAGCAAAGCACGCGTTCCAGTTGAACCCTGCCAATCATTTAATTGTCTGACAATACGAGAATGTAGCGTGCCAACACACAGGATCCCAATTTTTTGTTATCAACCCCGATGACGCATGGCGTAGGCCACCAATGCGGCGGTTGAACCATCCTTATCTGCGGCACTTTCCTGCCCATCGACGATCGGCCCGAGAGACGTGGCCAGTTCCTTGCCCAGTTCAACGCCCCATTGGTCGAAGGAATTGATCCCCAGCAACACGCCCTCAACGAATACACGGTGTTCATAAAGCGCGATGATCTGACCCAGAACAAACGGAGAAAGCTTGGGATAGATCAGTGTGGTGGATGGGCGATTGCCGGGAAAGACACGATGGCGGGCCTGACGTTCAAGCTCGGAACCCTGTAGTCCTTTTGCGGCCATCCGTTGCCGCGCCTCCTCCAGAGATCGTCCTCGCATCAACGCTTCGGACTGAGCGAGGCAGTTCGCAAACAATAGCCGATGATGGTGCGAAAGCTCAGGCTCGTGCCCTTCGGCGGCAACCATGAACTCACACGGGATCACGTCGGTGCCTTGATGGATCAACTGATAAAAGGCGTGCTGCCCGTTGGTTCCGGGCTCGCCCCACACGACAGGCCCGGACGGAACGGTTAACGCGGCCCCATCCATAGCCACGGATTTGCCGTTCGATTCCATTTCGAGCTGCTGAAAATATGCAGGCAACCGTAACAACCGCTGATCATAGGGTAACACCGCGCGGCTGGCGTGGCCCAGAACTTGCCGATGCCAGACACCGACAAGCGCAAGCAGCACCGGCATGTTTTCGCTCCATTCAGCCGCGCGGAAATGCACATCCATCGCCTGACCGCCGCGCAGAAAGGCGTCAAAAGCGTTCGATCCCACGGCAATCATCACGGGCAAACCAACCGGGCCCCAGACCGAGTATCGGCCTCCGACCCAATCCGCAAAGCCGAATACCCTGGCTTCGGGAATGCCGAACGCCTGGGTTTTGTCCAACGCGCTGGATACCGCCGCGAATTGGGCCGCCGGGTCGCCCCCGCCATCGGTCATCCATGCCCGAGCCGTGCGTGCGTTGGTCATGGTTTCGATGGTCGTGAAGGTTTTCGAGGCGACAATGACCAGCGTCCGCGTCGGATCCAGTTGTCGCAACGTATCCGCGATATGCGCGCCGTCCACGTTCGACACGTAGTGCAACCGCGGCCCATCGTGATATGGGGACAAAGCATGAGTGGCCATAACCGGACCCAGATCAGACCCACCGATTCCGATATTCACCACATCCGTAAAGCTGCCCCCTGCCCCGGCGATGGCACCGCCGCGCACCTCTTCGGCAAAGACCCGCATGCGTTGAAGTGTGTCCAATACGTCAGGCATGACATCCAGACCATCAACCTCGACCGGGCCACCGTCCAGATTGCGAAGGGCCGTATGCAGCACCGCGCGGCCTTCGGTTTCGTTGATCTTCTCTCCAGTGAACATCGCCTCGCGACGGTCGGCCAGCCCTGCCTCGTCGCACAATTGGATCAGGGCATCACGGATCGTCCCATCTATCTGAGTTTTCGAGTAGTCAAACAGCAAATCCCCGGTCGAGGCTGAAAAACTCTGCGCCCTGTCTGGCGACTGCTCGAACAAATCCAAAATTGCGCGGTCCTGCGCGCCGGTTGCCAGTGCTTTGAGGTTGCTCAGTTTCATAGCTGTCACTCCGCCCAGTGTACCGTCATACCGCTTAGCACCGCTGCGATCGGTGCCTCATCCGGGTGCAACGAGAGTGCGCGGTTCAAAGCCTCACGCTTTGCGGCTCCGAAAATCACCAGATGTTTGGACAACGCCCCATCCAAAATCGGCGCCGTCAGGGTGATACGCGCCTCCGGCTGGACTTCGGTCCGGGCGATTGCCAGCGGCGGGGCGTGGCTATCAAGGGCAGCTTCCAAACCCTGCATTCCGGGAAACAGCGATGCGGTGTGCATGTCTTCCCCCATCCCAAGAACAAGAACAGACAGGGGAAGGACCGGAGTGATCAGGCTTTCGATTTCCGGCAGCACCGCCTCGGGGTCTTTGCCGTCCAGATATAGCGGAACGTATTGCGCCGCAGATGCACGATTTGTCAGCAGACGCTCGCGGATCAGTTTTTCATTGGATCGGTCGCTACTGCCTGGCACGCAGCGTTCATCCGTAGGAAGAACGCGCACCCTGTCCCAGTCCAGATCAGCGGCGCACAATCCGTCAAAAATCGACCCCGGAGTGGTACCGCCCGGAACCGCCAACGAAACCATATCATGATGCAGCAACGCGGCATCCAAATCTCCGGCCAATACGTTGGCGACGTCGATGGCCAGCATGTCCCTGTCGGCGTATTCCTGAATTTTCATGGGTTTATCCCTTGCCAGCGGCGACCATCTCGTTTCATCAGCAGCTCGGCGTCGCCCGGTCCTGTGCTGCCACTTTCGTAAGGTTTCGGAACGTCTCCGCGCGCGCGCCACCCCGCGATGATTGGGTCGGTCCACGCCCATGCAGCTTCGACCTCATCCCCACGCATGAACAGGGTCTGGTTGCCGCGGATGACATCCATCACCAGCCGTTCGTAAGCATCCGGCGGATCCTGATTTTCCGGTCCCAATGCCTCGGCAAAGCTCATATCCAAAGGCACATCGACAAGACGCATCCCCCCTTGTCCCGGTTCCTTGATCGTCACTTTGAGCGTGATACCTTCGTTCGGCTGAAGGCGGATCGATAGTACGTTAGCATGGCGACCGTCCTGTTCGCCAAAGATAGAATGCGGCGCGTCCTTGAACATCACGTTAATCACCGACGATCGGGCCACCAACCGCTTGCCCGTGCGCAAGTAAAACGGAGTTCCCGCCCATCGCCAGTTGCTGACATGCGCCCTGAGCGCCACGTAACTTTCCGTGGTAGAACGTGGATTGCCAACGATCTCACGATAGCCTGGCCCACCTCCTTCAAACTGACCGCGCACGATGTGATGCGGCTCGACCGGGTCCAAGGCGCGGATGACCTTCAACTTTTCGTCTCGCACGGCGTCTGGATCGAATTTCGCCGGCGGCTCCATCGCGATCAGGCACAAAAGCTGCATCAGGTGGTTCTGCATCATGTCGCGCATCGCACCAGCGCGTTCATAATACCCCTCCCGACCGTCGATCCCCACGGATTCAGCCACGGTGATCTGAATATGATCCACGTACTGGCTATTCCACAGAGGCTCGAACAGCATATTCCCGAACCGTACAGCCATCAGGTTCTGAACGGTCTCTTTGCCCAGATAGTGGTCGATCCGGTAGATTTGTTTTTCGCTGAAATGCACGGCCAAGGTTGCGTTCAGCGCGCGTGCGCTCTCCAGATCATGGCCAAAGGGTTTTTCGACAACTATCCGTGTCTGAGGGGTCGCAAGGTCATGAGATTTGATCCGCTCGGCCAAAGGGCCGAACAATCCCGGCCCTACCGAGAAATAAAACGCACGCACGCGATCTGGCTTCAACTTGCCGGATAGCTGATCCCACCCGTCGTCGGCAGCACCGTCCAGCGCCACGTATTCAACGCGTTCCAAGAAAGCGCTCAGCGCGACCGAGTCCAAACAATGCGCAGGGGCATGGATCGCCAGCGATTCGGCAACCAGATCACGAAAGTCGGCACTGTCGTGTTTCGTCCTGGCGGCGCCGATGATTTGCACCCCATCGGCCCACTGGCCAGCGCAAAACCGACGAAACAGAGCCGGAAGGATCTTGCGCTGCGCCAGATCACCGGTTCCGCCAAAAATGACCAGATCGAATGGGTCAACGGGTATGACACGAGAAACCATGCTTTTTCCTTACCTTGCCCCAAAGGTCATGTCCAATGTTAGCGCAACCACTACTGCAAATTTCCGCAACATCAAATCTCTGTCAGGTTGTGCGCACCCCACTTAACGAACCGCAACCAAAAAGCTAAGTCAGTGTAAGGACTTCAAGGAACCGGAAACCGGAATGAAAGACGACGCCCCAAGCAGCGCCAATATCGGCAAGTTTCAGAACAAATTGGTCACAGCAGACGGACAGGCCCGCGCGTCCGTGGCACTGAAGAACGCCGAAACCCTTTGGTTCAACACGGGCACCTTGTGCAATATCGAATGCCTCAATTGTTACATAGCCAGCAGCCCGACAAACGACGCTCTGGTCTACATTACCGCGGATGAGGTGCGCGACTTTCTGGATCAAATCGAGGAACGGAATTGGCCTGTGCGTGAAATCGGGTTCACCGGCGGCGAACCGTTCATGAACCCCGAAATGATCGAGATGGCACGCGCCGCGCTTGAACGGGGTTATGAAGTTTTAATTTTGACCAATGCCATGCAACCTATGCTGCGCCGAAAAATGCGCGACGGGCTGCTGGGCTTGCGTCGAGACTTTGGCGACAAGCTGTCATTGCGTATTTCCGTTGATCACTATCGTGCTGAACTGCATGACAAAGAGCGTGGTGAAGGCAGCTTTGACAAGACCCTGGCTGGAATGGAGTGGCTGCGGGACAATGGTTTCAAGATGGCCGTGGCCGGACGAACGGTTTGGGACGAAACGGATTCACAAAGCCGCGCGGGATATGCGGCCTTTTTTAAGGCACAGGGGTTCGACATCGACGCGCAGAACCCGGCGCAGACCGTCCTTTTCCCCGAGATGGACGAAACCGCCGAAGTTCCTGAAATTACAACAGCTTGCTGGGGGATATTGGACAAGTCTCCTGAGGCGGTAATGTGCTCAAATGCGCGGATGGTGGTAAAGCGCAAAGGCGCAGAAAAACCTGCAGTGCTTGCCTGCACGCTTCTGGCCTACGAGCCAGAGTTCGAGATGGGCCATACGTTGGCCGAGGCCGAGGCCGACGTCCACCTGAACCACCCGCACTGCGCAAAATTCTGTGTTTTGGGTGGGGCAAGCTGCTCTGGCTGATCAGTTCAGTTCAGGAGATTTCCAGTATTTGGTTCCTGACGCACCAGCGGACACTCGCCACCCTTTCTTGCTGAGCACAAAAAAGGACCGACCATCAGTAAAGCGCAAGGTTTCGTCGGTGCGTTCCTCCCCGTACATTGCGGCCGATTCAGCGGTCGCGTCATAGCCCTGAGTGATGAACTTGTCCAAATCCGCCTGCGTTTCAAACAGGATAACAAATTTGGTCTCGAACCCGCCAATTCCGATCGCCGCCCCGACGCCGCCAGTACCCATGTTCATATAGACGTGCTGGCCAGTTTCCTTGGACACCGCCACACCGCGCCCGTACCCAGCCGACACAGGGAAAACTGTCACTTTTCGCGAATCAAAAACGGCATATCCCGCGCTGACATCGTACAGTGCCTGCGCCTCTGGATTTTCGGCCAATAATTGCGCCAAGACATCGCTTGCCATGACATCCAGCTTGGCGCGCGTTTCTTCCGGGGTCGCTTCGTTCGACAGTAAATCGGCAGTAGAGTCGATCGTATCGTCAACCGCGCCGACACCTTTTTCAACTGTGCTCCCGACACTCTCAGCGCCACGACCGATGGCATCCGCAGTGTTTTCCGCGCCCTTTTTGATTTTATCCAACACCCCCTGAGCGTCTGCGGACTGGCAAAGAAGCGTCGCTGCGACGGCAAGAAACAAACCTCGGTGCATAAAGCGATTCCATATGTGACCAACACGTTGTCCGCCACTTTAACCGATGTTGGCGCAATGAAAACGCCGTTCAATTCACCCGAAATTCACCCACCACATTTCGCCATTCGCCAGGCGCGATCATCTTGCGATGTGTGAACCGGACCGAGTGCAGCGGCCCCTCAATCTCTCGCTGCCAGAAATCTATGAAATCGAACAGTTTCGGATGATCGGGCGCAAGATCATAATCCTGCCAAATAAAGGTATTCAGAACGTGGATGTAGTCGGGCATGTGATAGAAAAATTCCGCCGTCGTCAGCCCGTATCCCTTGAGCATTAATTCGGTTTCGCTTTGCTCCATGCAGACCTCCAATTTCTTGCAAGGTCTCTTTAGCGTAGCACAGAAATCACCAAATACTTGGATAACAATATGTTACCCCAGTGTTACCGTGGTTTTTCGCTCGAAATGCTCAGCTTGCTTGCACCTTATGTGCCGGGTCTGATAAGATGCACACACAAGATATAGACCCAAGCCAAAGATCGGGCAGTTTACGTGAGCGATACGCCAGAAACCCCAGAAAACATGGATGAAACCCCGCCCGAGCGTCCCGTTTATGACGGCCCGACGGTGTCCATCGAATCCGAGATGCGCACGTCCTATCTGGACTATGCCATGTCGGTCATCGTGTCCCGCGCGATCCCTGATCTGCGCGATGGCTTGAAACCGGTTCACCGGCGCATTCTCTACGCCATGCACGAAACCGGGAACACACATGACAAAGCCTATCGCAAATCGGCGCGTCCGGTGGGCGATGTGATGGGTAAGTACCACCCACACGGCGACAGCGCGATCTATGACGCGCTGGTGCGGATGGCGCAGGATTTCTCGATGTCGCTGCCGCTGCTGGATGGACAGGGCAACTTTGGCTCGATGGACGGCGATAACCCGGCGGCCATGCGTTATACCGAAGTGCGGATGGACAAGCCTGCCGCGTCCCTGCTGGCCGATATCGAAAAAGAAACGGTCGATTTTCAGGACAACTATGACGGCAAAGACAAAGAGCCGACGGTCCTGCCCGCCCGTTTCCCGAACATGCTGGTCAATGGCGCCGGTGGTATCGCCGTGGGCATGGCGACGAACATCCCGCCGCACAACCTTGGCGAAGTCGTCGATGCGACTCTGGCCCTGATCGACGATCCCGACCTGACATCCGAGCAACTGATTGAATACGTCCCCGGCCCCGATTTCCCGACCGGAGGCGTCATGTTGGGACGTTCTGGCGCGCGCAAGGCATATCTGGAAGGTCGTGGCAGCGTCATCATCCGCGCCAAAACCCGCGTCGAAGAAATCCGCAGAGACCGTTATGCCATCGTCGTGGATGAGATTCCCTATCAGGTGAACAAGGCCGCGATGATCGAAAAGATCGCCGAAGCTGTGCGTGAGAAACGCATCGAAGGCGTGGCCCACGTGCAGGACGAATCCGACCGCAACGGCGTGCGGGTTGTCGTGGAACTTAAACGCGATGCGACGCCCGAGGTGGTTCTGAATCAGCTCTATCGCTTCTCTCCTATGCAGACCTCGTTCGGCTGCAACATGCTGGCCCTAAACGGTGGTCGGCCCGAGCAATTGACCCTGCGCCGGTTCCTGACCTCGTTCATCGACTTCCGCGAAGACGTTGTCGCCCGCCGAACTGCATATGACCTGCGCAAAGCGCGCGAGCGTAGCCACATCCTGTGTGGTCTGGCCGTAGCCGTATCGAACGTGGACGAAGTGGTTGCCACCATCCGGTCCTCGGCAGACGCAGCCGAGGCGCGTGAAAAGCTGATGACCCGCCGCTGGCCTGCGGCTGAGATTGAGGGCTATCTGCGCCTGATCGACGATCCTCTGTCCAAGATGAACGACGACGGCACCTATAACCTGACCGAAGTTCAGGCCCGTGCGATCCTTGAACTGCGCCTACAGCGCCTAACCCAACTGGGCGTCAAGGAGGTCACGGACGAGCTGGAGCAGCTGGCCGCCAAGATCAAGGAATACCTGGATATTCTGTCCTCTCGCGAACGCATCATGTCGATCATCGGCGATGAGCTGCGCGAAGTTCGCGACCAGTTCGCCGTACCCCGTCGCACCGAGATCGTCGACTGGTCCGGCGACATGGAAGACGAAGACCTGATCGAGCGTGAAGACATGGTCGTGACCGTCACTTCGGGCGGCTACATCAAGCGCACGCCGCTGGCCGATTTCCGCGCACAAAAGCGTGGCGGCAAGGGCTTGTCGGGGATGCAGACCAAGGAAGAAGACGTCGTCACCAACCTCTTTGTGGCGAACACGCATACGCAACTGCTGTTCTTCACCACCGAAGGGATGGTCTACAAGCTCAAGACCTGGCGTCTACCGCAGTCCAGCCGAACCGGTAAGGGTAAGGCCATCGTCAACATCCTGCCGATCCCCACGGGCGTCTCTATTGCCGCGATTATGCCCGTCGATGTGCCGGATGAGGAATGGGAAAACCTGCAAATCGTCTTCGCCACCAGTGCGGGCGACGTGCGGCGGAACCGTTTGTCAGATTTCACCAATGTGCGCCGCAACGGTAAGATTGCGATGAAACTGCCAGAGGGTGTTGAGCTGGTAAACGCCCGTATTTGTTCCGAGGACGAAGACGTGATGCTGGTCACCAATTCGGGCCGTGCGATCCGCTTCCGCACCACCGATGTCCGCGTCTTTAACTCGCGCGAGTCGACCGGTGTGCGTGGCATCAGGCTGACCAACGGCGACCGAGTTGTCTCGATGTCCGTCATCCGCCATTTCGAGGCCGGTCCGGACGAGCGCGCCGCCTACCTCAAGATGCGCCGCCTGATGGCTGGCGTCACGGATGAGACCGAAGCGGATGAGGACGAAGGTAACGCAGACAGTGTGCTGCCCCAGGAACGCTATGCCGAGATGTCGGCGGCCGAAAACCTGATCCTGACCATTACCACAGGCGGCGCGGGTAAGCTGAGTTCCAGCCACGACTACCCGGTGCGCGGGCGTGGCGGTATGGGCGTCGCAGCCATGGACAAGGCCATGCGCGGCGGCGAACTTGTGGCCTCGTTCCCGGTAGAGATTGACGACCAGATCATGTTGGCGACGTCCAAAGGCCAGTCGATCCGTGTTCCGGTTGACGGCATCTCATTCCGATCACGCAGCGCGGGCGGGGTGAAAGTCTTTAACACCGGTAAGGGCGAAGAGGTTGTGAGCGTCGCCTGGATTGCCGATCAAGGCGACGAAGACACGGCAGAATAGCCTTCTGACACTCAAGTCCCCCGCAGTACAAGTTGCGGGGGATTTTTTTTGGGCTCACCGTTGGCCGCACCATACTCCCTTTACCACGCAACTGGCTCTCACTTTTTTCAGTTAGACGGAACGCGTATACAACCCTTTGAAAGTCAAACAGATAGAAGTCAAAATGATTACTTTCCCAAATTCTTTCCGATCTTTGTTCCACGCTTTGATGCTGTTCACGGCCGCCCCAACATTCGCGGCGGAACTGTTTGTTATGCCCGGCAGCAGTGCAATGTACTCGTCGGAATACGCCCAATTTGCACCTGACCGAACTCTTGACGAGAAATACGAGCAATGTGACCTGCTTCTGACCGGAGGTATCGTTCGCGGTGACCTTCAGCGCTTTCATCAGCTTTATGACTACTGGGACGACGACGAAGGCGGTTCGTACACAACGTTCATAGAAGACGCCACGCTTTGCCTTTCAAGCCCCGGCGGGGATCTGTACGAAGCCCTCCGAATTGCGAGTTTCTTCCGCTATATCGACGCCGATTTGCATACAACCGTTCTCAGCGAAGACCTGTGTGCGTCTGCCTGTTCCATCCTGTTTCTTGCCGGTGCTGATTTCTTTGAAGGCGAAAGCTATTCGACTTTCGCCACCCGTGCGATTCAACCCGGTGCCCAGCTTGGAGTTCACGCCCCCCGCATCGAACTGGGCGGAGAAGGCCCATACTCCAAACATGACGTCGAAAGCGCGTATTCTTCAGCGATCATTAGTTCGGCAAAGATTTTTGAGTTTTCTCAAGAGCTTGACGTCGAGGGGCGGGCCTATATGAACCCGTACCTGTATCAGCGTACACTCAGCACTCCTCCGCAAGACATGTACTATATCGACACTGTGGGCGATGCGATTCTTGGCGATGTCCCGGTGTCAGGCGTCAAACTGCACGCCACGTTGAACGAGACCCTGATCGACACCATTTGCGACAATGCATTCATGCTGGACGACGGTCTGTTTGACTGGGCCTTTGGTCCGACCTGGAAACGCCATCCGCTTGCATCGGCCAAAGAGATCGCTTGGGACTTCTACGACATGCTTGACGATGTTGAGACACAGGAATGGGACCCCGATCCCGACTACCGCACAAACACGAAGGTCGAACAGGTAAACCATACCGCCTATGGCTTCAAACGCGGCTATCAGGTGAGCGGACCATACTACGCCCAGGATTGCCTGGTTCGTATCGACACGTCCAGCAATGTTGGCGATGATGTTTATCTGGCCAACCACGAAGACATCTGGTCCGCCAATTTCGACAGCCCCAAAATTCAGATTATGGTTGCCGAGCAATTCCCTCATGGTTTTGCAGACAGCGACGAAGACTACGTCGCACGCCCTTCTACGTATTGGGAAGCCGAGGCCATATCAGAAGAAGCGCAAATCCGGGAATACTCGGCATTGATGGCCTTTCCTTTTGAGATGCCATTGGCAGAATTGCCGCGCCAAGCCCCCAAGCCGGAACAACCACCTGAACGATCACTTCACGACTTTGACTGTGACGAATTGTGGTATGCCAGAAACTACCTGTTTCACATCAACGGGTATTGCTTTGGCTCCGACCGCGGCAAGAGCGTTTTCAGCAACGACGAATGCTTTACCAAGTCACCGGAACTGGACGATGTGGAACAGACCCTCATGAAGGTCATAAAAGCCCGCGAAAAAGAGCTGTCCTGCAACTGATCCTCTAGCTAAGAAGGCGGATTGCGGCCAAAGACGGCTGCGGTCACAGCCCGTAAAGACCGCCGAACTTGCTTTCGAGATAGTCCAGCAGAGGATCTGCGCTGGGCTCTATCCCACTTGCCCTGCGAATGACTTCACGTGGGGCGAACAACCCTCCGTGACGCTGTACGGTATCCCTCAGCCACCCAGTCGCCCCGCTTGTGTCGCCCTGCGCAAGCTGCGTGTCCAGGCTGGGGACAGACGTTTGCAGCGCTTGATACAGACATCCTGCATAGACGTTGCCCAAAGAATAGGTCGGGAAATACCCAAACAGCCCAACTGACCAGTGCACGTCCTGCAAACATCCGTTGGAAGGCTTATCGACTGCGTACCCGAAATCAGCCTTGAAACGGTCGTTCCACGCAGTTTCAAGGTCTTCGACCTGCAGATCACCTGACATCAGGGCGCGCTCAAGATCGAACCGCAGCATGATATGCAGGTTGTACTGAACCTCATCCGCTTCGGTCCTGATATAGCCGTTGTGCACACCGTTCACGGTGGCATAGAAGGTGCCCTCGTCCGCGATCCCGAAGTCGCCAAAGGCTTCTGTCATCTGACGGAATAGCCACCCGGTAAAGGCACGCGAACGCCCAATCTGGTTCTCGTAGATCCGGCTTTGGCTTTCATGAACACCCATCGAAACACCGCTTCCAAGCGGGGTCAGCGCATAGGCTTGGTTGATGCCCTGTTCATAGGCCGCGTGACCGACCTCGTGAATCGTCGAATAGAAACAGTTGAACGGGTCTGTCAGACTGGTACGGGTGGTGATCCGAACGTCCAGCCCACTACCCGAGCTGAATGGGTGAACGGCCTTGTCCACTCGACCTGTGTTCAGGTCATAGCCGAAGGTGGTGGCCAATTTCTGAGACAGCCGCATTTGCGTTAGCTCATCAAACGTGCCCCTCAGCGTCTGAGCAGCAGGTTTGTCCAGCACCGCCGAACGCAGAGCGACCAGTCTTGGCCGCATCTGATCGAAAATCTCGGCGATTTGCGCTCCGGTCGTGTACGGCTCGTAATCCTCGACCATCGCGTCATAAACATCGCCACCCTGCGCCAGCGCCTCGCCTTCTTCGCGCTTCAGGGCGACGACCTCTTTCAGCACAGGCAGAAAGGCTGCCACATCCTCGTCCGCACGCGCCTGCGCCCACGTACCCTGCGCGGCCGAGGTTACGCGAGCGATGGCTTTGGCCAGATCAGCAGGCACCTTGATCGTGCGCTCATAAGATCGGCGGATTTCGCGCAGCTGCGCCTTGCCGACCTCATCCTGCGGATCGGCTTGCTCTAACCATTCGGCCACGCGCGGATCCGAGCGACGGGCATGTAGAACAGCCTCAATCGCGGCCATTTCCTCGGCCCGTTGCGGGGCGGCCCCGCGCGGCATCACCGTTTCCTGATCCCAACCCAGCCGCCCGGCAATCTGCCCCAGCGCCGAGGTTTCGCGTTGAAAAGCCATCAGGTCGTCAAAAGCGGTCATGTCACGCTCCGCGGATCGAGGTTGCGATTGGATAGGCGGTCAGGAACCGCGCGCGCAGGATCAGAGTCCAGACGACAACGGCCATGAACTGATGGAAAATCGCGATCTGCCACGGAGCGGCATAGACCACGGTCGCGATCCCGATCACCACTTGTAGCAACAGTGCGGCGAAGGCTGCGTTAAAGGCGAAACGGGTTTGCGGATGCGCACTGCTACCGCCGCGCCGCCAGACAATGACGCCAAAGATCAGCAGCAAATAGCCCGCACAGCGATGGATGAACTGCACCAGACCGGGGCTTTCAAAAAAGTTGCGCCACATCGGTTCAAGCATCGTGGCATCAGGCGGCAAAATCTGCCCGCCAATCAGCGGCCAGTCGGTAAAGGACCGCCCGGCGTCGATCCCGGCTACCAAAGCGCCGAACAGAATTTGCAGGAACGCAAAGTGCATCAGGCCGGTCGAAAGAGAGAACAGCTTCGCCTCTTTCGCACGTCGGGCCTGCATCAGGTCGCGTTCCTCGCGGCCCAGCTCGAAAATGTACCAGGCCAGAAAGCCAAGGATCACAAAAGCTAGGCCCAGGTGCACCGCAAGGCGATAGCTGGCAACGGCGGTCATCCCCTCTCCCTGCGTCACGCCCGAGGCGACCATCCACCAGCCAACGGCCCCTTGCACGCCGCCCAGTACGCCGGGGATCAGCAGCTTAACGGTCCAACCGGTCGGAATTTTCCGCGCCACAAGGAAACCGAAGAACCCGATCGCCCAGACCAGACCGATCACGCGGCCCAGCTGACGATGGCCCCACTCCCACCAATAGATGAATTTGAAATCATCCAAATCCATCCATTGATTCTGAATGCGCCACTGGTCGATCTGTTGGTATTTGTCGAACTCGGATTGCCAGTCGGCCTCGGTCATCGGTGGGATGGCCCCAGTAATGGGCCGCCATTCGGTGATCGACAAGCCGCTATCGGTCAGGCGCGTCAGCCCACCCACGGCGATCATGATCACGACCAGCGCAAACAGCACCATCAGCCACGCCCGGATCGCCTTGCGCGCACCACCGCGGCCGCGGTCGATCATACCGGGCTGAACCGCTTCTTGTTTCTCGTCGCCCGAGACCTCTTGGAAGATGCTGCGCTTGCCGCTCATGCTGTCCTCATGTCCTTGTTTCGTCGCAAGCTAGGGTGAAGCGGAAGAGAGGTCCAGCCTCAGCCCTTTTCCTTCCAGCGGACCATCTGACGCATGATCCCGTGCAACATCTGCACATCCGCCCGCGTCATCCGCATCCGCGACCACAGGTTGCGCAGGTTGGTCTTCATCCCCTCGGCCTTTTCGGGAGGGTAAAAGAACCCCGCCTCGTCCAGCCGATCCTCATAATGTTCAACCAGTTTTTCGACCTCGATACCCGTGGCCCAGTCGCCCTTGCCCAGATCGGTGGCCTCATGCACCACATCCGCGCTTTGGCGCATCCATTCATAGGCGGTCAGCAACACGCATTGCCCAAGGTTGAGCGAGGCATATTCCGGGTTCACCGGCACCGAGATAATCGCATTGGCCTTGGCGATATCCTCATTCTCCAGCCCCGCGCGTTCTGGACCGAAAAGCACGGCGACCTTTTCGCCTGCCGCGACTTTCTCGGCTGCAATCTGCATGGCACGTTCGGGACTGTAGACCGGCTTGGTCAGGCCGCGCTGCCGTGCGGTTGTGGCAAAGACAAAAGTGCTATCAGCCAGCGATCCGGCAAGATCGTCGAACAACTGGGCCTCATCCAGCAACCGCCCCGCCCCGCTGGACATGGCCACCGCCTTTGGGTTCGGCCAACCGTCGCGCGGGGCCACGATCCGCATCCGGTCCAGCCCGAAATTCCACATCGCGCGCGCGGCGGCTCCGATATTCTCACCCATCTGAGGGCGCACGAGCACAAATGAAGGCTGGGGCTGATCGCTGGGCATGGCTATCTCCGAAAAACTCCGGCCTGCTCTAATCCCCCCGCCTGATTAGGGCAAGCCGCCCCTGCTTCTTCTGTTCCCAAATACTTCCGCCGGAGGCATAAAAGTTTGCTTCCCCCGCTCAATCCGCTAAACCGCGCCGAGAACTGGAAACCGAAGGACGCGCCATGGACACCCCCGAGCAGCCGCAGATTTACCTGATTACGCCTCCGACCATTGCGCTCAGTACATTTCCCGAACAGTTGGGTCGCGTGCTGGACAGCGCCGAGATCGCCTGTATCCGCTTGGCTCTGGCAGGAAATGACGAAGACACCATCGCCCGCACTGCTGACGCCTGCCGCGAAGTCGCCCATGCGCGCGACGTGGCCATCGTGATCTCGAACCATGTCCTGCTGGCGCAACGGCTGGGCTTGGACGGGGTGCATCTGGATGACGGCTCGCGCTCGGTTCGCGCTGTGCGCAAAGAATTGGGTGCGGATGCCATCGTCGGCAGCTTTTGTTCGGCCTCAAGCCACGACGGTATGACCGCCGGTGAAAACGGCGCGGATTACGTGGCTTTCGGCCCGGTTGGTACATCAACTTTGGGCGACGGCACCATCGCCGAAAAAGACCTGTTCCAGTGGTGGTCCGAAATGATCGAGGTGCCGGTTGTCGCCGAAGGCGGCCTGACGCCCGAGCTGATCCGCGACCTCGCCCCCCATACCGATTTCTTTGGCATCGGCGACGAAATCTGGTCACAGGACGATCCGGTTGCCGCTCTGAAAGCGCTCACTGACGCGATGTGAGCGTTAACCCTTGCACCGGCGCTGACGCTGCGGCATGACACGGGCATGACTCAGAACAGCAACATCCTGTGTATTGGCTCGGTCCTGTGGGACGTGATAGGACGCTCGGCCAGCGCCATGCGGCAGGGATCGGACGTGCCGGGGCGGATCACCCGCCTGCCCGGTGGCGTGGCCATGAATATCGCCATGACGCTGGTGCGGTTCGGCATGACGCCAACGCTGCTGACCGCCATTGGCCGCGACCCCGAAGGGGATGAGCTGGTCAATTCCTGCGCCCGATTGGGGATGGTGACAGATCACGTCTATCGCTCGCAAGACTTGCCGACCGACCGTTACATGGCTGTTGAAGGCGCAAACGGACTGATCGCCGCCATCGCCGACGCCCATTCGCTTGAGGCAGCGGGGGCCAAAATCCTGCGCCCGCTGATGCACGGACCTTTGGGCTATGAGAATACACCGTTTGAAGGTCCGATTGCGCTGGACGGCAACCTGACGCTGGCGCTTTTGGAGGAAATCGCCCAAAGCCCGGCCTTCGCCAAGGCCGATCTGCGCGTGGCCCCGGCCTCACCCGGAAAGGCCGAGCGCTTGCTGCCCTTCCTCAAACACGCCCGCGCGACGCTTTACGTTAACCTCGAAGAGGCCGGCATCCTGTGCCAGCGCGAATTCACCGATTCCGAATCCGCCGCCAAGGGTCTGCTGGACCGTGGCGCGCTGCGGGTGCTTGTCACGGATGGCGGTAGCTCTGCCACCGTCGGCACCGCAGATGAAATCCTGACCCAAACACCCCCGTCCGTTCTGGTCACCCGTGTGACTGGCGCGGGTGACACATTCATGGCGGCCCATATCGCCTCAGAATCCGGCGGAGCAACCAGCGACGAGGCTTTGACCCGCGCCCTGCACGCCGCCGCAACCTACGTTTCCGGAGAAACCCCACTGTGATCGACATTCACTACTCAGCCGAAGTGCGCGCCGCCAAAGACGCAGGCCAGCCCATCGTTGCGCTGGAAAGCACCATTATCACCCACGGGATGCCCTACCCTCAGAATATCGAGGTTGCCGCGCAGGTCGAACAGGACATCCGAGACGCTGGCGCGGTGCCCGCGACAATGGCGGTTATCAAGGGCACGCTGCATGTCGGGCTTGAGGCAGACGAGCTCACGTCTCTGGGGCAGGCTCAGAAAGTTGCCAAGCTGTCCCGTGCGGACATGGCCGCGTGTATGGCCACAGGCGGCACAGGCGCAACAACGGTTGCCGCCACCATGATCGCGGCCCGCTACGCCGGGATCGAGGTCTTCGCGACCGGAGGTATTGGCGGTGTCCATCAGGGGGCCGAGACGTCCTTTGACATCTCTGCCGACCTTCACGAACTTGCGCAATCGCCCGTAACCGTTGTGGCCGCAGGCGCAAAGGCGATTCTGGACCTGGCCAAAACGCTGGAAGTCTTGGAAACGCTGGGGGTTCCGGTCATTGCCTATGGCCAGGATGAATTCCCCGCCTTCTGGTCCGCGAAGTCCCAATTCGACGCCCCTTTGCGTATGAACAGCCCGGATGACATTGCGAAGTCCCACGCGACCCGGCGCGCGCTCGGTCTGCCCGGTGGCCAGCTTGTCGCCAACCCCATCCCGGCTGAGGATCAAATCCCCGCCGAAGAGCTGGCCCCCATCATTGCCTCGGCTCAGGCTGACGCTGACGCGCATAGGATCTCAGGCAAAGGCGTCACGCCCTACCTGCTGCAACGGATCTATGAGCAAACCGAAGGCCGGTCGCTAACAGCCAACATCGCACTGGTGCGTAACAACGCGCGACTGGCGGCCGGGATAGCGCGCGCGCTGTCAGAACGAAGCGAATGACATAACCCTATTGTACCAAGACCCCGGACTGCTTAACTAATTCGGCAAACCACTCAGGACCGCAATGAACACACCGTTTGATGAAGAACCGCACCGCCGCCCGGGACTTTTCTCCCGTCTGCGCGCCTCTTTTCTGACGGGCATTGTAGTCATTGCGCCGGTTTGGCTGACGATATGGTTGATCTGGTCGGTTGTTGGCTGGATCGACAGCGCGGTTCTGCCCCTGATCCCACAGCGGTTTCAGCCTGAAGAATACGTAGGCATCAACCTGCGCGGCGTCGGTGTCGTCATTTTCCTGATCTTTACCGTGATCGTGGGCTGGATCGCCAAGGGGATTTTGGGACGCTCACTGATCCATTTCGCCGAAAGCCTAGTGAACCGGATGCCGGTTGTTCGTTCGGTCTATTCCGGGATCAAACAGATTTCGGAAACCGTATTTGCCCAGACCGAGCGATCCTTCGAGAAAGCCTGCCTGATCCAGTACCCCCGCCGGGGAATCTGGGCTATCGGTTTTGTCTCGACCACTGCGAAGGGCGAGGTCACACTGCACGCAGAAACCGCGGGCGAGCTTTTGAGTGTGTTCGTTCCAACGACACCAAACCCGACATCGGGCTTTTTGCTGTTCTTCCCAGCCGAAGATGTGATCCTTCTGGATATGTCGATTGAAGACGCGGCCAAATTGGTGATTTCCGCAGGGCTTGTTTACCCCAACGAAAAAGACCCGACGCAGCCGCCTGAGTGATCAGCCGAACATCTCGGGCAGATTGACCGTGCTGCGTGACCCAAGATCGTTCTTATGGTTCGCCAGAAACCGATCTGCGGCCCTGCGCCCTGCATCCTTGAGCTTGTGCAAAATCACCGGGTTTGGCACCGTCTTGGTCGCCACCGACAGGTCATTCATCAACGCGTCATCCGCGATCATGTGAACCAGTACGCGGCTCATCTCTCCGGCCGAAAGTTTGCCGTCCGCCAATAGCCGCTGAACAAAGCTGATAGCGCGCAGTTCCCGAAACAAGGACGAGTTGAAGCTGATCTCATTGATACGGTTCTGAATCTGCTGGGGGGTTCGCGGAACCTCGTCCCGCTCCAGCGGGTTGATATTTACGATCACCACATCGTCGGGCAGGTCTCCGTTGAACAAGGGATACAGCGCCGGATTGCCAGTATATCCACCGTCCCAATAGGCCTCGGTCCGGCCGGATTTCGGATCGAAAATCTCGACCGCCTGAAACAGGTTCGGCAAACAGGCCGAGGCCAGAATAGCATCCGTCGAAACCTCGTGCCCGGTAAAAACCCGTATCTTTCCGCTGCGCACACAGGTCGCGCAAACAAAAAGCTGCGGCCCTTGATCAGCGCAAATCTCGTCGAAATTGAATCGGTCCACCACGGGCTCAAGCGGATTGCGGTAGAATGGGCCATAGGCGTAGGGCGAAACCAACCTTGACCAAGTATCGCCAACGGAAAACGGCAGCGAATATTCCATCGCCTGCGCGATCTGCGCAGGTTCCAACGACTGCATCCAATTGGCGAGACGCATATCCCCAACTGCGCCCATCCGGGACCACAAGCCGTTCAGACTTCCCCGCGCCCCGTCGCGCCCGTCGCGTACCATGCCGGACTTGAACGCCGCCCCGTTCAACGCCCCGGCCGAGGTTCCGGTGATCGCAGCGACCTCGATATCTTCTTCATCCAGAAACCGATCCAGCACACCCCAGGTAAACGCCCCATGCGCACCACCGCCTTGCAGAGCCAGATTGATCCTTTTCACGACCCCACCCCTTCTTCTGTTTAAAAATACTTCGGGGGTGTGGGGGCAGCGCCCCCACGTAATCTCACAAAGCGGTCCAGCCGCCATCAACGGAAATCGTCGTTCCCGTGATCTGCGCCGCCGCGTCCGAGCACAGGAACACCGTCGTGCCCCCCAGTTGCTCGACCGTTGCAAATTCTTTCGACGGCTGCCGCTCTAGCAGGACGTTCTTCACGACGTCCTCACGGCTCATGTTATATTCCTTCATCGTGTTCGGAATCTGAGCGTCAACCAATGGCGTCAGTACATAGCCCGGACAAATCGCGTTGCAGGTGATCGGCTCCTGCGCAGTCTCAAGCGCAGCAGTCTTGGTCATCCCCACCACCCCATGTTTGGCCGCGATATAAGCCGCCTTGTAGGGTGAGGCAGTCAGGCCATGCGCCGACGCGATATTGACCACGCGCCCCCATCCAGCCTTGCGCATCATCGGCAGCGCTGCAGCGGTCGTGTGAAAGGCCGAGCTCATGTTGATCGCAATGATTGCGTCCCACTTGTCGACCGGAAACAGGTCGATCGGAGAGACATGCTGAATACCCGCATTGTTGACCAGGATATCGCAGGCCCCCGCTTGTTCAATCAGGGCGCGACACTCCTCCCCTTTGGACATATCCGCCTTGATGTAGCGCGCGTTGGTGCCGGTCTCTTGCGAGATTTCAGCGGCTAGGGCGTGATCTTCATCCAGATCAGTGAAAGAGTTCAAAACCACGTCCGCCCCAGCCTTGGCCAGTTCGCGCGCTACACCGAGTCCGATCCCCGAGTTTGACCCCGTTATGACTGCCGTTTTTCCTGCAAGGCTCATGGCCACTCTCCCTCAGACTCCATGTTGGCCACACAGTGCCATGCTGCACATGCAAAGAAAACGGGGAATGAACCAAGCGGCTCGCTTAAAGAACCAGCACAAAAAAAAACGCCCGCACGAAGCGGGCGTTAAGTTATTGAGGCAGGTTTCATACAGGCAAGAAACCTATCGAGCAGTGCACCCTTTATAGGCAATTCCACGCTTCCGTCCAAGCTAAAAGTTTGAAAAGAAGAAAAATCATCGGTACGATGAATCCCAACAAAATAAGGCCAGAGCAGGATTGTTTCCAAAATGAGCCCCGATTTTCTACGACCCGTTCGCCAAGTGACCACGGGAATCACTCTGCTTTTGGGCGCGTCAATCGCCAATGCAGATTCGTCGCATGGCATAGCTATGTACGGGGACCCCGCCCTACCACCGGATTTTGTGTCTCTGCCTTACGCAAACCCCGACGCACCGAAAGGCGGGAAAGTCGTGTTCGGAAATACCGGCGGCTATAACAGCTTGAACCCGTTCGTGCAAAAAGGGACCTCTCCTTGGCAGTTGAGGTTTTGGACGCATGAAAGCCTGATGGGGCGTTCGTGGGATGAACCCTTCACACTTTACGGCCTGTTAGCCGAATCAGTTGAGACTGCTCCGGACCGGTCTTGGGTCGAATTTACGCTACGCGAAGGGGCACAGTTTTCGGACGGAACCCCCGTCACGGTCGATGACGTTATCTGGTCGTATGAGATTCTGGGCACCGAAGGGCACCTTCGGTATCGCGGTCTTTGGGGCAAGATCGACACCATCGAAGCGACCAGCCCCCGGACCGTGCGGATCACATTCAATGAACCCGACCGCGAGCTTGCTTTGATCGCCGGACTGCGTCCGATCCTACAAAAGGCACAGTGGGAAGGTAAGGATTTTGCCAATGCCGCGCTGCACGATATCCCGATTGGCACCGGACCGTATGTGATCGACGGGTACGAGGCTGGTCGGTTCGTCAATCTGCGCCGTAACCCTGACTATTGGGGCAACAATATCCCGTTCCGTCGCGGAACAATGAATCTGGATGAAATGCGGATCGAGTTCTACGGCGACGGCACTGTTCTGTTCGAGGCGTTCAAAGCCGGAGAATTGACCGCCGTGCGTGAGTTCAATGCTGATAAATGGGAAACTCAATACAATTTCCCTGCTGCTCAGCGAGGCGATATCGTCAAAACCGAAATCCCGCACGGCAAGCCGTCGGGTATGACCGGCTATGTCATGAACACCCGCAAAGCGCCGTTCGACGACTGGCGCGTTCGCGAAGCCCTGACGCTGGCCTTCAATTTCGAGTTCATCAACGACACGATCACCGGCGGCGCGCAACCCAGGATCACGTCCTATTTCTCGGGTTCGGATCTGGCCATGCAGCCGGGTGCGGCGACCGGCCGTGTGGAGGAGCTGCTACAGCCCTACGCCGCAGACCTGCCGCCCGGTACGCTAGAGGGGTATGTCCTGCCGGAAGGTGACGGCTCGGCCCGCAACCGGTCAAACGTCCGTAAGGCCACCAAGCTGCTGTCTGACGCAGGCTGGACCATTCAGGACGGCGTCCTTCGCAACGCAAATGGTCAGGCTTTCACGCTGAAAGTGCTGCTGCAACAGGGCGACAGCGAAGGCGAGACCGCCATCGAAATCTATACCCGCGCGCTGGAGCGTCTGGGGATTCAGGTTTCGACAGAGCAGGTAGACAGCGCGCAGTTCACGGGGCGTACCTCTGATCTGGATTTTGACATGACGTTTTTCCGGCGTGCGCTTTCATTGTCGCCGGGCAATGAACAAAGACTTTATTGGGGGAGCGAGAATGCCGACACCCCGGGTACTCGCAACCTAATGGGTGTCTCCTCACCCGCTGTGGACGGGTTGATTGACGCCATGCTTGCGTCAGAAAGCCATGAGGACTTTGTTGCCGCCACCCGTGCGTTGGACCGTGTGCTAACTGCCGGTCGGTACGTCATTCCAATCTGGAACTTTGATGTCGGGCGAATTGCCCACGCCAAGGAACTGAAACAGCCGGAAACTTTGCCAATTTACGGGGATGGGCCGGAATACATGCCGCAGGTTTGGTGGTTCGAGGAATAGTTCAGGCAACCGCACCTTCGCTGGAACGGCAGCCAACGCCTACGGCTGCCCGGTTTTCGGCGGAAAATAGCACATGCCTGCCGTTTCTCCACATGTAGCGGTACCGGAATTTTCGTTCCGCTACAACTTGAGCCGCATACTATTGACTGTTTCATACTGGAATTTCCACACAAAGGGCTTTACGCAATACATCTTTGCGATGTAACCTAAGGGCATTATTGCGCTTAGTATTTTCTGATTATTGCTTTGACTTTAGAAACATAGCTTTTTCTCAGCAACGCAGCGCACAGAATTCGCGGACCAGCTTCCACTCACTCCAATCTTAGGTCCGTATGCCCGTTGCGGATTGCCTACAACGGGCACCTTGCTTCTCAGGAAAGTCGATACGCGGTGCGACATTTTGTCATACGCTGATGTGACAGCCCCCTCCGTACCCTGTTTGTGGCCGAGCAGCTTTGAAACCTGGAAACCGGAAAGCTTGCAGATGTTGAACTGGAATGATCTGACGCAAGATTGGGATGCGATGTACACACGCGCCAAGCGGCGTTTTCCGAACCTGCGCGACAAGGACAAACTGCTGCTCAGCAAGGATCGCAAAGGGTTCGAGGCGTATCTTGCCGAACGTCACCACCTGACAGTGAACGAAGCCCATGAAGAACTTGAGGACTTTCTGTTCACCGAAGGTCTGAATCGAGAATTCAGCCGAACCCTAAGTAAGTGATGTCACCCAAAGAATAGTCGCGTCTTCGTCACTGACAGACACCACGTTGTGCCCCATGCTACCGTCGTAATAGGCGCTATCGCCGCGGCGCATCTCAACGGGTTCATAGAACTCGGTGTACAGGTGAACAACGCCTGTAAGCACGTATAGAAACTCTTCACCGTCGTGACGCACCCAGCCGTCGAACTCGTCCATCGAACGCGCGCGCACTCTGGCTCGGTATGGCAACATCTGCTTTTTCGTCAGCGTCTCGGCCAGCAATTCATGCTCGTAGGTGGTGGTTGGATGGGCGGCGCCCTCACCCATACGCGTAACGGCCATCCGGCCGATCACCTGTTCTCGCTGTGGCGGCGTGAACAACTGAGGCACTGATATCTCAAGCCCGGTCGCCAACTTCTTTAGCGCGTCGTAGGTCGGAGACATCTGACCGTTTTCGATCTTGCTGAGCGTTGACCGCGCCAGCCCCGCCTGCGTTGCGGCCTGCTCGAGCGTCCAATTCCTTGCCTTGCGCAGTTCGCGTACGCGCGCGCCAAGGTCCAACGGCTCAACTTCCGTTGGTTCGCCCGAGTCTCGGGCAATTCGTATCAGGGATGTCTGGTCTTGGGTGCTCATGCGCCATTCATAGGGCCAGCCAGACCTGCTTGCAACGCAACATACGTCACGTTAGCCAGACGATATGCTTTCTGTTTTCGATCAAGGCCCTCCTCCTCGCTGTCCCGCCCCTTTCAATCTGGCGGCTCATGTGCTGCGACAAGCGGACCGAAACGCCGAAAAAATCGCGTTGTCGGTGCTTGGGCAGTCTACTGCCGAACACTGGACATACAGCGACCTAAAGCAAGCCATTCTGGGAACAGGCACTGGCCTGCTGCAAGCTGGGCTGAAACCCGGTGACATCGCGCTGATGCGGTTGGGAAACACCGTGGATTTCCCGGTGGCATATCTGGGCGCGATCTCTGTTGGCATCATCCCCGTGCCGACCTCGTCGCAACTGACCGAACCTGAAACAGCCCGCATGATACAGGAACTGACCCCGGCGGTCGTGCTCAGAGATCCAACCGTTTCCTGTGCCCCTCATCCGTTTCAGATCGACCTGGCCGACCTTGCCGAAATGAGGAACCTACCCGCCGCGCCATATCAAATGGGCGACCCGGATCGAATGGCCTATGTCGTCTACACCTCGGGCACTTCGGGGAGACCTCGGGCCGTTGCCCATGCGCACAGGGCGATTTGGGCACGCCAGATGATGGTCGACGGCTGGTACGGTCTTCGTGAGACGGATCGCCTGTGTCACGCTGGCGCGTTCAACTGGACCTACACACTGGGCACTGGGTTGATGGACCCGTGGACCATCGGCGCGACCGCTCTGATCCCCGAGCCGGGTACGGACCTGTCCACGCTGCCAACTCTTTTGCGCGATCAACGCGCCACCATTTTCGCCGCCGCCCCCGGTGTTTTCCGCAAAATCGTGAACGTGGCACCGGACCTGCGCCTGCCCCATCTGAGGCATGGCTTGTGCGCCGGAGAAAAGCTTTCGCCGACGCTCCACGCACAGTGGAAACGCGCCACCGAAACCGAACTGTATGAAGCCTATGGCATGTCCGAGTGCTCAACCTTCATCTCGTCCAGTCCCGAGCACCCCGCGCGAGGCGAGGCGCTGGGACAACCACAACCCGGTCGCCGCGTGGCGATCCTCGGGCCGGACGGCCCGGTCCCGCAGGGGCAGGAAGGCACCATCGCCATCCATCGTTCGGATCCCGGCCTGATGCTGACCTATCTAAATGCCCCGGACGAAGCGCAGGCACGGATGCAGGGCGATTGGTTTCTGACCGGCGATCAGGGTGCAATGGCAGTAGACGGGCAGATCACCTATTTGGGCCGCGACGACGATATGATGAACGCAGGCGGGTATCGCGTGTCCCCGGTCGAAGTTGAGGCCGTGCTGTCCCAATACCTCGGCATCACACAGGTTGGTGCTGCGGCAGTTGAGGTAAAACAGGACACATTCGTGATCGCAGCTTTCTATACCGGCCCGGAAAAGCTGGACGAAGATGCGTTGCGCACCTATGTCGAGGCAAATCTGGCGCGCTACAAACAGCCGCGCGCCTTTGTCCACCTGCCCGAGCTGCCAACCGGCGGCAATGGCAAACTCCTGCGCCGGGCGCTTCCGGCCTATTTCAAGGCGACCACCGAATGACCCAGACCGTCAAACTTGACATCATGTCCGACCCGATCTGCCCGTGGTGCTATATCGGCAAGACCCATCTGGACAAGGCGCTGGCCGCGATCCCGGATCATCCCTTTGTCATCGAATGGCACCCTTTCCAGCTTAACCCTGATATGCCCGACGCAGGCATGGACCGGCGCGAGTATCTGGAACGCAAGTTTGGCGGCAAGGACGGTGCTGTCCGGGCCTATGCTCCGGTCGTCGAGCACGCGGAAAATGCCGGTCTTAAGATCAATTTCGAGGGGATGAAGCGCACGCCCAACACGCTGGACGCCCACCGCCTGATCCATTGGGCTGGGATCGAAGGGAAGCAAAACGCAGCGGTTGACGCCCTGTTCGACGCCTATTTCGTACAGACCCGCGACATCGGAGATCACGAAGTACTGGCCGATATCGCCGATAGCATTGGAATGGACGCCGCGGTCGTGCTGAAGCTGCTGAAATCAGATGCCGATCGTCAGGATATCAGCGACCGCGACACGCATTCGCGCCAGATGGGGGTAAGCTCTGTGCCGACCTTCATCGTCGCCAACCAGCACGCGGTTCCCGGTGCCCAACCACCGGAAATGTGGGAGCGTGTGATCGGTGAAATCAAGTCTCAGCTTGAGGCTTCCCCTGCAAATTAGCACAGACCTCTGTGCACAATTGATCTCTGGCGCCACCTGACCCGCCGTGATAGCGCGATCAGGTCAGGAGGTTGAAATGGCTGATCGCATGTCTCGGGGAGAGTTCGTCGCACTTGTCGCGATGATGTTCGCAACAATCGCGTTCTCGATCGATTCCATGCTGCCCGCCCTTCCTGAAATTGGCGCGCAGCTTAGCCCTAACGATGTGAACAAGGCGCAGTTGATCCTGACATCGTTTGTTCTGGGCATGGGGATTGGGACGTTTTTCACCGGTCCTCTTTCTGACGCTTTTGGCCGCAAACCGGTCATCTACGTCGGGTCGGCGCTGTATATCCTGGCCGCTGCGGTTGCGTGGACCAGTTCTTCGTTGGAAATGCTGCTGATTGCTCGCGTCGTTCAAGGCATTGGCAGCGCGGCACCGCGCGTTGTGGCCATGGCCGTTATCCGCGACCTTTATTCGGGCCGAGAGATGGCGCGCATTGTCTCGATCGCCATGATGATCTTCACTCTGGTCCCTGCGATTGCGCCCATGCTTGGGGCCGGTGTTATCGCATTGACCGGGTGGAGGGGAATTTTTGCCTCGTTCATAGTGTTTTCTCTGATCACCATCTTCTGGATGGGATTGCGCCTGCCCGAGTCTCTTGCAGTTGAAAACCGCAGGCCGCTTCGCCTGCCCTTGATGATGGATGCCGCACGGCAAATGTTTGCGCACCCGACCGTGCGGGTTTCGATCATGGTGCAAACGTTGTGCCTGGGGATGCTGTTCACCATGCTGACCATGGTGCAGCCAATCTATGACATCATCCACGACAGCGCCGAGAGCTTTCCGTTCTGGTTCGGTTTCGTGGCGCTGATGTCAGGCTCTGCCAGCCTGCTGAACGCGGCCTTGGTTATCAAGCTGGGCATGCGCAGAATCGTGACGTGGGTTCTGGGTGCTCAGATCGTGTTTACAACTTCGGTCATCATTCTGAACACGGCAGACTTGTCGCCAAGTGTGTCCTTTGCCGTATTCGTAAGCTGGCAGACCGCGGTGTTTTTCATGGCAGGTATGACCATGGGCAACCTGAACGCCATCGCGATGGAGCCGATGGGCCACATTGCAGGCATGGCAGCCTCGGTCATCGGAGCGATTTCAACAGTCTTCGCCGCCGCGATTGCAGCACCGATTGGCCTGCTGTTTGACGGGTCAATCGCGCCTCTGGCGGCCGGAATTCTGACGATGAGCACGCTAGGCTTTGGCCTGATGCTGCATATGGGGCGGATCGAAAACAGATTGCTCGCCTGATCTGTGCAGTCCCGGTGAATCAGGCTAGTCTCCCCTCAATCCGAGGAGAGATTTTCAATGAGCGATTATTACGATCTGGGCACACATACATGCGCGGTCACGACCACCTCAGCCGAAGCGCAGCTTTGGTTCGACCGTGGGTTGGTCTGGACCTACGGCTATAATCACGATGAGGCCGTCGTCTGCTTCCAACGCGCTGTCGAAGCTGACCCGGATTGTGCAATGGCCCACTGGGGTGTCGCCTATGCCGCTGGCCCGAACTATAACCTGCCCTGGGATCTTCTGGATGAACGCGGGAAGAAGAAGGCGTTGACGCTGGCTTATGACGCAACCCAACGGGCGCTTGCTTTGTCCGACGGTTGCACTCCGGTGGAACAGGCGCTGATCCACGCGCTGCCTGCCCGTTATCCGCAGGGCGACCCAACGGGCGATATGCACCAATGGGACCACGATTTCGCGGACGCCATGCGTGCAGCCTTTGCCAAGCTGCCCGACCATCTGGACCTGCGCACCATCTACGTTGAATCGCTGTTGAACCTGACGCCCTGGCAGATGTGGGATTTGAAAACAGGGAAACCGGCCGAGGGTGCAGCAACACTCGAAGCGCAAGACGTGCTGGAAGACGCCATGGCGAATGATCCAGCGGCCATGTCTCATCCCGGCCTTCTGCATCTTTATGTGCACCTGATGGAGATGTCGCCGACCCCCGAGAAGGCTTTGAAAGCAGGGGACATCCTGCGCACCATGGTGCCTGATGCAGGTCATCTGGTGCACATGCCCACTCATATCGACGTTCTGTGCGGTCACTACCAGAACGTCGTTCACTGGAACGAAAAAGCGATCGAAGCAGACCTGAAGTATTACGAGCGCGAAGGCGCCTTCAACATATACACCGGCTATCGCCAACACGATTATCACTTTGTCATCTACGGCGCGCTATTTCTGGGTCAGATCGAACCCGCCCTGCGCGCCAATCAGGGCATGTGGGACACCACGCCCGAAGAAATGTTGCGCATCGAAAGCCCACCGATGGCGGATTATTTTGAAAGCTACATGTCTATGGGGCCGCACATCCTGATCCGCTTTGGCCGCTGGGAAGAAGCCAAGGCGCTTGAGCCACCCGAGGACACCGATCTGTTCCTTACCCTGACCGCAACGACCTATTATGCCCGCGCCATCGCTTTTGCGGCGACCGGTCAGGTGCCCGAAGCCGAGGCCGAGGAACAGCTTTTTCTTGCCGCCAAAGCCCGCGTCCCCGATACGCGGCTGTTGCACAACAACCGTGTTGTCGACCTTCTGGATGTCGCGCGGGAAATGCTGCGGGGCGAGATCGAGTACCGCAAAGAGAATTACGATGCCGCCTATGCGCATCTGCGACGCTCGGTCGAGTTGGACGACAACCTGCCCTATGATGAGCCGTGGGGCTGGATGCAGCCGACCCGTCACGCATTGGGTGCGTTGCTGTTTGAACAAGGTCACACCGCCGAGGCCGAAGCAGTCTATCGCGAGGATTTGGGATTAGGCGGCACACTTAGCCGCGCCTCGATCCACCCTGACAACGTCTGGAGCCTCAAGGGGTTGTACGATTGCCTGAAAGCGCGTGGTGAGACCGACGAGATCAAGCAAATCAGCCAACGGCTGGAACTGGCTTTGGCCCGCGCTGACCGGGCTGTTGGCGCATCCTGTTTTTGCGCTCAGGCGGCGATGAGGGCCGCAGAATGAAATACATCGTAATGCTCGCCGCTATCATTTGTAGCCCTGCTCTGGCGGATCGCCAGTCATTCCCTCCGGTAGACGAGGCGGATCAGGATCCAACCCTCGTGGCGTTTCGCACTGATTTGCTGGCCAAAATAAAAGCGCGCGACACCGAAGCAGTTATCGCCGCGGCCTGCCCCGACATTTATCTCAGTCACGGAGGGGACGGAGGCCCAGAAGAATTGCGCGAACGTTTGGTCCTCGATCCTGAGACGCTGCCTGAACAGGATCGCAGGCACGCCGACAAGATCAGCGAATGGTTTTGGACGGATATGGAGCATACGCTCGCTCAACCCGGATATTTCAACGACGAAGGCGAGTTCTGGATGCCGCATCAATGGCAGATCACCCTACCCGCCTCGCTGGACCCCTACATGGCTTATTTCGTCAGCGCCGAGGATGTGACACTGCGCCAGAGCCCGAACCTCGGTGCGCCCATTCTGGATTTGATCAGCTACGAAGTCGTCATCGTCCGCGAATATTCCGAGTTTGATGACTATCAGCAGGTTCTGTTGACCGATGGCGGCCAAGGCTACATGCACGGCAAATTTCTTTGGCCGATGGTCGGGTATCGCGCCGCGTTCGCCAAATCAGACACCGGCCAATGGCAGTTGTGCACTTTTGTTGCGGGCGATTAGTACGCCCGTCAAACAAACGCTCAATACGTTCTAGGTTTTGGCCTTTTTCTCGGCCATTACCTTTTCCGCCAGATCCCGCGCGATAGAAAACGCACCCTTGATCTTGTCGCTGTCCTTTTTCCAATCGCGCCGCACGACGATCTTGTTGTCTTTGACCTTGGCCAGCCCACGCTGGTTCTGGATGAATTCGACCAACCCCTGAGGCGACGCGAATTTGTCGTTGTGGAACTGGATCGTCGCGCCCTTTGGCCCACCGTCCAGCTTCGCAATACCGGCGCGTTTGCACATTGCTTTGATCCGCACGACCAGCATCAGGGTGTTGACCTCTTTCGGCAGCTTGCCGAAGCGGTCGATCAGTTCCGCTGCAAAGCCTTCCAGTTCGACCTTGGTCGAGAGCGACGAGAGGCGACGATACAGGCCCAGACGCACATCCAGATCGGGCACATAATCCTCGGGGATCAGAACGGGCACACCCAGATTAATCTGCGGCGCCCATTGGTCGTCAGAGTCCGACAGCCCCTCCATCTCACCGGCTTTGATCTTGGCAATCGCTTCTTCCAGCATCGACTGGTAGAGTTCATAGCCCACATCGCGCATTTGGCCAGATTGTTCCTCGCCCAGCAGGTTACCCGCGCCGCGAATGTCCAAATCCTGAGAGGCCAGAGTGAACCCGGCGCCGAGCGTATCCAGCGACCCCAGAACGCGCAGGCGTTTCTCGGCGGTGGCGGTCAGTTTCTGGCGAGGTTTGGTTGTCAGATAGGCATAGGCGCGGGTCTTTGAACGCCCTACCCGGCCGCGTATCTGATAGAGCTGCGCAAGGCCGAACATATCCGCCCGATGCAAAACAATCGTGTTCGCGGTCGGAATATCCAGCCCGCTTTCCACAATCGTTGTTGCCAGCAGAACGTCATATTTGCCGTCGTAAAAGGCGTTCATCCGGTCATCAAGTTCGCCCGCCGCCATTTGACCGTGGGCGACCACATAGGTCAGTTCGGGCAGTTGCTCTTTCAGGAATTCCTCAATCTCGGGCAGGTCCGAGATGCGCGGGACCACATAGAAACTTTGCCCACCGCGATAGTGTTCACGCAGCAACGCCTCGCGGATTGTCACCGCATCGAACTCGCTGACATAGGTGCGGATCGCCAGACGGTCGATGGGTGGTGTGCCGATGATCGACAGGTCGCGCACGCCGGTTAGCGACAGTTGCAGCGTGCGCGGGATCGGCGTGGCGGTCAGGGTCAGAACGTGGATATCCGAGCGCAGTTGTTTCAAGCGCTCTTTGTGACCGACGCCGAAATGCTGTTCTTCGTCGATGATCAGCAGGCCCAGATTGTTGAACCGTATCCCCTTGGCCAACAGCGCATGGGTGCCGATCACAATATCGACCGTGCCGCGCGCCAGGCCGTCGCGGGTTTGCTGAGCGTCTTTTGCAGAGACAAAGCGCGACAACTGCCGCACCTCCAGCGGGAAGCCCCGGAACCTCTCTTTAAAGCTGGCGGCGTGTTGGCGGGCCAGCAGCGTGGTCGGTGCAACCACGGCCACCTGAACACCTGACATGGCGGCGACAAAGGCGGCGCGCATGGCGACCTCGGTCTTGCCAAAGCCCACATCGCCACAAATCAGACGGTCCATCGGCGCGCCCGAGTGCATGTCCTCCATCACCTCAGAAATCGCGCGCAGCTGGTCGTCGGTTTCCTGATAGGGAAAACGGGCGCTGAACTCCTCCCACGCGTGGGGCGGCGGGTCCATCACGGGCGCTTTGCGTAGCGCACGCTCGGCAGCGATGCGGATCAGCTTGTCCGCCATCTCGCGGATGCGCTCTTTCAGCTTGGCTTTCTTGGCCTGCCAAGCGCCGCCACCCAGACGGTCCAGCAAACCTTCGTCATGGCCGTATTTGGACAGCAGTTCGATGTTTTCGACCGGCAGATACAGTTTGGATTGTTCTGCATACTCCAACAGCAGACATTCGTGGGCGGCACCGGCAGCGGTGACGACCTCCATCCCGATATATCGCCCGATACCGTGATCCACGTGCACCACCAGATCGCCGGGGCTGAGGGATTGGGTTTCGGTCAGGAAATTCTCGGCCTTGCGGCGTTTCTTGGGTTGGCGGATCAGGCGATCGCCCAGCACGTCCTGTTCGGCAATAACTGTCAGGCCGGGGGCTTCAAACCCATGTTCCAACGCCCAGACAGCCAGATGCAGCCCACGTTTGCCAACGCGCGTGCCATCGGTGACGGGGATCGCCTCGGCCAGACCTTCATCCTCGATCAGTCCGGTCAGACGTTCCCGCGCGCCTTCGGAATAGGACGCGATCAGCACCGGGCCTTTTGTCATCTTGTCGGTGATATGAGCGGCCAGCGCCCCAAACAGGCTGATGCTTTCCTGCTGACGCTCAGGCGCAAAATTGCGCCCGATCCGCCCGCCTGCATCGATCACACCTGGCCCGCTGGCCTGTGGCAGAGGGCTAAATTGCAATACCCGCCGGTCTCCCACAGCCTGATCCCACGCCGCATCGTCCAAATACAGCAATCCGGGAGGCGTGGGCTTATAAACCGTGTCCATGCGCGAACGGTTTTCCAACGCCAGACGACGGGTTTCATACTGATCGGCAATCGTATCCCACCGCGCCAGTCGCGCAGGCGTTACCTGATCGTCCAGCGAGATCGTGGCCCCCGGCAGATAGTCGAAAAGGGTTTCCAACTTTTCGTGAAAGAAGGGCAACCAATGTTCAACGCCCTGATGTTTGCGCCCCGCGCTCACCGCCTCGTACAGAGGATCATCGGTGCCCGCCGCGCCGAACTCGATACGGTAGTTCTGGCGGAACCGGGTAATGGCTGCTTCGTCCAGAATGACCTCAGACACCGGGGCCAGTTCCACAACCTCAAGCTTTTCGGTCGTCCGTTGCGAGACAGGATCGAACCGGCGCGCGCCGTCCAGAACGTCTCCGAACAGGTCCAGCCGCACGGGGCCGGACTCTCCGGGTGGGAAAATGTCGATGATACCGCCGCGAACGGCATAATCCCCGGGCTCCATCACGGTGGGACTTTGGGTAAAACCCATGCGCACCAGAAACGCGCGCAGGGCTTTTTCGTCAACGCGGTGATTCACTCGTGCGGTAAATGCGGCCCGCTTCAGCACTTCGCGCGCCGGAACGCGCTGTGTTGCCGCGTTAAGAGTTGTCAGCAACACGAAACGTTCAGGCATCTGGTGGACCAGAGCCGCCAAGGTCGCGACCCGCGCCGCCGCGATATCCGCATTCGGCGACACCCGGTCATAGGGTAAGCAGTCCCAGCCGGGAAACACGAAAACAGGGACGTCTGGCGCAAAGAAGGCAAGCGCCGCGCGCATCGCTTCCATCCGCTTGTCATCACGCGCGACATGGCAGACCGGACCGCCGGTCCGGGTCATTTCGTTCAGAACAAGCTGTGCGTCAAACCCTTCGGGGGCGCCGCCAACCGTTACATGGTTCGGAGCCGTCATCGCCTTGCCTTTCCGAATTCTCTATCCCAGAACGCTGATCGAAAAGTTCTGATACATACCCCAGAGCGATGTGATCAAGATCGAAATCATCCCGACGATCTGCGTATAGATTCTGCATCGTGACAGAATCTTTGAAACGATTTCCATCCCGGCCTCAGCTCTTCGCAGTTTGCGCGCGGCGGATATGTTGATCAGCATCACAACGCACAGCGGAAACAAAAGCAGAAATACCGCCTGCGCGAATTCTACACCGTAATAAAAACCAAGCGTCGCCAGCCCCGTAAAGCAGAAGCAACTCAGCGCAAAAATAACCAGCCCGGACACATCCGCGATGTACAACAGCCGATTCCTGTTGATCCTGACGATGTCCATAAGATCTTTCTCGGCCTGCCCGCCCATACGGCGCGCGCGCACGACCAGATCATGGGGCACACCCATGGCCCAATGACTTGCCGAGGACCATAGAACCGCCAGCACGATCCAATACCAAAGATTGGAAAAGCTGCGCATGTCAATAAGTTCAAAGATCGAAGAGTATACGTCCACGCGCCAGCCCTTTGTTCACTGTCCTTAGGGACCCTCTTCGCACTGCCGCGTCCATCGTTACCCTTGAGACTACGCCGAATTCATGCCACCCAATGCAGGATTATTCAAGGAGAGCGCGACATGAAACCGACCATCGCCCCTTTTCCAATGACCCGTTTTCGCAGAGTGCGTCAATCTCAGGCGGTTCGGAACCTTGTGCGCGAAAACTCCTTGACCGTCGACGATCTGATCTGGCCGGTTTTTGTGCGCGATGGTGAAGGCATCGAAGAACCCGTGCCATCCATGCCGGGTGTCGTTCGCCGTTCGGTCGATCTGATTGCGAAGGCCGCAGTCGAAGCGCAGGCACTTGGTATTCCCGCGATCTGCATCTTCCCATACACCGACCCCAGCCTAAAGACCGAAGACTGCGCCGAGGCATGGAACCCCGACAACCTGTCCAACCGTGCCATTCGCGCCATCAAGTCCGCAGCCCCGGACATTGCCGTGATGACGGATGTTGCATTGGACCCCTACAACATCAACGGCCACGATGGGTATGTCGTCGATGGCGAGATTGTGAACGATCAAACGATCGAGGCGCTGGTGAAAATGACGCTGGCCCAAGCTGAAGCGGGAGCCGACATCATCGGGCCATCTGACATGATGGACGGCCGGATCGGAGCGATGCGTCGCGCGCTGGAATCCGCAGGCCACCAGAATGTGATGATCCTGAGCTACGCCGCCAAATACGCCAGCGCATTTTATGGCCCGTTCCGCGATGCTGTCGGGGCGTCAGGCGCGCTGACCGGCGACAAGAAAACATATCAGATGGACCCAGCCAATTCAGACGAAGCCCTGCGTCTGATCCAGCGTGATCTGACCGAAGGCGCGGACATGGTCATGGTAAAACCGGGTCTTCCCTATCTGGACATCTGCCGTCGGGTGAAAGACACGTTTGGCGCACCGACCTACGCCTATCAGGTGTCCGGTGAATACGCGATGATTCAGGCGGCTGCGCAGAACGGCTGGGTGGATGGGGAAAAGGTCATGCTGGAAAGCCTTCTCGCGTTCAAGCGCGCAGGATGTGACGGCATCCTGACCTACTTTGCCCCAGAGGTAGCCCGTCACCTTCAACGCTAATACCTCAAACTTTCGCGATAATTCGCCTATTGAGAACAGGGGCGGCGCAGCTTTCCCGTGACAGGTGGTCTCAATAGGCGTATCCTCGCCCACAAGATCGGGAACACCCGACAATTCAGGCAGTCATACAGAGAAAAAACAATGAGCAGTTCCAATCCCATTCGACTAAGTCGTCGTGGCTTTGCCTTTGGCATGGCCGGGCTGACCCTGACCGCAGCTTGCGGCAACGGCGTCGGCAACTCGAACGCGGCCACGATCGACGCGCGCGTCGATGCCACGCTGACCGAAATGTATTCTCGCTATCCGAACACGGTAGAGATCGCGGAAAAAGCCAACGGTATGCTGGTCATGCCCCTGATAACCGAGGCCGGGTTCGTCTTTGGCGGCGGTTACGGCCGCGGCGCATTGCGGATCAACGGTGCGACGGTCGACTACTATTCAGCCGTGAAGGGCACCGCTGGACTGCAGGTCGGCGCACAGCAATATGCCCACGTTCTGTTCTTTATGACGCAGGACGCATTGAATGACTTCCGCCGCTCCAGCGGTTGGACCGCCGGCGCTGATATCGGGTATGTGGTCAGCGATCAGGGCGACTCGCTCTCGACGGACACAACGACGTTGCGCTCGCCGGTTCTGGCAGCCGTCTTTGGACAGGCGGGCCTACAGATTGGCGCGACAGTCGAAGGCACAAAATATACGCGGATCATACCGTAAGTCAGCACTAACCCCCTCAGTGCTTAACCCCTGCCATGGGCGCGTCTCTGTGGCAGGGGTTTTTCTTTGCGACGTTGCGCAAAGATGCACATTCTGCCGGCGTTCCTCTTTCGGTTGGGATGGGCTTCCACTACTCTGACGCCAAACGGAGCTAGATCAGAAAATGAGCCTCAGATGGGATTAGTATTTCGTTGGCTGGTGCGCGTTGCCACGGGCCTCGTTCTTCTTACTGTGGCCGCTGTACTTCTGGTCTATTTTCTAGCCAGCCAATCCCTGCCCGAATACAATCAGACCGTCGAGGTGCGCGGACTGACTGCGCCCGTGGAAATCGTACGTGATACAGCCAATGTGCCGCATATTCTGGGCGAGACCGACCCGGATGTCTTCTTCGGGCTTGGGTATGCACATGCGCAGGACCGGCTTTGGCAGATGACCGTCTTGCGACGCACCGCGCAGGGGCGTCTGTCCGAAGTGTTCGGCGCTCGCACGGTTTCAATCGACAAACTGCTGCGTCGGTTTGACCTTTATGGCCTCGCCCATCGCTCGGTCGACGTACAGGACGACTATACCAAGGCCGCGCTGCGCGCTTACGCTGCCGGGGTTAACGCGCGGCTGGACGAGATCAATGAGATGGCGCTTGGGCGCGGCGCGCCCGAGATGTTTCTGTTCAACGCGCCGGTTTCCCCTTGGCAACCCGGTGACAGCATCGCTGTGATCAAGCTGATGAGCCTTCAGTTGTCGGGCCATCTTGAGGATGAGGTGCTGAGGGCGCGCACCTCGCTTTTGCTGAACAACCCGGCGCGGCTGGCGGATATCCTGCCCGATGTTCCGGGTGCCGGAATCGCGGCTCTGCCCGAATATGCCGCCCTGTTCCCGGGCGTGCCCCGATATGCCGCTGGATCGCCCATGCCCGGCAGTCCGCTCTCGCCATTCCCAAAACGGGGGCTGGCCGGTGCGTCAAACGCCTGGACTGCCGCACCATCACGATCTGCCATTGGCGGGACGCTGCTGGCAAACGATCCGCATCTGGGGTTCACCGCCCCCGGAGTTTGGTATCTGGCCCGGCTGGAACTGGAAAAAGGCGGTGTCATCGGCGCGACGATTCCGGGCATCCCCTCGGTCATGGCGGGGCGCAGCGATCGTCTGGGATGGGGGCTGACTTCGTCCTATCTGGATGATCAGGACGTTCATATTGAACAGCTCAACCCCGACAATCCCGAAGAATACCTGACCCCCGACGGGTACAAGACATTCCGCAACCGCCCCTCGATCATTGAGATCAAGGACGAGGCGCCCATCACTCTGACCCTGCGATGGACGGAAAACGGCCCGGTTCTGCCCGGCAGCCACTACGATCTGGGAACCATCACACCGTCGGGTCACGTCGCATCGCTGTCCTGGACCGCCCTGAGTGCGCGGGACACGTCGATGACCGCGTCGATGGCCTTGATGAATTCCGATACCGTGCCGCAGGCGATTGACGCAGCCGAACTGTTCATCGCCCCGTCTCAGAACCTGTCAGTGGTGGACAAGGACACGATCGGCATGAAGCTGATCGGGGCCATGCCCAAGCGCGACCTGCGCAACCAAAGCCGTGGGCGCATCCCCACCCCCGGATGGCTGACCGAAAACCGCTGGCAGGGTCGCCTTCCCTATGCGGACAACCCAGAATTTGTAGCCCCGGTCGGTGGCATACTAGGCAATACAAACAACAAGGTCATAGACCGCCCCTTCCCCGAGCATGTCTCATATGAATGGGGTGACACGCAGCGCATTCACCGCTGGGAACGCCTTATGCAATCGCGCGAAGTTCACACGCGCGACAGTTTTATCGAGGCGCAACTGGACACCGTCAGCTTTACCGCCCGCTCGCTGCTGCCCTTGATCGGCGCGGACCTTTGGTTCACCGGCGCTTCGGCCCCCGAAGGCACGCCCGAACGTCAGCGCCAGATCGCGCTGGGTTTGCTGGCCGAGTGGAACGGCGAGATGAACGAACACCTGCCCGAGCCGCTGATCTATGCCGCTTGGCTGCGCGCACTGCAAATCCGCCTGATCTCGGACGAGCTTGGCCCGCTGGCCGCTGAATACAAACATGTCGAACCGCTTTTCATCGAACGCGTCTACCGAGATATCGACGGCGCGGCGGTTTGGTGTGACGTGCGTCAGAGCGCTCCGGTCGAGACCTGCACAGATATGGCTCGAATGGCGCTGGATGACGCGCTGATCTGGATTTCCGAGAAATATGGCGGGTCGCTGGAATCCCTGCGCTGGGGCGACGCGCATCAGGCCACCCATGATCACCCGGTTCTGGGCTCGGTCCCGGTTCTGCGGTTCTTCGTCAATATCCGTCAATCCACCAGCGGCGGCGACAATACCCTGCTGCGCGGGCGCACTTCGGGCGAAGGCCCGGACCCGTTCCAGAACGTGCACGGCGCGGGCTATCGGGGCGTCTATGATTTCGCGGACCCTGACAGCTCGGTCTTCATCACGGCCACCGGTCAATCAGGTCATTTCCTGTCGCGCTACTATGACGACCAGGCGCAACTCTGGCGGCGTGGAGAGTATATTCCGATGTCGCTGGACCTTGATCTGGCCCGTGCAGCCGCTGTCGGCGTGACGAATTTGGTGCCGCGCTGAGGCCATCTTTCGGCAAGTCCCCGCCCCTTTTTTGCGCTTCCGTGGACGCAGACCCTTGTTTTGGCTTACGATCCCAGGGGTCAGCGATTTGAACCGGGGGTATTCATGGCCAGTATTCGGGATACGTTGAACAACCTCGCGCGGGATTACGCGATCGCGTGGAGCTCGGGCGATCCTGAAGCGGTCGCCAGCTTTTTCGCACCGGACGGGAAAATCGAAATCAATCGCGGCGAGCCTTTCGTCGGACGCGCAGCAATTGCAGACATGGCGCGGGGCTTCTTTGCCGACTTCCCGGACCTCGAAGTCCGGTGCGACATGCTAAGATGGGCCGGAACCCACGCCATCTTTGTCTGGACATTGGAAGGGCATCATGCCCAAACCGGAAATCACGTTGTCACACGCGGTTGGGAAGAATGGGAAATGACCACGGACAACAAGGTGCAATCTTCGCTTGGTTGGTTCGACGCCGAAGACTATCAAAGACAGATCGACGGCGCTTGATCCTTAGAGGGCCGCAAACTGCGCGGCTTGTTTGTCGGTCCAAAGAACCGTGATCTGGAACCCATCGTCCCCCTGCTTTTCAGACCGGACAACATCCTGACGGAACAGCCACGCGCGCTTGTCGCCCTCGGCAAAACCCAATTTCAAGGTCGTTTCGTGCCGGACGCCCTGTAGCTTGACCGCGATATCGGCCAATAGTGGCTCTATCCCTTCACCCGTCACCGCGGAAATCGCAAAGATCGCAGGATCGCGATCCGTGCGCGCGATGGCGGCTTCGCGGTCGTCGTCGCTCAGCAGATCGATCTTGTTCCAGACCTCAAGCCGCGGACGCTCATCGTCGACCCCAAGCGAAGTCAGGATCGTTTCGACATCCCGAGCTTGCTCATCGCTTTCGTCGTGGCTGATGTCGCGGACGTGAACAATGATGTCTGCGCCCAAAACTTCTTCCAGCGTGGCACGGAAGGCCGCGACCAGTTCGGTCGGCAGGTTCGAGATAAAACCCACCGTATCCGACAGGATCACCTCGGGGCCGTCAGGCAGTTCAACCCGGCGCATGGTCGGGTCCAAGGTGGCGAACAACATGTCCTTGGCCATCACCTCGGCCCCGGTCAATCGGTTGAACAAGGTAGACTTCCCGGCGTTCGTGTACCCCACCAGCGCAACGATGGGATATGGCACCTTGGCGCGTGCGGCCCGGTGCAGCGTCCGCGTCTTGACCACCTTCTGCAACTGCCGCCGCAAGCGCACAAGCTGTTCGTCAATAGCGCGCCGGTCAGCTTCGATCTGGGTTTCGCCGGGTCCACCGACAAATCCAAGCCCGCCCCGCTGCCGTTCAAGGTGGGTCCACGCCCGAACCAGACGCGTCCGCTGATAGCTGAGCGCAGCCATTTCGACCTGCAAAACACCCTCGCGGGTCCGCGCACGATCGCTGAAAATCTCAAGGATCAGACCCGTCCGATCAAGGATTTTGACCTTCCAGGCTTTTTCAAGGTTGCGCTGCTGAACGGGGGTAACCGGCCCGTCGATCAGAACCAGTTCGATTTGGTTGTCGTGCAGCCGCTCTGCCAGTTCCTCAATCTTGCCACTTCCGAAAAGCAAACCGGGCTGGGCACGTTGCAGGCGCACAATTTCCGATCCGATCACGTCAAGATCGGGCAAAGCAGCAGCCAGCGCCACCGCTTCTTCCAGCGCCGGTTCGGGGACACGGCGCTGTTCATCTGACTTGATTTCCGGATGCAGCACCCAAGCGCGGGTGCGCGTCCTATCGTGTTCCATCAAGAGGCGTCTTCGCCCTCATACAGGCTGATCGGCTGCGACGGCATGATGGTCGAAATCGCGTGCTTGTAGACCAACTGCGACTGTCCGTCGCGGCGCAACAAGACGCAGAAATTATCGAACCAAGTGATTACACCTTGCAATTTCACACCGTTGATCAGGAATATCGTGACCGGGACTTTTGCTTTTCTTACATTATTCAGGAACGCGTCCTGCAGATTCTGTCTGTCCGAAGCCATATTTTTATAATCTCGCCATTGTTCTTGCTACGCGCTGCGGACCAACGCGCTCCCTCCGGCAGAGTATGGAGTGTCGTTAACCGAGTTTCCAGATGAAAAATAAGACATTCTGCGGGTGTGGATTCTCAGCCCCGCCAGAGCGCCGGTGTAATCAAAGCAATAATCGCCAGGGTTTCCAGCCTGCCAATTACCATTGCAGCACACATCGTCAGCTTTGCGCCTGCTGACAAATCGACCAATCGCAACGGAACATCGGTGGCCAGTTCGATCAACGGGCCAGTCGTGCTGAGCGCTGCAACGGTCAGAACCATGGCCTGCTCAAACCCGGCCCCTGTCGCTGCCAGCAGCAAATTGAACGCCGCTGCGGTCAACGCAAACATCATCAGGAAGATCCAGGCAATAAAGGCGCCATCGCTTTGGATGCGCCTGTTGCCGCCGCCCACCCCGCTGACCGAGGACGGGTAGATCAGCCGGTCAATCTCACGCGCGCCGTTGAGGTACAGGGCAAACACCCGCAATAGTTTGACCCCACCAGCCGTAGTCGCAACGCCGCCGCCGATCAGCGCCAGCCCCATGAGGATCAATCCGGGCGTACCAAGGCCAGACAACTGCTGCGCATCGTTCCAATTGGCGCTTTCAAATCCCGCTGTGGTCAGAAAAGACAGCGCCGTAAAGGTCATACCCCAAATGACACTCAACGCCTGTAGCGGCTCCATCGTGTTGCCGATTTCGTTGACCCCGGCCCAAACACGAAAGAACAACAGGATCGCGACGGAACCGACAATCAACAGGCCGATCCGAAATTCAGGGTCTTTATCCAATCGTGAATATCCCGTCATGGCCGTATCGGTCGAAAACGTAAGACGAGACAGCGCGAAGAAAAGAAAAAGGAACAGGATTGCCTCTCCTGTCACACCGGCCTGCGCCCCCTCAAGGCCGCCGACAGGCGAGATACCAGAGGTCGCCATCGTGGACATTGCGTGACAAATCGCGGTTAGCCCTTGCTCGCCTGCAATCAGCAACAGCAGCCAGATCACTGCGGTCAAACCTGCGTAGACCGGTGTCAGGGTTCGTGTGACTCGGATCAGGCGACCGCGCGGGTCCACTTTTTCGCTCTGCGCGACACCGGAAACCGGGCGGCCCGGCTGCCCGCGTGCAGTGACCTCGAACCCACCAAGCGACAACGGCGCCAGAATAGCGGCGGCGGAAATCCACATCAAAAGACCGCCCATCCAGCCCACTTGCGCGCGCCACAAATGCAGCGAGGGCGTCAAACGATCGGGGTCGGGAAATATATCGGCACCGGTCGTGGTCATCGCGCTGACCATATCGAAATAAGCGTTCAGGAATGTCGTATTCCCAAGCGCGTCGTGTAGCGGAATGGCAAGAAATATCGGCAACACCGTGAAACAGGCCAGCAAAACAGCCAGTTGCCCCAGAGTCCCGCGACGGGGAACACGGTTGGACGACGCCAGCGCAATACTTGCGACGACGAACAGCCCCAAAAGCCCCGAATAGAAAAAGGACCGCGATGTATCATGGTCATCCAGCGCCAGCGCGTAAATCGCAGGTATCCACATCGACAATGCGGCAATACCCCAGATGAGAAGGAACAGCGGCAATCGCCGCACCAACCCGATCTTCTGTACCCGAGCCCGCTCCATCAGAAGAAATCAATCGAAACCTGCAGCAAACGTTCGACCTCTGGGACGTCCTTGGCCATGGCAAAAATCGCGACCACGTCCTTTTCCTCGATCCGCAAGCTGCCGCTCGGTCGAAACAGCTCATCCCCTTTGCGGATTGCACCGACCAGAACACCTTCGGGAAAATCAATGTCGCGCAGTTTCTGGCCAGCCATCGGAGAGGTGGACAGAACTTCGGCCTCGATCACTTCGGCCTCGGCATCGCCGATGGAATAGACTTGTCGCACACGCCCATGGCGAATGTGGCGCAGGATCGAGCTGACCGTGGTCGCACGCGGGTTGATATAGGCGTCAATGCCCAGTGGTCCCATCAGGGCAACCATGCTGGGATCGTTGATCAAGGCGATCGCCAACGCACAGCCTTCGGCCTTGGCGCGAACAGCGGCCAGCATATTGGCACGGTCATCATCTGTGACGGCCAGCATCGCATCGGCACGTTCGATCCCGGCCTCGCGCAGCAACGCAGCATCCAACCCGTCGCCATTCAGAACGATTGTGCGTTCCAGCGCCTCGGCCGCGAGTTCCGCGCAGCGGCGATCGCGCTCGATGATTTTTGCACGAACGCGGCTTTCGCGTTCTTCCAGCGTGCGAGCAACCTCGAGCCCGACATTCCCGCCGCCGACGATAACTACGCGATCCTGTTTCTTTTGCGCCTTTCCAAACACTTCCATCGTGCGGTCCACGTCTTGGACGCTGGCAAAGACATAACATTCATCCCCAACAAATAGCTGGTCTTCGGATTCGGGGGCAAACAGGGTGCCCTCGCGACGAACGCCAACAACAACCGAACTCAGGGTGGAAAACAGGTCGGTCAGTTGCCGCAAAGGAGTATTCACGATCGGACAGTCTTCGTCGATGCGAATCCCCAAAAGCTGCGCCTGCCCGTCCATGAACATTTCAGTATCAAAGGCAGATGGGGCAGACAGACGGCGCATGGCCGCTGCCGCGACTTCTCTCTCCGGGCTGATCACAACGTCGATTGGAAGGTGATCCCGACGATACAGGTCCGAGTGAATTGCCTCGAGGTAGGACTTTGACCGCAGCCGCGCGATCTTCCGCTGAATCGAGAACACCGAATGCGCCATCTGGCAAGTGACCATGTTCACTTCGTCAGAATGCGTCGCGGCAATGATCATCTCAGCGTCGCGTGCGCCTGCACGCTCTAGCACGTCGGGATAGCTGGCAAACCCGGCGATCCCCTGAACGTCCAGCGTTTCCGTGGCGCGCCGCACGAGGTCTGGATTGTTGTCCACCACCGTAACGTCATTCAATTCGCCCGAAAGGTGCCGTGCAATCTGCCAGCCAACCTGACCGGCACCGCATATGATGACCTTCATGTTTTTGGCCCTTCTGCCTGAAATCTTTGAATGACAGATGCCCCCAAAGCGGTCAATTGATTTGTCATACATGTTCAGTCAAGGCAAGATAAGCGTATGAAAACAGTACTTCGCTTGATTATTCCTATTATGTTCCTCAGCTCGTGCGGTCCTCTGTCGCTGTATTACCGCGAAGGCGAAAGTGTCTCGCGCATGCAAACAGAAACCACCGAGTGTCGCGTTCAGGCGCTCAAGGACGCGCCTGTGGCCAACCAGGTACGTCAATCCCCCCCGACATACTGGCCTGGGCGGACCTACTGCCACGGAGACGGGCGGTGTTATCGCTCACCGGGATGGTGGCAACCCGGGCAGGTCTATACCGTGGACGTCAACCAAGGGCTGCGCAACACGGTCGAGGCGCAATGCATGGCGAAAAAAGGGTATCGTCCGATAAGTTTGCCGCCCTGCAAACAGAACGTGAAATCACGCGTTCCGGCACAGCCGACGACAAAATTGCCGCCGCTCAGCACCGAGTCGTGTTTTGTAAAGTTCGACAACGGCTCTTTCCAGATCATCACACCGGGTCAGGCGGGGTGACCTACCGGCGGTTTATTCCGCCGGTTCAGGTTCGTCCAACTGAGCAACCCGAGCGCCCGACTTGTTCGACGTCACGACACCCAGCGATTTCAACTTACGGTGCAGCGCGCTGCGTTCCATACCGACAAAGCTGGCTGTTCGGCTGATATTGCCACCGAAACGGTTGATCTGCGTCAGCAGGTATTCACGCTCGAACGCCTCTCGCGCTTCGCGCAATGGCAGGGTTGCCAAGGCACCAGACAAAACGACACGACCGGAATCGTCCGCCTTTTCGTCTTCGGCAGGCAATTCCTTTGCTTCGATCGGCCCAGTGCCGTCGCCAAGGATCAATACGCGTTCGATCAGGTTCTTTAACTGGCGCACGTTGCCGGGCCAAGTCATGGTCTGTAGCAGGGCAACCGCTTCTTCCGAAATCTCGCGCACCGGCAACCCTTGGGATTCGTTGCACATTTCTATGAAGTGCTGTGCCAGAACCGGTATATCCTCGCGCCGGTCTTCAAGCGAAGGGACGTCAATCGGCACGACGTTCAAACGGTGATACAGCTCCTCGCGGAACCGTTCCGCCACGATCTCGGCATCAAGATCCTTGTTTGTCGACGAGATTACGCGCAGATCGACCCGAACCTTGTCAGACCCACCAACGCGCTGGAATTGCTGATCGACCAGAACACGCAGGATCTTGGACTGCGTACCCAGCGGCATGTCCGCGACTTCATCGAAATAAATCACCCCGCCATGGGCTTCTTCCAACAACCCGGACTCAACACCGCGTTCCGAGGATTCACGCCCGAACAGAACCTCCTCAACGCGCTCAGGTTCAATACCCGCACAGTTAACCGTCACGAACGGCGCATTTGCACGGTTTGAATGCGCGTGAATATACCGAGCCGCGATTTCCTTGCCTGCCCCTGCAGGGCCGCTCAGCATCACACGACCGTTCGACTTGGTGACCTTGTCAAGCTGGTTCTGCATCGAACGGAAGGCAGCGGACTTGCCGATCATATCGGAATCCGTGACCTCCTTGCGCTTGAGCGAAGCGTTTTCGCGACGCAGGCGCGAGGTCTCCATCGCGCGACGGATCACCACCATCAACTGGTCTATGTTAAAGGGCTTTTCGATAAAGTCGTATGCCCCCTGCTTGATCGCCGCCACCGCGATTTCGATATTGCCGTGGCCCGAGATGATGACCACCGGAACATCCGGGTTGTCGCGCTTTACGGCCGTGAGGATGTCGATCCCATCCATTCGGCTGTCCTTCAGCCAGATATCCAGGATCAAAAGCCCCGGCGGTTCCGAATTGATTGCCGCCATGCACTCGTCCGAGTTGGCAGCCAGCCGGGTTGAATAGCCTTCGTCCTCCAGAATGTCGGACACCAGCTCGCGAATATCGCGTTCGTCATCTACGATCAGAATGTCACTCATCTTTGGCCTGCTTTCAGTTTGTTTATATTGATTGCCTGCTTCTGTGGCGCCGCCGTCTGGGAGAATTTGCCCCCCGGCAAACGGATCACGGCCATCGCGCCAAAATGGTCCTGTCCGTCAAATACCGGTGCATCTTCCAAAGTCAGCGCACCGCCATGTTCTTCGATGATCTTCTTGACGATGGGCAATCCCAGACCTGTCCCTTCGTCGCGTGTGGTTACGTATGGCTCAAAAAGCCGCGCCCTGTCTTCGGGCAACCCTATTCCGTTATCTGCAATCGTGATGACCGTCCCAGCGTCATCACAGGATACATCCACTTTTATCTGTGGCTTCAGGTTTTCCGGAGCACCCTTTTGTTTCAAGGTTTCGATCGCTTCTCCGGCATTCTTGATCAGGTTCGTCAGAGCCTGATTCAACATCGTCGCATCAACATCCGCCAGAACCGGATGGTCTGGCAAAGTAGCGTCAATCTGCACATCTGGCTGACCCGATTGTTGCAGCAAGACAGCCTCGCGCACCAATTCTATGACGTTTTCTTCATGCCGGTCGGGTTCCGGCATACGCGCGAACTTCGAGAACTCGTCCACAATTCGTCGTAGGTCATTGGTCTGACGCACGATCACGTCCGTCATGGACACAAGGCTATCGCAATCTTCCTCATCCAATTTACGTGAGAACTTTCGCTTTATCCGCTCGGCGCTTAGTTGAATGGGGGTCAGCGGGTTCTTGATCTCATGGGCAATGCGCCGCGCCACGTCGCCCCAAGCCGCCATACGCTGCGCGCTGACCAAATCGGTCACGTCATCAAAGGCCACCACGTACCCTTCAAGCCCGCCGTCTTCGCCACGCCGTGTCGCCATGCGGACCAACAGATTTTCCAACCTGCCTTTGCGGGTCACTTTGATTTCGCCCTGCACGGCCTCCTGACCGCTTTCCTTCAGGCTCTCGAACAGAGGCAGGAACTCAGGCACCGCAATGCCGATTGCCAGATGTTCTTCCCCGCGCGACCAGTCCAACAGGCGTTCCGCCGACCGGTTCACAAATGTCACGCAGCCCTCTGAATCAACGCCCACGACGCCGGATGTCACCGAACTGAGCACCGAATCGAACAGACGGCGGCGGCGTTCAATCTGACGCGTAGTCTCAAGCAGAGTGTCGCGCTGCCCTTTCAGTTGTCTGGTCATCTGGTTGAAGTAACGACCCAGCATGGCGATTTCATCATCGCTTGCTTCTTCGATGACCTGAACGCTCAAGTCCCCGGCTCCGACGCGCTGAGCCGCCGTGGTCAATCGCCCGACGGGACGCGACAAACGTTCCGCGAACCACATCCCCAGAGACATTGCCGCAAGGATCAGAATCACTGCGAACCCCAGATACAGCAGGCCAAACTCAAACAGCACCCTGCCCCTCTCGCTTTCGAGTTGCTGGTAGAACTGTGCCGTTTCCTTCGTATCGTCGAGAAGCGTGAGAAGTTGCCCATCCACCTCACGGCTGACGTAGAGGTATCGGTCCAGATAGGCTTGCAAAGGCACCAATGCCCGGAATTCACTATTCTGCCAGTCTGCAATGATCAAAAGGCCACTATCCGTCGCTTCGATCATCTGCTCGGGCGTTGGAGGTTCAAAATTGAACAGGTAAGACCGATCACCGCGCGATTTGATTTCGCCACTGCCATCAATGACATAGGCTTCGCGTAAACCACGTTGGATTTGCGATTGTCCTTGCGCCAGAACCGAACGTAGCTCGGCGTCCGAGATATAGTAGTCACGCGCGCGCGCCGTGTCCAAGAAACGCGCCAGTACGGTCGCGTCTTGCGTAAGCCCCTCGCGGTGTTCCTGCTCATAAGCCTCGGCCGCCGTCAGAGATGAACCGACAACCTGACGAACACGATCCGAAAACCACCCTTCAAGACCGATATTCACAGTAAGGCCCGCAAAAATCGCGACCGTCACAGTGGGAACCAGAGCCAACAGAGTGAAAGCGCCGATCAGACGCAGGTGAAGCCGAGAGCCTGCAGATTTCGCCCGGCGCGCAGCGATCAGGCTGCCGAGCTGACTCAAAACCAAGGCCGCGACCACCAGAACGTAAACCAGGTCGGCCAGCAGGATCAGGCGCAATGTCGGTGCAGTCGTGCCCAGATTAAATGGGCCAATGACAAGGTATGTGGCCAAAGCCAGCACTGGACCCAGCAAAACCAGGCCCAAGGTGCTAAAATTGCGCAGCTTTCGGGATTTCCTCCACCGATTGATCGATAGGATCAGCCCGCTCTGTGCTCGGGTTGCCACCGTCTGCCCTCACCCTGATGTGCCGCTCGCGCGGCTTACCGCCATATTTCGTGGTCGTTGCCGGATGTGTACCTGGATGCCACGCTTTGTGTGGCGATATTACATCAGTTTGCGGCGTCGTGTCACCTGAATATCGAGATCTGTAATCTTTTTGCGCAGCGTGTTCCTATTAATGCCCAGAAGATCGGCACATTTCGCCTGATTTCCGCCAGTTGCATCCAATGCAAGCTCGATCAAGGGGCCTTCGACCTCGCGCAAAATCCGCTGGTACAGACCCGGAGGTGGCAACAAATTGCCGTGCAGATCAAAATAACGACGCAGATGACGGGCCACGGACGCGGACAGTTTTTCGCGTTCACCGTCACCCAGAACCGGCTCCGCTTCGGGCTGACTACCCAAAACCATTTCGACCTCGGCCTTGGAAATCTCGTCTGCGCGGCTGGTCAGGCTCAGACGGCGGATCGCATTTTCAAGCTGCCTCACATTGCCCGGCCATGAGTACCGGCGCACCAACTCAACCGCATCCGGGCTGAGCCAACGTTTGGCGCCATGCTCACGCTCCTCTCGTGCAAGGAAGTGGTCGGCCAGCAAAGTAATGTCATCCACCCGTTCGCGCAGCGCCGGAACGTGGATTGTCGCGCCGCAAAGACGGTAATACAGATCCTGACGCACGCGCCCGCTCTCCATCGCTTCGGTCAGGTCCGACTGGCTGGTGGCCATGAACCGGGGCACGTGGTCGCCCGGCGTATCCATCATGCGAACGATCCGCGCCTGCAATTCGTCCTCGATATCCGCGATTTCATCAATCAAAAGCGTGCCGCCGCGCACACGCGCCATGACGCGCGCCGGGCCTTCCAGATCGCGAAGGTCCGCAGCGGTGGCGGTGACAAACGGCAATGTGCGACGATCCGAAAAGTCATGAATAGCCCTTGCTATCAGCGACTTACCTGTGCCACTTTCACCCGAGATCATGACGGACAGATCGGTATTCATCACCCGTGCTACCAGCCGATACAAGGCTTGCATGACCGGTGTGCGCCCAACCAGAGGCAGTTCTTCGGGGCGATCGTCCGTGGGTTCAACCACTTCGGTCTGAACGCGCTGTTTCTGCTCCAGCGCCCGCGCGGTTCGCTTCATCAAATCCGGCAGGTCAAACGGCTTGGGCAAGTAGTCATAGGCATCCGCTTCGGCCGCCTGAATCGCCGTCATGATTGTGTTCTGCGCCGAAATGACGATCACCGGCAAACCGGGTCGATCCTGCGCAATCTTGGGCAGCATCTCCAACCCGTTCCCGTCCGGCATGACCACATCCGAGATCACCACGTCACCCTTGCCTTCACCGACCCACCGCATCAGCGTCGTCAGCGAAGATGTCGCGTGCACCTTGCACCCGGCCCGCGTCAGGGCCTGAGTCAGAACGGTGCGGATCGTGCGGTCGTCATCTGCGACCAATACTGTTCCATCCATCGGGTGCTCTCCTTATTTTGCTCTTATCGGCATTTGTTGTCTCAAGTTGCGTCGCGCGGCGCCCGCCTAAGCGAGATGCGAAACACCGTTCGACCCGGAACCGAGTCGGCGGAAATCCATCCGTCATGGTCCGAGATAATTTTGCTCACCAGTGCCAGCCCAAGGCCGGTACCGTTTTCCTTTCCCGAAACGAACGGGTCAAAGATGTCGCTGCGAATCTTGTCAGGCAGGCCCGGCCCGTCGTCGATGATCTCGACCTGCAGCGGCAGAGAATGTCCTGACCCGTCGCTGCGGCGCAGTCTGAACGAATGCTCGAAATACGTCCGCAGCCGGATTGTTCCACCCTTGGGATCGGCCGCTTCCGAAGCGTTTTTCAACAAATTCAGGATGACCTGCAAAAACTGATCTGGGTCGCCATAGGCCAATGGCAGCGAGGGGTCGTAGTCCTCGACGATTTTCATATGCGCGCCGAAACCCAAAAGCGCCGAACGCCGTGCGCGGTCTAGAACATCGTGGATATTGACCGGTCTGAAATCGGGCTGCGACAGGTTGCCAAACTGTTCGACCTGCTCCAACAGCTTCACGATCCGGCGGCTCTCGGCGACAATTAAGTCAGTTAATTCAAGATCTTGATGCGATATATTCATGCTGAGCAACTGCGCAGCACCGGTGATCCCAGCCAAAGGGTTCTTGATCTCATGGGCCAGCATTTCCGCCATGCCGATCGCAGATTGCGCCGCGGATTTGACCGTGTTCCCCCGTGTCATCCGCCCCGCCAATTCTCGAGGCGAGATGATCATGATCATGGACCCCGAATGCCCGACCAAAGGCGCGATTTGCAGCGCACATTGCAGAGGCGCGCGACTGCCCGAGCCAACATCAACGTCATTTACAAACAACGGCGTGCTCTGCTGACGCGCCCGAAGAAAGGCTTCTTCCAGCGGGGCGTCGACGGCAATCTGATCCCAAACGGGGTTCCCGATGACGGATTTACGCGAAGCGTTCAAAAACCCTTCGCCCGCCGAATTTACATCGGTAATCCTGTCATCCGCGTCAATTATGAAGGCCGGGACAGGCAGCGAGGCCCAGATGCTTTGGTCCGAAGTCATGCTGCGGCCTCCGCACTGCTGTTCAAAGCGTCACCCAACAGACGCAGCACTTCGTTCGTATCCCGAGATGTAAGAACGGCACGGCGCAGCGCCGAGGGTGTGCCTACCTCGTCCATGTACCAACCCAGATGCTTTCGAGCGACCCGCAAGCCCAGATCCTCGCCATAAAACTCAAGCATGGACTGATAGTGCCTCCGCACCAGTTCGGTCAGTTCCTCCTCTGTAGGAATGACCGGAGCAGCCGTTCCATAGAGGTCGGCGCAAATCTGGGCCAGAACCCACGGTCTGCCCTGCGCGCCTCGCCCGACCATGAAACCATCTGCGCCCGACTCAGCCATTGCAGTCCGAGCGGAGGTTGAATCTACGATGTCGCCGTTTGCTATGACCGGGATTGAAACCGCATCTTTCACCGCCCGGATCGCGGCCCAATCTGCGTGGCCCTTGTAGAACTGGCACCGGGTTCGCCCGTGGATCGTAACCATGCGGATACCTGCATCCTGCGCACGCCGCGCAACATCTGGCGCGTTCAGCAAATTATCGTCCCACCCAAGTCGGGTTTTCAGCGTAACCGGCACGTCCACAGCGCCCACCACTGCCTCGATCAATTTCAGGGCATGGTCTGGCGTCTTCAACAGCGCCGAGCCCGAATAGCCGTTTGTCACCTTTTTCGCGGGGCATCCCATGTTGATGTCGATGACCCGCGCACCCCGATCTGCGACCTGCCGCGCGGCCTCGGCCATCCAATGCGCCTCACGCCCGGCCAGTTGCACCGCAGTGTTTTCAACGTCCGCTGACAACTCGGCACGCTCGCGCACACCGGGTTTTGCCTGAACCATTTCCTGGCTGGCAACCATCTCGCTGACGACCATCCCCGCGCCGAAGCGCATCACCAAATCACGAAACGGGCGGTCCGTGATTCCAGCCATCGGAGCCAGCATAACCGGCGGGTTAATGTCTTTTTCAGCGAGCTGCAGTGTCAACGTGCTTAATCCTTGGGCAGTTGGGGCTTTGATACCGAATTGAGCGTATATGAACAACAAATCGGGCGGCGAAAAGCCCGGAAAATCATCATGTGCCTAATTTTTAGGCGCACTTACGCAGGTGATTGCCACTCCATTCACCGCGCCCTAAACATTGCTCACAAATCACCAAAGGGAACGCCCCATGATCACCGCTGCCATTATCGTCGCCGCAGGACGCGGAACGCGCGCAGGCGGGGGTACTCCGAAACAATGGCAGCCTCTCGCAGGACGACGGGTCGCGGATTGGACGATTGACCGTTTTAAAGGTCAGGTCGATCACATTGTTCTTGTACTGCCTGAGGACGATCAATCCGCCTGGAGCGAATTTGAAGGAACGAACCTGATCCTCGCGGCAGGTGGGCAAGACAGGGCGGCGTCCGTGCGCAACGGACTGAACGCGCTGGCCAATTTCGACATCAAACACGTTCTGATCCACGATGTGGCGCGTCCTTGCGTGACCACCGGGCTTATTCAGAGTGTTCTTTCGGCGCTGAAAGCATCCCCCGCGGCCGCTCCGGGACTTGCCGTCACGGATGCATTATGGACCGGTGATGGGCGCGTTGTAACGGGAACTCAGGACCGCACCGGGCTGTTCGCCGCGCAAACGCCTCAGGGCTTTCACTACGACGCAATCGTCTCAGCCCACGCGACCCACCCCGGAGGCGCGGCGGACGATGTCGAGGTCGCGCGCGCAGCGGGTTTGGACGTGGCGATAGTTCCGGGTGATGCGGACAATCTGAAAATAACACGGCCCGAGGATTTTGCCCGGGCGGAACGCATATTGGGAACGGATATGGATGTAAGACTGGGCAACGGATATGATGTGCATCGGTTTGGCGACGGGGATCATGTGATCCTGTGTGGTGTGAAAGTGCCGCATGATCGCGGCCTTCAGGGGCACTCGGATGCGGATGTCGGAATGCATGCCGTTACCGACGCAATCTACGGCGCGCTGGCGCAAGGCGACATTGGCCAGCACTTTCCGCCCTCGGACCCGCAATGGAAGGGTGCCGCCAGTGAAATTTTCCTGCGTCACGCGGTCGAGCTGGCCGAGACGATGGGCTACGCGATCTCGAATGTGGATTGCACCTTGGTCTGCGAATACCCCAAGATCGGCCCCCACGCCGAAGCGATGCGCGTGGAAATGGCGCGGATCATGGGCCTTCGCGCCGATCAAGTCTCGGTCAAGGCGACCACGTCGGAACGGCTGGGCTTTACGGGCCGAAGTGAGGGGATCGCCTCGCTTGCCACTGCGTGTCTGGTGAAATCATGAATGTTGCGCGTCTGGTCGGAACGGTCTGCGGTGTAGGCTATCTGCGCCCCGCGCCGGGCACGTGGGGGTCGCTGGCCGCCCTGCCCTTGGCGTGGGTCTTGCATACGCTCGGTGGCTTCCCCCTGCTTGTGATCGCCACGATTGCAGCCTTCTTCGGCGGCCTTTGGGCGACCTGCGTCATGACACAGGGACAGGACGATCACGACCCGTCCGAAATTGTCATCGACGAGGTTGCCGGGCAGTTCATCGCGCTCTGGGCGGTTTCCTATCCGTCTTGGGCACATGGGATCGAGATCACGGCGCTCTGGCCCGGCTGGATTGCCGGGTTCCTGCTGTTCCGCCTGTTCGACATCACCAAACCCGGCCCCGTTGGATGGGCAGACCGCAAGGGGGATGCGATGGGCGTGATGCTGGATGACGTCATCGCCGGGGCCTTCGCGGCCATTGGCGTGTTGCTGCTGGCCGGGCTTGCGCATGGGGTTCTGGGGCTATGAACGTGGCTGACCTGCTCGACCGCGCCAAGGCGCAAGGGGTGATGATCGCCACCGCCGAAAGCTGTACCGGGGGTATGGTGGCCGCCGCACTGACCGACATCCCCGGCAGTTCCGCCGTGGTCGAGCGCGGCTTTGTCACCTACACCAATACGGCCAAGCAGCAGATGTTGGGCGTTCGGGCCGAGACGTTGGAGGCTCATGGCGCAGTCTCGGAACAGGTCGCCCGCGAAATGGCCGAAGGCGCGTTGCAGCACTCAGAGGCGAAACTAGCCGTCTCAATCACCGGCATCGCTGGTCCCGGAGGCTCCGAGCACAAACCAGAAGGACGCGTATGTTTCGGAGTAGCCGTGGACGGGCAACCCACCTTTGTCGAAACCGTCGAATTCGGCACACTGGGTCGCGCCAAAGTGCGCCTGGCAGCGCGGGATCACGCGCTTGAGCTGTTGTCTAGAGCAATTTCCTAAATCGACTATTTTTTAGTCAAACTTCTATTTTGCACGCACATTTAGTCACCATTTATGCAAAAGCACCAAATTTAGGCACGATTTTTTCTGTCTGCCTCTTTTTTCCTCAACTCCCCTCCGCTTCAAAGCCCGCCACGCGAGTTTAAGAGGAGAGCGGCTGATGAATGGAGCCGATACCGCCTGGATCATAGTTGCAACGGCACTGGTCCTTTTCATGACACTTCCGGGACTGGCCCTGTTCTATGGTGGCCTCGTGCGCGCCCGCAACGTGCTGAGTGTCTTCATGCACTGTTTCAGCATTGCGTGCCTGATGAGCATTCTTTGGCTCGTCGCGGGCTATTCGATCGCGTTCGGCGACGGCGGATCGGGGCTTTGGGGCGGTCTGGGCAAAGCCTTTCTGAACGGCGTCGACGCCGACAGCCTGTCGGGAACCCTGCCGGAAGTCCTCTTTTTTGCTTTCCAGATGACCTTCGCCATCATCACACCCGCGCTGATCGTCGGTGCCTATGTGGAACGTGTGGGCTTTGGCTTCGTTATGATCTTCTCGGGCCTGTGGATGCTGCTGTGCTATGCGCCCGTGGTACATTGGATTTGGGGCGGTGGCATCCTGACCGATGGCGGAATTCTGGGTGAGGTCGGCGTGCGCGACTTTGCGGGTGGCATCGTGGTGCACGAAACTGCGGGTCTGGCCGCGTTGATCATCGCCGTGGTTCTTGGTCCCCGCCTGAATCGCACCACTCCGCCGCACAACCCCGGATTCGTTATGGTTGGCGCCGCGATGCTTTGGGTTGGCTGGTTCGGCTTCAACGGCGGGTCGCAACTGGCCGCTGACGGCGGTGCTGCGATGGCGATGACCGTGACGCATATCTCGGCCGCGACCGCCTCGCTGACATGGGCGCTGTACGAGCGGATCAAGTACGGTAAAGCCTCGATGGTCGGTCTGGTGACCGGTACGATTGCGGGTCTGGCCTCGATCACCCCGGCTTCGGGCTATGTCGATCCGGTGCAGGCGCTGATCATCGGTGCCGTCGCAGGCGTACTCTGCCAAGAGGCCGTCAACGTCATCCGCAACATTCTGAAAATCGACGACACGCTGGATGTCTTTGCCGTGCACGGCGTCGGCGGCATCTTTGGCACGATCATGATCGCCGTATTCGGCCTTGGCGCGTGGACCGCACAATTGGGCGGGCTGGTCATCGTGGGTGTCTTTACGGCAGTTGTCACCTTTGTCCTGATCAAGGTGGTTGCGCTGATCACACCGCTTCGCGTAGACGCCGAGACCGAAACAAATGGCCTCGACCTGTCGGTACACGGCGAACGAGCCTACGACATGAGCAGCTAAGCCCACCTTGGCGCTCGGGTCCGTTTTGGACCGCGGCGGGCCTCGCATCTGCGGGGTCCGCTTTTCTTTTGCCCGGCCTCTCGACTCTGGGGGGTGCGGCGCGTTATCAGCCCGCAACCTGTTTTCAGCCCAGAGGTTTGCATCATGATCCCCAGCTCGTACCCCGACAGCACCGAAATCGCCCGCCTGACCGCGCGGATGCTGCTGGAGATCAAGGCCGTCCACTTCAATTCGCGCGAACCTTTTACGCTGGCTTCGGGCCTGCCCAGCCCGACCTATATCGACTGCCGCAAGCTGATCTCATACCCGCGCATCCGCTCGACCCTGATGGATTTCCTGACCGTCACCGTGATGCGCGACGCGGGGTTCGAGGCGTTCGACAACATCGCCGGTGGCGAGACCGCAGGCATCCCCTTTGCCGCGATGGTTGCTGAACGCATGGCCCTGCCGATGACCTATGTTCGGAAAAAGCCCAAAGGGTACGGCCGCAACGCGCGCATTGAGGGTGCGATGAGCGAGGGCGAGCGCGTGCTGCTGGTCGAGGACCTGACCACCGATGGCGGATCAAAGCTGTCCTTTGTGGATGCGATCCGCGACACCGGCGCGACCTGCGGGCATACGGCGGTGATCTTCTACTACGGCATCTTCCCCGAAACGGAAAAGACGCTGGGCGACCACGGCGTGCAACTGCACCACCTGTGCACCTGGTGGGATGTTCTGGCCGAAGCCAAGGCGCAGAAAGCCTTTGATGCAGAGACACTTGATGGGGTTGAGGCTTTCCTGAATGACCCGCGTGGATGGCAGGAAGCCCACAAGAGCTAAAAAACCACCTGTGTATAAGCTGGGGGTAACTCGCCACAGAATCGCCCCCAGAGCACTTGCATCTAGTGCCGTGAACATGGCGTCGCACTAAATGTTGCGCCGCGCGATGTTCTTTGGCAAAGTTGTCCAAACTTATCCCAAGCTGAAGCAGAGTTATACGCGACTTATCTTCAGAGATTTACAGATGGCCCTGTCGGTGCCGGATTGATTAGAACTGTCGCACGGGCAGCGGGGACAAAATGAACGAGATAAGCAGTATCGAGCAGGCAGCGGCGCAGATTCAGAACGCCGAAACCATGCCGCACTCTATCGAGGCCGAGCAGCAGCTTCTGGGCGCGATCCTGACGAATAATGATCTGTATGACCGGGTGGCCTCGATCATCGGGGCCGAGCATTTCTATGACCCGGTTCATGCCGGCATCTACGAAGTCGCGGCCAATCGCATCGCCAAGAACGCGCTGGCCTCGCCCGTGACGCTGAAATCTTTCATGGCCGAGGATGAGGGCCTGAAGGAACTGGGTGGTCCGGCCTATCTGGTCAAACTGGCCGGTGCCTCGATCAGTGCGTTCGCGGTGCATGACTATGCCCAGATGATCTATGACCTCGCCATCCGGCGCGAGTTGATCCGGCTGGGCCGTGACATCTCGGACAAGGCGGCGCGGGTTGATGTCTCAAGCGAACCGAAAGAACAGATCGTCGAGGCCGAGCAACAGCTTTATCAGTTATCCGAGCAGGGCCAGACCGAACAGGGATTTCAATCCTTCCTCAAGGCGGTCACAGAAGCCGTCAACGTCACCAACGAAGCGTACCAGCGCGGCGGTGGCATGGCGGGGATTTCCACCGGTCTGGCCGATTTGGACAAACAGCTTGGCGGGTTGCACCCCTCGGACCTGATCATTCTGGCGGGGCGTCCGTCGATGGGGAAAACCTCGCTGGCGACCAACGTGGCGTTCAACGTGGCCAAAGCCTACAAACGCGGCACCAAATCCGACGGATCCGAAGGGGCGGTTGACGGCGGCGTGGTCGGGTTCTTCTCGCTCGAAATGAGCGCCGAGCAGTTGGCGGGCCGGGTTCTGGCCGAAGCGTCCGAAATTTCCAGCCACAAAATCCGTCAGGGCGACATGACGGAATCAGAATTCCGCCGCTTCGTGGACGCCGCGAAAGAACTGGAAGCCTGCCCGCTGTTCATCGACGACACCCCTGCCCTGCCGATCTCACAACTTGCGGCGCGCGCGCGGCGGTTGAAACGGACGCATGGGTTGGACCTGCTGGTGATCGACTATTTGCAACTGTGCCGCGGTATGTCCGACAATCGCGTCAACGAGATTGCCGAGATTTCTATGGGCATGAAGGCCATCGCCAAGGAACTCAACATCCCGGTCATCGCGCTGTCTCAGCTCTCGCGTCAGGTGGAAAGCCGCGACGACAAGCGCCCTCAACTGTCCGACCTGCGGGAATCAGGCTCGATCGAGCAGGACGCCGACGTGGTGATGTTCGTGTTCCGCGAGGAATACTACAAAGAACGCGAAAAGCCCGGCGATCACGAGCTGGAAAAGATGGAAGAATGGAAACAGGCGATGGAGCGTCTGCACGGCAAGGCCGAAGTCATTGTCGGTAAGCAGCGGCATGGTCCCATCGGCACCGTCGAGCTGTCGTTTGAGGCGCAGTTCACCCGTTTCGGCAATCTGGTCAAACCCTGGCAGCAGGACGGCCAGATCGAGGGTTACTGACCTACCACAGCTCGGGTTTGTCAAATGCGGGAACGCAGCGCGACGGACCCGAGAGAGGGGCCGCATCGCCCCCAGCCAGCGACTGCCCAATCCATCCCTGTGGTTGGCTCAGCTTTTGGGGCGGCCGGGCAAAATCTTCAGTCATCGGCTTGAAACCTGTTTTACCGTAGTAAGCGGGATCACCGTAAGTTATCGCGAAATCAACGCCTTGCCCTTTCAGATCATCCAGCGCAAAACGGATTAGCTTCTGCCCAATCCCCGCTTTCTGGCGATCGGTTTTTACGGCGACCGGCGACATCAAAACGACGTTGCGCGGGTCTTCATCGTAAAACAGGCGCGAAAACAAAATGCACCCCAAAAGAACTTCACCATCGTGTGCCAGATAGCAGCGCAGATCGTCGTCGCGTGTCGCCATTAAGTCCTGTACCAACGACGTCAAAGCCTGACCTTCGGCGGCCCCTTCGGAGGAGGTAAAAACCTCCCCATAAAACGATGGTATTTGCGCCTCGAAACCAGCGTATCCCGACGTGAATTCAATCATGTTCGCTCTCTTTCCTGTGGCCATAACTCAGGTGAACGATTCCCCGGACAGACCGCTGTTGATCACAGGTTAAACACAATAGCGCACCCGTAAAAATGAAAACCCGACCGGCAAATTGGTGCGCCTACTTCAAAATACAGGCCACATGTCGCCCACGTTCCGATCAATCGAGGTAATTATCGGCGCGTACCCCCTTGACCTGCCGCAATCCAATGTCATGAACAGAGCCATGAGTACCGCACGTTTGACGATCAATCTTCATGCGCTGGCCAGCAACTGGCAGGCGCTCGACGCGAAAACCAATGTCGAGACCGGCGCAGTGGTCAAGGCCGACGCTTATGGCCTTGGGGCCGAGCCTGTTTCGGCGACGCTGGCCGAGGAAGGCGTGCGTAAGTTCTTTGTGGCAGCAGCGGAAGAAGGGGCCGCCGTCCGGCAGGCGGTTGGGCCTGTGCCAATGATCGGCGTGTTCTCGGGCCATATGGAAGGCGACACCGACCTGTTGCGCGATCATGACCTGACGCCCTTGATCAATTCGCCCGAACAGTTCCAGCGCCACGTCGAAGCCCTGCCCGATCAGGCGTTCGGAATTCAACTGGACAGCGGTATGAACCGCCTGGGCCTTGAACCGGCGGACTGGGCGGAACTGCGCCCCAGGGTTGAACCCCTGAAACCGGTTGTTGTCATGTCGCATCTGGCATGCTCGGACGAGCCTGACCACCCCATGAACCAGCAGCAACTACGCACCTTCCGCGAGATGACTGATGGAATTTCCGCGCCGCGCTCGCTGGCGGCCACTGGGGGAACGCTGCTTGGCCCCGAATTCCATTTCGACTTTTGCCGTCCGGGTATCGGTCTGTATGGCGGGTTGCCATTTGCTGACGCGAAACCGGTGGTGACCGTAGACTTGCCGGTCATACAGGTACGCGAACTGGAAGTCGGAGAGACGGTCGGCTATGGCAACACCTGGACAGCCCGGCGGCCATCGCGCATTGCAACCGTCGCCGCAGGCTATGCGGATGGGCTGCACAGGGCGATTGGAGGCGGGATCGACGCCTTTTCAGGTGGTCAGCCCTGCCCCGTCGTTGGGCGTATTTCGATGGACCTGATTACCGTCGATGTCACCGATTTGCCCAAAGACCCCGAGCGTCTGCGCATCCTGAATGGTCATCAGACCGTCGATGATCTGGCCGAGGCCGCCGGCACCATCGGATATGAAATTCTTACATCGCTGGGCGCGCGATATTCCCGAGGCTACGTGGAATGAGCGCGCTGGACTTGCTGGGCGGTCTTGGTCGCGCAGTGCTGACCCTGCTTGCGACCTTTGGCAAGGTGGCCCTGTTTACCGTGGATGCGATCTCGCACATATTCCGGCCGCCTTATTACCCGCGCGAATTTGCTGTTGCTCTGATGAATATCGGATGGCTGTCTCTGCCGGTTGTTGGCCTGACGGCCATCTTCACCGGCGGTGCGCTGGTGCTGCAAATCTATGCAGGCGGTGCACGTTTCAACGCCGAGGCCGTGGTGCCGCAGATCGTTGCGATTGGCATGGTGCGCGAGCTTGGCCCGGTTCTCGTCGGCCTGATGATCGCCGCCCGTGTGACCTCGTCCATCGCGGCTGAGATCGCGACCATGAAAGTGACCGAACAGATCGACGCGTTGGTGACACTGTCGACCCACCCGATGAAATACCTGACAGCGCCCCGCGTTTTGGCCGCGCTGATTACCGTGCCCCTGCTGGTGGGCATCGGGGATATCATCGGCATCGCCGGAGGGTACGTCGTCGCGACCGAGAATCTGGGCTTCAACGCCGCGACCTATCTGCAAAACACAGTCAATTTCCTTGAAACACGCGACATCGTCTCATCGCTGGTCAAAGGGGCGGCGTTTGGCCTGATCGCGGCGATCATGGGCTGCTACTACGGCATGAATTCAGGACGCGGCGCGCAAGGCGTCGGTCGGGCGACCAAATCCTCGGTCGAATCCGCCGCAATCATGATTCTGGCCGCAAACTTCATTCTGACAGGGGTGTTCTTCTCGGTATGATCAGGATGGACAATGTACACAAGGCCTTTGGCTCCAATCAGGTTCTGCACGGCATGAGCCTTGAGATTCCCAAGGGTACCTCGATGGTCATCATCGGCGGGTCCGGAACCGGCAAGTCCGTGGCGCTGAAATGTATTCTTGGCCTGATCAAGCCCGACAGCGGCATGATCTATGTAGACGACAAGGACGCGACCAAGGGTGACCGAGATGCGTTTCTGGCGCGGTTTGGGATGCTGTTTCAGGGCGCGGCGTTGTTTGACTCGCTCCCTGTCTGGCAAAACGTGGCCTTCCGCCTGCTGCGAGGCCCGTTGAAACGTCCACCGGAATATGCGCGCGAGATTGCGATTGAGAAACTGCGCCGCGTTGGTCTGAAGTCCGACGTGGCCGACCGGTTCCCGTCTGAGCTGTCCGGCGGGATGCAGAAACGTGTGGGCCTTGCCCGCGCCATCGCCGCCGAGCCCGAGATCATTTTCTTCGACGAGCCCACCACAGGTCTGGACCCGATCATGTCCGGCGTCATCAACGACCTGATCCGCGAGATCGTGACCGAGATGGGCGCCACCGCGATGACCATCACCCACGACATGAGCTCTGTCCGCGCGATTGCCGACAACGTCGCCATGCTGCACGGAGGCGTGATCCAATGGACTGGTCCCGTTGGGCAAATGGATGCCTCGGGTGATCCTTACGTGGAGCAGTTCATCAGCGGCAGTGCCGAGGGACCGATTGAGGCGGTGCGGTAGCTGGTCCCTGTCTGGGATCCGCCATTCCAAAGTCTTGGTGGTGCATATTCCAAGCACAGATGTATCGTAAGCACTTGAATCGTCATATGTAGGAACGACGAAAAACTTGCAGCCTGTTTTTCTGCCCCATAGATGTTCAGATGCTTAATCTGGACTTGCCAATGACCCTTCGCCTCGCCACCATCTCGCTGCTGATCCTCTACCCCATCGCGTGGTTCGCCCCACTGATGCGCGCGGGGCTTCTGCCGATCTTCGGCCTCAGCGAGATCAGCGTCATCACCGGCCTGCAATCCCTGTGGAAGTCTGACATCTTCCTTGCGCTGATCGTCACCGTCTTTGCCTTGTTCGCGCCCTATATCAAGACGATCGGCACCGCGTTGGTGCAGTGGGACCTGCTGGACGCCCGCGTTCAACCCGCGCTGAATATCATGGGCAAACTGGCGATGGCCGACATCTTTCTAATCGCGCTTTACATCACGCTGGCCAAGGGCATCTCCTATGCCACCATCGAAACTGCGTGGGGGCTGTACCTGTTTACAGCCTGTATTATGGCCTCAATCGCGCTGGGATACATTACGGAAATGACATCCAATTCACGAAAAGCTCAGACCTGATTGATTGAAAACCTTCATCTGGCTATCATCTTAATATTTCGAGCAGCAACAATTAGTAGTTTCAGGTCCGCAGCGGATCAATCTGTGTGTGTTAATTGTCCTCCGCTCTGACCTGGTTTGTGCCGGTTTGAGAAGGAGTTCGTCTGTCATGACCGCCCTCCATAATATCACTTTGCAATTTCAGAATGCCTTTTTAAGACTTACTTTTTTCCTAATATGCGCTGCGGCGCTTTTATCTGTTGCGACCACGCTTTTATCTGCGCTTGGCGTGCTTCCGTGGTTGTCCATGCAAGCCGCCTTCGGCTCGGGCACGTATGTCGATGCGGGTATGTTCATTCAAATTGGATTGACCGTCCTGATTCTTATGCTGGCGTTCTATCTGCCTGCAAACGCCCGCATGATGGCGCTGGAAAACGCTCATCGAAAATTTGCTTTGAACATGCAGGATATTTCTTACGCATACCAGTTGGCCCACGCTGCGGATCGCGGAAATACCTTTCTGCTGTCCTCGGAATTCGATGCAGTCAAGGAACGGATGGCCTTTCTGCGCCACCACCCAGACCTGCAATCGCTGGAGCCTGAAATCCTGGAACTGGCCGCACAAATGAGCCAGATCAGTCACGAACTGGCCGAAACCTACGGCGACGCCAAGGTTTCGCGTGCGCGTATGTTCCTGCAACAGCGTCAGGAAGAGATTGAGCAATTCCAGCAGCGGATCGGCGACGCCCAGACCATCCAGCAGGAACTGCGACAATGGACACGCGATATCGAGATTGAGGAATCCATCGCCAAGTCCCAACTCGCAAGGCTGCGCGATGAGTTGTTCGAGCTTCTGCCGGAACTGTCCGCACAGTTGCAGGCGCCGCTCGAAGAGCGCGAGACCTCGGAATCCAGCGTTATTGCGATGTCGCCACCGCGTGCTGCGGAATAGGCGCGTCAGCGCCCGCTGCGGACGATGACCCATAGGGTCTGAGGACGCAGCGCGCCACCGTCGGTGAGGAAAGCCCTTAAGGGCTTGAAGAACCGACCGTCCTCGGGCACCAAGGGCGGCATGGCGAAGACGACTTCTTTTTCCTGTTCGGCCTGTGGTGCCACCCATTCCCGCTGGTCCGGGCGGTGCGACAGTTGCGGCGAATGGAACACGATTGCGCAGGATGTCCCCATTTCGGCTGGCCCTGCAAAAAAATCCCTCGGCGGCAAACGTGGCCAGCCCATCGCACTCACGGACCTGTCGACCGAGGAAACACCCCCGCCCCGCACACTCTGCGGGGTTGATGAACTGGACCGCGTTCTGGGTGGTGGGCTTGTTCCGGCCTCGGCCTTGCTGGTGGGCGGAGACCCCGGAATCGGCAAATCCACTCTGCTGCTGCAGGCCGCCGCCCGCTTCTCGCGTGCTGGCGTCAAAACCATCTATGTGTCCGGCGAGGAAGCCAGCGCACAGGTACGGATGCGCGCGCGTCGTTTGGGGCTTGAAGACGCACCGGTGCAACTGGCTGCCGAAACAAACCTGCGCAACATCCTGACCACGCTCGAGGCTGAAAAGCCCGGCCTTGCCATTATCGACTCGATTCAGACCATGTGGGCAGACAATGTCGACAGCGCCCCCGGCTCGGTGTCACAAGTAAGGGCCGCAGCGCATGAATTGACCACGTTTGCGAAACGACACGGCATCTCGATCATCATGGTCGGCCATGTCACCAAAGAGGGTCAAATCGCGGGTCCTCGGGTCGTCGAACACATGGTCGATACGGTGCTGTATTTTGAGGGCGAGCGCGGCCACCAGTTCCGCATCCTGCGCGCGGTCAAGAACCGCTTTGGCCCTGCCGACGAGATTGGCGTGTTCGAGATGACGGGAAAAGGACTTGCGCAGGTCACGAACCCCTCGGCCTTGTTCCTGTCCGAACGCGGCGCCCCCAGCCCCGGTTCGGCTGTTTTTGCAGGTATCGAGGGCACGCGACCGGTTCTGGTTGAATTACAGGCACTTGTCGCGCCTTCCCCACATTCTCAGCCGCGCCGTACCGTAGTGGGTTGGGACAGCGGACGGTTGGCCATGATCCTGGCGGTGCTTGAAGCGCGGTGCGGCGTGCCCTTCACCGGGCTTGACGTATACCTCAACGTGGCCGGTGGCCTGAAGGTCAGCGAACCCGCGGCCGACCTTGCAGTCGCTGCCGCGTTGCTCAGCGCGCGCGAGGACTCTGCCTTGCCTGCAGATACAGTCGTATTCGGAGAAATCTCATTATCCGGGGCACTTAGACCGGCACCTCAAACCGAAAATAGGTTGAAAGAAGCCCAAAAACTTGGTTTCACATCAGCCATAGCTCCGGCGGGTGGCAAAACGGGTACTGTGGCAGGTCTGACACTCACCCGACCCTCTGATTTGGTTGGGTTTGTTGGCGAAACCTTCGGAGCAGGTTAAGGTAACGCCTTAAGAGGCTGAAAAAAATACAGGCGAGGGCCATGGAAGGTTTTACAATTATTGACGGGGTGGTAGCCCTGATCGTCGTGGTGTCAGGTCTGCTGGCCTATTCGCGCGGCCTTTTGCGTGAGGTTTTGGCGATTGCGGGATGGGTCGCAGCCGCCGTTGTCGCCTTTATTTTCGCTCCACAAGTCGTACCGCTGGTGAAAGAAATTCCAGTGGTCGGGGACTTCCTGCGCGACAGTTGCGAACTGTCGGTGATTACCGGTTTTGCCGCTGTATTTGCAGTTGCCCTGATTGTGGTCAGTATCTTTGCCCCGCTGTTTTCGTCGGTCGTGCAACGCTCGGCGCTGGGTGGGCTGGATCAGGCTCTTGGCTTTTTCTTCGGTATCGCGCGTGGGCTTCTTCTGGTTGCCATCGCGTTCTTTGTCTACGACACGGTCATGACAGGCCAGTCTTATACCATCGTCGACGAAAGCCGTTCGGCGAAGGTATTTGAACAATTCAGCGACAAGATCGAAGAACAAAATCCCGAGGCGGCCCTTGGTTGGGTGACACAGCAATACGAAGAACTGGTAGCAAGCTGCACCGACAGCGCCGCACCGGTCGAAGGCTCTGCACCCACCGAAGACACGACGGCCCCGGCCACAACCGAATAAACGAAAGCCCGGTGAAAGCCGGGCTTTTTTCTTCGGCTATTATGGCAAATTCAGTTGAACCCTTCACCCGCGCACACGGTACAGCGGATGCTCTTTAGACCGAAGCAGCCGTCGCAGCGGCTCAAAATTGGCTTCCCGAAAACATCGCGACTTTTAACGATCTCACCGGCCCCGTTGCAGATCTGACAAGGCGCGCGCCCCATGCCGCGACAGCGGTGACACCGGCGCCTAGCCGGTTCCTCCTTCTTTTGCCCTTGTTTGTGCTGCCACATGCCTGAAACTCTCTAAAAAATTTGCATTATCAAACAATCATTTTTATCGAATTGACAGCACAAGCCGCACCAGATGACACCTTTTCACGCGCATTGTGGCAAAATCCACCTGCGTCAAATCGCAAGTGTGATCCTTTGATGACACCGGCAGCGATAGGCATTATGTGAGTGCCGAACTGACATGGAATCGGAGCCACCGATCTTGCTGTATCTGTCTTTTTTCGCGCCTGCCCGTTACAACGATGGCGCGTACGACTCGTCGCCCGGACGAGCCGCCCGGCGCACAGATGCTAACATGCGAATGTTCCAACCTTCGTCGCAAATCAAAACGTCATAGAAATTGGAGCCCGTACATGTGTGGGATTTTGGGGATCGCAAGCAGAACGCATGATGTGTTTGCGGAAATCTATGACGGGCTGCTGATGTTGCAGCACCGGGGTCAGGACGCCTCGGGGATCGTCACATATACCGGAGAATTCTTTCGCGAGAAAAAGGCCAACGGTCTGGTCAAAGATGTGTTCAATTCCAAGGACGCCGAAACGCTGATGGGGAAAGTTGGCATCGGCCACGTCCGTTATCCGACAGCCGGGTCACTCAGCGCGGCGGAAGCACAGCCGTTTTTCGTGAACGCGCCCTACGGGATCTATTTGGTTCACAACGGCAATATCACCAACACCGCGCAACAGCGCGAGAAGGTCACGGGTAAATACAGCCGCCATCTGCGCACCACGTCGGATTCGGAAATCCTTTTGAACGTGATGGCCGACAAGGTTGCTGACGCGATCAAGGTCAACGGCAACGCCGATCCGATCCGAAACATCTTTGCCGGTGTGAAGATGACGATGGAGCGTGTTCAGGGTGCTTATTCCGTCATTTGCCTGATCGCAGGCGTCGGGATGTTGGCGTTTCGGGACCCTCATGGCATCCGCCCTCTGTCTGTCGCGATCCGCGAAACCGAAGGTGACGGCGACGACTATGCCTTTGCCTCGGAAGACGTGGCATTTGGCATCAACGGGTTCAACAAGATGCGTGACCTTCGCCCGGGCGAAGCGATCCTGATCGATCTTGATGGCAACATGCACGAATTCCAGGCCGTCGAAGGCAAGCTGACGCCCTGTATCTTTGAATACGTGTACCTTGCGCGTCCGGATTCGCTGCTGGATGGCGTATCAGTCTACAAGACTCAGATGCGCATGGGGCAAACTCTGGCCAAGCAGATTCAGGATTCTGGGCTTGAGATTGACCGGATCATCCCGGTCCCTGACAGCGCCCGCCCTGTCGCGCTTGAGGCTGCCAAGATCACCGGCATCCCGTATCGCGAAGGTTTGGTGAAGAACCGTTATGTTGGTCGTACCTTCATCATGCCCGGTCAGGAAGAGCGCCAAAAATCCGTGCGCCGCAAGCTGAACGCCGTACCGCTGGAATTCGATGGGCATAATGTACTGCTGATCGACGACTCGATCGTGCGCGGCAATACGATCAAGAAAATCGTTCAGATGTGCCGTGAGGCTGGTGCGAAAAAGGTCTATATCGCCAGCGCCTCGCCTCCGGTGAAGTACCCCAACGTCTATGGGATCGACATGCCCACCAAGCATGAATTGATCGCCAACGGAAAAGAGATCGAGGAAATTCGGCAAGAGCTGGGTGCAGACGCCCTGTTCTACCAACATCTCGACGACCTGATCTGGGCGGCCAAGGAAGGCAACCCCGAGATCGAAGCATTCGACTGTTCATGCTTTGACGGGAAATATATCACCGGCAGCGTCAGCAAAGACTACTTGGATACGCTGGAAAACAGCACTCGGGTCAGCAAAAAGCGTGAGGACATGCAGGTGCCCGGAGGGTCGTGGAACGCGGCAAAGCTGGCCTCTGGTTAAGACCCACATCGCGAATCAGTTACGAAAATGGCCCGAATTGCTTAGGCGAACGGGCCTTTTTTTATGTTCGTCCGCTGACGGATTGGTCGATTTCCGCGCACAACCCTCTGGCGAAGGAAACGCGTTCGCAATGGGTTCGCCGGGCTGTCATATCATGTGACGGAACGGCCCGCCGACCACACCTTTTGTTCCGGTCGCGCGTTTGATAGCCCCCTGCCACCAGCTACTCAACACAAGGGGCTGGGGCCGTGCGCCCCGGTCGCAGTTCATGTCAAACGCCACCGTCACAAGCGCTGCCACGCAGAAGGGCGCGTTGAAGAAAAACTCTGTTTCCCTGCTTGGGGTCTTTGGCCCGAAAACCGATATGCGGGCGCTGGTGCGTTTGTCTTCGGGTCGCGTGAAAGAAGTCAAACTGGGCAGCCGTGTCTCCTCGGGCACTGTAGTCGCAATCGATGCTGAAGGTGTCATGCTGCGACAAAGCGGCCAAACCAAGCGGATCGCGATACCCGGCAGCTAATCCTGTCTTGACGCCTTGCGCGCAGAGGTTCAAACCGCGTGCATGACCGATCAGACCAAAATAACTCTAGTCACCGGGGCGTCTCGTGGGTTAGGCGCGGCCCTTGCCGAGGCACTGGCGCCCGAACACCACATCGTTGCCGTTGCCCGCACCACCGGCGGGCTTGAAGAACTGGACGACCGCATTCAGGCCAAAGGCGGATCAGCGACACTGGCCCCTATGGATATTGCCGATCCCAACGCGATGGCGACCCTGTGCAGGGGCATCCATGACCGCTGGGGCAAGGTGGACTTGTGGATACATACCGCCGTCCACACCTCGGCCCTGACGCCCGTTCATTTTGTAGATCCCAAAGAGTGGACTAAGGCCGCAAGCATCAACGCAACGGCGACGTCCATTTTGATCCCATACGTGGCGCCTTTGCTGGGTGAAACTGGACATGCCGTGTTTTTCGATGATCCAAAGGCAGGTCAGAAATTCTATGGCATTTACGGTGCGACCAAAGCGGCCCAGATCGCATTGGCGCGCAGTTGGGCCGCAGAGACCGAACGCACCGGACCGCGTGTGTCAATCGTTGAACCCGCACCTATGCCGACTGCCGTTCGCGCCAGATTCCATCCCGGAGAAGATCGCGAGGCGCTGACATCCACAGCAGACGAGGCAGCGCGGATTCTAGCCTTGCTTTAGGGATGGCCCGTTCCGGGCCATGCCTCCGGCGGGGATATTTTTAGCCAGATGAAGCGGGCGGATTACCCGATATGGGTTCCGTTTCGCCCCGCCAGATCAACAAAGAACTGCCACGCCACCCGGCCCGAGCGCGCACCGCGCGTAGCCTGCCATTCGATGGCTTCGGCACGCAGCGTATCGGGGTCTACGGTCACACTGTAAGCGGCACAGTACTGGTTGATCATTGCCAGGTACTCGTCCTGATCGCAGGGGTGAAAACCCAGCCACAGCCCAAACCGATCTGAGAGCGAGACCTTTTCCTCTACGGCTTCAGACGGGTTGATGGCGCTGGATCGTTCGTTTTCGATCATGTCCCGCGGCATCAGGTGGCGGCGGTTCGAGGTGGCGTAGAAGACGACGTTTTCCGGGCGGCCTTCTATACCACCATCCAGCACCGCCTTGAGCGATTTGTAGTGTTGGTCATCATGGCTGAAGGACAAGTCATCGCAGAAAAGGATGAACCGGTGCGGGGCGGCCCGCAGGTGGTTCAGCAGGCGCGCGACCGAACCCATATCCTCGCGCTGGAGCTCCACCAGTTTCAGGTTGGGGTGGTCGGATTGCAGGGTGCCGTGGACGGCCTTGACGAGGCTGGATTTACCCATCCCCCGCGCGCCCCACAGAAGTGCGTTGTTGGCTTTGAAACCCGCTGCAAAGCGCCGGGTGTTGTCCAGCAGTGTATCGCGGGACCGGTTGATCCCAACCAGCAGCTCCAGATCGACACGGTTGACCATGGTCACAGGCTCAAGCCGGTCGGGTTCGACGTGCCAGACAAAGGCCGGGGCCGCGCTGAAATCCGGCGCGTCCAAGGGTGCAGGGGCCATCCGCTCCAGAGCGTCAGCGATGCGGTTCAGGGCTTGGTCGTCCATGGGGGCCTCCGGTCTTGTCGTCGCGGTTTCAAACCATGTTCCGGTTTGCGCAACAAGGTCCAGAAAAGAAAAAGGCGCGCCAACCGGTAGCGCGCCTTATTTTTAGTTCAAAGAGCGGTTATTTTCCGTCTTCTTCGCGAATGATCTCGGCATCCGCCTCTTCTTCGTCATCGTAGTAGCCATCGGCACGCAGTTGCTCTTCGCGCTTTTTCTCGACGCGGGCGACGAGGAAGATCGAAATCTCATAAAGTCCGTAGACCACCACAAACAAGATGACCTGCGTGATCACGTCCGGCGGTGTCACCAGCGCCGCCAGCACCAGGATGGCGACGACGGCGTATTTGCGGACCGAGCCCAGACCTTCGGCCGTCACCAACCCGGCCTTGCCCATCAGGGTCAGCAGAACCGGCAGTTGGAAGCACAGGCCAAAGGCCACGATGAACTTGATCGTCAGGTTCAGATATTCCTGCGCCGAGCCTTGGAACACCACGCTCAGCGGGGCGGCGGTTGCGCCTTCGGTCACGGCCTCACCTTCGGCTCCGAACTGCTGGAAGCCCAGGAAGAAGTCATAGGCCAGCGGTGTGACCACGTAGAAGGCAAAGCTGGCACCCAGAAGGAACATGAAGGGCGAGGCCAGCATGAACGGCAGGAACGCGTTCTTTTCCGATTTATACAGCCCCGGAGCCACAAACCGCCACATCTGCATCCCGATATAGGGGAACGCCAGAATGAACCCGCCCAGAAGCGAGACTTTGATGGCCACAAAGAACCCTTCCTGCGGCGAGATGAAGATCAGCCCGCAATCCTGCCCGCGTTCAGCCAGAACGTCACATAACGGGCGCGTCAGGAAGTTAAAAAGAGGCGTGGCCACCGTAAAGCAGATGATCATCCCGATCAGAAACGCAACGACGCAGTGAATGAGCCGCGTGCGCAACTCCGCCAGATGCTCGATCAATGGGGCCGAGCTGTCCTCGATCTCGTCGGTCTTGGTCATGTCTTGCTTTCGGTGTTCAGCGCGGCTTCGGCTTCTTCCGCCTTGGTCAGAGCTTCGGCTGCTTCCCTAGCCTTACGTTCGGCCGCAGCACGCGCAGTCGAGGCCTGGATCTTCTTCGCCTGTTCCGCCCGTTCAGCCGCCAGTTTGCCGGTTTCACTGTCAGGGTCGAACTTGGTCGGATCCATGCTCTTGGCCATTTCCTGCGCGGCTTCTTTCACGCCGTCCATGGCCGTGCCAACCGGATTGGTTGCCGCGTTCAGCCCCTTCTTGATTTCATTGACACCGGCCTGGTCCGCAGCCTCATTCATCGCACTGCTGAATTCACGCGCCATACCACGCGCTTTGCCGACCCAGCGGCCAACATTGCGGAACAGCACAGGCAGGTCCTTTGGCCCCACAACGATCAGGGCCACGATGCCAATGACCAGAAGCTCGGTCCAGCCCAGATCAAACATCTGGTCTTATGCCTTGTCTTTGTCAGTCTCGGGCGTGACGTCCTTGGCCAGCTCGGACGCGTCCTGCTCCAACTCATCCGCGCCTTCCTTGACGCCCTTTTTGAACGAGGTGATGCCCTTGCCCACCTCACCCATAAGCGAGCTGATCTTGCCGCGGCCAAACAGCACTAGCACCACGACAGCAATCAGTAGAAGACCGGGAAGACCGATATTGTTGAGCATGTCATATCTCCTTGTACATCGACGCACTGCGTCGGGAATGTGATCTGAGTTCGTGTCTACGCCCGGATCCCGGCTCGCAAAAGTGAGACCTTGCTATTTGACCGCCAAAATTGACCGCCATACGCGATTTTTTGAGACTCGCAATTCTCAACTGACAGGTTTATGTCAGTTGATACTGGCTAGGTACAGACCATCGAAACTTGGTCAACGGAGACTCAAATGACCCATGTTGCAGAAATCGTCACCTTCAGCCTCGCCAATGGCACCACTCCGGCAGAGTTTGTAAAACTCAGCCAGGCATCCGAAAGCTTTGTCCGGTCTGCGCCCGGCTTCACCCACCGCCACCTGAGCCAGGGCGAGGATGGCCGCTGGACCGACTACGTGGTCTGGACGGATATGAAGGCGGCCAAAGACGCCGCCGCGCAGTTCCCGCAGCAAGACTTCTGCGCGGATCTGATGGCTGCGATCAACCCGGAAAGCATCCAGATGCGCCATGAGAACGTGCTATGGAACATGACCGCCTGATCGCGGTCGGACCGGCGTGTCATGCGCCGCACTGACCGCCTGTTCGACATCATCCAGATCCTGCGCGACGGCAAACTGCACCGCGCGCAGGACATCGCGGATCGGCTCGAGGTGTCGGTCCGCACGATCTATCGCGACATGGATACGCTGGTCGCCTCGGGCGTTCCGGTCGAAGGCGAACGCGGCGTGGGCTACATGGTGCGCGAACAGATCACCCTGCCCCCGTTGAACTTGACCCCTGCCGAGCTGGAGGCGCTGAACCTCGGCATGGCAATCGTAGCCGAAGCCGCCGACCCGGATCTGAAAGCTGCCGCCGAAACGCTGGCCGACAAGATCGACGCAGTGCTGCCGACACAGGTCGTGGCCGAGGCCGACACCTGGAAATTCGCCGTCTATCCCTTTGCCGATGCCGCGCGCGGGCTGGCGCATATGGCACCGATCCGGTCCGCTATTAAGTCACGCCAAAAACTACACTTGTCCTACCGTCGCATCGATGGCGTGCTGACAGACCGCACCATCCGCCCGCTCCATATGGAATATTGGGGCCGCGTCTGGACCCTGACGGCATGGTGCGAACTACGAGAGGGCTTCCGCGTCTTCCGCGTAGACCTGATCGAATCTGTCCACCCACTCCCAGAAATCTTCGCCGACGAACCCGGCAAAAGGCTCAGCGACTTCGATCCACACGCGTGATCCGCGCTTCATCTGGCCAAAAATATCCCCGCCGGAGGCATGGTCCGGAACGGACCATCCCTATTGCTTCAAGTAAGGTTCCGGATTGACGGCTTCAAACCCTTTACGAACCTCGAAATGGACATAGGCATTGTCGCCGCCGCGCAAGGCCGCGATTTTCTCGCCCCGGCGAACGCGATCACCTTTTTTCACCGTGATTTTTTCGACATTGGCATAAACGGTCAGCAGATCGTTCTTGTGCTTTACAACGATGATCGGCACCTGATCCGCGTCGGCTGTAATGGCCGCCACCGTTCCAGCCTCGGCCGCCTTCACGGACGCACCCGGCGCTGCGGCAATATCAATCCCTTCGTTCTTACCTTTCTTGTAAGCGCGAATAATCGTTCCGGTGACAGGCATTCCCAATACGGAATTGCTTTGGTTCGTCGGTGCCTCGGCTGTGACATCAGGTGCGGGCTCAGCAGGGGCGATAACTTCATCCGGCAACGGCTGAGTGGCACTTGGAGGCGTCGGTGTCGGTGACCCCTGCCCCGGCTGCGTGACATTGGTTGCAGGCTGGCTTGTCTGTTGCGGCGCAGGCTGGCTTTTGATCGGGATCAGCAAGAACTGCCCCTCGCGCACGGTAAAGTCCGAATCCAAACCGTTCCAGTCGGCAAGAGCGTCCACCGGCACGTCATAAAGCCGTGAGATCGTAAAGGCTGTTTCGCCCCGTTTAACCTTATGCCGGATCGGTTCGGGACCCGCAGGCGTTGGCGCCGGAGCAGGAGCCGCAGCAGGTTGTGCAGGCTCCAGAGTTGACGTCCGAACAGACCCATCCGTCGGCGCGTCGTCGATCGCGGTTCCGGCAATCGTGGCTATGTCCACTGTGCTCGCCGCCCCAACTGCTCGCGGCAGAGCGACGACTTCGCCATCACGCAGAGTGTCAGTCGGTTTGAGGCCGTTGAAGGTGGCAAGCTCGCCCTCAGGCAGACCGACCCGAGCGGCCACGTCCCTCACCGTGTCACCACGGCGCGCTATGGCGACTTGATACGTCGGGTACGTGATAACGCCCCGCGTGTCTGGCGCCGGTCGGTTCGTGGTCGCGGATTGCGCGGCGTCGGTGGTCGAAAATCCACCGACCTGCCCGCGCAGATCATAATCCAACGGGCCTTCACACCCGGCTAGAATTGCCAGAGCCGCGACCCCTGGTGCGCAGCGGCGTATCGCTGATTTGGAAACTGCTCTCATTTTACTGTCCTCAACACCTGCCCCTGTTGGCCGGGGTTCCGGTGCATATTGCAGAATATTCCTTTACGCCCCTTCTTTTCCCAGCCCCTCTAACAGGGGTACGAAACGAACGGGCAACAATTCGTCATAGTCCAGACCGGTCTCGGTGCGCCGCACGCGGATCAAGGTCTGAACCGCATCCGACTGCCCCACCGGCAAAACCATGATACCGCCGATTTTGAGCTGCGCCAAGAGCGGCCCCGGCGGGTCTTCGGCGGCGGCCGTAACAATAATACGATCAAACGGTGCTTGCTCGGGCAGGCCAAAAGACCCGTCAGACAGCATGGCCGTCACATTGGTCAGTCCGAGGTCTCGGAAAAGCTGACCCGTTTCCCTCACCAGACGCTTGTGGCGCTCGACAGTATAGACCCGGCGCGCCAGTTTCGACAGGATCGCCGCTTGGTAACCAGAGCCGGTCCCAATCTCCAGAACCGTGTCCCGTGGTCGAACCTCCAACGCCTGCGTCATCAGCCCAACGACCGAAGGCTGGCTGATTGTCTGGCCACAGGCAATCGGCAGCGGCGTGTCCTCATAGGCGCGTTCGGCGAAAAGACCCTTGACGAATTGCCCCCGGTCGATCTGCTCCATCGCGGCGAGAACGCGCGCATCAGTCACCCCGCGTGAACGCAGGGCAAACAGGAACTGCATGGTGGTTTCTGCGCTTGGTCCGGTCATTCGATTACCTTCAGCGCCTCCACCGCGTCATGTGCCGTCAAATCCGCCCGCATCGGCGTCACCGAAATATACCCGGCCAAGTTCACCGCTGCATCCGTCCCCGGCGCGGTTGGGTTGTGCTGATAGCCTCCCTTGATCCACAAAAAGCGCCGCCCCGACGGAGAGCTATGCGGTTCGACCGAGAAATGAGTATCCCGGCGGAACCCCTGTGGCGCAATCCGGGTGCCTAGCACTTCGTCCGCAGGAACCGGCGGGAAGTTCACGTTATAAAACAATCGATAGTCGCCCTGCTCTGCTGGCGATGCATCCAGAATTTTGCGTACAAGATCAGCCCCATACCGGGTTGCCGTTTCAAAGGGATCGTCCAGCCCAAGGTTGCGCGGGCCAAAATACTGGGACAACGCGATGGCGGGGATACCCTGCAACGCGGCCTCCATCGCGCCACCGACCGTTCCGGAATAAAGCGTGTTTTCAGCCGAGTTATTCCCACGGTTCACCCCCGACAAAACCAGATCGGGCGGTGCATCCTTCATCACATCATGCAGACCAGCAAGCACGCAATCAGCCGGAGAGCCCTCGGCCGCAAATCGGCGTTCGCCCAGCTTGGCCACCATCATCGGATGCGTGTAGCTTATGCAATGACCAACGCCTGATTGTTCAAACGCAGGCGCAACAACCCAGACCTCACCTTCTGGACCGGCAAGCTCGGCGGCAATCGCCTCCAGAGCGATCAGCCCCGGAGCATTAATTCCGTCATCGTTGGTCAGAAGAATACGCATATGCCCCATCCGTCCCTGCGTTTTTCCCTTGATAGACCTGCCCCCGCGCGGCGGCAAGCGAACCGCGCCCCCATTCTGAGGCTTTCGCGCACCACTTGTGTCAAAACTGCAAAGTCAGGTTCTATTTTGGAAAAACAAAACAGCGGTCACGACGAACCGTCAACCACATGACCCGCCCCGGATTTGGCACAAAAACATTGGGCACCGTCGCCTTGAGGATCGACCCGTCATGATCCATCCGAAATTCGACCAAACTCTCGTTGCCAAGAAACCGTGCACGCTCGACCACACCTCGGGCCGCAACGCCGTCAGTCGCAGTTGGAAGTGGACCTTTGCCGTTGCGGTCAAAATCCAGCCGCAGGTGTTGAGGCCGGAATACGATCTCGACATTCGTGCCATCCGGCACGCCCGGAGCAAGAAACTGACCAAACGGAGTGTCGGCCAACGCTCCATTAACTTGCGCGTTCAACACATTGACATCACTAAAGAAAGCGACCGCGGCCTTGTCAGCGGGGCGGGTATAGACGTTGTACGGCGCGCCTTGCTGAACAATCTTGCCTCTGCGCATCAGCGCGATTTCGTCGGCCATGCGCATCGCTTCTTCTGGTTCATGCGTAACCAGAACGACGGCCGCGTCCTCCTCTTTGAGGATCGCAAGCGTCTCGTCGCGGATACCGTCGCGAAGGCGGTTGTCGAGGCCTGAAAAAGGCTCGTCCATCAGCATGATCCGAGGGCGCGGCGCCAAGGCCCGCGCAAGCGCTACCCGCTGCTGCTCGCCGCCCGACAGGTGATGCGGATAGCTATCCATGAATCGCATCAGATCAACTTTGCGCAGAAGCTCTTCCACCCGCGTGCGTTTTTCGTCTCTGTGACCCTTCAACCCAAAAGCCACATTGTCCGCCACGCTTAGATGTGGGAACAACGCAAAGTCCTGAAACATAAGCCCGATCTCGCGACGTTCCGGGGGTACCCGAAAAACGGTATCGCAAATCAGCTTTCCATCGACGTAAATCTCGCCGGATTCTTGCATCTCGACCCCGGCAATCATGCGCAGCGTCGTCGACTTGCCGCATCCCGATGGTCCCAGCAGGCAAGTCACCTGCCCCGCTTGCACGGTCAAAGACACGTCATCCACAACAACCCGCCCCTCATACCGCGCGATCAGGTTGCGGATTTCCAGCCGTGGAGGAGTTGCGTCTACTGTCACCGATGGACCCCGTTGCCTTTCCCGATCAAAACCATCGGGCTTGGGCCGGGATAGCAACCCCGCCTCTTAGGTGCAAGAGATCAGCAGCACCCGCCTGACGGCGCTTCTGCGGTGGCTTCAAATGGGCTTTCGCCGCCACACCCTTCAAAAATGCCGTAATGGGTCGAGAAATCGCCGATGAAGTCGAAATGCCGGGCAAATCGCGTGTTTTTCAACATCATCCCTGTATTGCCGCACACCGGAAAGACCTTGCCGGTTTCAATTGCATGGTGGTCGTCCAGTTCAAACAGATGCGGAGCGTGAGGGATTGTGCCCTTGTAGATCACCGCCTGGCCGTAATCCTCGCAAGCGGGCTCCAGCTCTGGCAGTTTGAACAAACGATACGTTGCCGAGAGGAACTTCAACGGCGCAACGCGCGCCTCCAACACCGGGTTTTCAATGGTCAGCGGACGGTGGGTCACGCGGCGCGGGTCACCAAAGCCTGCCTTGCGCGAAATCGACAGGAAATCATTCCAATACAGCGCCCCGGACAGGCATTCGCCGTACAGAACCTCATCCTCGGCCATGGCTTGCGGCACGCGCCGGTCGGCGTAAACGTCCGAGAAATACATCTCGCCGCCTTCTTTCAGCAGACGGTGCGCCCCGCGTAAAACCGCCTCTTTGTCTGTGGCCAGATTGATCACGCAGTTCGAGACGATGATGTCGAACGAGCCCGGCTCAAGGTCCAGTTCGTCCAGCTTTTCGATATATCCATGATGGAATTCAACATTCGACGCGCCATGACCAAAGGCCTGTGCGTGAAAGTCCTGATGCGCGCGGGCGACGTCCAGTTGCTCGGGCGTCATGTCCACGCCAACCACGCGGCCTTTTTCGCCGACCATCGCGGACAGGGCGTACACGTCGCGCCCGGCCCCGCAGCCCAGATCGAGAATGCTCATCCCCTCAAGATCAAGCGGCGCGATCAACCCGCATCCATAGTAACGGGTCAGCACATCGTCATGAATTTGCGAAAGAATTTTCTTTACGTGATCCGGCATATCATCTGGCGTGCAACATGCGTTGGTCTGCAGGTCCGAACTGCCTTGCAAGACTTCGCCATAGTAGTTCTGCACCGACTCATGCTTCATCGTAAGGTTCCCCGTATTTCGCGTCTTAAACCTGCTAGTTCAGAGCGGTCTCAGGTGCAATCCAAGCCTCCGGCATCTAACAGAACTGTGAGTTGCCCACCTTAGTCCAACAGATCGAAATCAACGCCCGCGCGCACCCGGCCATTTACCTGAATCTCCAACCTGTGCGCACCGGGAACCAGCTTGAAGGTTGTCGCATCGGCCTTAAGCTTGTGTTTCTTGGCCAGCCTCAACATTCCGTCGCGCAAAGTCGATTGCTTGAGCTTGCGCACCTTGGCTGAGGTCTTTCCCCCAGGGCGTTGAAAGTGAACGATATAATCCACCAGAACCGGCTGATCACCATCTCCATTCAGCACCACATCAAACTCCAGCGCCCCACCGATCCTTGCTTCACCGAGAACAGCGACACTTGCCGAAATCTCAGCCTCGGGATCGAAGCCCAGAATCTTCATGGCCTCCGGGTGGCCCGATTTAACCAGTCCGCGCAGAGTGTGCGTGGTCATCCACCGCAATTCCTCGGCATCCTGCTGCGCGTCCCGTGACCAGCTTTGCAAACGGCCCAGAACCAGCTCGGGATCCTTTTTTGTAATATCATTCAGATGGTTGGCGACCGAACGTGTCACATATCGGGTCTTGTCCACATGCAGCCGGTCAAGAAATGGCAGCGGATCAGTCAGGTCCAGCCCAACCGCCTGCCCCCAAGGAAGCCTGGGCCGTGTGCCTTCGCTGACCAGTCTGCGCACGTGATAGCTGTCGTGATCGCACCAACCCTCCATGCGCGCCATCACCTTGTCAGGATGGTGGTTCAGGAATGGGCGAATGGCCCATTCCATTGAAAACCTCTGCGTCAGCTCTTCGATCACATCCAGCGCCAGATCGGGATGATCCAACCCAACGTCCACAACCCAATCGCCCAACGGGGCAAAGATAAAATCCCCGAAGTCGTCATCTGACTTGGTCGGGTCCAACGGGGGCGGCAAAGCCTCCAACAACGTCGGCGCGATGTCCGGCAGATCACCGGGAACGGCCTGTTGCAGGCACGCGGCGATCCACGCCATACGTTCTTTCAACTCAAGATCAGGCAGGCGGGACATTACGTTTCTCTCAAACGCCTGCCCATCAAAAGACGGGCTGGCGGCCGCAAACAACCCCGCCAGATAGCGGGTTTTATCTGCGTTAAAAAGCTGATCTTTAAGAGAAAAGTTCTGCGCCATTGTTACATCGTCAGGTTGGTTGCTCCGCCATCCAGCAAGATGTTCTGCCCGACGATGAAACCGGCGTGCTGCGAACACAGAAATGCGCAGGTCGCGCCGAATTCTTCGCGCGAGCCGTAGCGTCGTGCCGGGATCGTGGCGGCACGCTCGGCGCGTGCCTCGTCGATTGAAATACCCTTTTGGGCCGACACGCCACCATCCAGCGCATTCGCACGATCCGTCGCATGAATGCCCGGCAACAGGTTGTTGATCGTCACCCCATGCGGGGCCACTTGGCGCGAGGTTCCGGCCACATAGCCCGTCAGCCCGGTCCGTGCCGCATTGGACAGGCCCAGCACCGCGATCGGCGCGCGCACGGATTGCGAGGTTATGTTGACCACGCGCCCCCAGCCTTTGTCCATCATCCCCGGCAGCAAGGCTTTCATGAACGCAATCGGTGTCAGCATGTTGGCGTCCAGCGCTTTGATGAAATCCTCACGCTCCCAATCCGACCACATACCCGGAGGAGGGCCGCCCGCGTTTGTCACAAGGATATCAACACCTTGCGCGGCATTAATAACCCGCTCCTGACCGTCCGATGAGGTGACATCACACGCCACTGTCTGAACGTCCACGCCATAGTCTGAGCGCAACCGCGCGGCTTCAAACTCTAACGCCTCGGCCCCGCGCGCGTTCATCACCAGATCGACGCCCGCTGCGGCCAAAGCCTCGGCACAACCCAGACCCAAGCCTTTGCTGCTGGCACAAACCAGCGCACGTTTTCCTTTGATTCCCAGATCCATATGATCCTCCCCATCTGTTGTTGCCCGCATGTCTAGCACCGGCCAGGCGGGGAAGACCAGATTTCAGGGTGCGTTAGTAAAAGAACTCTTCGCGAACGATCTGGCCGTTCGCCACGTGATAGACGCCGACCTCTTGCATATCAAAGGTTTCACCGGTCTCTTTCACCTTGCCCTGTACCGCAAAAATCACGGCAAATCGATCGTCGCCGTGCGGGAACGGATCACTGACCGAGGCACCCGAAACTTCGTGTGCGCCTTCCCACCACTCCTGCTTGCCACGGATCGCATCCCGACCCTGTGTTTCGCGGCCCATATTCATAAAATCCTGCCCCTCGACCGAAACGGCATCCTCGGCATAGAGTTTTTCCAAATTCTCTTTGGCGCGACCCTCGCGGCAGCCTGCGACGAGCTCGTCTGCGATTTCCTTCAAATTCATTGATCCACTCCACCATTTGTTCACTATATGTTCTTATTGCCACAAGCACACGATTCTAACCACCCCCTTTGTCTTGCTTCGGCGGGATTCCCCGCCTATACGCGCGAATATGCTTGATACCTCGAACCAACCCTCCCTGCCGCCCGAGATCGCCCGGCGCCGGACATTCGCTATCATCTCGCACCCGGATGCGGGCAAGACGACGCTGACGGAAAAGTTCCTGCTGTATGGGGGCGCCATTCAGATGGCCGGTCAGGTCCGCGCCAAGGGTGAGGCGCGGCGCACGCGCTCGGACTTCATGCAGATGGAGAAGGATCGAGGCATCTCGGTCTCGGCCTCGGCCATGTCGTTTGACTATGGGAACTTCCGGTTCAATCTGGTGGACACGCCCGGTCACAGCGATTTCTCGGAAGACACCTATCGCACGCTGACCGCCGTAGACGCCGCCGTGATGGTGATCGACGGCGCGAAGGGTGTGGAAAGCCAGACGCAGAAACTGTTCGAGGTTTGCCGCCTGCGCGATCTGCCCATCCTGACCTTCTGTAACAAGATGGACCGCGAAAGCCGCGATACCTTTGAGATCATCGACGAAATTCAGGAGATGCTCGCCATCGACGTCACGCCCGCCGCGTGGCCGATTGGTGTGGGGCGCGATTTCATCGGCTGCTATGACATGCTGCGTGACCGGCTAGAGCTGATGGACCGCGCCGACCGCAACAAAGTGGCAGAAAGCATCCAGATCGACGGGCTGGACGATCCCAAGCTGGCGAAACACGTGCCCGAACACCTGCTTGAGAAGCTGCTGGAAGAGGTCGAGATGGCGCGCGAGTTGCTGCCCGCGCTGGACCCGCAAGCCGTCCTGGAAGGCCACATGACCCCGATCTGGTTCGGCTCGGCCATAAACTCGTTCGGCGTCAAGGAACTGATGGAAGGCATCGGTGCCTACGGCCCGCAACCGCAGGTGCAATCGGCGGAACCACGTCAGATCGCGCCGGATGAAAAGAAGGTGGCCGGGTTTGTCTTCAAAGTGCAGGCCAACATGGACCCCAAGCACCGCGACCGGGTGGCGTTTGTCCGCATGGCCTCGGGCCATTTCAAGCGTGGCATGAAGCTGACCCATGTGCGGTCAAAAAAACCGATGGCGATCTCGAATCCCGTCCTGTTTCTGGCGTCCGACCGTGAATTGGCGGACGAGGCTTGGGCCGGGGACATCATCGGCATCCCCAACCACGGTCAGTTGCGCATCGGAGACACCCTGACCGAGGGTGAGGCGCTGCGCGTGACCGGTATCCCTTCGTTCGCCCCGGAACTGCTGCAATCAGTTCGCGCGGCTGATCCGATGAAGGCCAAGCACCTGGAAAAAGCGCTGATGCAGTTTGCCGAAGAAGGCGCGGCCAAGGTGTTCAAGCCCTCAATTGGCTCGGGTTTTATCGTCGGCGTTGTCGGTGCCCTGCAGTTTGAAGTGCTCGCCAGCCGGATCGAGATGGAATACGGCCTGCCCGTGCGGTTTGAGGCGTCGCAGTTCACCTCGGCCCGCTGGGTTAGTGGCGACAAGGCCGAGGTTGAGAAATTCGTCAACGCCAACAAGCAGCACATCGCCCATGATCATGACGGCGACATCGTTTATCTGACACGCCTGCAATGGGACATTGACCGGGTCGTGCGTGACTATCCCGAACTGAACCTGACGGCCACGAAAGAGATGATGACGTGATCGGCCCAAGGGTCTTGCATGACGAGTGATGCCCCAAGCTGGGGCATCGTCTCAACAGTCCGCGGCTTGTCCTCGGACATACTAAAGTTCGCTGCGTATCATCTGGACCTCGGCGTCGACCGCATCTACCTCTATCTGGACGAACCCATCCCGCGCGCCTTCAACGCCCTGAACCGTCACCCAAAAATCGAGGTTCGCAACTGCGACGCCGGGTTCTGGGCCCATCGTAAACGTGAACGCCCGGACAAGCACCAAACCCGGCAGACGGCAAACGCCACCTTTACCTACCGCAAGGCGCAAGAGGATTGGCTGGCGCACATAGATGTCGATGAGTTCCTCTGGTCCGAAAGCTCGATCTCCAGCCTACTCAGCGCGGTCCCGGACCAACTGCTTGGTGTCCGCGTCCGCCCGATCGAAGCGATTGCAGGCGGTATCGACCAGTACAAAGCCCATATTCCCGCTGGGTCCGAGCGCGAGAACATCGTCCAAACGCTCTATCCCAATTACGGCGCATTCGTTCTGGGCGGATTCCTGAGCCACGTGCAGGGAAAGCTGTTCGTGCGAACCGGGCGGCCTAAAGTTAGCCTTCGTATTCACAACGTGTTTCAGCACGGAGAACTATCGCCCTGCAAAGAGGAACTGCAGCAAGTTGATCTTTGCCACAGGCATGCCCCAGACTGGGACCACTTTCTTGCGCACTACCAGTTCCGGTTTGAACGCGGTTCTTATCAACCCGGCATGTCCCCCAACGTTCCCCGCGAACTTGGTGGCATGAACAAGAATGAACTGCTGGCGTGGATAGAAGTCGAAGGCGGACAGGACGCGCTGCGCACATTCTTTGACGAACTCAGCGGCGCGGACCCCTTGGTGCATGCAAGACTTGAACAGTACGGCCTTATTCGGCACCGACCGCTGCACCTCGATGAAAAGCTTGCGAAACACTTCCCCGGAAGCGTCTGAATTGTTGCAGGAAATCTCCAGCAGTTCGGATCGCCGCTACGTTAATTCGTCTTCATTTGACCCCGATCAACGATTTTGTTATGTCCCCGCCAAGCCGAAATGCGCGCTGCTGCGTATGGCCATCCGGGCCCGGCACTCCTTTGACGTGCGGGCCAGGTCTAGTGTCCGCAAAAACGGACATACATGACAAAGTTTAACGAACTGAACCTGAACCCGAAGGTCCTCAAAGCAATTGAGGAAGCCGGATACGAAACCCCCACCCCGATCCAGGAAGGTGCGATTCCCCCTGCGCTTGAGGGTAAGGACGTTCTTGGCATCGCCCAGACAGGCACCGGCAAGACCGCAAGTTTTACCCTGCCGATGATCACCCTGTTGGCCCGTGGCCGTGCGCGTGCGCGGATGCCGCGTTCGCTGGTGCTGTGCCCGACGCGGGAACTGGCAGCGCAGGTGGCGGAAAACTTCGACACCTACACCAAGCACCTGAAACTGACCAAAGCGCTGTTGATCGGCGGCGTCAGCTTCAAAGAACAAGAGGCACTGATCGACCGTGGGGTGGACGTTCTGATCGCCACACCGGGTCGTCTGCTGGATCATTTTGAGCGCGGCAAGCTGCTGCTGACCGGCGTTCAGATCATGGTGGTGGATGAGGCCGACCGGATGCTGGACATGGGGTTCATCCCCGATATCGAGCGCATCTTCTCGCTGACGCCGTTCACCCGCCAGACTCTGTTCTTCTCGGCTACTATGGCGTCCGAGATTGAACGAATTACAGACACTTTCCTGTCGGCCCCTGCCCGGATCGAGGTTGCCCGCCAAGCAACGGCGTCAGAGACCATCGAACAGGGCGTCGTCATGTTCAAAGGCGGTCGCCGCGACCGTGAGGCCAGCAATAAACGCAAAGTCCTGCGCGCGCTGATCGACGCCGAGGGTGATAAATGCACCAACGCGATCATCTTCTGCAACCGCAAGACCGATGTGGATATCTGCGCGAAATCGCTGAAGAAATACGGCTATAACGCCGCCGCCATCCATGGCGATCTGGACCAGTCGCAGCGCATGAAAACGCTGGATGGGTTCCGTGACGGGTCACTGCGCCTGTTGGTAGCATCGGACGTGGCCGCGCGCGGGCTGGATATCCCGTCGGTCAGCCACGTGTTCAATTTCGACGTGCCCGGCCATGCCGAGGACTACGTGCACCGGATCGGCCGAACAGGTCGCGCCGGTCGCGAGGGCAAGGCGATCACGATCTGCTCGGGTCGCGATGAAAAGGCGCTGGATGCGATCGAAAAGCTGATCCAGAAGGAAATCCCTCGGATCGACAACCCGGTCAAGGACGAGCCGAAATCCGACGCGCCCAAGCGCGAAAAGAAGGCCAAGCCTTCGGATGAGAGTAAGAGCGACAGCAAAAAGAGCGACCGCAAAAGGGACAAAGAGCCCAAGGGCCGCAATCGTCGCGACGGCGGTGGCGCGGCTGTTGTGGGCATGGGCGATCATCTGCCCAGCTTTATCGCGCTCAGCTTTGATGAGCGTCGCGCCGGTTAAATCGACAGAACCAGCACCAGAATCGACGCGCCCAGCAATGTCATCCCGGCGATCTCACGCCGGGTGATGGTCTCGCGGAAGAACAGCAGCGAAGCGAAAAGGCTCAGGATCAGCTCGACCTGCCCCAGCGCTTTGACATATGCCGCGTTCTGCAATGTGAAGGCCAGAAACCAGCAGAATGACCCGGTCAGGCTGGTAAGGCCGACAAATACTCCGGTCTGGCGCGTGTCCCAGACGGCCCGTAACTCGGCCCGGTCCCGCCACAGCAACCAAAGACCCATGCTGAGAAACTGGAATGACACCACAACGGCCAGTGTCACCAGCGCCCGAAACCATGCGTCGATATCACCCAGCTCCAACGATGCCCCTCGGTAACTGACCGAGGAAAACGCGAACAGAACACCCGACCCCAACCCCAGCCGTGAGGCGCGATTGGTCAGGTGTTTCCACCACGCCCCGTCCCCGCCGGGGTTTTTCGACAGCAACAGAACCGCTGTCAGTCCCAGAATGATCGCCGCAAACGCCCCCGCCGACACCTGATCGCCAAGGACCAGAAACCCTACGATGGCGGTCTGGATAACTTCGGTTTTCTTAAAGGTGATCCCAACGGCAAAATTGCGCTGCTTGAACAAAGCGACCACACAGATCGTTGCCAGAATCTGACTTGTTCCGCCAATCACGGCAAACAGCCAGAACTTGGCGGTCAGCTGCGGCAGGCCGTGTCCGGTCAGCATCACGGCCACGACCAACCCAAGGACCGCCAAAGGCATCGAATAGGCAAACCGCGCAAATGTCGCGCCAGCCGCAGTCAGCTTCACGCTGCTCAGCGATTTTTGCAGCATAAAGCGAACGGTTTGAAAAGACGCGGCCGCAAGAGTGACAGGAATCCAAAGGCTCATGCCGACCCTTGTGGCCTTAAATCAATCCCGTGGCCAGAGAGGATGCGCGACCGGGTCCTTCGCGCGAACTAGGAACGCGCGGAAAATCTCGGCATATGAGCGATACACGTAGGATTCGTTCCTATCCAGATAGCGGTCCTTTCCCTTGCGGTACAACGAAGGCAGCCGATACCACGGCGCGCTCGGGTTCATGTGATGGACCACGTGCAGGTTGTTGTTCAGGAACAGAAATGCCAACGGCCCTCGATCTTCGACGATGACGGTTCTGGCACCTGCATCTTCGTGCGCCCTGTGTTCCAGAAAGGTTCGGATCTTCACCAGACCCAGCCCGATATAGGCAGACAGGATATAGGCCCATATCGGCATGCCGGACTGCGCAACGACCCAGAGAACCACAGCGACCCCGACCAGATGCAGCCCCCACGCCCTCAGGACATTCCGGTCACCACGAAAGGCGGCGCGCATTTCCTGCCGCGTAAAGACATATTGCCCTATCGCCGGGCCCAGAACGATACGCCCCAACAGAGTGTTGTTCGCTGATAGCAGCAGCCTTTGCCAACCGTGCAGACGGCCCCAGACCTTCGGGTCGAGATAATTCGATTCCGGGTCGTCATACGGATCGGTCAAGGTCGCGTCCCGATGGTGGGCAAGGTGCAGGTCCCGAAAACGCTGATACGGAATGAACAGCGTCAACGGCAGAGCCATCAAAGCCTCATTCAACCAGTTTTGCCGGAATGGATGCCCGTGCAACGCTTCATGCGTCAGTGAGGAGTGCATGGCCGCGACAAGCCCCATCGCCGGGATTGCCACCCACACAGGCGTGTAAAAAATCACCCCCAGCCAAGCTGCGTAACATGCCAGAATCAACGCGAAGGTGATCCATTCAGGTCCCTTGCGCTCAGACATTGCGGCCCCATGCGATGCCCGCCCAAACACGTTCGTAAATCACATAAAGCGTCAAACCGGTCGCCGTGTTCACAATCGCCAATGTCCCACCGATCGCAGCGGACCCTGTTGCCATCAGCCCAACAAGGGTCATCACGATCAGACCCATTGCATTCCACAGCACCGCCTTCACGACCGATCTTTGTCGTGTTTCCATTCCGTCACCCATATTCTTGTTATGTCTCAAGAATTACGGACAACGTGTCAGGTTGAAAATTCTGAATATGATTAACAAAATTCATCAGCTGTGATATTTTCAAACACATGTGGGATAAAGTCGACAAACGAGACCGCGCGGCGCAGTTCCGACAGCGTCTAGCCCGCGCGATGGAAGAAAGGCACATCAGTCAGAGCGCATTGGCGCGCGACATTGGTGTGGACCGCTCAACCGTGTCGCAGCTTTTGACCGACGACGGCGCGCGACTACCTAACGCGCATGTGGTCGGCAGTTGCGCTTCGGCCTTGGGCGTGTCAGCGGATTGGCTGCTGAGCCTGTCTGACCGCCCTGAAAGCGCGGCAGAGTTGCTGGCAAGCTCACTCACCATGACAGAAGCGCCACGCGCCCTCGTGGATGAGCGGATATTTGAATGGCACAAAGAGGCTGCGGGCTACAAAATCCGTTATGTTCCAGCGACTTTGCCTGACATGTTGAAGACCCGCGCGGTGCTTGAATGGGAGTATGCTCCGCATCTGGGCAGAACGGCAGATCAGGCAATCGGAGCGTCAAATGATCGCCTGACATGGATGCGAAGTGCGCAGTCCGACTATGAAATCGCGATGCCGCTGTATGAGATCGACAGCTTTGCGAACGCGACCGGCTATTACGAAGGTCTCAACCTGCAAACCCGGCTAGAGCAAATCGACCAGTTGCTTGCCCTGTGCGAGCAGTTCTACCCGCGTATGCGGATTTACCTGTTTGACGCGAAACGATTGTATTCTGCGCCAGTGACAATCTTTGGGCCGCTGATGTGTGTTTTTTACGCGGGCAGTCACTATATGGCCTTTCGGGATCGCGACCGGATCGAGACCTTTACCCGCCACTTTGATACTCTGGTCCGCGAGGCAGATGTGACTGCCAGGCAGTTTCCTACACATCTTCAACGCTTACGCGAAAAGATGCGTTAGGGTCTTTCCTGTGCTATCGTCGGTTGGCGCGAACTTACGGGCATTCCGAACAATGACGGAGGACCACTGGAATGGACGCACTACAAACCGCACAATACGCACGTGCCCTTTACTCGGCACATGGTGACCGCGCCGAGGCGGAAGCCGCGCTGAAAATGCGCGAATGCGAGGCCGCCGGAAACATGCAACAAGCGCAGGACTGGCAGGCTGTTCGTCAGACCATCCGCCAAATACGCGGGCCAAATCAGGGATAGTCAGAGTTTTGGATCGGGGTTGACGGTATGGCCGTCCACGGCGATCACCTGCCCCGACACCAGCCGTGCCGCATCCGACGCGAGGAACACGGCCATATTCGCTATGTCCTGTCCTTCCACAAAACGTCCCATTGATGTGCCGGACGCGTAGCCGTCATACACCTGGTCACGGGTCATGCCCTTGGCCGCCGCCTCGCGCTCTAGCACGCCCTCCATGCGCGGTCCTTCCACAGCGCCGGGGCAAATGGTGTTACAACGCACGCCAAACGGCCCAAGCTCCATCGCCAGCGTCTTGGCCAGGCCGATCACTCCCCATTTCGCTGCCGCATAGGGCGCGCGATTGGGGTATCCGTATTGTCCGGCAGTTGACGATGTGATCACCACCGCACCGCTATTCTGACGCTTCATGATCGGCGCGGCGTATTTCGCACACAAAAACGCACCTTCCAGATTTACCGACAGGCACGCCCGCCAATCCTCAACCGCCACATCTTCGATCGACGCCGTCGGCCCCGCGACACCTGCATTGGCGCACAGCGTATCCAACCCGCCCCATTCGGCTTCTATCCGCGCGAATATGTCTGCTACAGCCGTTTCTTCAGCGACGTTGGTTTCAGACCTTTTCCAGTGTGAGGGGCAATGCGACAAAGCCTCTGGGTCCAGATCGGCCACCCAGACCTGCGCACCCGCCGCGTCAAACGCCTCGGCCATGGCTCGACCGACGCCCGAAGCGCCGGCCGTGATCAGGACACGCCCGCTCATGACGGTTTGCGGATCGCGGCACCCGCGCCTTCAGGATATGGCAAGCCCGCCTGAGCTTCGGCAATCCGCGCCATCGCCGCCTCAATCTCGGCCGACGGAGCACTGGGGCGGCGGGTCTCAAGGCTGACATGCAGCAGAAAACTCTCGCCCGTGGCCAGCAGCTTGTCGCCCTCATACATGCTGTGGAAAACATGCAGTTTCTTGCCCTGCCCTAGCAGCAACTGCGTGCGCACCTCGATCTTCGCGCCCGCATGCACTTCGTCGATATAGCGGATGTGGTTCTCGGCGGTGAAATAGCTGCCACCCGAGGCGATATAGTCCGCGTCACAGCCCATGATCTCCATGAACCGATCCGTGGCGGCGGCGAACGCCTCAAGATACCGCGCTTCGTTCATGTGGCCGTTATAGTCCGTCCAATCCAACGGAACCGCACGCGCGACGGTCAGGATCGGCCGGCTCAGATCGGCTTGGTCGATCGTTGGCAAGGCACCGGGCTTCAATACGGAATCATGCTGGTTCAGGACCGCCCCCGCACCCCAGTTCTGCGCCTTGAGCGCCCGCATCATCCCCACAAGATTGTTGTCTCGGATACGCTCCAACTCGCGGATCGAGTGCATCCCCGACTGCGCATCCGACTGGTCAGCGATCATGTCCACCAACTCATCCGTAAATTCGGGCACGTCCATCAGCTTGGTCCAGGGCCATTTCAGCGCTGGCCCAAACTGAGCCATAAAGTGCCGCATCCCAGCCTCGCCACCGGCCACGCGGTAAGTCTCGAATAGACCCATCTGCGCCCAACGGATGCCAAAGCCCATGCGGATGGCCTCGTCGATTTCTTCGGTGGTGGCGATGCCATCCTTGACCAGCCAAAGCGCCTCGCGCCAGACGGCCTCAAGAAAACGGTCCGCGATATGGGCGTCGATCTCTTTCTTGACGTGCAGAGGGAAGAACCCCACGGATTTCAACAGTTCTTGCGCACGTGCCACCATTTCTGCTGGGTTCCTGTCGGTCGGAACCAATTCGATCAAAGGCAACAGGTAAACCGGGTTGAAGGGATGCGTCACCACGATCTGTTCAGGACGCAGAGCACCCTCCTGCAGCTCTGACGGCTTGAACCCGCTGGTCGACGACCCGATGATCGCATCTGGATCACATGCTTCCTGCAAGCCCCTGTAAACCTTCACTTTCAGGTCCAACCGCTCTGGCACACTCTCCTGAATCCACTGCGCCCCGCGAACGGCCTCAGACATGTCCGCATGGAAGGTCAGCGCGCCCTCGGGCGGCAGTGGCACATCGCTCAACCCTGGCAAAGACCGCCGCGCATTGTCTAGAACTTCACCAATCTTGCGCTCGGCCTCTGGGTCCGGATCAAAGACCCGCACATCCCACCCGTTCAGCAGAAACCGTGCAGCCCACCCGCCGCCGATCACGCCACCACCAATGATTGCCGCTGTATTCACTTCGATCCGCCTCTTCATCTGGCCGAAAATATCCCGGGGGTCGCCATCTGTGGCGCCACTGGTACAAGCCCAGATGGCGACGGGGCTGGCCCCAAATCCGCGCTTACTTCGCCACCGGTGCGCGCTTGACCAAGCCAAGCTTCTCACGCACCTCTGCAGGCCCAATCACCCGCGCGCCCATATTCTCGATGATGGTCCCGGCACGTTCCACCAACTGCCAGTTCTCGGCCAGCACGCCCTTGTCCAGCCACAGGTTGTCCTCCAGACCGACGCGCACGTTACCACCCGCCAAAACAGTGGCCGCGACATAGGCCATCTGGTTCCGACCCAAAGAGAACGCACTGAACGTCCAGTCATCCGGCACGTTATTCACCATCGCCATAAAGGTGTTCAGATCATCCGGCGCCCCCCACGGCACGCCCATACATAGTTGAACCAGAGCGTTGGGTTCCAAAATACCCTCTTTCACCAACTGCTTGGCAAACCAAAGATGACCAGTGTCAAAGGCTTCGATCTCAGGCTTGACGCCCATGTCCGTCATCATCTGACCCATCGCCCGCAGCGCGCCGGGGGTGTTGGTCATGACATAGTCGGCCTCGGCAAAGTTCATGGTGCCGCAATCCAAGGTGCAGATCTCCGGCAGACACTCTGCGATATGCGCCACACGCTCGGACGCGCCAACCATGTCGGTGCCCTCGGCCACCGGAAACGGAGATTCCACCCCACCAAACACGATGTCCCCGCCCATCCCGGCCGTGAGGTTCAACACAACGTCCACATCAGCGTCGCGAATGCGGTCTGTCACCTCGCGATATAGGTCCAGACGACGGCTGGGCACTCCGGTTTCCGGATCGCGCACATGGCAATGGACTACGGCGGCCCCGGCCTTGGCCGCTGCGATCGCACTATCTGCAATCTGCTGCGGTGAGCGCGGCACATGCGGGCTGCGATCCTGCGTTCCGCCCGATCCGGTTATGGCACAGGTGATGAAGACTTCGCGGTTCATTTCCAGAGGCATGACGTTTTCCCCAAGTTATACCCGGTTTTGCCCTAGGTTTTCCCCAGACTTCTCCCCGGATTCTGATTTGCTTTCGGGCCCGAGTCTGACGCAGCCTTGTGGAAACACTTGCCAGAATGCGAATCAGACTTGATGAAATCCGCAAAAAACATACTGCAGCCCGAACATCGCGCGCTCAAAACAGCGGTTTTGGTGCTGGATGAATGCAACACGCTCAGCTTCGCTTCGGCCGTTGACCCGATGCGCGCAGCCAATCGGCTTGCAGATCGCCCCGCATTTGACTGGGACTATGTGACCGCTACAGCGGAACCAGCCCTGCTGACCAGCGCCCTGACCGTTCCCGGAATTCCTTTGGCCCGTCTGCAAAGCTGCGATCTGATGATCGTGGTGGCCGGGTTCCAACTGGCGCGCCACGCCACACCCAGCCTGCTGGCCGGCTTGCGCCGCATTGCCAGCGGCGGCGCAACCATGGCCGGTATTGACGGCGGCCCCTGGCTGCTCGCCGAAGCGGGCCTTCTGGACGGACATTCCGCCACCACACATTGGGAAGACCTGGACAACTTCGCCAACCGGTTCCCCGAAGTTGACGTGCGCCCTGACCGTTTCACGGTCTCGGGCAATCGCCTGACATCCGGCGGGGCTATTCCAGCCGTTGAAATGATGCTGCACATAATCGCCGCCCGGCACGGGGCAGGCTTTGCCGCGCGGGTGTCCGGCCTGTTCCTCTATGACGGTGCCCCTGCCCCGACAAAACCGCAAAGTCGCATCGGCGCCCCGCACCGCCACACGGCGCTGACGGCCAAGGCCAACACCCTGATGGAATCGTCACTGGACGAACCCTTGCCGCTTTCCGACATCGCCGAGACCCTGGGCACCAGCCCACGCACCTTGCAGCAGCAGTTCCGCCTGCGCCTGAACACCACGCCGCAAGACCACTATCTGCAACTGCGCCTGGCCGAGGCGCGCCGTCTCGTCACCGACACCGACATGCCCCTGATGGATGTGGCGCTGGCCACGGGCTTCGGCTCACAATCCAGCTTCGCCCGCGCCTTCCGCACCGCACACGGCCTCTCGGCCCGCGATCTGCGACAAGAGCGGACACAGCCCACTCATCACTGACCAGATCCCCTTCATCTGGCTAAAAATATCCCGGGGGAGTCGCGCGCCACGCGCGGCGGGGGCAGCGCCCCCTAGAACGGCATCGGATGCGCGCGGTGCGCCTCGGTAATGTCCGCCAACACCTCATCGGATAGCTGTAGGTCCTTGCCATGCAGAATGTGGGCAAGCTGCTCAACCGTTGTTGCGCCAAAGATCGCCGACAACATGAACGGCCGTTTCTGACACCAGGCTAAGGCCATATGCACCGGGTCCAATCCATGACGCGCAGCAACCTCAAGGTAGGCCCCAACCGCATCAAACGCGCGGGATCGATGCCGTCCACCCATTTCTGGAACCAATGACATGCGCGACCCTTCGGGCACCGCGCCCCCCTGATACTTGCCGGTCAGGAACCCGGCAGCCAGTGGTGAAAAGGCCATTAACCCCACATCCTCATGGACACTCAGTTCGGCCATATCCGTATCGAAATGCCGGCACATCAAAGAGTACTCATTCTGCACCGAAGCGACGCGTGGACCCACCCCGGCTTCGGCCAGTCGCAGCCACTGCGCGGTGCCCCATGCGCTTTCGTTCGACAGGCCAAAAGCGCGGATGTTGCCCTTGTCGACCTGCGCTTGCAGCGCCTCAAGGCAGTCCCGCATATTGTCCAGCACCTCGTCTGTGTTGTGACCCGACGGCGCGTAGGTCCAGTTCTGACGGAACATATAGCTGCCCCGATTGGGCCAGTGGAACTGATACAGGTCGATACAATCCGTTTTCAGGCGACGCAGCGAGCCTTCGATCGCCTCAGGGATTGTCTGACCCGAAATGGGCGCGCCATCACGCGCATGCGCGAAACCCGCCCCGGAATGCTTGGTTGCCAGAACATAGTCAGCACGCCGCGAAGGGTTTGCGGCGTTCCAGTTACCCAGTATCTCTTCGGTGCGCCCTACCGTCTCTTTTGAAATTGGGTTGACCGGATACATCTCGGCCGCATCGACAAAGTTGATACCGGCCTCCAGCGCCATTTCGATCTGTGTATGCGCATCGGATTCGGTGGTCTGCGTACCAAAGGTCATCGTGCCCAGACACAGGTCCGAAACCATGATACCCGTGCGGCCCAAGGGCTTCATTTCCATCTTTCAATCTCCTGAAAATATCATTGAAGTAAGGCGTTATGCCTCGGCCTTCATCTCCCACCGGCCCGATTCCTCGGACCAGTACTTGGCCGCGCATCCGGCACCCGTCAACGCCTTCCATTGTCCCCGGGCATGCTGAACCGCCTGCGGGTCATTGCCGTCAAACAGGATGCACACTCGGTCCAGAGCGTTCGCCTCATCGGGTTCGACAGGCGCGCCATCGACGGCCATCACGCAGGACGGCCCGTTGGCTGCCTGCATCTCAGTCGTCAACAAAATGAGTTGCTTCGCGTCATGAGGGCCACCCGCCCGGCCATGAGGCAAAAACCCATCTTCCGGCCCCAGCCACAGCCTTTCGTCCAGCCAGTCCATCCGCGCGGGATCAGTACCCCGCACGGCGATCTTCCACCCGGCCTGCCGCGCCCTGTCCAGAAGAACCGGCAAGGTGCATTCCAGCGGCTGACGGGTCAGGTGGTAGAAATAGACAGCGCCCACGGAGTTACTCAAAATTGTCCTGAACAAAGCGGCTCAGCGCGCGCACGCCCCACCCGGTTGCACCTTTAGGCGCATAGGATGTTTCTGCCGCAACCGAGGCGACCCCGGCAATATCAAGGTGAATCCACGGGGTTTCCTCTTTCACAAAGCGCTGTAGGAATTGCGCAGCTGTGATGGACCCCGCAGGCCGTCCGCCCACGTTCTTCATATCCGCGACACGTGACTTTAGTTGGTCGTCATAGGGCTTACCCAATGGCATCCGCCAGACACCCTCGTCCTCGGCCCCTGCCGCCTTGAGGAACGCATTGCAGAACATGTCATTGTTCGAGAACACGCCCGCATTTTCGTGGCCCAACCCGATAATGATCGCACCCGTCAGCGTGGCCAGATCAACCATACCCACTGGGCTGAACCGCTCTTGCGCATACCACATGACGTCGCACAGGACCAAACGGCCTTCGGCGTCTGTGTTGATGATCTCAACCGTGTCACCCTTCATCGACTTGACCACATCGCCCGGGCGCGTGGCGTTGCCCGAGGGCATGTTCTCAACCAGCCCTACAAGCCCGACCACATTGGCCTTGGCCTTGCGCTTGGCCAGCGCACGCATGGTGCCCGCGACAACGCCCGCGCCGCCCATGTCCATGGTCATGTCTTCCATGCCACCCGCAGGCTTCAGCGAAATGCCTCCCGTGTCGAACACGACACCCTTACCGACCAGAGCCAACGGAGCATCGCCTTTGTCACCGCCATTCCACTGCATTACCACAACGTTGGACGGGCTGACCGAGCCCTGCCCCACGCTCAGCAGTGTACGCATTCCCAGCTCTGCCAGCTTGTCTTCTTCCAGAACCTCGACCTCGAGACCCAGGTCTTTCATCTCGGCCAGACGGTCGGCAAATTCGGTCGTGGTCAGTACGTTGGCCGGTTCATTGGTCAGATCACGCGTCATCCGCACGCCGTCCGCCACGGCGTAGAGCGGCGCAAACGCAGCCTCAACCTCATCCGGCTTTTGGTGACTGATCGTGACTGTGGCGGAGCGCTCAGACTCTTTTGACTTGTGCGCGTCGAAATCATAACTGCGCAGTGCGATCCCAAGGGCTAGTTCTTCGGACCGGACCTGATTGCCAGCCATCACAAGGATATCGCGATTGTCTGACAGCTTCGCCAGCTTTGCACCAGCCTTACGCGACTCAGCCGCGTCGGGACGGCGTGGCAGAACCAGAATGTCCAGTGCCTCGGCCGCCATGCCGGTTGGCCATGCAAGCGACACCACATCGCCTGACTTTACCTTTTCAAACCGATCACTTTCGACCAGACGCGCCACGGCACCACGCGTCAGACGGTTCGCACGTCGAACGGCGGGGCTCATCTTGCCGTCCGGTGAAAGGATGATGACCACGCGGCCTTCGGCCTGCGCCATTGCGTCAACGTCAAAAGCCTGAAACTGGATCGGGATAAGACTGCTCATTGCGAACTCCTGAAAATCTGTTCCCCAAGACCTAGCCCGCACTGACCGTATTGACCAGATAGCAGTTTTCCCCGGCTGGCAATTGCAGTACAGTCTCGAAAAAATTCCGACAGGATCGGGGGAGAATACAGTGGCAAGACAGGGCAGGCATAAGCCATCGCTTCGTGGCGAATGTCGTTGTGATTCCGCTCTGACTTTCTTTGGCCGCCACGCCAATGAAGATGTGGCGAGGTCGAAGCCGTGATACTCGATCGTTACTTCGCCCGCCGTTTCATCCAGAGCTTTCTGGTCATAGGTGGAATATTCCTTACGCTGTTGATTCTGATCGACCTGATTGAACAGGTCCGCAGGTTTGACGAGGTTGACCTGTCGTTCGGCAAGCTATTGCATCTGACACTGCTCAACACCCCATCAGCCATCAGTGAAATGCTGCCGCTGCTGGTAATACTTTCGACGATCGCACTTTTTGTCGGCCTTGCCCGCAGTTCAGAACTGGTCGTGACCCGCGCGATTGGCCGGTCTGGGATCAGGGCGCTATTGGCTCCGGCAACGCTGGCCCTGATCATCGGCGCGGTTGCCGTGGCTTTGCTGAACCCCATCGCGGCGGCCACGTCCGAAGAATTCAAAAGGCTGTCGGACACATACAGAAACAACGTTGGATCGGCCTTTTCGATCAGCAGCGAAGGCTTGTGGCTACGACAGGGCTCACAGGACGGCCAGTCAGTCATTCAGGCTCGTGGGACGTCAAACGGGGATACGCTGAAGCTGAAGCAGGTTACGATCATTACCTTCTCTCAGGATGGCACTCCGATTCAGCAGATCGTTGCAGACAGCGCGGAATTGCAGGACGGAATCTGGACCTTGCTGAATGCCAAGGTCTGGTCTTTGGAAGAAGACATCAATCCAGAAGCAAACGCCGTGGAACACGCGCGCCTCGAGATCCCCACATCACTTACCCGTCAACGTATTCTGGACACGCTGGGGCGACAGGGATCAGTCTCGGTCTACGATCTGCCTCAACTCATCCGTGACCTCAGCGAGGCCGGGTTTTCAACCAAACAGTACGAGGTCTGGCTGCAAGTTCAGTTGGCCCGCCCGATCTTTTTAGTCTCGATGGTGCTGATCGGAGCGGCCTTCACCATGAGGCATGTCCGATTTGGCGGTACGGGGATCGCGGTCCTGTCAGCCGTATTGTTGGGTTTCGGCATCTACTTCGTGCGCAACTTTGCCCAAATTCTAGGGGAAAACGGACAATTACCTATCTTTGTAGCGGCCTGGGCGCCGCCCTTCGCAGCCGTTCTTCTATCGCTCGGCCTGTTGCTGCACGCGGAGGACGGCTGATGCGGCTAGTTTCCTGCCTGCTTTTGTCCGGTGCGCTTGCGCTGGTCTTGCCTTTGGCCGCAGGTGCCCAGAATCAACCAACCGAAACAGCGCCGCAAAACGCTGCGCAGGAAGACGAACCGGCCCTGCTGGTTGCCGATCGCGTGTTTATCACACCGCAACGGGTGCTGGTCGCCGAAGGCAATGTCGAAGCGTTTCAGGGCGATATCAAGGTTACCGCTGAACGGATAACCTATGACCGCGACACAGGGCAGTTAACGCTGGACGGGCCAGTCCGAATTGATCAGGGGGGCGCAACGACCCTACTGGCTGACTCGGCCGAGTTGGACAGCGGCATACAGAACGGCCTGTTGATCGGTGCTCGGATGGTGTTCGAGCAGCAAGTCCAGATTGCATCCGTTCAGGCCAAACGCGCGGCGGGGCGCTATACCCAGTTCAGCAAGGTTTCGGCAACTTCGTGTCACGTGTGCGCGAATGGAAAGCCTCCGATTTGGCAGATACGCGCGCGCAAAGTCACCCATGACCAACTGGAACGTCAGCTATATTTTGAAGGCGCGCAGTTCCGAATTCGGGACATTCCAGTTTTCTATTTTCCCTACCTTCGTCTTCCGGATCCAACCCTGGACAGGGCGACTGGCTTCCTGGTGCCGTCGGTTCGCACCACATCGCAGTTGGGAACCGGTATTCAAGTGCCGTATTTCTTCAAATTGGGTGATCATAAAGACCTGACACTGACCCCTTACGTGTCCTCCAAGACCAAGACGCTGGGTTTCAGATATCGCCAGGCATTCAAACGCGGCGGTATTCGGGTTTTGGGGGCGTATACCAAAGATGACCTACAGCCCGGAGAGGAGCGCGGTTACCTGTTTGCCGATGGCTGGTTCAATCTTCAGGACGGTTATCGATTTACATTCGACCTTAAAACCACGTCCGACGACTCGTATCTGGCTGACTACGGTCTGCCGGGTTTTGACCGGCTACGCAGTGAGGTCGCGTTAGAGCGGATAAAAAGGGATACCGCTTTCCGCACCAGCTTTATCCACTACAAGACTTTGCGCGACAGCGAAGATCAGGACGAAATCCCGTCTCGAATCTTCGATCTCTACTACGAGAAACGCCACTTCCCGAACGCGCTGGGTGGTGAGGTGCGGTTGGGGTTCAACGCGCACGCCCATGAACGCACCAGCGACGAAGATATCGTGGGCCGGGACGTGGCACGGGCGACATTTGATGCTGAATGGATGCGCAGTTGGGTGTTTACCACCGGCCTGCGGGCAGACGCCCGGATCGGCGCATCAATCGACACATTCAATATCCGCCATGACAGCGATTTTCCCAGACAGGTCAACCGCACGACTCCGCGGGCCGCGCTCACTCTGCGCTATCCGATGTCCCGGCGGGACAAGTCGGGCGCGACTCAGGTTCTCGAACCTATCGCTCAGGTCGGCTGGACACACGTATCGACGAACGATGTTCCTATTGACGAAAGCACCTTTCAGGAGTTTGACCAGGGCAACCTGCTGTCCCTTTCCCGTTTCCCGGCACCGGACCGGCGCGAAGACGGGCCGACCGGTGTAATTGGCGTCAACTGGGCCCGCTATGGTGCCCAAGGTTGGCGCGCGCTGGCGACGGTTGGGCAAGTGTTCCGCGCCGACGCTGACCCCGAATTCAACCTGACGTCCGGCCTACAGGGTACGTCTTCGGACCTGTTGATTGCGGGGCAGTTGCAAACAGCGAACGGGTGGTCTCTGGCAGGGCGTGGCCTGTTGAACGGGGATTTCAGTTTTGCCAAGGCCGAGATGCGCGCAGCGTGGAGCAAGCAGTCGACGAGCGTATCGGGCAGTTATGTCTGGCAAGAAGCCGATCCGGATGAAAACGCGGACGACAAAATTTCCGAAATACGCGTGAATGGCCGCTACCGCGTTGACCAGAACTGGCTCACCCGCGCGTTTGCGCGTTATGACCTAAGCGAATCCGAACCAATCCGCTATGGGTTGGGCGTGACCTACCAAAGCGAATGCGTACAGGCCAATATGGTCGTGAGTAGACGATTTACCGCGTCATCGAGTATTGAGCCTTCGACAGAATTCGGCTTTACCGTAGCCCTGACAGGTTACTCTGTCGAAGGTGGCGGCCAACAGTTCAAGAGAAGATGCAGTTGATTTCACGTTTCTCCAATTTCATTCGCTCAGGGTGGCTTAAACCAGCCGCCCCGGTTCTGGCCGCCGCTGTGCTGGTTTTCGCCCCCGTAGCGGGTCAGGCGCAAAGCCCGTTTTCGCCTGCGATCAAGGTCAATCAGGACATCGTCACATGGTACGAGCTGGACCAGCGCCAGCAATTCCTGGCGGCTCTTGGCGCTCCGGGCGCGTCCGCGGATGAGGTCCGGCAGGCGTTGATCGACGACCGGCTTCGCAAACAGGCCATGAATGAGGCGGGAATCGAAATCAGCCCCGAGGATGTGCAGGTTGGCATTGACGAGTTCGCCGCACGGGGGCGCTTGTCGACGGATCAGTTCCTGCAACTTTTGGCCGACGCAGGCGTTTCTCGGGAAACAGTCAGGGATTTTGTCGCGGACCAGCTATCGTGGCGCGATTATATCAGCGCTCGTTTTCTTTCACAGGCTCGCCCCTCGGAAGATGAGATCAATAGGGCGCTGGGTCAGGCTGGCGGCGGTGGACTACAAGTTCTGATGTCCGAGATCATCATCCCGGTAAATCAGCAAACGGTAGCCCAGGCCGAACTTCTGGCGGATGAGATTGCCCAATTGGAAGGCTATGACGCTTTCTCGGCTGCTGCCACTCAATATTCTGCCGCTGGCACGCGAAACAACGGTGGGCGGCTGGACTGGTTGAACCTTACGAACCTGCCTCCTGCTTTGCAGCCGGTCATCCTGGGCCTCAAGAACGGCGATATCACACAGCCGATCACCCTTCCCAACGCAATCGCCCTGTTCCAGATGCGTGGCTTGCGCGAAGTTTCCACGGGCGCGCCGCGTTACTCCAAGATTGACTACGCAATCTATAACCTGCCGGGTGGTCGCAGCCAAGAAACACTGGCACGCGCCGCAAAGCTACGAGAAGAGATCGATACATGCGACGATCTCTACGGGATCGCAAAAGACCAACCAGCACAGGTTCTACAGCGGATCGAAGCCAGCCCTTCGGAAATCCCGCGTGATGTTGCATTGGAATTGGCCAAGCTGGATCTAAACGAAATCTCCACGGCTCTGACCGGAAATAACGGCCAGACCCTCAAATTCCTGATGTTGTGCACGCGCACCCTTGACCGAGGTGAAGAAACCTCGCGCGTTGATGTCGCGAACGCGCTGACCCAACAACGTCTGGAAGCCTTTTCCGAAAGCCTACTTGAGCAGCTGCGCGCAGACGCAACGATCATCGAACAATGATCGCTCCAATCGCGCTCAGTTGCGGCGACCCCGCCGGAATTGGCCCGGAAATTGCAGCAAAAGCGTGGTCCGAGTTGCGCGAAACCTGCCCGTTTTTTTACATCGGGGATGCCGCGCACCTGCCCGAAGGAACCCCTACGCAAGTCATTGGCAGCCCGCAGGAAACGCTCGATGTTTGCTCTAGGGGTTTGCCTGTTCTTCAGCTCGACTTTCCCGAACCCAATCACCCCGGACGACCCGCTGCCGCCAACGCGCCCAGCGTCATCGATGCAATAGAGCTCGGCGTCTCAATGGTTCAATCTGGCGCGGCCTCGGCCCTGTGCACGGCCCCGATCCACAAGAAGGCACTGATTGACGGGGCCGGGTTCGCTTACCCCGGCCATACCGAATTTCTTGCAGCCTTGGCCGGGCGCAAACGCGTTGTAATGATGCTGGCCAGCGACAAGTTGCGCGTGGTACCTGCTACGATCCATATTCCGCTGTCCCGTGTCCCGTCCGAGTTAACGCCAGACCTGCTACGCGAAACGATCGAAATCACAGCCGAAGGGCTGCGTACCCAATTCGGCATCGCTCGTCCCCGCATCGCCATTGCCGGGCTTAACCCTCATGCAGGCGAAGGCGGTAAGATGGGGCATGAGGAGTTGGACTGGATCGGCCCGTTGATCTCTGACCTACCCTCAGAAAGCTACACTGTCAGCGGCCCGCACCCCGCAGACACGATGTTTCATGCCGCTGCGCGTGCGCGCTATGACGCTGCCATCGCAATGTACCATGATCAGGCGTTGATTCCGATCAAGACGCTGGACTTCGACCGAGGTGTAAACGTAACGCTCGGCCTACCTTTCATACGGACATCACCTGACCACGGCACCGCGCTCGATATCGCGGGCCAAGGTATCGCCAACCCGTCCAGCCTGATCGAAGCTTTGAAACTCGCCCACCGCATGGCAAAAAGCTCTTGATCCTTCACCTGGCTGAAAATATCCCCGCCGGAGGCAAAAAATCTATGGTGCACGCCATCCCTCCTGCGCCACGGTAATCTGAGAATGAGCGCTATCGACAATCTTCCGCCTCTGCGCGAGGTCATCGCAACCCACCAGCTTTCGGCTCGAAAGTCGCTGGGCCAGAACTTCTTGCTGGACCTGAACCTGACCGCCAAGATTGCGCGTCAGGCCGGGGACTTGTCAGAGTGTGATGTGCTGGAAATCGGTCCCGGTCCCGGCGGTCTGACTCGGGGATTGCTGTCCGAGGGCGCACGAAAAGTGGTCGCGGTCGAGAAAGACACGCGCTGTATTGCTGCCCTGAACGATATTGCCGCTGCATATCCCGGCCGTTTAGAGGTCATCAACGGTGACGCGCTCGAGATTGACCCGCTGGCCCATCTCACACCGCCAATCCGCGTTGCGGCCAACCTGCCCTACAACGTCGGAACTGAGCTTCTTGTGCGGTGGCTGACACCCCCTGAGTGGCCCCCGTTCTGGCAAAGCCTGACCCTGATGTTTCAACGCGAGGTCGCCGAACGGATCGTCGCCCAACCCGGCAGCAAAGCCTATGGCCGTCTTGCCATCCTTGCGCAGTGGCGTGCCGAGGCCCGTATAGCCATGTCGCTGCCGCCCGGAGCGTTCACACCTCCGCCCAAGGTTTCAAGCGCCGTCGTACATCTGACCGCCCTGCCCGAGCCGCGCTATCCCGCCAACTCCGCCACGCTATCTCGTGTCGTGGCCGCAGCGTTCAACCAACGTCGCAAAATGCTGCGCGCTTCCCTGAAGGGCGTCGCACCAAATATCGAGGACAGGCTTTTGGCGGCCGGCATCCAACCAACCGAACGGGCTGAACAAGTGCCGCTGGAAGCCTTCTGCGCGTTATCGCGCGAGGTCGATAAAGGCTGAAACAAAAAAAGCCCCGAGTTGAAACCTCGGGGCTTTGTTTTGAACTTGATGCCAGAGCTTACTCAGCCGCTTCGGGCGCATCGCCTTTGTCGGACGGCGTTTCTTCCTTCGCAGCGGCCTTGGGCTTGCGCGAGCGCGGCCTCCGGGCTGGCTTTTCCTTTTTCTCGGTGGCTTCGCCTTCGGTGCCCTTGCTTTCCGGGGTCTCGACCAAACCGGAGTCCGGCGACGCGGCCTCGGGCGCAAAGTCCATCACATCGGGCTGCGGAGCTTCTGCCGGATCCGCCTGACGTGCTGCTTCGCGCTCCTGACGCTCGGCGCGTTCACGATCACGCTCGGCCTGGCGCTCGCGGTTCTGCCGCTCCTGCTCCTCCCGACGCGCTTCCATTTCGCGTTGCGCTTCACTCAGCAAGCGCAGGTAATGCTCGGCGTGTTGCTGGAAGTTTTCGGCGGCCACGCGGTCATTGGACAGCTGCGCGTCACGGGCAAGCTGGTTGTATTTGTCAATGATCTGCTGGGGCGTGCCACGCACTTTACCCTCTGGGCCCGAGCTGTCGAAAACCCGGTTTACTACGTTGCCGCCAGAAGGACGATTGCGGTTATTCTTGGCCCGCGAGCGGGATTTGGAAGATCTCATCTACTTTAGTCAGCCTTGTCATTCGATGTCGATCACCTCGCGACTTGCACTGCTCGAAGGCTATTGCTGTGACGCGATGTCGACTTTTTGGGCTTGGCGTCAGGGGCACGCTGTAACGGCGTCAACCTCGCTGACTAAACCTGAGTAAACATGTCCAGCGCGCACAGACAAGGGGGTTGTCAAAAATTTCGCAGCTTTTTTACATCAATCGGCGTATTTCAGCCTCAGTACGCACCGTCACTGCGGCATTCTGGCAAAAACGACGCGGTCGCGACCGTCCAAATCGGGAATTATCCGTGTCTCGGCCAAGCCCGCGGCATCAAACAAAGCCGACACGCTTTTACCCTGCGATGGCCCGATTTCGACCAGCAACCGTCCGCCGGGCATCAAAAAATCGGGAACTTCTGCGGCAATGCGGCGATATGCGCCAAGACCATCGCCTTCGTCCGTCAGAGCCATGCGCGGTTCATGCTCACCCACTTCGGGTGAAAGGTCTTGCATTTCATCCAGCGCTATATACGGCGGATTGGAAACAATAAGGTCAAATTTGCCCTCAATGTTCGCGCACCAATCAGATTGAAGAATCTCCACCCGGCTTTGAACTTGATGCTGAACCGCGTTCGCGCTGGCCTGAAGGCACGCAGCCTCGCTCAGATCCACGCCTACCCCGAAAGCACTGTCCCTTTCCGCCAGCAACGTAATCAGGATACACCCCGACCCGGTGCCGAGATCCAGAACATGGTCAAACGGTTCACTCAGCGCGGCCTCAACCAACACCTCGGTTTCGGGACGTGGGTCCAGAACATCGCGGCTGACACGGAAACGACGGCCATAAAATTCTCGCTCCCCCAGCAAATGGGAAACAGGTACCCTGATCGCCCGCAGCGAAATCAGTTGGTCGTACCGCTCGGCTATCTCTGGCGAAAGCTCCTCGGGCGCGATCAAGGTGACGCGGCTTGCTTCGATGCGGGCTGCATGGGCCAGCAAGACACGCGCGTCTCTTGCCGGGTCAGCAACCCCAGCGGCCCTCAGACGGGCCGTTGCAGCGACCATCGCCTGTGCCGCTGTCAGCGCCCCGATCATTGCGACATCTCTGCCAGCAGGCGCGCCTGATCATCTGCCGTAAGCGCGTCGATCACATCATCAAGGTCCCCCTGCATAACCTGATCCAGCTTATAAAGCGTCAGGTTGATACGGTGGTCCGTCATGCGACCCTGCGGAAAGTTATACGTTCTGATCCGTTCGGACCGGTCACCCGAACCTACCTGACTGGCCCGGTCCGCGGATCTTTCACTGTCTATCCGTTGGCGCTCTAGATCATAGAGGCGCGTCTTGAGCACCTGCATCGCGATTTCCCGGTTTCGGTGCTGTGACTTTTCCGAACTTGTCACGACCAGACCGGTTGGCAGATGCGTAATCCGCACCGCTGAATCCGTCGTGTTCACATGCTGACCACCCGCGCCAGAGCTGCGCATCGTGTCGATACGGATATCATTCGCTTCAATCTGAATATCCACATCTTCAGCTTCGGGCAGGACGGCGACAGTTGCAGTCGATGTATGGATACGGCCACCGCTTTCGGTTTCTGGAACGCGCTGAACACGGTGCACACCGGATTCATATTTCAACCGGGCAAAGACGTTGTCGCCCTTGATATGCGCCACGACTTCTTTGATGCCGCCAAGGTCCGAGCCTTGTTCCTCGACGATCTCAAATCGCCAGCCATGCGCTTCGGCATAGCGTTGATACATGCGCAACAGGTCTCCGGCGAACAGCGCGGCCTCATCCCCTCCGGTTCCGGGGCGGATTTCCAACATTGCAGGACGCGCGTCCGCAGCATCACGCGGCAGCAAAGCCAACTGGAGCGCATGTTCCGCGTCAGGGATGCGGGCTTGCAGGTCGGGGATTTCTTCTTGGGCCAGTTCCTTCATGTCCGGATCGGCCAGCATCGCCTCGGCCTCGGCCAAATCCGTCACAAGTTGCCGCCACGCCATGATCTGATCGACCACCGGTTTGAGGTCAGAGTATTCCTTGGCCAAAGCCGCGATGTCCCCGCCCGCGGCACCGTCTGACATGGCCGCCTCGAGGTATTGGAATCGCTGAGTTATCTGTTCTAGTCGTTCTTCGGGGATCATCCCCGGGGGTGTCTAGCAATCCGGGGCTTTGGTCAAGGGCCGACCGTGTGCTAAGCTGCGGCGTATGAGATGGTTTACGCTTGCTCTGACGCTGTTTTCCACCCCTGTCATGGCCGATTATGTCGGTCCGGACGGCAAGGTTCGTGACTGCTATTGCACCGACACATCCGGCACACGCATCGAGCTGGGCGAGATGATCTGCCTGCAGGTTGATGGCCGCATGTTCATGGCTCAGTGCCAGATGTCTTTGAACGTCCCGATGTGGCGCGAAGTGCAGGAAGGTTGCCTGTCCTCAGGACTTGAGAGCGGCCAACCACCCATCAACACGGTTACGGTTTACCCCGAAATCTGATCGCCCAAACCTTAGACGTCCGTAAATACGCAGCGTATCCCCATCCTGCTGCACAGTGGTGTAGTCGGGAAAACCGACGACCTTGGTACGGGTGACGTATGTGATCATCCCTTCATCCACCGATCCGGCGAGGACAGAGGTCCGCGAGGAACTGAGCGCGACCTGATTCAAATGAGCCAATCCATCGGGGCCGGTTTCGACGATACGGAAAACGCCGCCCTTCATATCTTGGTTTACGTCACCGACCGGAGGAACGTGCCATCGCGTGGGGTCAGACGGCGCCAATCGTATGTAGGCACCCAGCAGAACAACCAGCGCAACCAATAGCCATATAAACATAATTTTCATCCCGATCCTGTCCTCAGGGAAACCATATTCTGTTTGCAGAACCGGACAAGGCGCAGCACCGCATCTTACCGTGACGTAACACCGGGCAGGATACACAGCAGCTCGAACAACAGGTTGGCCGCTGTAAGCGCCGTGTTGCCCGAAGGATCATAGGGCGGGGAAACCTCAACCAGATCGCAGCCCACCACGTTCAGCCCCCTCAACGCCTGAATCAATTGCAGCGCCTGCGGAGTGGTCAGCCCGGCAATTTCCGGCGTTCCCGTTCCAGGGGCGAAAGATGGATCGAGGCTGTCGATGTCGTAAGTGATGTAAACCGGATGCTCACCTATGTCCTTGCGAATTTGCGATCCGATAACTGTCAGGTTCTGCTGCCACAGCTCCCAGGCCGGGAACTGGCGAAAGCCCCAGCCCTTGGCCTCGGTGAAGTCCGACGCCGCGTAGCCAGAGCCCCGGATACCGATCTGGAAGGTCTTGTCAGGAACGATCAAGCCTTCTTCAAAGGCGCGTCGGAATACCGTTCCGTGGGTCTCTTTCTCGCCAAACATCTCATCATTCACATCCGCATGCGCATCCACATGGACCAAGGCCACGGGTCCATGCCTATTCGCCACTGCCCGCAGGATCGGCAAAGTGATCGAGTGATCGCCCCCCATCGCAACGGGAATCACCTGCTGGGCGAGGATGGCGTCATAGCTCTCCTTGATGATTTTCAGGCTTTCTGACAGCGAAAAGGTATTGATTGCCAGATCGCCTATATCCGCGATCTGCAGACTGTCGAAAGGCGCCGCATAGGTGGCCATGTTGTAGGGGCGGATCATCGCGCTTTCGGATCGGATTTGTTTAGGTCCGAACCGCGTGCCAGACCGCCATGAGGTTCCGATATCCATCGGAATTCCCAAAACGGCCACGTCCAGCGCAGCCAGAGATTCAGCCTGCGGCAATCGCATGAAAGTATTCGGCCCCGAAAATCGCGCCAGGTCATTGCCGCTGATCGGTTGATTGAAATCTGTCATCCGTTTGTATCTCCCGTCGGACCGGTTTGCTTTTTGATACCGGCGGTATGGCTAACCAATGGTTAAGCCCTCAGCTTGTTCCAACCCAACAGGCAAATAATCTGCGTCGCCACATGCGCGCCCGCGATCGCCGTTGCGCCGGACGTGTCAAACGGCGGAGATACCTCGACCACGTCGCCGCCCTTGATGTTGATCCCGGCGATGTCGCGCAGGATGATCTGCGCCTGAATGGAACTCAGCCCGCCCCAGACAGGTGTACCGGTACCCGGCGCAAAGGCAGGATCCAGACCGTCGATATCAAAGCTCAGGTAGACGGGGCTGTCGCCCAGAATACCCTTGATCTTCTGCGCGACGGCAGCGGGGCCGGATTCATAAACCTCGCGCGCGTCGATGATGTTGACGCCCAGCGTGTCCTCGTTGGTGGTGCGGATGCCAACCTGCACCGATCGCTTGGGATCGACGATGCCCGACTTTACCGCCTTGTAGAACATCGTGCCGTGATCCACGCGGGACATGTCATCATCGGCCCACGTGTCCGTATGCGCATCAAATTGCAGCAGGGACATGGGCCCGTATTTCTCGGCATAGGCCTTCAGGATCGGAAAGCTGATATAGTGATCCCCGCCCAGTGTCACCGAGGCCACGTCCGCCGCCAGAATCGTCCTGATATGGTCGGTCAGAGTATCCGGAAACGCCGGGATATTGGCGTAGTCGTAGGCCATGTCGCCATAATCCACGATCGCCAGCTCACTCAGCGCGTCAAAAGGCCAGCCATAGGGTGCATCCGGCGACTGCAGAGCACTGGCCTCGCGGATTGCGCGCGGGCCCAGCCGTGTTCCGGGGCGGTTGGTCACCGCCTGATCGAAAGGCACGCCCGTCACGGCGATATCAACGCCTTTCAGGTCTTTGGTATAAAGCCTTCGCAGGAAGGATGTCGCCCCGCCGAACGTATTTTCATATGACAACCCCTTGAGGTCAGGGTTGGTGAACGCTTCGTCTACCTGGTTCTTTGCATCTTCCAGTGCCATCTATTCCCCCCATCAGCCCAGCGGCTGCGCCTTTTCGACGATCCGCGCAAAGAAGGATGCCCCAATCGGCGCGATCTCGTCGTTGAAATTGTATTTCGGGTGATGCAGCCCGGCGCTGTCGCCCTGCCCCAGAAACAGGTATGCCCCCGGACGCGCATTCAACATATACGAAAAATCCTCAGCCCCCATTTCGCGCCCGGAGTTGGAGGTCACGCGGTCAGCGCCTGAGATTTCGCGAGCCACGCCAGCAGCGAAACCAGCCTTTTCAGCGTCGTTAATCGTGGCTGGGTAATTCACTTCGTAGTCTAGACGGGCCTGGACCCCGTAAGAGGCTGCCTGCCCTTGTACGATCTGCTCCATCCGTTCCATCACCATTTTCTGAACCAATGGATCAAAGGTCCGAACTGTGCCGTTGATATAGGCCGTATCCGGGATCACGTTATTGACCGTGCCGGTGTGGATCTGCGTGACCGAAACCACCAGGTCGTCCAGCGCATAGTGGTTGCGACTGACAATGGTTTGGATCGCCTGTGCAATACCGCACGCGGCCATCACCGGATCGCGGGTCTCGTGCGGCATAGCCCCGTGGCCGCCAACACCCTGAACATAAACGTGGAATGTGTCCACCGCTGCCATGATTGGACCCGGAGTTGTATGAAAATCTCCTACAGGAATCCCGGGCGCGTTGTGCAGCGCATAGACCTCGGAGATATCGAACCGATCCATAAGCCCTTCTTCGACCATGACGCCAGCGCCGCCGCCCTCTTCCTCGGCTGGTTGAAAGATCAATGCCACGCGGCCACGGAAATTCCGCGTCTCAGCCAGATACCGCGCGGCCCCCAACAGCATCGTCGTATGCCCGTCATGGCCACAGGCATGCATATTGCCCGGCTTGGTCGAGGCATACTCGACCCCAGTCTCCTCGGGGATCGGCAAGGCATCCATGTCAGCGCGCAGGCCGATTGTCGGCCCCTCGCCCTGCCCGTTGATGATCGCGACAATCCCGGTTTTGGCAATTCCTTCATGCAGTTCGTCCACACCAAATTCGCGCAGTCTGTCAGCGACAAAAGCTGCGGTTTCATGACATTCAAACTCCAACTCGGGGATAGAATGCAGATGCTGCCGCCACGCGGTCATGTCGGCGGTGTAATCGGCAATTCGGTTGACGACGGGCATCTGGGGTGGACTCCTGATCCTGACTGCGGAATGGATGCATCTGACACCGGAACGAAAGGGTTCGCAATGGCCGAAAATCCTCTGATCCACGATACCGACGCAGGGATCGAACGCCTGCTGGAAATCATGCGCCGTCTGCGTGACCCGCAAACCGGCTGCCCGTGGGATATCGAACAGGATTTCGCCACCATCGCCCCCTATACCATCGAAGAAGCCTATGAGGTCGCCGACGCCATCGAGCGTGAGGCATATGACGAGCTAAAAGGAGAGCTGGGCGACCTGCTGTTCCAATCCGTCTTTCACGCGCAAATGGCCGAGGAAGCCGGGCACTTCACCTTTCAGGACGTGGTGCGCACCATGTCGGACAAGATGGTTGCACGTCACCCCCACGTATTCGGCGACGAATCCCGAGACAAATCGGCCGAGCAGCAGACGCTGGATTGGGAAACCATCAAGGCGGCGGAGCGCGCTGGCAAGGAGCAGAAAGGTGCGCTGGACGGTGTGGCCGCAAACCTACCCGCCCTGTTGCGCGCGCATAAACTGCAAAAACGCGCGGCACGTGTGGGGTTTGACTGGCCCGATGCCAGCCACGTGCTGGCCAAGATCACCGAAGAAGCCGCCGAGTTGGAGGAAGCGCGCGACAGCATGGACGCCGACGCGTTAGAGGATGAATTCGGCGATTTGCTGTTCGTGATCGTCAATCTGGGCCGCCATCTTGGGATCGAACCCGAGGCTGCCCTGCGCCGCACCAATGCCAAGTTCACCCGCCGGTTCGAGCAGGTCGAGGCCCGCCTTGCGGCACGTGGCAAAACGCCGTCGCAAAGTGATCTGGCCGAAATGGACGCCCTGTGGGACGAGGTGAAAACCGAGGAACATCGCGCCAATGGCAAACTCCCGCCGGTGGATGCGGTGGCGGATACCTAAAACGGCTGGACAAGCCCCGGGACACTTGCGAGTGTCCGACCTTCACGACCCCCCGGAGACACCCATGCCCCCTCGTAAAATCATCCTCGACACTGACCCCGGTCAGGACGACGCCGTCGCCATCCTGCTGGCACTTGCTAGCCCCGATGAGATCGAGGTTTTGGGCATCACAGCCGTCGCCGGGAACGTGCCGCTGAACCTGACGTCCAAAAACGCCCGCATCGTCTGCGAACTTGCCGGACATACCGAGGTGCCGGTTTACGCCGGGTGCGACCGCCCGCTGAAACGAGCGTTGGTCACGGCAGAGCATGTGCACGGAAAAACCGGTCTGGACGGCCCGGACCTGCCTGATCCTCAGATGCAACTGACCGAAGGGCATGCGGTCGATTTCATCATCGACACCCTGCGCGCGCATGCACCCGGCACGGTCACGCTGTGCCCGCTGGGGCCACTGACAAATATCGCGACCGCCTTTACCAAAGCGCCTGATATCGTGGATCGGGTGCAGGAAATCGTGTTGATGGGCGGCGCGTATTTCGAGGTTGGCAACATCACACCGACAGCAGAATTCAACATTCACGTCGACCCCGAAGCCGCTGATATCGTGTTTAAATCAGGCCGCCCGATTGTGGTTATGCCGCTGGATGTCACGCACAAGGCGCTGGTTACGAAACCTCGCAACGATGCCTTCCGCGCTCTGGGAACCAAGGTCGGCATCGCCGTCGCCGAGATGACGGATTTCTTCGAGCGCTTCGACAAGAACAAGTACGGCTCGGAAGGTGCCCCGCTGCACGATCCGTGTGTCACCGCCTACCTGATCAAACCCGAACTGTTCTCGGGCCGGTTCGTGAATGTCGAGATTGAGACCCAATCAGAACTCACAATGGGTATGACGGTCGCCGACTGGTGGCACGTCACCGATCGAAAGCCCAACGCGACATTCATAGGCGATCTGGACTCCGACGGGTTCTTTGCTCTGCTGACTGAACGGCTGGCCCGACTATGAGCGCGGCACTACGGCTTGCCCGCCCCGAAGATATGGACCGTTTGATGGGCCTGGTCACTGCTTTCCACACAGAGGAAGGCATCGCTCAGGATGCGGATCAGACCCGCAACGCTCTGGCCCCGTTGTTAGAGGGCATCCCCCACGGATGTGTCTACCTGATCGGACCGGGACGGGCACCGCTGGGATACATCATCCTGACATTCGGCTGGTCCGTCGAATTTGGCGGCATGGATGGTTTTGTGGACGAGATTTACATTCGCCCCGCCGTTCGCGGCCGTGGAATTGCATCCGAAGTCCTGCTGGACTTGCCAAAAGCTCTGGCCGGAGCCGGTCTTACCGCCCTGCATCTTGAGGTCGACCGCACAAACGAGTCAGCTCAGAAACTGTATCTGCGCACCGGGTTCAAACCGCGCGATCGATATATGCTGATGAGCAAAAAGCTCTGACTTGAAGGCGATCACGGGCACCCCGCCCGTGACCCGACGGGCTTTCCTTAACGCGCTTCACCACGGTAAATGTAAGTGGGCGACTGCATCTCCTGAACGGGATCACCCGGGCTGACGGCGTCGCCGCTGATCGGGTAGGTGCCGGGCCCTGCACAGGCCGCGAGGAAAACAGTGCTGATCACTGATGCTACGAGAAGGAACTTGGAACCAGTCATGGTATTCTCCTTTTCTGTAATATCATGATGATACGAAACTAAACCCTGCCCCAAATAGGGAAAAGTTCACACATAAGAAGATTTATGTTTGCTTTTGCCCCGATTTTGTAAATTTATCATTCAATAACAACAAGAAAGAACTCGAAAAAACTTCGCAGTTTTTGTCTGGCGCGGGGCTAGTCTCGCAGGTCCATCTCAAAAAACAGCAGATGGCCATCTGCGACCTCGGGCATTTCCGAATAGGCGTCGCGCAAGTGAAACCCCATCGACAGGTAAAGGCGTATTGCAGCCTCCAGCGGCTTTCCCGTGTCCATCCGAATGAAATGGAACCCTTGCTGACGGCAGGTTTCGATTAGATCGCTCATGATCGCATACCCTGCGCCGGTGCCCCGCGCGTTCTCATTCACGAAGACACGCTTGATTTCAGCCACACCGGGTTCAATCGTATGATACATTCCGCACCCGACCGCACCACCATCCCTCAACGCCAACCGAACGCCCCCTGTGGGCGATGCGTGCTCGACCTCAATTGCGTCCATCAAAAGGGCGTATTTCTCACGCGGATAGAACGTCCGCACAATGCGCTGAGATTTTTCGTCCAGCGTCAGCAGGAATTCGCGGTATTCCCAACACAAACGCCGGACCGCATCAAAGTGGTCCGGCGTCTTGGGTTCTATGATCGAAAGCAAAACCTGATCCTCGGCAAATGATACGAGGATCAGCCTAGCATTCAGCGCTTCAGGATCGAAGCCCCGGCGTATTCTGCGACTTCGCCCAGCGACTCTTCGATGCGGATCAGTTGGTTATACTTGGCCAACCGGTCGGACCGCGCCAGCGAACCGGTCTTGATCTGACCACAGTTGGTCGCCACGGCCAGATCCGCAATGGTCGAGTCCTCGGTCTCGCCCGAGCGGTGGGACATGACGTTGGTATAGCGCGCGCGGTGCGCCATATCGACGGCGCGCAGGGTCTCGGTCAGCGAGCCGATCTGGTTCACCTTGACCAGCATCGAGTTCGCGCAGCCACGCTCGATCCCTTCGGCCAGACGCGCGGGGTTGGTCACGAACAGGTCGTCGCCCACCAGCTGTACCTTGTCGCCGATGGCATCGGTCAGGGCTTTCCAGCCGTCCCAGTCGTCCTCGGACATGCCGTCTTCGATCGAGATGATCGGATAGTCTTTAACCAGCGCCGCCAGATACTCGGCGTTTTCTTCGGAGGTCAGCGAGATGTTCTCGCCCGACAGAACGTATTTGCCGTCCTTGTAGTACTCGGTAGCGGCGCAATCCAAGGCAAGGTGGATTTCCTCACCGGGTTTGTAGCCAGCCTTTTCAATGGATTGCAGGATGAAGTCCAGCGCTTCGCGTGTGGACGCAATGTTGGGTGCAAAACCACCCTCATCGCCAACGCCGGTGGCCAGACCCGCTGCGGATAGTTCGCGTTTCAGGGTATGGAACACCTCGGACCCCATGCGCACCGCCTCGCGGATATTCGCGGCCGAAGTCGGCATGATCATGAATTCCTGAATGTCGATCGGGTTGTCGGCGTGTTCGCCGCCATTGATGATGTTCATCATCGGCACGGGCAAAACGCGAGCCGACGTACCGCCAACATAGCGATAGAGCGGCTGGGTCGTGAAATCAGCGGCAGCCTTTGCGGTGGCCAGCGAAACGCCCAGAATGGCATTTGCCCCCAGACGGCCCTTGTTGTCGGTCCCGTCCAGTTCGATCATCGCCTGATCAATGGCGACTTGTTCGGTCGCGTCATAGCCAACCAGTTCTTCGGCGATCTCGCCATTGACGGCGGCGACGGCTTCGAGCACGCCTTTGCCCATATAACGCGCCTTGTCACCATCCCGCTTTTCGACGGCTTCGTAGGCTCCGGTCGAGGCACCCGACGGCACCGCCGCGCGGCCCATCGTGCCGTCTTCCAAAATCACGTCCACCTCAACGGTCGGGTTGCCCCGGCTGTCCAGAATTTCGCGTGCGTGGATGTCGATGATTGTGCTCATGAGGCCGATCCCTGTGGCTGCATTAGGTTGCATGCCTCATAGCATCACAGGGTCAAAAGTAAACCGGTCATGTTATCGCTAACACACGTCAACACCGGTGTTTGCGCCAACGTGCGACGATCCGTCAGGTCGCCGCCACCAATTCTTGCGCCAACTTCCTCTCACGCAGGAACGTATAAAGCCCCGAGCCGATGATGAGCGTGGCCCCCGCCATGGTCATCATGTCTGGCCGCTCTCCGAACATGAACATGCCGGCGGCGATCGAAAAGATCAGGCGTGTATAGCGAAACGGGGTCAACGCCGAGGCATCACCGATCCGCATTGCCGATACAATACCGTAGTAGCCCAGAACACCAAACCCCACCGCGCCTATGAACGGGCCTATCTCTGCCCTTTCAAGGGGCACAAGCGGTTGTGTATTAAGGACAATCAGAGCCAACCCCGCCAGAGTTACCGCCACGTATGCCTGCAGCGCCACCACCGCCGACGCGATGCGCGCGTCCAGCTTGCGAGTGATCAGATCGCGCGCTGCAATCGCCACGACACTGGCCACAACAAACAGGGTTTCTGGCTGGAACCCGGCAAAACCAGGCCGAATGATCATCATCACCCCGACAAACCCGACAGCAATCGCGCTCCAGCGTCGCCAACCGACATGTTCGCGCAAGAAAAGCGCTGCCCCCATGGTGACGACCAACGGCATGGCCTGAAAGACGGCGGCAACAGTGGACAAATCGACCAATGACAGCGCAGTTACGAAAGCCACGGCCCCAAAGCCCTCGCTGGCGGCGCGGATCAGGGGCAACGGCCCCCAAGCCGTCGCGTCTAGAATCCGTTTGCGTGTAACCACAGCCATTGCCGCAAAAGCCAATCCGCAGCATACCCCCAGAAAAACCATGATCTGGCCCGTCGGCACTGTGACCGAGAGATGCTTGATGAACATGTCCTCAAGCGCAAACGCTGCCATCGCACCGATGATCAGCAAAATGCCGTTCACGTTGTTCATTGCTTTTTCCGTAGGAAGCCGCGGCGCAAATAGCCGCCTTTGACTTCACCAAAAGCCGAAGCTGCATCATCAGACAAGCAATATCAGCACGAGACTCATGAAATCCCGTGCGCCCATCGTTCGCATTTCGTGATAAGTCAGTCCTGCTCCAGCGGAACTCCGTACAGTTCCAGCCGGTGCCCTTTCAGCTTATACCCCAGCTTGGCTGCGATTTTTTCCTGCAGCGCTTCGATCTCGGGGTCTACGAATTCGATGACTTTGCCCGATTGCATGTCAATGAGGTGGTCATGGTGATCCCGCTCGGCGTCCTCGTAACGCGCGCGACCGTCGCCGAATTCCAGACGTTCAAGGATTCCCGCTTCCTCAAACAGCTTTACGGTACGATAGACGGTTGCAATCGAGATACCCGAGTCGACTTGGGACGCGCGTGCATACAGTTCTTCGACATCCGGGTGATCTTCGCTCTGCTGCAACACATGCGCAATGGTGCGGCGCTGACCCGTCATGCGCAGACCTTTGGCTTCGCAGCGGGCGATGATCGTATCGGACATGATGACCCTCGGGACTTATTCGGTTCTCTGTCTTAATACGTCTGCGCGGCTGGCGCCACAGGGGAATTTCTTTCTAAGCCACACGCCGCAGGTCGGCCCAGATCGGCAAGTGATCCGAAGCGATATGAGCGGGCCGCGCATCGTGTACGCCATGAAGTGTCGCCTCCAACCCGTTGCCCAGCGCGATCCTGTCCAACGCACCCAAAGGCTGCGCGGCGGGAAAACTGGGAACTGGCGGCAGAAACCTCATGTCGGGGGCCAGATGATCCAACACCGGCTGGCGCGACCATTCGTTAAAATCGCCCGCCCAGACAGTCGGCATCTGGTCAAGATCGTCGTCGAACCGCCGAAGGTGAGTGATCTGTTGACGTCTGGACGCAGGCAGCAGGCCAAGATGCATCCCCATCACCCGCAATGGCCCGATGTGGGTGTCAAACTCAACCCTCACGGCACCCCGCGGCTCTAGCCCCGGCAGATCATGATGACCTTTTTCACGCACTTGAATCGCGTCACCGCGCCAGATGACAGCATTGCCGTGCCAACCCAGACTGCCCGCACCGCCCAGATCGACGATCTTCCAGCCAGCTTCATCCAGCATGAAATGCGGCAGGGCAGCCGGTCGTGGAGGAAGGCGTTTGTCGGCCTCCTGCAACACCACGATGTCGGCTTCCATGCTTTCGATAACCTGCAGGATGCGCTGCGGCTGACGGCGAAAATCAAGCCCCACGCATTTCTGTATATTGTAGCTCGCAATGCGCAGGGTTGAATGAGTTTGCATTTGGACCTGATCAAACATTTCGACCAAGAGTGCCACGATGGTTGTCAGGTGCAACCCCTCGGCGCACGAAAGCCCAAGATTTCCGCGACCAAAGGCCAGCTACGGCACGCCTCGCATGTTCCACTTGATCCGCAACCAATGTTCATTCTATCCCGGCGGCAGGCAGGTTTCGATTGCCGGTTTCCGAGGAATTTCATGGTTTCCAACCCAGTTCAAACGGACAATACAACCCGCGCCAGCATTGTCCTTGTCATCGGCGGAATGATGTGGGGTCTGTATTGGATTCCGGTCCGGTTCTTCTATGACCTTGGCTTGACGGGCCCGTGGCCGGGTATCGCAATGTACAGCGCCGCCCTGCTTGTTCTGATCCCGCTGGTTTGGCGAGAGCGTCTGGCGCTGGCCTCGCAATGGCGCGATCTCGCCCTCAGCGGGATGTTCACCGGGGCAGCGTTCAGCCTGTATTCCCTCAGCCTTGTCTATACGGACGTCGTCCGCTCGATCCTGCTGTTCTATCTCACGCCGATCTGGGGCACGATGCTCGGTCTGTTTTTCCTGGGCGAGCGGCTGGGCTGGGGCCGTTTTGCCGGGCTGGTCTGCGGGATCGGAGGGCTGTTCGTGGTGTTGGGCGGCGACGGCTTTGTGCCATGGCCCCAAAACGCAGGAGACTGGCTGGCGCTGGCGTCGGGCATCTGCTGGGCGCTGGGAACCCTTGGGCTGTATCGGGCCAGCAGTATTTCCGTTTCCGGGCAGGTGTTTGCCTTTGTGTTGGGTGCGCTGATCCTGTCATTCCTCAGCCTCGCCCTAATCCGCGGCCCGGTACTGCCCGCCCTCGCCCAAGGCGACCATCTCTGGGTCCTTCAGCTTGTCCTTCTGTCCGCCCTATACACGCTGCCCATGGTCTATATGACGATCTGGCCCGCGACCAAGCTGTCCCCCGCGCGGGTCGGCATCCTGTTGATGAGCGAGGTTGTTGTTGGAATCGCCTCTGCCGCTGCTTTTTCGGGCGAACCCTTTGGTTTACGAGAACTGTTGGGTGCTGTCCTGATCGTCAGCGCGGCAGTCTTGGAAATCGTGCGCAAATAACCACGAACGCTTACGTCCCGCAGAACGTCGCATGCACCACTTCGCCCTGCGTCGGCGGGCGTTTGAGGTCGGCCTCATCGGGTTGATCCTTAAATGGCTGCGCCAGAACCCGGTTCAGGCGGTGGAACGGGCCATAGTCACCCTGCACAGCCGCCTGGATCATTTGCTCGACCCGATGGTTGCGCGGAATGAAGGCGGGGTTCGCCGCGGCCATGACCGGGAATGGGTCTTCTTCCCTCTGCAACCGTGCCTTCCAGCCCTCGGCCCAAGTGTCAAAAGCGTCCGGGTCCGTAAAATGATCGCGGGCTGTATCGCTGCCCAGCGCGCGGAACGTGTTGGTGAAGTCGGCCTGACCTTGCGCCATGCGCACCAATAGATCGGTAATCAGTTCCACATCGCCGTCTTCCGAGGTCGACAACCCCACTTTGGACCGAAAGCGCGCCTGCCAATTCTCTTGCAGCAGATCAGGCATGGCGTGAACAATCTCGGTCGCTTCTTCAACCGCGGCCTGCTTGTCCTCGATCTGCTGGATCAGGGCGGTTGCAAGCTGCGCGGCATTCCAAACGGATATCTCTGGCTGATTGGAATAGGCGTAGCGGCCCATGCGGTCGATCGAGCTGTAGACCGTGTTCGGGTGGTAGGTGTCCATAAAGGCGCAGGGTCCGTAATCTATGGTCTCCCCGGCGACCGAGCTGTTGTCGGTGTTCATAACGCCGTGAATGAAGCCCACGCTCATCCAAGCGGCGATCAGCTCGGATTGTTTCTGGACCACGGCGCGCAACAGACCCATCGGCCCCTTGGCCTGAGGGTAGTGCCGCTGAATGGCGTAGTCCGTCAGTTGGCGCAGGCTGTCGAAATGGCCGCGCGACGCAAACACCTGAAACGTCCCCACGCGCAGATGGCTTTGTGCAACCCTTGTAAGCACGGCCCCGGGCATCGGCCCTTCGCGCAGAACGACCTCTCCGGTTTCAACCGCAGCCAGCGCCCGCGTCGTTGGAATGCCCAGCGCATGCATCGCCTCGGATACAACGTATTCCCGCAAAACCGGACCCAACCAAGCCCGCCCGTCGCCCTGACGGGAAAACGGTGTTGGCCCCGACCCTTTGAGCTGTATGTCCCGGCGTACCCCGTCGATCCCGACGGTCTCACCCAACAGCACGGCGCGACCGTCACCAAGTTGCGGGTTGTAGTTCCCGAACTGGTGCCCGGAGTAAAGCTGCGCGATCGGCTCGGACCCTTCGGGCAGTATGTTTCCGGCAAACGCCTCGGCCATTTCATGCACATCACCCGGAGTGACGCGCAGAACACGCGCAAGGTCTTCGTTGAACGCAATCAGTTGCGGTGCACGCACGGGGATCGGAGCCTGCCGCGCGTAAAAGCTGTTGGGAAGCTGGGCATAGGTGTTGTCGAAGGGGATCATCAGGGTCATGCGGCAAACATATTCCTGATCCGGCCGAATACCATAGCGGATCACGCAAACCCGTGCATAATCATCCCCAACCACGAGGCGCCAATGACCGCACAAGACATCATCGACCACCTGAAACTGCAACAGCACCCCGAAGGCGGCTGGTTTCGCGAAACCTGGCGCGCGGATAACGAAGGCCGCGCGACGGGCACCTGCATCTATTTCCTGCTGACAGAGGGCGAGCGCAGCCACTGGCACCGCGTCGACGCGACCGAGATCTGGCTGTTCCACTCCGGTGCGCCGCTTATCCTATCCATCAGCGACACAGACACCGGACCAGCGGTGGATCATATGCTGACCCCGGACCTTGCCCAAGGCGCGCCCCAACTGATTGTGCCTAAAGGCCATTGGCAAGCCGCCCGTACCACCGGGGACTACACCTTGGTCAGTTGCACCGTGTCTCCGGGGTTTGAATTTGACGGTTTTGAACTGGCCGACCCCGGCTTTGACATTCCTCGCGGTTAAAGAATGGACCACCGCGCGCTCATAGCCTCGATTCCGCCGGAGGAGAAAGATCGCCTGCAAGAACGTTCCGACATCGCAGGCTTGCGCCACCTTTCCCTCTATGCCCTGCTGCTTCTGGCTACCAGTTCAGGCATTGCCTTTCAGGTTCCGCTCTGGCCGCTTCTGCTGCTGCCTCAGGGACTGCTACTGGTGTTCCTGTTCACGCTCAGCCACGAATGCACCCATAAGACGCCCTTTCGCACCGGCTGGCTGAATGACGCGGTTGGTCATCTTGTTTCGTTGCCTATTGCCCTGCCCTTCACGTGGTTTCGGTATTTTCATCTAGCCCATCACAAATGGACCAATGACCCGGACAAAGACCCGGAACTGGACGGCAAACCCAGACCGGAACGCTGGCGCGATCTGGCAATCTACCTCAGCGGCTGGCCGTATTGGAAAGGCATGGCGCTGGCTCTCTTTCACAATGCGATCGGAAAGATCGACGCGCCCTACCTGCCCGGGCGACAGCACCGCGCCATGCGGATAGAGGCGCGCGTTTTGCTTGGCCTCTATACACTTGCTGGCATCAGCTTGGTTTTCACACCGGTTCTGTTCTGGCTCTGGCTTTTTCCGGTCCTAATTGGCCAGCCATTCCTGCGCCTTTACCTGTTGGCCGAACACGGCCTCTGCCCGCCGGTCGCCAATATGCTGGAGAATTCGCGCACCACCTTCACCAACCGCGTAGTCCGGTTTCTAGCGTGGAACATGCCCTTTCACGCGGAACATCATGCGTTTCCAAACGTGCCTTTCCACCAATTGCCATCCCTGCACGTCTGGACGAAAGCCCATCTTCAAACCACCTCGGATGGGTATGCTGAGTTTACGGCAGACTACGTGCACGCGCTGGAGCGCTGATCACCCCACCACCTACCAAAGCCTTGACCCCGGTCGTTCCCGGGCAAGAGGTCGGCAAGCCCTTGGCCACACGCACGGCAAGATAGGCAAACGCCTGCGCTTCCAGCATGTCTCCGTCCAGACCCACGGCCTCAACAGGCTCTACCGGGCAATCCAGCGAGACGCGCAGCATCTCCATCAGTACAGGATTGTGGCGGCCACCCCCGGTGACAAGCACGCGCGTGGGCCGTTTGGGGCAATGCTCCATCCCCTGCACGACGCCCGTTGCGCACATCGCTGTCAGAGTCGCTACGGCGTCAGCGTCCGAAAGCTCTTTCACCAGCCCGATCATTTCCGAAAAATCATTTCGGTCCAAAGATTTGGGTGGCATCTTGTTAAAAAACGGTTCGGCCAGAAACAGTTCCAGCGCGCCCGTCTCGACCGTCCCACCGCGCGCAACTGCGCCGTCGCGATCCATCGGCAGACCAAGCCGCGCCTGCATCAGATCATCCACGGGCGCATTGGCCGGGCCGGTGTCAAAGGCCAGCAGCGCGCCGGGTGCCTCGGGGCCGTCAAAACCGGGGTCTACGTAAGTCAGGTTCCCCACCCCGCCGAGGTTCAGAAAACACACCGGCTCCGTGGCCCCGATCCATTTGGCACAGGCAAAGTGAAAGAATGGCGCCAACGGTGCGCCCTCACCCCCCATCGCCACGTCGTCACTGCGAAAATCCCACACGACGGGAACACCCAACGCCTGAGTCAAACCGTCGCCGTCGCCCACCTGCAACGTGCCCCGCCCACTTGGTTCATGGGCAAGCGTCTGGCCGTGAAAGCCGATCAGGTCGATCTCATCGAATTCGGACAGCACTTCGGCATGAGCAATCGTGACCAGCTCAGCCGCAGCATCGACTTCTGGACCGTGCCAATGACCCAGTGCGGCCCTGAGGGTGGCGCGTTCTTCCTCGGAATACGCGCGATAGCCGCTGGGACCGAACCCCAGAATGCGTACCCCGTCCGTTTCGACCACGGCGGCATCCACGCCATCCAGAGACGTGCCCGACATCGCGCCCAGTGCTGTGACCGTGTCCGATTTGCCAATTACCCGGCTCATGCCTTACCTCTTGCGTCTTTCGCGCCCGTTGGATCAGCGCGTTGGCCACAACCTGCACGGTAACGCGAATACAACGCAAGCCACATCAGACGCACCACGCGCTTTTCCTGCAAAAGGTGCCTTTTCCTTACCACCCCCACCGCCTATACACTGCCCCGCAACACAAACCCAAAGGGCACGGATATGACCTACCACCCCAAATCGGATTTCATCGCCACGATGATCGAGCGCGGCTTTCTCGCCGACTGCACCGATTATCAGGGCCTTGACGACGCGCTGATCAGTGGGGTGCAAACAGCCTATATCGGGTATGACGCCACGGCGCAGTCGCTGCATGTCGGTCACCTGATGAACATCATGGTCCTGCGTTGGCTGCAAAAGACCGGGCACAAGCCGATTACCCTGATGGGCGGCGGCACAACCAAGGTGGGCGACCCCTCGTTCCGGTCCGATGAACGCCCATTGCTGGGCCCGGAACAGATCGACGCCAATATCGCCGGGATGCAGAAGGTCTTTGCCAAGTACCTGTCTTATGACAACAGCGACACCGGCGCGATGATGCTGAACAATGCCGAATGGCTGGACAGCCTGAACTATCTCGATTTCCTGCGCGATATCGGGCGGCATTTCTCGGTCAACCGGATGCTGAGCTTTGAATCGGTGAAATCGCGTCTGGACCGCGAACAATCGCTGTCCTTCCTCGAATTCAACTACATGATCCTGCAAGCCTATGACTTCCTTGAGCTGAACCGCCGCTATGGCTGCGTTCTACAGATGGGAGGCAGCGACCAGTGGGGCAACATCGTCAACGGGATCGACCTGACGCGCCGCGTGCTGGATCAGGAAATCTACGGCCTGACGACGCCGCTTCTGACCACCAGCGATGGCCGCAAGATGGGCAAATCTCAGGGCGGGGCCGTATGGCTGAACGGAGATATGCTGAGCGCCTATGAGTTCTGGCAGTTCTGGCGCAACACCACCGACGCCGACGTAGGCCGCTTCTTGAAGATCTTCACCGAGCTGCCCGTGGACGAATGCGACCGTCTGGCCGCGCTGCAGGGCTCCGAGATCAACGAGGCCAAAATCCGTCTCGCCAACGAGGTCACCACCCTGCTGCATGGGGCTGAGGCCGCAGCCACAGCGGAGGCCACCGCGCGCGAAGTGTTCGAGAAAGGTGGCGTGGGCGACGACCTTCCGACCCTGACCATCGGTGCGGATGAATTGCCAGCCTCGATCGTTCAGTTGATCGTGAAATCCGGCCTGGCCAAGTCCGGCAAAGAGGCCAAGCGCCTGATCGCCGAGAATGGTGCCAAGCTCGACGATGCTCCGCTAACCGACGCGGGGTTGATGATCGACGCGGGCGCGCTGTCCTCACCGATCAAGCTGAGCGCAGGGAAAAAGCGGCACGCGCTGGTTCAACTGGGCTGAGCTGATAGACTAAAAAAAAACGGCCACCCCTTTGGGTGGCCGTAGTTTTTTGAGGCAATGAGCTCTGTGGCGTCAGCGTTTTCCGCCGTTGCCACCGCCATTGCCGTTTCCACCGCCTTGGCCGTTGTTGCTGCCGCCATTGCCAGTTCCGGGACCCGAGCCACCGGTATTGCCGCCGCCGTTACCGGAGTTCCCGCTGTTCCCGTTGCCGTTACCGGGGCCGCCGTTACTGCCACCGTTGCCGTTTCCACCACCTTTGCCGCCGCCGTTGCTGCCGCCGTTGCCGTTTCCACCGCCTTGGCCGTTGTTGCCGCCGCCATTACCGGTTCCGGGACCCGAGCCACCGGTGTTGCCACCGCCGTTACCCGGATTGCCGCCATTGCCGTTCCCGTTGCCGGGGCCGCCGTTGTTTCCACCGTTGCCGCCGCCGTTATCTCCGCCGCCACCGTTGTTTCCGTCGCCGCCGTCGTTGTTTCCGCCGTCGCCGCCGCCGTTGTCTCCGCCGTCGCCGCCACCGTTGTCTCCGCCGTCGCCGCCACCGTTGTTTCCTCCGTCACCGCCGCCGTTGTTTCCGCCGTCACCGCCGCCGTTGTTTCCACCGTCGCCGCCGTCGTTGTTCCCGCCGTCGCCGCCGCCGTTGTCTCCGCCGTCGCCGCCGCCGTTGTTTCCGCCGTCGCCGCCACCGTTGTTTCCGCCGTCACCGCCACCGTTGTTTCCGCCCGGACCGGATCCCGCTCGGCTCACTTGATCGTCGTTCGGGTTTTCCCCCGTATCGGATGCAGCCCCAATCGACGCCGTAGCGAAATCTGTCAACAATGCGGCCAAAGCGGGGCACTGCTCACCAGTAACTGCCAAAGTGGTTTCAAAATCGGATCGCCGCTGCAGGCGCTCAATGAAGCTAGGCGTCACTTGCGTGCAGTCACACAGGACTTGATAATCGCCCGCATTGGCCGCGATCCGCGCCGTTCTCGCATTGCAAACTTCTGGCGCAGCCTGCGCAGTTGTCGCCATCAACGCCCCGACGAACGGGGATACCACCAAGGCTGAAACGCTTGATTTCAGTCTTATCCGCATCATTAATCTCCTTGCGCCCTCAAAACCCAAGTACCTCAGGATCTTCGATTTCAATGTGGAAGCCTCAGATGAAGCGCGGTTAAGCACATGCTGAAATTGCGTTAACTAAAGGGCTCGCCACCACTCATCACAACCAACCAGAACACCAGTTGTGACAGCCTTGGGGCGTCGATATACAATATCTACCCGCGCCACCAATCAAATGTGGTCACAATGTGTCGAAATTAAGGAGAGGTTACCGAAATGCAACTACCCTCAACCGCTGCCATAGTCACAGGTGGCGCATCCGGGCTTGGCGAGGCGACCGCTCGGTACTTTGCCGAAAACGGAGCGCAGGTCACTATTCTGGATCGTGACGCCGAGCGCGGAAAAGAGGTCGCGGCCGAGATCGGTGGGCACTTTGTCGAGACGGATGTGACAGATGAAGCTTCGGTCGCCGCTGCGATTGCTCATGCGACGGACAAGATGGGCCGGATCACCGCTGCTGTGAACTGTGCCGGTATTGCCGTGGGTATCAAGACGGTTGGGAAAGACGGTCCTCACCCGTTAAGCCCGTTCCAACGCACAATCGACATCAACCTGGTGGGAACTTTCAATGTTTCGCGCCTGGCCGCCGAACAGATGGCCAAGAACGCGCCCGAGTCAGACGGCGCGCGGGGTGTGATCATCAACACGGCGTCGATTGCAGCGTTTGATGGTCAGAAAGGCCAAACCGCCTATGCCGCATCCAAGGGTGGCATTGTGGGCATGACGCTGCCGATGGCCCGAGATTTGGCCTCATCCGGTATCCGCGTGATGGCAATCGCGCCGGGAATTTTCATGACGCCCATGCTTGCTGGCCTGCCGGAAGAGGTGCAACAGCAACTGGCGGCGGATGTCCCGAACCCTGCCCGCCTTGGCGACCCACGCGAATTCGGGCGATTGGCCGGCTTCATCGTCGAGATGGGCTATCTGAACGGAGAAGTTATCCGCATCGACGGCGCCCTTCGGATGAGGTGACGTTCAAGCGCCCTCGGCCTTTTCTTCCAGCATCAGCCATTCTTCCTCGGCTGCTGCTAGTTTCTCTTGCCGCTCAACCAGCGCCTCGGTCGCTTTTTGGAACTTGACCGGTTCACGGGTGAACAAGTCGGGATCGGACATGAGTTCTTCGAGCTTACCGATCTCGGCCTCAAGCCGTTCCATTTCGGCTGGCAGCTTCTCCAGACGGTGTTTTTCGGAAAAAGACAGGCCGGATTTGGGTTGAGCTTCCTGCTTCACCTTCGGCTTTGATGGCTTTGTTTTCTCAGTCTTCTTTTCAAAAACGTCACCGCGCTGCGCAATATAGTCGGACCACCCGCCCGCATAAACGGTGGCGCGGCCATTGCCCTCCATCGCGATGGTGGTCGTGGCGACGCGGTCCAGAAAATCGCGATCGTGGCTGACCAGCAGCACGGTCCCGTCATAGTCGTCCAACAGTTCTTGCAGCAAGTCCAGCGTTTCCACGTCCAGATCGTTGGTCGGTTCGTCCAGCACCAGCAGGTTGGACGACTTGGCCATCAGCTTGGCCAGCAGCAACCGTGCTTTTTCTCCGCCTGACAAAGACTTAACGGCGGCCCGCGCCTGCCGTTCATCGAACAGAAACTCCTTGAGGTAGCCGACAACGTGCTTGGGCTGACCGCCGACCATCACCTGATCGGCCTTACCGGAAACGCGCATGTCGGGGTCACCTGTCAGGCTGTCCCAGAGGGTCATTTCAGGGTCCAACTGCGCGCGGGTCTGATCGAATACGGCAATCTCAAGGTTGGTTCCAAGCGACACAGAGCCTTCGTCCGGTTGCTCCTGCCCCAGCAGCATTTTCAGCAGAGTCGTCTTTCCCACACCGTTAGGGCCGACAAAGGCCACCCTGTCCCCGCGTTGGGCCAAAAGATCAAAGTTCCGAACGATCTGTTGCGTCCCGAAAGACTTGGCCAGCCCTTTGGCTTCGATAACTTTTCTGCCAGATTTAGGTCCTGCTTCCAGCGTCATCGCAGCCGAGCCCTGACGCTTGATCTGCGCTGCTTTCTCGGCCCTTAGCGCCTGCAACGCACGCACCCGGCCCTGATTACGCTTACGCCGCGCACTGATGCCTTCGACGGCCCATTTCGCTTCGGATTTGATCAGACGGTTCAGCTTGTGGCGCTGCTGGTCTTCTTCTTCCCAGATTTTGTCGCGCCACGCTTCGAATGCGTCAAAGCCCTGTTCTTGCCGCCGGACAACCCCACGGTCGATCCACAGGGTCGCGCGAGTCAAAGCGCGCAGAAACGCGCGGTCGTGCGAGATCAGGACATAGGCCGCTCGGGTCGCGCCCAACTCGCGTTCCAGCCAGGCAATCGCTTCGATATCCAGATGGTTGGTCGGCTCATCCAGCAGCATCAGGTCGGGCGCTTCGGCCATCAGTTTGGCCAGCGCCGCACGACGGCGTTCACCGCCCGAGGCGGTCTCAACAGCGCGCGAAGGGTCAAATTTCAAACCCTCACCCGCGCGTTCGACCTTGTAAAGCTCTCCGGGTTCCAACCCGCTGGAGGCATAGTCACCCAGCGTGGCAAACCCCTCCATCCCCGGATCCTGCTCCATATAACCCACAGATTTACCCGGAGGAATCACGATGTCACCGTGGTCAGCCTCGACCAGCCCCGCCATGACTTTCATAAGCGTCGACTTGCCGGATCCGTTCCGCCCGACCAGAGCGACGCGGTCGCCCGGCTGAACCACCAGATCCAGCTCCGAAAACACCGGGTCACCCCCAAAAGTCAGGGAAATACCGGCCATCTGCAACAAAGGAATTCTCGCCATATCCGCCAGCTAAACCGGCAGGGCCAAGGCGTCAACGACGATTACCCGACAACCGCGCGCAACAGCCGCTTTCGCGCCGGGGGAATCGCCCCGATCTCAAGCCCGGTAAAGACGTGGAGTGTATTCATGTGGCGATCGACAACCGCGTGATCGCTGACCCAGCCGCCCATCATCAGATATGTGCGCAGCAAAGGCGGCATCCGCCGCATTGCCTTTTTCGCATCAGGCCGGCGTCGCAGGCGTGCAGCAAAGCGGAACACATCGGGCGCTTTCACGCGGGGCAACCAGCGCTTTGGGGCCAGATGGCGATGTTTCAGCATGGCAAAGGCGTCCAGATACTCGGACGTTTCCGTCCCGGCGAAGGATGAGCAGCCAAACAGCATTTCCACGTTGTTTTCGTCCACATAGGCGGTCATTGCCCCCCATGCGACGCGCAGGATGTCAGGGTCAGTCCAATCAGGATGTACGCAGAATCGCCCCATCTCGACCATGCGCCCGGTGAACCCTTCAAGCGCCGAGAGGTCATAGAACTGGGCGGAATAGCTGCGCCCAACCTCGGACCCCTGATCCATCGTCAGCATCCGAAAGCAACAGACCAGTTGCCCGCCAGCCCGCGTATCTTCGACCAGAATATGTGCGCACAGCGGATCGAAACCGTCCTGATCCACCTGTTCCGTTCCAAAGGCCAGCGTCCGCAGTTCCTGAGCCGCCGCAATATCCTGCGGTGTTTGCGCCAGACGTGCGCGGTACCGGCCCTTGCCGAGCAATAGTGCCATGGTCGCACCTCCGCGGTTGCAGACCCGTTTCATCTTGCCGCGTGGCTATCACACTATGTGTGACCATCGTGTGACTGCGACAAGAACTGGCTACAAATTAATTGGTCGCGCCGGGAATGTTCGCTGGGTTGAAGTTGCCAATGTTTCCAAGCAGCTGCCGCAGGAAGCCACGACCCTCGATACTGGAATCCGTCACACGGCGATCCAACTGAACGACCACTCCGTCCTCAAGCCCGAAACGCTCGATGTTGCGCACGACACCGCGCTGGTCAAAGCTAATCGCGACCAGTTGACGCTCAACGACTTCGGGGCGCTTGGGCCCGTAGTGACGAACTTTAGAGCGCACGTAATAGTAACCGGAATCACGAACCACACCTGATGAGCTAGGCGCACCGACGGCCTCAACCACACTTTCGCGGGTATCCACGCCAACTTGGATCTCGGCAAGCTCCTCGGTGGTGGGAACATAGCCGTGATTCTCGAAAACAGGCGTACACGCACCGGCAACGGCCAGACAGACCCCAAAGGCAAGCGCTTTGGACGCTGGTTTCAACCTGTTCACAACCTTCAACATTCACACCCTCTTGCCTTGGCCCCTTGCGGACCCTATCCGATTACATCAAACCGCAGCCCCGGTTCAACACAGGAAAGGGTCACGAATGAGCAACCAGACATCTCTGCGGGTCGCCGACCTGCCGCAGAACGCCCCAACCATGTTCGATTTGCGTCCGGACTCCAAGATTCTGGACTCGATCAAGGACGATCTAAACCTGCTTGGACTGCGCAAGTTGACCTTTGTGGGCGAGGTTCGCGCCCAAGGCAAGCGCGATTGGGGTTTGAAAGGCAAACTGGGCGCGACGGTCATTCAGCCATGTGTTGTGACGCTGGAACCCGTAACGACCAGAATCGACGTGCCGGTAACTCGTGTGTTCCTGGCGGATTGGTCAGACCCGGACGAAGAAGAGTTCGAGATTCCCGAAGGTGACGAATCCGAACCTCTGGGGCCAGAGATTGACCCCGCTCAGGTTATGATCGAGGCGCTGTCACTCGCTCTGCCGCAATACCCGCGCAAGGAAGGTGCTGAACTGGAACAGGCCGACTATACAGAACCGGGCAAACAGGCGATGACCGACGAAGACGTCAAACCCTTTGCCGGGCTAGCCGGTTTGCGCGATGCGATGAAAAAAGACGAGTGACACGGGTCTGATTTCCTGTCATAGCACGCCCTCAGAAAAATCGCTTGAACATGTCGAGAATCGCAGTATTTTCGCGCGCTCATCGGAATTTGGGTTGGACATTGCGGGGCTGGTCCCCTAAACGCGCGTCAAACCACGAGAAAAACGAAGAATGAAACCCGGCCCACAGCGAATCTGTTGGCCCTTAGTAGACAAAGGTTGAGACCATGGCTGTCCAACAGAACAAAGTTTCCAAGTCGCGCCGCAACAACCGCCGCGCACATGACGCTCTGGTTGCTGCAAACCCGAACGAATGCCCGAACTGTGGCGAGCTGAAGCGCCCGCACCACGTCTGTGCGTCCTGCGGCCACTATGATGACCGTGAAGTCGTCGCTCAGGCCGACGAAATCGACCTGGACGAAGACGCGGCCTAAGCCTTTCAACGTACAGGCCAAGGCATGACAGAACAGCCCAAGCACGCCGGACGGATTACCATTTCGGTTGACGCAATGGGCGGAGATTCGGGGCCTGCCACAGTGGTGGCAGGCATTGCTCAGTCAGCAAACAAAAACCCCGATATCGCGTTTGTCCTGCATGGGCCCGAAGCCACGTTGCGCAAACTTGTCGCAAAACGGCGTGTCCTGAACGGGCGCGTCGTTTTTCGTGATTGCCCTGATGTGGTCACGATGGAGGACAAGCCCAGTCAGGTTGTCCGCAACGGCAAGCAGACCTCGATGTGGTCTGCACTGGAATCGGTACGGCAAGGCGAAGCGCACGGAGCGGTCTCTTGCGGCAACACCGGGGCGCTTATGGCGCTGTCGATGATGCGGCTGCGCAAACTGCCGGGCGTGAACCGCCCGGCAATCGCGATTCTGTGGCCTTCTCGCAACCCGCAGGGCTTTAACGTAATGCTGGATGCCGGCGCTGATGTGCGCGCGGACGCCAAGGATTTGCTGCAATACGCATTGATGGGTGCTTCATACGCACGCAACGGCATGGCGCTGGAACGGCCACGGATCGGCCTGCTCAATGTAGGCACCGAAGAACACAAGGGCCGGGCCGAGCTGAAAGAGGCCCATGCAATGATCGCGGATTTCGCGGATCAGGCCAGCTTTGATTTTGTGGGCTTTGTCGAAGGCAGCGACATTCCCGGCGACAAAGCAGATGTCATTGTAACCGATGGGTTTACCGGAAACGTCGCGATCAAGACTGGCGAAGGCACTGCAAGCCTGATCGGTGATCTATTGCGTGAAGCGTTCAAGTATTCCCCTCTGTCCCGCTTGGCTTCGGTCCTTGCGATCACGTCGCTGAACCGCCTCAAGAAACGCATCGACCCGCGCCGTGTAAATGGTGGGGTTTTCCTTGGCCTCAACGGAACCGTCGTCAAATCTCACGGCGGCGCGGACGCGACCGGAGTTTCAGCAGCGGTCAAGCTGGCCTTCACTTTGGCTCAGTCGGGCTTTGCCGAAAAATTGGCGGCACGGGTTGCATCCACAGCCGAGCTTGCACAAGATGCCGCGCACGCACCGTCGAAGGCGGGCGAATAACAAAAAAGGCAGTACCTCAGAATGGCAGGCCGTTCAGTTGTTGTAGGTGTCGGACACTATTTGCCAGAGCGCGTTGTTCCGAACTCCGAATTTGAAAAGACGCTCGATACATCGGACGAGTGGATCAAGACTCGCTCGGGTATCGAACGACGCCATTTTGCCGCAGATGATGAAACGACGTCTGATTTGGCCACCAACGCCGCCCAAGCCGCGCTGAAGGATGCGGGGCTGACGGCGGATGACATTGACGCCATTGTCGTTGCAACGTCCACAGCCGACCTGACCTTTCCTTCGGCTGCAACGATGGTGCAGGCAAGGTTGAACATGACCAAGGGGTTTGCCTTTGACGTTCAAGCGGTTTGCGCGGGATTCGTTTTTGCACTGAGCAACGCAAATGCCTTGATTCTGTCCGGGCAGGCCAATCGCGTTCTGGTGATCGGCGCCGAGACCTTTTCGCGAATCATGGACTGGTCGGACCGATCGACCTGCGTTCTGTTTGGTGACGGAGCGGGCGCGCTGATCCTCGAAGGGCAAAATGGTGAAGGCACATCGCAGGATCGTGGCATCCTGGCGACTGACCTGAATTCGGACGGTCGCTATAAGGACCTGCTGTACGTAGACGGAGGCGTTTCGACGCAAACGACGGGCCATCTTCGGATGCAAGGCAATCAAGTCTTCCGCCATGCCGTTGAAAAACTTACAAAAACTGCCGAAACTTCATTGAAAAAAGCAGGGCTGGAAAACTCGGATGTGGATTGGATTGTTCCCCATCAGGCCAATATCCGCATCATTCAGGGCACAGCCAAGAAAATGGGGCTGCCAATGGAACGCGTCGTCGTGACGGTCCAGGATCACGGAAATACGTCGGCCGCGTCGATCCCACTTGCCCTATCGGTCGCCAAGCAACGGGGCCAAATCAAGCAGGGCGATCTGATCGTGACCGAGGCAATCGGAGGTGGATTGGCCTGGGGCTCGGTCGTCCTGCGGTGGTGACAAGCGCAAAACGGCTTACACACCCTCTCGCAATTCATTGATATTGACAGTGAATTTCCCCCCGCCATACTCTATGGCATCAACAGGGGAATAGGCATGGGCGACAAAACACTGACCCGAATGGATCTGAGCGAGGCCGTCTTTCGTGAGGTTGGCCTTTCACGCAACGAAAGCGCACAACTGGTTGAGAGCGTTTTGAACCACATGTCCGACGCACTTGTGCGCGGCGAACAGGTCAAGATCTCGTCTTTCGGCACATTCAGCGTTCGGGACAAGACTGCTCGTATCGGCCGCAACCCCAAAACCGGCGAAGAGGTTCCGATACAGCCGCGCCGCGTGCTGACATTCCGCCCGTCGCACCTGATGAAGGATCGCGTCGCCGCCGGGAACCGCAAGTAAGATCAGGGCGGCAGTGTCATGAGCAAGTCCCCCGACGCATTTCGCACGATCAGTGAGGTTGCGGATTGGCTGGGCGTTCAAGCTCATGTTCTGCGATTCTGGGAAAGCCGTTTCAGTCAGGTCAAACCGGTAAAGCGCGCGGGTGGCCGCCGTTATTACCGCCCCAATGACATGCGGCTTTTGGGCGGCATCAAAAAGCTGCTGCACGAGGACGGAATTACCATAAAGGGCGTTCAACGCATCCTGCGTGAACAAGGCGTGTCGCATGTCTCGTCACTGTCTCAGAGTCTGGACGAGCCAGCTCAACCAGACCCGACCCCGCGTGACAGTGTCGTTGTTCCCTTCGCGACGAAACCCACCCCCGCTCAGGAACAGATCGCGTTGGATTTGGGGGGAACCAAGCCGACCGACATTCCACAGGTTGAGCCAGCCGCCGCTGCGCCTGCAGCCGAGGCAACAGCGACCACGACACAGGTTGCCGCAGCCGCCCAAAGCCCAGAGCCGGGCCCGTTAACCGGGGCAGCATTGGTTCGCGGAATCGCGTCTCAGGCTTGGAGCAAAACAGATTTTGACGAAGAACTTCTGCGTCAGATCGCGCCGGTCGCGAAAGAGCTGCGCGCCGTACTTGATCGAATTGAGAGCCGATCGGCGGGATAAGAAAAAAGGCGATGATTTCCTCTTGCCCCTGCCGGGAAAGTCTTTATGAACACCCCAACGTCGGGCTATGGCGCAGCCTGGTAGCGCGTCCGTCTGGGGGACGGAAGGTCGCAGGTTCGAGTCCTGCTAGCCCGACCAAATTACACCGACGTTTATGGCAGACAGGCCAGATCCCGCTCTGGCATCAGGGGGGATCGGAATGACAGGCGTATGTCCAAACCAACAGATCGAGGGCATGATTGCGCGCGGTGAGATTACCGCCGAGCCAGCGATCATCGACCCGCAAGTGCAGCCAGCCAGTCTGGACCTGCGCTTGGGAACAGTAGCTTACCGCGTGCGCGCATCTTTCCTTGCCGGTGAAGGGCGCTCGGTCGCCGACCGTCTGGCCGAGTTCGAGATGCACCGGATAGATATCAGCGATGGCGCGGTTCTGGAAAAAGGCTGCGTTTATCTGGTTCCGCTGATGGAATCGCTTGCCCTGCCGGACAGTATCACCGCAGTCGCCAATGCCAAAAGCTCGACCGGGCGACTGGACCTGCTGACCCGCACCATCACCGATGGCGGGACAGAGTTTGACCGGGTGCCCGCCGGGTACACTGGCCCCTTGTATGCCGAAATCTGCCCCCGCTCTTTCTCGGTCCTTGTGCGGCCCGGAATGCGGTTGAATCAGATTCGATTCCGCGAAGGGCAAGCTGTCCTGAGCGACGCGGAACTGACTGCGCTGCACAACGACTCGCCACTTGTCGATGGCCCTGCCGTGATTCAGGACGGCTTGGGTTTTTCGGTCGATCTGCAACTGCCAGACACCGATCTGGTCGGCTATCGCGCCAAACCGCATACTGGCGTGATCGACCTCGACCGGATTGGCGAATACGACCCACAGGAATACTGGGAGGAAGTGCGCACCACCGATGGTCGCATCATCCTTGATCCCGGTGCATTCTATATTCTGGTTAGCCGCGAGGCGGTCCATATTCCGCCCATGTATGCGGCAGAAATGGCGCCCTATCTGGCTATGGTTGGCGAATTCCGCGTGCACTACGCCGGTTTCTTCGATCCCGGTTTCGGACACGCCGCTGCCGGCGGCGCAGGATCGCGCGGTGTTTTGGAAGTGCGCTGCCACGAAGCCCCCTTCGTGCTGGAACACGGACAGGTCGTCGGGCGGCTGGTCTATGAGAAAATGGCCGAAATGCCCACGCAGCTTTATGGCGCGGGTATCGCCTCAAACTATCAAGGGCAAGGCCTGAAACTATCCAAGCATTTCAAAGCAGTAAGCTAGAACTTCATGAACCGGCGCATCTGACGGGTCATGCGCCGCGCCTGTTTCATGTTCTGCTTTTGCCGCTGGGCGTTCTGCTGCATGTGGCGTTCTGCACCGGAGTCGTCTTTGGCACCGGGCGCGTCGGCAGAGTTTCGACCAATCCGGCTTGCCATGTCAAAGCCCTTGTCCACGCCCTTGTTGACCAGACGGCGCATGACTTGACGTACGATCATATCGATCATTCGATTGGCATTCATTGCTCAACTCCGTTTTCTTAGCCCCAACATAGACGATTGGCACCGTGGTAAAAGAGGTGAACGATCACTCTTCCTCGAACAGCTCTGTCTGGTCCTCATCTTCTTCGTCGCCCTGCCCCTCGCCCAGCGGCATGGCACCCGGCGGTGGGCGGTTTTCCAGCAAACCAGCAGCGCGCAATTCCTTGAGACCCGGCAGATCCCGCGCGTTTTCCAGACCGAAGTGGTCCAGAAACTGCGGCGTCACCACGAAAGTCACAGGTCGCCCGGGTGTCATGCGGCGACGGCCAAGCCTGATCCACTCCATCTCAAGCAGTTGATCAATGGTGCCGCGCGAAACCGAAACACCACGGATTTCTTCGATCTCGGCCCTCGTGCAAGGTTGGTGATACGCGACAATCGCCAATGTCTCGATCGCTGCACGGCTGAGCTTTCGCGTCTCAACCGTCTCTTTCTGCATCAGAAAGCCCAGATCGGCGGCGGTGCGGATCGCCCAAGCATCCCCTACACGGACCACGCGAACGCCGCGCCCCTCATAGCGTTTCTGAAGCAATTCAACCGCTTGCGCCGCGTCGCTGCCATGGGGCATCCGGGCCTCAAGATCGGCAATCGTCACGGGTTCGGCGCTGGCGAACAGCACGGCCTCGACCATCCGCTCCTGTTCGGCCAGCGGAGGAGCCTCGAACAGGGTGCCGGTGCCTTCGTCTTCGGGGGCGTCAGTCACGTGTTTCCGTCCTCTTACGCAGGTGGATCGGGGCAAAAGTCTCGCTTTGCTTGATCTCCATATGTCCTTCTTTCACCAACTCAAGCGAGGCCGCAAAGGTCGCGGCTGTGGCCGAGCGTCGGCGCACCGGGTCCGCGTCCCAGCCGTCAGGCAGGTAGGTTTCCATATCCGTCCATGTTCCGGCAAAGCCGATCAGGGGGCGCATCCGTTCCAGCGCTTGTTCCATCGTAAAGACGGCGTCGCGGTCCATAACAAAGGGGCGGAACTCATCCCGGGTGCGGATACGGGCATAGCCCTGCATCAGATCCAACAGCGTGGCAGAGTAAGTCACAGTGCGGATACGCGTGATATCCTCGCCCTGCCCGCGTTTGAAAAAATCGCGCCCCAGTTGGTCCCGCGCCATCAGACGAGCGGCGGCGTCGCGCATCGCTTGCAGCCGCTCCAGTTGGAAAGCCAGGTGCGCGGCAAGCTCCTCGCCCGATGGTCCTTCGTCGTCCGGGTCGGGTGGCAGCAACAGACGGGATTTCAGAAAGGCCAGCCACGCAGCCATAACCAGATAGTCAGCCGCCAACTCGATCCGCAGCGCACGCGCCTTTTCGACAAAAGCCAAATATTGCTGCGCCAGGGCCAGAACCGAGATTTTCCGAAGATCAACCTTCTGCGTCCGCGACAGAGTCAGCAAGACATCCAACGGGCCTTCAAACCCGTCGACATCAACGATCAGGGCTTCGGCCGCAAGGCGATCCGCGACCGACGCCGGGTCTTCGCTGAAAAGCTTATCGTTCATACACCTGCCCGCCCATTAGGGCAGATAGTTCAGCCTCAGCCGCAGGGATGTCAAGTTCCGCTGGCTTCTGCCGCATCGACAGCGCCTTTTCCGCGCGGGATTGTGCCCGGTCGGTCATTTCTCCGGCGGCCTCCAGCACGCGCGCTCGGGCATCGAACGATCCGTTGCAATGCAAGACGACGTCACATCCAGCCTTCAGCGCCTGACGCGCGATGTCCTCTGGTGCGCCGCTCAGAGCCTTCATCGAGATGTCGTCAGTCATGATCAGCCCGTCAAAACCAATTCTGTCGCGGATCAACTGGATCATCACGGAGGAAATCGTCGCAGGCTGAGGATCAATCTGATCATAGACCAAATGAGCGGTCATACCCATCGGCAGGTCATTCAAGGCCCGAAACGGGGCAAAGTCGTCACGATCCAACGCATCCAGAGGCAAATCCACTTGGGGCAGATCATGATGGCTGTCCATGGTTGAAAGACCATGGCCGGGCATATGCTTGATCACGGGAAGCACACCGCCATCAAGATGCCCTTTGGCAACCGCTCGCCCAATTTTGGAAACCTCATTCGGATCAGAGCCATAGCAGCGGTTTTGCAGGAAAGGATGAGTATCCTCGCGCGCCAGATCGACCATGGGGGCACAGTTGCTGTCGATCCCCAGCTCAAACAGTTCCTGTGCGATTAGCCGATACCGCAGATACATCGCACGCTCGGCCTGTTCGCCAGAACGTGTGGTATGATCCAGTGGTGGCATCCATTCACGCGCAATCGGGGTCCGCAGGCGCTGCACGCGGCCACCTTCCTGATCAATGGTAATGGGGCAATTACGGCCTACCGCCTCGCGAAAGTCATCGCAAAGGGCACGCACTTGATCTGCCGTGTCGATATTGCGGCCAAACAAAATGAACCCAAATGGGTTCATTTCGCGGAACAGGCTCTTTTCTTCATCCGACAGGCGCAAGCCCTCGGCGTCAGAGATCGCAGCGCCAAACGTCAACGGGCAGCAACCGGGATGCAGTCCGCGCCTTGCGCCTGCAATGCCGCGCAGAACTGGCGAGAGTCGCTCAGATCATCAAAACCCAGCACGCGCAGGCGGTAAAAGGTGCGTCCACCGCTTGAGGTTCTCTGGATAACGCGCTGTTTTCCATCCATATACTCGCCAAACCGACCATTCAGGCGATCCCATTCGGCGCGGGCCACATCCGAACTTTCATACGCACCAAGCTGGGCAAGGCGTGTGCCCTTTGACAATGCGTCAGGGTCCACATCCAGACCAACCGCCGCCTTGACGGCAGCGTTGATTGCGTTCTCGGTCGAACTGTTCGGCGTAATCCCTGCCGGAGTCGTCCGCGCCGGTCGCGTAATCGGACGCAGGGATCGCCGAACGCCGGGCAAAGCCGCCAGTTCCGGGTCAGGCTGCTGTGCCGCCAGATCAGCAGGATCAATCGCAGGTTCTTCTTCCGGCGCGACAAGTGAGGCCAGTTGCACGCCCTGCTCTACCGGTTCATCGGCGGCGGTATTTCCATCCGCCAGTTCTGCAACCAGCGCATCCACTGCACTCTGACGCATTTGGGCGGCTTCCTGATCGGAAATCTCTTCCTCGACCAGATGCACGGCCTTTGTCGGCGTCAGCGACACGACCGGCGTATCTTCGTCCGTCAGCGATACCGGGCGAGGCGCGAGGATCAGGCGATCAGCAGGTGGCGCAGCACTGCCAACGGCCGCAACCGCATTGACAGCCAACCCCTGATGATCAGCAGGTGTTCCGCCGGGGTTTTCGGGCTGAATCCGCATCGGACCTTCCAGCGCCCTCACAACGGGCACGCCACTCACGTCCCGCATAACTAGCTTGTAGCCCCAAACGCCGATACCAGCGACCAAAGCCAGGGACGCTACCGCTCCAAGCGTGTTGACGATACGCCCCAGACCCAAAGCGCGTGGCGCCGCATCATATCCGTGCATTTCGTCTGAGTACTCAGCCCCATCCTGAGTATGAGGTTGATTCGTATAATGCATCTGCTCGGGGCGCATGTGCCCCGAGTAATCGTAATTCGCCATGTCCGCCTCACTGCCCGTTTCGCGCCAGAAAATAAGGCGCGCGGGTCATTTCTTGCCTACCTCGTACCGGCGGTTCGGGCGATATTTGTTACCGCATCTCCTGCGCCGGAGTGACGCCAAGAATACCCAAGCCCGCTGAAATCACAACAGAAACGGACCGGGCCAGTGCGATTTTTGACTGACTTGTGTCAACATCGCCATCCTGAATGAACCGAAGCTGGGCTTCATCGTTGCCCTTGTTCCACAAAGCGTGAAAATCCCCTGCCAATTCATACAGATAAAAGGCAACGCGGTGCGGTTCATTGGTCCGCGCGGCGATTTCGACCAGACGTGGCCATTCGGCCAGCTTCTTGGCAACAGTCAGTTCCGATGCATGGTCAACCTTGCTCAGGTCCGCCCCAACGAGGGTGGCATCGTCGGTTGAAATCCCCGCCTCAGCCGCGCGGCGCAGCACGCTCATGACGCGGGCATGGGCGTATTGCACATAGAACACGGGGTTCTCGCGGCTCTGCTCAAGCACTTTGTCGAAGTCGAAATCCAAAGGCGCGTCGTTCTTGCGGGTCAGCATCACGAAACGGGTCACATCGGGTCCAACCTGATCGACCACATCACGCAGGGTGACAAAATTCCCCGCCCGTTTCGACATCTTGAACGGCTCGCCATTCTTCCACAGTTTCACGAGCTGGGTCAGCTTGATATCCAGCGGCACCTTGCCGTCAGACAGAGCCGACACAGCCGCCTTCATCCGCTTGACATAGCCGCCGTGATCCGCGCCAAACACGTCGATCAGTGCGTCAAAGCCGCGAGTGACCTTGTCATAGTGATAGGCGATATCGGGCGCGAAATAGGTCCACGAGCCATCCGATTTCTTGACCGGGCGGTCCACGTCATCGCCGTGTTCGGTCGATTTGAACAAGGTCTGCTCGCGCGGCTCCCAATCCTCGGGCTTCTTGCCTTTCGGCGGCTCCAGCACGCCCTCATAGATCAAACCCTTATCAGTCAGCGATTGCAGCGCAGATTCAATCCGGCCCGTGCCATAGAGCGATTTTTCCGAGAAGAACACGTCCATCTCAACGCCCAGCGCCTTCAGGTCGGCACGGATCAGGTCCATCATCGCTTCGGTGGCGAAGTTGCGCAGGTCTTCAAGCCACTCGCTTTCGGGCTTGTCGATCAGGCTATCGCCGTATTTCTCTTTCAGCGCCTCACCAATCGGGATCAGATAATCGCCCGGATACAACCCTTCGGCAATCTCAGGGCTGAGGCCATTGGCTTCGCGATACCGCTCATAAGCGGACCGCGCCAGCACATCCACCTGCGCGCCGCCATCATTGATGTAGTATTCACGTGTCACGTCGTGGCCGGAATAGGCCAGCAGGCTAGCCAATGCATCGCCGAACACGGCCCCCCGCGTATGGCCCACATGCAGCGGACCAGTCGGGTTGGCCGAGACATATTCCACGTTCACCTTCTGCCCGTGGCCCATGGTCGAGCGCCCATAGTCCGTACCATTTTCCAGCACAGCCGCCAGAACACCTTGCCACACGGTCGGAGCCAACCGCAGGTTCAGGAACCCCGGCCCGGCAACCTCGGCGCTGGTGATCCGGTCGTCCTCAGCCAGCTTTCCGGCCAACACGTCCGCAATGTCGCGCGGTTTCATCTTGGCGGGCTTTGCCAGCACCATCGCCGCGTTCGTCGCCATATCGCCATGCGCCGCATCGCGCGGCGGCTCAACGGCCACGTTGTCAAAGCTCAACCCCTCGGGCAGAGCACCTTCGGACTGCATCTGCGCCAGCGCGTCCAACACAAGGCCGCGGATCTCGGAAAACAGGTTCATTTCGGATGTCCTTTTGCTTGCTCGGCGGTTTATCATGCAGCGCGGCAAGGTCAATGGATGCCTAAAGTTTCACCTTGGTTTGGGCGTAATCCCCGCTAAAGTCGGCCCGGAAAGCCCAACCGGAGACCCTTCATGCGCCTTGCCCTACCCCTGAGCCTGCTTCTGGCCACCGCCCTGCCCGTTCTGGCCGAAATGCCCGCACCGCAAGGTCATGTGCTGGTGACGCTGGGCGGCGCGGTGAGCGAAACCAATCTGCCCGCGCGGGGCGAAAACGATGGCGGGCTGCTGGGGTTTCTTGAGGTGACCCATGACGGGGCGGCAGGATTTGACGCCGCCCTACTGGACAGCCTGCCTCAGGTCGAGATTACCATCCCCTACGGTTCGCCCGAACACCAGCGCGACTATACATTCCGTGGCCCCTTGTTGTCAGACGTCATGGCAATGGCTGGGGCCGAAGGCAAAACCGCACGCCCGATGGCGATGGACGGCTATCAGGCGGAAATCCCGTGGGACAGCATTTCGACGTATCAACCCATTTTGGCCACCCACGCCGACGGCGCGCCGATGGGCATCGGAGGGTATGGCCCCACCATGATCGTATTCCCCCCAACAGAGAGCGAAGACATTGCCGACGAACAAGCCGGCCAACAGGTCTGGGCCTTGGCCTACATCAGTGTCGAGTGAACACCGGGCAGCGGCTTGCCCGTCAACCTTGCGTGATCCTGAATCGCGAACCGATCTGTCATTCCGGCAATATAGTCTGAAACGATCCGGGCCAGAGCGGTCTCGTCGGCCGCAGCCTCGATGTCCGCGTGCCAGCGTTCGGGCATTTGCCGGGGATCGTTGAGGTAGATCGGGAACAACTCCTCGACCACCCTGCTGACCTCTGCCCGAACCTTCATCACCGACGGTGCGCGATACATCCGGGTGAACAGAAACGCTCGGATTTCCTTCAACTGCGCCCAAAGCCCATCCGAGAACTGGACAACCGGGCGGCCCAGATCGCGGATTTCTTCCACCGACTGCGCCCCGGACTCGGCAATCAGCCTTGCAGACTTGTCGATGACATCCGAGACCATGACGCCGAAAACACGCCGCAATGCCTCGTGCCTACGGCGATAGTGATCGAGGGCGGGATACTTGATGTCCACGTCCGCGTAGCAATCTCCCAAGATCGGCAGTTGCAAGATTTCTTCATCGGTGAAAAGCCCGGCCCTCAATCCATCGAGCAAGTCGTGGTTATTGTAGGCAATATCATCGGACAGAGCCGCTACTTGAGCCTCAGCACTGGCATGGGTGCTCAACTCAAGGTCAAACGCCGCGTCACACTCGGCCAGCGCCCACGGCAATGGACCCAAAACAGGGCCATTGTGCTTGGCAATCCCTTCGAGGGCTTCCCAAGTGAGGTTGCAGCCGTCGAACTCCGCGTAGTGACGCTCCAACCTCGTCACAATGCGAATGGCCTGGGCGTTGTGATCGAAACCCCCATAAGGGCCCATGATCGCATGCAGAGCATCCTCGCCCGTGTGACCAAACGGCGTGTGCCCCAGGTCATGGGCCAGCGCCACCGCCTCGGTCAGTTCGGGATTTAGCCCAAGAGCGCCCGCTATAGTCCGCGCCACCTGAGCCACCTCGATCGAATGAGTCAAACGGGTACGATAGCTATCCCCTTCATGCTCAACAAAAACCTGCGTCTTGTGCTTTAGCCGCCGAAACGCGCTGGCATGAATGATCCTGTCCCGATCCCGCTGAAAGCATGACCGGAAACTGCTCTCGTCCTCTGGCACCAGACGCCCTCTGGTGCGCCCCGGGTCAGATGCAAAACCTGCTCTTTCCAAAGGTCTTGTCCTTGTCGCCTGTCATTGCGTTTTCTATATGGTAGAGTGAGACAGAAATAAACCTTTGGAGTGCGGCATGAATCTGCCCCCAACAGTCACAGAACGCGCCTTCGATCGCCTGGCCGAAATCGGCGCCGCCGACCAAGGGCAAGCCCTGCGCGTCGCTGTAGAAGGCGGAGGTTGCTCTGGGTTCCAATACGAAATCGCGCTAGATGAACCGAAGGATGACGACCTGATCCTTGAGGGTAAAGGCCAGAAGGTTATCGTGGATTCTGTGTCGCTGCCGTTTCTGGAAAACGCCGTGATCGACTTTACTCAAGAACTGATCGGCGCGCGTTTCGTGATCGAAAACCCCAACGCCACTTCTTCGTGCGGATGCGGCACGTCGTTTTCCATGTGAAAACAGGTGGGGGCTTTGCCCCCACACCCCCAGGATATTTTTAGCCAGATGAAGCAGGGATCCGCTCTCCGACCGTTTCGCCGGAGAGCTTCACCTGGCGCGGTCATCGGCGTCCCCGCCTGTACCGCTCTATCCTTGTCACTCGATATGGTTAAGAATCCGTTTCTTCATCTGGCCAAAAGTATCCCGGAGCGCGAGGCAGAGCCTCGCAAACCTGCTCACCTCCTTGCCGCTGGGTCTATTCTGCGCGATAGGTTGCCTGAGACTTCGGAGGATCGCGAATGAAAATCGCCACGTTCAACATCAATGGAATAAAAGCTCGCGCCGAGGCTCTTCCACGTTGGCTCGACACTACACAGCCGGACATTGTGCTGTTGCAGGAGATCAAATCCATCGACGAAAACTTTCCACGCGAACTGTTTGAGGATCGTGGCTACAATGTTGAAACGCACGGACAAAAGAGCTTCAACGGTGTCGCCATTCTATCCAAATATCCACTTGAGGATATTTCTCGCGGATTGCCGGGCGACGACTCGGACGAACAGGCGCGCTGGATAGAAGCCACGGTCGTTGGAAAGAAGGCGTTGCGTATCTGCGGGCTTTACCTGCCGAACGGAAACCCGGCGCCCGGGCCAAAGTACGACTACAAACTGGCTTGGATGGAACGCCTGTACGACCGCGCCCGCGATCTGATGAACAGCGAGGAACCCGCACTGATGGCGGGCGACTACAACATTATTCCTCAGGCAGAGGATGCGGCGAGACCCGATGCATGGCGTGAAGACGCTCTGTTTCGTCCCGAGAGCCGAGAAGCCTTTCGGAAAATCCTGAACCTCGGGTTTACCGAAGCATTCCGGTCGAAAACCCAAGGTCCGGGACATTATTCATTTTGGGACTATCAAGCCGGTGCGTGGAACCGAAACGACGGGATTCGCATTGACCATTTCCTGTTGACGCCGCAAGCCGCTGATCTGATGAGCGACTGCCAGATCGACTCTGACGTTCGCGGCCAAGAGAAGCCTTCGGATCACGTTCCGGTCTGGATCGAGCTTGACCTATGACCGGTTACGCCGTCGCGTCGTAGCTGTATATCCATTCATATTTACGCGCCAACCTCGGACCAATTATCCGCAGTGCCATTTGCGCTCCGATCCGCATTGGACCCCGCAAATGAAAATTTCGCGCATTGGCCCCTGCCGCGGCAACGACCTGTCGGGCGCGGGGTCGGCGGTTTGTTTCATAGCTAAGCAATGCTTGCGCTACACCCGATTGCTCACTGAAGGACCGCGCCAATATCCAAGCATCCTCAAGTGCCAGGCATGCGCCCTGCGCCATGAAAGGTAAGGTTGGGTGGGCCGCATCGCCCAGCAGCGCCAACCGACCATTCTGCCAGTTTTTTGCCACGGGTCGAAGAAACAAGGCCCAAAGGTGAGTCTCGGTCACCTTCGCCAGCGCCTCTTGCACAGCCCCTCCAAAGTCGAAAAAGCGGGCGCGCAGCTCGTCAGGATCCCCCCGCAAGCGCCACCCTTCCTGCTGCCAGTCCGACCGTTCTTCGATTGCGACCAAATTCAACAGGGATTGGCCCCGCAACGGGTAAGTCACCACGTGACGCCCCGGCCCCATCGTTAGGGACGCGCGTGGATTTTCCTCGCTGCCAGACCAAGGGATGGTCGCACGCCATGCGATCTGGTGAGTGAACTTTGGCGCCTCGTCTCCGTTAAGAACCTGACGCAGAACGCTACGCCCCCCGTCTGCGGCGATCGCGCATTCCGAGCGCAGACGTTCACCACTATCCAGAACGACTTCAGCTTCGCCCGGTCGCTTCGTGACTGTTGAAACACGAGCACCCAACCGGACTTGAACACCGGCTTGAACGGCGGCCCTGAGCAAGAGATCCAGCAGATCAGCCCGATGGAAATAGTAGGTCGGGCCAGACATCGGTCCGGGAAGCCTGCTGATTACGCGCCCCTTGCGGTAGTCCCGAAGGGTTGTACCGTACGATACCTGTCCAGCTTCGGGGGACTCTCGCACTACATCAAGGGCGCGCAAAACGGCCATTCCGTTGGCACTGATCTGAAGCCCAGCACCAACCTCCGTCAACGCAGGTGCCTGTTCAAGAACAGTGACATGAGCGCCGCGTTGCTGCAGAGCCAAGGCGCTCGCTAACCCGCCGATACCTCCGCCGACTACAACAAAACTCAGGCCATCAATTTTCATGCATTACGCATAACGTAAAAACGCCGGAGCGACAGGCCCCGGCGTCAGAGAATTCCGCATTCCCAAGCGATCAATCGTCGCGGTGGACTTTCTCGCGGCGCTCATGACGCTCCTGCGCCTCCAGCGTCATTGTTGCGATCGGACGTGCATCCAGCCGTTTCAGCGAGATGGGATCGCCAGTCATCTCGCAATAACCATACTCGCCTTCGTCAATCCGGCGCAGGGCCGAGTCGATCTTGGCGACCAGCTTGCGCTGGCGGTCGCGGGTGCGCAGTTCCAGCGCGCGGTCGGTTTCCTCGCTCGCGCGGTCAGCTACGTCCGGGATGTTACGGGTATTGTCTTGCAGCCCTTCGATCGTGTCGCGGCTGCCTGCCAAAAGTTCGTTCTTCCAGTCCAGCAGTTTACGGCGAAAATACTCCAACTGCTTGTCGTTCATAAATGGTTCGTCTTCGGCTGGACGATAATCTTCGGGCAGAAATACTTCCTGCTTCATTTTTGCTCCCTCGGTGTGGCCTTCAACGCCGAGTGCTCTCTCTTCACCAGACATGAGGCATTCCCTTCTGCGGAGCGTTTATCTGACAGCGCGGGGATTGTCACTATGCAAACGTCGCGCCTGTGTCGTGTTATCGCGTGTCGTCTAAATATGAGACATAAAACAACAAAACCTTGTTTTTCTGTGGAAATTGGCAGGCGTTTTCGTGGCATGCCTAAAATAAGCGCAATATCCAATGCTCTGCGAATCGACACCAAGCTCCTATGTTTCCTGAGAATTTAACGCAAGGCGACGCAGCGGCCTGCCTTGTCAAATTTCCTGTGCCGCGATAACCCCATGTTGCAAATACCGCGCGACACTTGATGAGGGGCCGATGACCGCACGATTCCAAGGAACAGCAGAATATGTTGCCACTGACGACCTGACCATCGCGGTGAACGCCGCCGTGACGTTGGAACGCCCTCTGCTGGTCAAGGGCGAGCCGGGAACTGGCAAGACGGAATTGGCCAAGCAGGTCGCCGGTGCCTTGGGCCTGAAGATGATCGAGTGGAATGTGAAATCCACCACCCGCGCGCAGCAGGGTCTATACGAATACGATGCAGTAAGCCGTCTGCGCGACAGCCAGTTGGGTGACGAGCGCGTGCACGACGTGTCGAACTATATCCGCAAGGGTAAGCTGTGGCAGGCGTTTGAGGCCGACGAAAAGGTCGTGCTGTTGATTGATGAAATCGACAAGGCCGATATCGAGTTTCCCAACGACCTGCTGCAGGAACTCGATAAGATGGAGTTCCACGTCTACGAGACCGGTGCAACGATCAAGGCCAAGAACCGCCCCATCGTGATCATCACCTCGAACAACGAAAAGGAACTGCCCGACGCGTTCCTGCGCCGCTGTTTCTTCCACTACATCCGGTTCCCCGATGAAACCACGATGCGCCGGATTGTCGAAGTGCACCATCCCGGCATCAAAGACGGTCTGCTGACCACGGCCCTGACCCAGTTCTACGAAATCCGGGATACGCAGGGGCTGAAGAAAAAGCCCTCGACCTCCGAGGTGCTGGACTGGCTCAAGCTGCTGCTGGCTGAGGATTTGACCGCCGAGGACCTAAAACGTGACGGTGCCAACGCCCTGCCCAAGCTGCACGGCGCGCTGCTGAAAAATGAGCAGGACGTGCATTTGTTCGAGCGGCTGGCGTTCATGGCCCGCAGTAAGCGCTAAGAGTTTTGAACTTCGGGTGATCGGAGCTTGCCTTACTCGGAGTCGAATGCAAGCATTGGCTGATAACTGCCCGGTCCTAAACGGGCACCCCTCCACCTGACGAATGGGACGTGTTATTTGCCTGAAACTCTTACGATCCGCGCTTTGCGGCCCGAAGATCGCGCCGAATGGGGCGATATGTGGCACGACTATCTGGCGTTTTACGAAACCACTGTCCCTGACGAGACATATGACAGCACCTTTGCGCGTTTGCTGGCAGACGACCCGCATGACTTTTCCTGTTTTGTCGCGGAAAAAGACGGGCATCTGGTTGGCCTGACCCACTACCTGTTTCACCGGCATGCATGGAAGGTTGAAAGCGTGTGCTACCTGCAAGACCTCTTTGCACGCCCCGCGGCGCGGGGAACCGGTGTCGGGCGGGCGCTGATACAGGCCGTCTATGACGAGGCAGATCGAAAGGGTGCGCCGTCGGTCTATTGGTTGACGCAGGAATTTAACCATACGGCGCGAAAACTGTATGACCGTATCGGAAAACAGACCCCATTTATCCGGTATCAGCGTTCATGAGGCGATGGGCGGTGATCCTTTTGGGGCTGGTTTTAACCGGTTGCACGGCGGTCACCGCACCGGAACCACCAACGCGCGTAAAGGCAGTCGAAGACATATTGCCGCCAGCCAAGGCGTTTTCAGCCTCGTTCCCGGCACCGCCGGCCCGGTCGAATTGGAATATCGCGTCCGACTTCGTCTCGCTACACTTTTCACTTGAAAGCGGGACACCTTTACCGGTGTTCACACGGTTTGAAGAACCTGTGACGGTGCGCCTGACAGGAACCCCGACCCCTTCGATGCAGCGCGATTTGTCCCGCCTGCTGGCGCGTCTGCGGCGCGAGGCCCGCATTGATATCCGAGAAATACCCAGCGGACAGGCCAACATCACGATCGAAGCCATCAGTCAGGAGCAAATCCAGAAAATCCTGCCAAATGCGGCCTGTTTCGTGGTTCCCAACTCATCAAGTTTTGAGGAATACAGCCGAGACCGCCGCAAGAAGAAAAGCAGCTGGACCGCGCTGCGCAGTCGCCAACGGTTGGGTATATTCATACCCTACGATGTCAGCCCGCAAGAAAAACGCGATTGCCTGCACGAAGAAATTGCGCAGGCGCTTGGGCCACTGAATGACCTCTACCACCTGCCGGACTCGGTGTTCAACGACGACAATATCCACACTGTTCTGACCGGTTTCGACATGCTGATCCTGCGTGCAACCTACGCACCCGAGATGCGCAGCGGCATGACACGCGAACAGGTCGAGGCTGTCATTCCGGGCGTTCTGTCCAGACTGAACCCGGGTGGAGCATCGCTTGCCAAGGTGCCCGTCTCTGATACCCCGCGTGAGTGGATCAACGCCATTCAGAAGTCCGTGGGACCGGGGCCAGGAACACGCAAAAGGCTCCGCTCTGCGCAAAAGGCGGCCCTGATCGGTCAGGAACTGGGGTGGACGGACCATCGCCGCGCCTTTCCCTATTACCTGATGGGGCGCATGGTGCAATTCGACAACCCACAAGAAGCGCTGAGATACTACAACACTGCGATGCAATATCTGCGTACAAGCCCCGGCACAGAGGTCCATCGCGCCTATGTGACAACTCAGACCGCATCCTACGCGCTTGCTCAGGGTAAAGGCCCCGAAACGTTGCCCGAACTGGAGAAGGCAATAAACGTGATGACGCGGGCCGAGAATGCATCGCAACTTGCAACACTGCTGTTGCTGAAGTCCGAAGCGCTCAGTCAGGCGGGGCGATCAGATCAGGCACGTTCCGTCAGGCTGGACAGTTTGGGGTGGGCGCGATACGGCTTTGGCTCGGAAACCGTGGTCCGGGCGCTGGCGCAAGACGTTGCCGAAGCGCCCGCAAATAACAACAAGGGCGGGTAACGCATGGTAGTGGTTCTGGGAATGGCAATACTAGGAGCTATCCTTGGGGCGCTGACAGCGCGCAAACGCAACGGCACCGGCGCGGATATCGCGCAGTATGCGGCCGGTTACGGTATTGCCTTTGCTCTGGTCGGCCTTGTGCTTTCCCTCATTCTTGTGCGTCTGGTGGTCTGAATCATGTTCCTGCCCTTTTTTGAGAACCTCCGCAAAGCTGGCATTCCCGTATCGCTGCGTGAGTATCTGACCTTTCTGGAAGGCATGAAAAAGGGTCTGGCCACCTATGACGTCGAAGCGTTCTACTATCTCGCCCGCGTGTCGATGGTGAAGGACGAGCGCAACATCGACAAATTCGACCAAGCCTTTGCCGCCAGCTTCAAAGGGCTTGAGGAAATCAGCTTTGAGCAGGTGTTGGACGCAGTAGACATCCCTGCGGAATGGTTGGCCAAAATGGCCGAAAAGCACCTGTCGGATGAAGAAAAAGCCGAGATTGAAGCCCTTGGTGGTTTCGACAAGCTGATGGAGACCCTGCGCGAGCGTCTCAAGGATCAGGAAGGCCGGCACCAAGGTGGGAACAAGTGGATCGGAACCGCCGGGACATCGCCTTTCGGGGCGTATGGGTACAACCCGGAAGGGGTGCGTATAGGCCAGAAGGAAAGCCGTCACCAGCGCGCGGTCAAGGTCTGGGACAAGCGTGAATTCAAGAACTTGGACGACACAGTTGAACTGGGTACGCGCAACATCAAAGTCGCCCTAAAGCGCCTGCGTCGCTGGGCGCGCGAAGGCGCAGCGGATGAATTGGATTTGGACGGCACCATCCGCGCCACGGCCGAGCATGGCTATCTGGACGTCAAAACCCGGCCCGAGCGTCACAACGCTGTAAAGGTACTGCTGTTTCTGGACGTGGGTGGTTCGATGGACCCGCATATCAAGGTGGTCGAAGAACTGTTCTCGGCCGCGCGGACCGAGTTCAAGCATCTGGAATATTACTACTTTCACAATTGCCTGTACGAAGGCGTCTGGCGCGACAACCACCGCCGCTGGGATCAGCAGACCCCTACCCATGAGGTTCTGCGGACCTACGGACCAGACTACAAATGTATTTTCGTTGGGGACGCCTCGATGAGCCCCTATGAAATCGCCTATCCCGGCGGGGCCAACGAGCACTGGAACCAGGAGGCCGGTCAGGTTTGGCTTCAACGCACAAGGGATCAATGGGCGTCGAACCTGTGGATCAATCCGGTTCCTGAAAAATACTGGGAGTACACCCACTCGATCAGCATGATCCGTGAGATATTCGAGGATCGAATGGTGCCAATGACGTTGGCTGGGCTGGAACAAGGGATGCGCGAATTGACGCGATAGGTCCAAGATGGACAGTCACCAAAACTATTTGTTGCCGATTTGGAAACAAAAGCCGCTCCAGCAGCTCATTGCGCACACACTTTAGCGCCGCCCGAAACACCCCCCTTAAAATCCGCCGGGATTCTTGAATCCGTGGTATATTGAGAGGTGGTTTAAGCTGGGGGGCTATAATGACCAAGTTTCGTTTCCGTTCATTTCTTACGACCATTGTTGCTTCTGCTTCGCTCATCCTGACGTCAGGGGCGGCTGCCACATTTGTACTTGCCCCAGACGCAGCATTTGCCAAAGGCGACAAAGGAAAAGGCGAAGGCAGAGGGCGCGGGAAAGGCGGCGGGAACGGGAAGGCCGGAAAAGGCAATAAAAACAGTAAGGCAGGCGAATACGGCAAGGGCGGAAAAAAGGGCAAAAAGAACAACTCAAAGCAGGTTTTGTTCGTAAAGCACGACGGCTCAAGCAAAATCAAAGGTAAAAGTGGCAAGGCCCGCAAAGCTTCTCTTTCTGACTTTGGGCGTGAGTTCAAACGGGACGTTGAGGAGCTGTTTGGAAAGCGTTCGAGTTCAAGATCGAATCGTGGTTCGCCGTCGGTCAAAAAAGCCTATCGGCAAGCCTCGATAGACCCGATTGAACAGTCTCCGCGTCCTGTGGCACGGTCAAACGGCACCTATACCTGGCATCAAGATGATGATGACTGGAAACCTAAGCGTCGGCACAAGCGTGATCCACTTGTCGCGGCAATCACGGACCCTGATGGCTCGGACAAGCTGAGAAACCTCAACGCCTCGAACGCTGCCGCGCCCGCTTTCCAAAACGCTTCGCCAAACAGCAATGTCGGAAAGATCGCGACCTATCAGGCCGAAGCAGCCGAATATTACGATCTGCGCGCAGACCTATACGAAGCGCGACGCGACCTGCGTGACCACAATCAAGGATATGACGGACGTTCAAGCAGCGAGATTACCGATGACATTGCCGCGCTTGATCCAAATGACTCGGACTATGACAAGAAGCTGGATGAGCTGGAAACCGAACTGCGCGAAGCCGAATTGCACGAGGAGACTCGCGAGGATCTTCAGCAGGATGTCAAAGACCTGTCTTACGAAACCAAGGATGCCTTGGCCGAAGCAGAATCCGCCTTCTTCGGGGCATCAAAAGGGCGCACATTGACCCGCAGCGCGTTGGGCGAGTTTCACGACAATCTTGATCTGCCGCAACCAAGGGATCGCCATCAGGACGACGTGACGATTCAGCCCGTGCCCTATGACCCTGATTATCATCGCTATTCCGACGACCACGAATATTTCGTAAAAGATGCCGCCTACACTTTGCGCTACGACGACATCGAATACCCGAATGGCAAGGGCTGGAACCGTTACAAGCGTGATCCGCTTGTCGCGGCAATCACGGACCCGTACGGCTCTGACAAGTTGCGTAATCTGAACGCCTCGAACGCGGCGGCTCCTGCGTTGCAGAACGCAGCGCCGAACAGCAACGTCGGCAAGATAGCGTCCTACCAGCTTGAGGCGTCCGAGTATTACGAGCTGCGCGCCGAGCTGTACGAGACCCGGCGCAACTTGCGGACTTTGAACGAAAACTACGACGGTCGCACCAGCGACGAGATAGCGGACGACATTGCCGATCTGGACCTCGACGATCCGGAGTATGACAACAAGCTGGATACCCTGGAGCGAGAGTTGCTCGAAGCGGAGGCATATGAGGAAATTCGCGACAATCTGCGTGCAGATGTCAAAGACCTGCGGGTGGATACATTGGTCGCCCAGAAAGAGGCCGAGTACGCGTTTTTCCAAGCGTCCAAAGGCGAGGTGTTAACCAAAGACACACTGTCCGATCTGCATGACAATCTAGAGCTGCCCTCGCCCGTCGAGTGATCGGACACACGGCGTTGGTTCCAGACCGGTAAAGCGGAAAGTTGTGACTTGTCTAGTCCGCGCGCGCGGCCCATATCTTTGGCATGCTTCGCCTGACTCCAATATTGCTGGCAATCGCCTATGCCGTTGTCATGTATCGAATTTCCGTCTGGCGCACCCATCGGGAACTGGACGCCAAGTCAACCGAACTGGCCGACCCCGCGCTAAAACGCATGACGGATCGGCTTGCGGCTGCGCTCGGGATCGACCGCGTGCCGGTCTATATCTACGAGATCGACCCGGTGAACGGGCTTGCCGCCCCGGACGGACGGATTTTCATAACGCGCGGGTTCTACCGAAAATTCAGCAATGGTGAGGTTTCGGCCGAAGAAATGGCCAGTGTGATTGCGCATGAACTCGGCCATGTTGCGCTAGGTCATGCCCGGCGGCGCATGATAGATTTCTCAGGGCAGAATGCGCTTCGGGCGGCGCTGATGATGTTGCTGAACCGTTTCATCCCATTCATTGGTGCCTGGATCGCAAACATGCTCACCCATCTACTGGCCTCGCGTTTGTCGCGAGGGGATGAGTATGAGGCCGATGAATATGCTGCTGCACTGTTGATCAAGGCCGGGATCGGGATCGGGCCGCAAAAGTCCCTGTTTCACAAGCTTGAAGACCTGACGCAACAGCGCGCAGGTGTGACCCCGGCCTGGCTGATGAGCCATCCCAAAACCGATGAGCGTATTGCGGCGCTGGAGGTGCTAGAACAGCGTTGGGGCGCAGGCGGATAGGCTGAATCCTGACCTAGCTTGCGAGCGCTTTGCCCAGACGCGGGAGCCGGGCTTTTTTCATCAACGCCCGGAGGTTCCATTGGTCGCCCGACAGACGGTTGGCTTCGCCTAACACTCTGTCAGCGAGTTCGGCCATGTCGACCGGATTTTCCAACCAGAACCCGTGAAGCAGCGCGTCGGGATCGCGGCGCTCAAGCCCTTCTTCGGAAAGGATATTCTTTGGGAAGTCCTTGGCGTTCAGGGTCACAATGACATCCGCAGACGTGGAAACAGCCGTCGCCAGAACGTGAATATCTGCCGGGTCGGGCAGCCATAGCCGCTGCGCCAACCCCGGGTTCGCTGTGTGTTCGGCTTTTGGCCAGTTTGCCTGTGTCAAAGCGATTTCAGCGCGGGCTTGCGCCTCACCTTCCGGGCCGAGTTTACGGGCCGCGCGCGCCCATTCTTCGAGGATGCGTGCAGACCAGACCGGCGTGAAAAAACCAAGTTTGGCCGCACCCAAAAGCATCTCTCGCATCACCGTCGGGTAGATGACGCAGGTATCAAGAACGACCTTCACAGACGATAGAACACGGCTTTGAGGTATCCGCTTTCGGCCAGTTGCGGCAGTTGCGGGTGATCGGGCCCGGCGAACCCGGTATGGATAAGCTGCGCCTGTCGCCCTGCCCGACCAATTCCACGAGAGGAAGCATCGCGGAACCGGCCAAGATCGGCCGCGTGCGAACACGAACAGAGGCCAAGATAGCCGCCCGCTTTTACCAGCGGTGCAGCCAGACGTGCCACACGCTCATACGCGCGCAGTCCCGCATCCAGCGCCTGTTTTGACGGGGCAAAGGCCGGTGGATCACAGATGACGACGTCGAATTGGGCACCCTCCTGCCCCAGTTGTGTCAGAACATCGAAGGCGTCGCCTTGCCGGGTCTCGAACTTGTTTTCAAATCCCGATGACTGAGCACCCTTGGCGGCCAGCTCCAGCGCGGCGGCAGAGCCATCGACGGACAGCGCTCGACCTGCACCCCCGGCCAGCATCGCAAGGCCAAACCCACCAACGTGGCTGAAGACATCCAACACGTGCGCATCGGGTTGCACCAAACGCGCGGCAAACGCGTGGTTGGGGCGCTGATCGTAGAAAAGACCGGTCTTCTGCCCGCCGGTCAGGTCGGCCATGTAGGTCGCGCCGTTCATTGGAACCGGCAACGGCGCATCCGGGGCCACACCGCGCAATGTGAGATTGGCATCATCCAGCCCCTCCAGACCGCGCGTCCGGCCCGAAGAATTTTTGAGAACGACAGAAACACCCGTCACAGAGACCAGAGCATCGGTCAGAGTCTCAAGGTGTTTTTCAGCCCAGGCCGCATTTGGCTGAACAACGCAGGCATCGCCGAAACGGTCGATAATCACGCCGGGGAACCCGTCCGCTTCGGCATGGACTAGGCGATAATATGGCGCGTCGAACAGCCTTTCGCGCATATCAAGCGCGCGGCGCAGACGGGTCTCGAACCAATCGGAGTCCAGCGTGGCCTCTAGATCGCGATCCAGAACACGGCACATGATCTTGGAGTTCGGGTTCACCGCGACCAGCGCAATGGGCGAACGCTTGTCATCCTCGAGAACCGCAAGAGCACCGGCCTCAATCTTTCGCGTCCGGCGGTCGGTCACAATGTCATTTGCATAGACCCAAGGGAAACCATGGCGCAGCCCGCGTGCGTTGGCTTTGGGTTTGAGGCGAATTCGGGGACGATCGGCGGATTGGGTCATGGCGCCCTCTTAGTGCCGATTGTCCGCAGGGAAAAGCCCTAGCGCGAGCGCGAGCGCCATCCGCCGCGTCTTTTGGGGGTTTGGGCGGCCTGCAAGCCTTCGGCCAGAACCTGCGTCATCGGATGATCCGCCGCCTGCGCGGAATAGATGGCATGCAAGTCGGTCAGCGCCTGTATCTGGTCCCGGTCCGCAGGCAGGCTAAGCGCCCAGTCCAGAAATATGGTGCGACATTCCGGCAAAGAGATGCCCTCGATGCGATAGGCTTCGCGGATAAGGCCTTTGTGGTCATTCGGGTCGTCACTGCGCGCCATTGCCATCCTCCTTGACCACGCTGCCGATGATTTCGGCCGCGCTTGAATAACTCTGCTGCAACGCGGCCTGTAGCTGTTCGACCCGATCAAACCCGGTAGCCCGGCACAGGAAATCAGACCCGCCCTGCCCGATTTTGTCCGCGTCGATCACTTTACCAGACAGCAGCCGCGCTGCACATTGCACGGACCAGCATAGATCGTAGCACTCTTTGAGCGTTTGCGCCTGCGCGACGTCCAAGAGCCCGGCAGCGACCGCGCCGTCCAGCCCCGCGTGAACATCGTGTTTGATCTCGCCGGACAACAACGCGCCAGTTTCGGCTATCAACTCAATATCCATCATGCGCCCTGCCCCGTTCTTGGCGTCCCAAATGCCCACAGGGGATTTCGCAGCGGCCAAGCGGGTGCGCATTTCAGCCACCTCGTTCAAAACCTGCGCATGATCTCGGGGGCGAGACAGGAATTCTGCGCGAAACGCCTCAATATCCTCGGTCAGGCCCGGATCACCGGCCACGACCCCGGCACGGGTCAAGGCAAGATGCTCCCAAACCCAGGCTTCGTTTTGCTGATAATTGGTGAAACTGGCCCAACTTGTCGCCACGGGACCCTGATTACCAGAAGGTCGCAGGCGCATGTCCACTTCATACAACCTGCCCTGAGACATGGGCGCAGACAGCGCTGTGATCAGGGCCTGCGTGAACCGGGCGTAATATGTCCGGGTCGCCAGAGGTCGCGGGCCGTCAGACATGTCCTGATCCAGCGGGTCGTAGATCAGAATGATATCCAGATCGGATTGCGAGTTGATCCTGCCAGCGCCAAGCGACCCCATGCCCAGCACGGCAGCCCCACGTCCGGGTGCTGGTCCGTGTTTCCGGGCAAACTGGTCTTCCACGCATGGCAGGATCGCGGCGATCACAGCCCCGGCCAGCTCTGCATATTGGCGTCCGGCCTGTGCCCCGTCGATCAATCCACGCAGGTGATGCACGCCAATCCGAAAGTGCCACTCTTTGCACCAGCGCCGCGCAAGGTCCAACTGGCTTTCATAATCGCTTTCCTGCGCCAGCGCTTGCTCCAGATCGGCCTGCAGAGCGGATCGCCCCGGCCACTCATCAAAGAAGCTGCCCCCAATCACCGCATCAAACACCGAGGAATTGCGCGACAGGTGCGCCGCCAGCGCATGTGAGGTTCCGACAATGTCGATCAACAGGTCAATCAGGTGAGGATTGGCTTCAAACAACGAAAAAAGCTGCACACCCGCAGGCAAGCCCGACAGGAACCCATCCAGCGCCAACAGCGCCTCATCCGGTTTCGCGGTTTTCGACAGGCGCGACAGAAGCTCGGGCTTGAGCCGTTCAAAAATGCGCGCGCCCCGCTGCGATCGCAACGCCGGATAGGTGGGCCAACGGGCCAGAACGCTTTGATCAAACCCGACCTCTCCGGCAGGTTTCGGCGTTGACGAGCCGGGCGCAAAGAACCCTTCGGTCAGCTCGTGCACTTCGGTCAGACGGCGGGTCAGGTCCGATGTCAGCTCGGCGCTGTCGATCCCCATAAGGCAGGCGACACGTTCGATCCCGTCGGGCGACTGAGGCACCTTGTGGGTCTGGGCGTCGTGGATCATCTGAATCCGATGCTCGACTTCGCGATGTGCGCGATAATGGTCGGTCAGTTTTTCCGCCACATCCTGCGGAACCCAGCCCTTATCGGCCAAAGCTGCCAGCCCGGGCACCGTGCCACGAACCCGCAGGTCGGGGTCGCGCCCGCCGGCGATCAACTGGCGGGTCTGTGTAAAGAACTCGATCTCACGAATCCCGCCCTGCCCCAGCTTCATGTCATGGCCGGGTATGGTCAGAGCGCCACCTGTGCCTTTGTTCTCGCGGATACGCAGGCGCATGTCATGGGCGTCCTGAATGGCGGCAAAATCCAGATGCCGCCGCCAGACAAACGGGCGCAGCGTGTCCAGAAAACGCTGCCCAGCCTCAATGTCCCCGGCGCAGGGTCGCGCCTTGATATAGGCTGCGCGTTCCCATGTGCGGCCAAGGCTTTCATAGTACCGTTCAGCCGCCTCAGCCGCCATGCATACTGGGGTCACCCCCGGATCGGGACGCAGGCGCAGATCGGTGCGAAAGACATAGCCATCAGCCGTCTTGTCGCTGAGCGTCGCGCAGAAATTCCGCGTGGCCCGGACCATTCCGTGGCGCGCGTCATAGAAATCGTCCGGATCGAACCTGGTTTCATCGAACAGCACGATCAGGTCGATATCCGAGCTATAGTTTAGCTCGTGCGCGCCCATCTTACCCATGGCCAGAATGATCATCCCGGCAGCGGTTTCGACGTCATCCTCGGTCATACCCGGCAATTTACCGCGCCGGATCAGCGCGGCAATTTCCGCCTTGGCCGCAATATCCGCCGCCAGCGCACCAAAATCCGTCAGGGCCGCGGTAACTTTCTCCAGCGGCCACGCACCGGCCAGATCAGCCAGCGCGGTCAATAGCGCCATTCGCCGCTTGGCCTGACGCAGCCCGGGCTTCAACTTATCGGCAGGTAGACCGCGTGCGTCCCGCATCACATCCGCCAAAGCCTGATCGGGCTGGGCCAGAGCCTGCGCAAGCCAAACCTTTTCTTGCTCGATAAGACCTTTCAAATAGGGGCTCGACCCTGCGGCCCCGGCGATAAGCTCACCAGCTTCAGGCGCAACATCGGCGACAAGCGCGCGCGCTTCCGCCCCTAGCGACGGATCGAAAGGCCGCGGCATTCGTTGGATGGCGAGTGGTCCTGACATTAACCCTCCGGCGGAACGACATCATTGGGGGTTCAAGCCCCAATTAAGAGATGGCGTGATTTCAATGTCTTGCGCAAGTGGAAACTGTTCACCGCCTGAACCTTGGTCACACAGCGACCACTCTAAATGTAAATCTTTTTCACATTCACCCCTTGCAACCCGCAACATACCCCCCATCTAGATGATGTGAACGCAATTTACATTAACCCGGAGATCCCAAATGACCGCACTGTCCGACCACGCCGTCCCTGAAAATCCGGGATGGCTCTACCGCGCCGAAGCCTGGCTTGATGACAAGGGAAAAGGGGCTTGGATCGCTGCAATTGTCCTTGGTTTCATCTTCTTCTGGCCCGTGGGCCTGGCACTTCTGGCCTATATGATCTGGAGCAAACGCATGTTCAGCAAATCCTGCAGCCGCCGCAAAACCTGGCACAGCCACATGAGCGCCATGAAGCCCTCGGGCAACAGTGCCTTTGACGCGTACAAGGCCGACACCCTGGCCCGTCTGGAACGCGAACAACAGGATTTTGAAGCGTTCCTGCGCCGCCTGCGCGAAGCCAAGGACAAGGCCGAGTTCGATCAGTTCATGGACGAACGCGCCCGCGAAAACAGCGATCAGACCGAAAACGGCGAAAACGCCTGAACCGGACTTGCCCTGCCCCGCCTGATCGGGACAGGGTAAACCCACACAACAACTTGGAATTCCCTACATGACCCACCTGCCTGACCCTGACCGCCAACCGGAGTTCTATCAGTCCGTGGCGATCAAACGCTTTGTCGCGTGGCTGTTTGACATCGCCTTTGTCTCGCTGCTGTGTACGGTTGCGATCTTTCTGACCCTGGGCATGGGCCTGTTTATTCTTGCCTTGATCTACGCGGTCGTCAGCTTTGTCTATCGCGTGGTGACCATCGCAAACGGCTCGGCCACATTGGGCATGCGTTTCATGGGCATAGAACTGCGCGATTCCTTCGGTGCCCGCATGGACACCGGCAAAGCCGTGGCCCACACTGCGGGCTATTTCGTCAGCATGGCATTTCCCGTCCTACAGATCATCTCGGTCATCATGATGCTGACCAGCGCACGATGCCAGGGACTGACGGACGCGTTCCTTGGAACAGTCATGATCAACCAGCGCGCGTAATAATTATCCAACCGCTTGAATCACTTGGCGGTACCGGGATCGGTTGTTATCATCCGTCTCAGGAAACCTGGAACATTCATGCGACACACGCTGCCGATAGCGCCACAATTCTATGTGACGGCCCCACAACCCTGCCCTTATCTTGAGGACAGGATGGAGCGTAAGTTGTTCACCGCCCTGCAAGGCGAAGGCGCAGATCAGCTCAACAATTCGCTGTCGCAACAAGGGTTTCGTCGATCCCAAAACGTACTCTACCGCCCATCCTGTGCCGATTGCGCGGCCTGCCTGTCTGCCCGGATAAACGTGTCTGAGTTTCGCATCAGCAAAAGCCAGAAACGCGCCATCAAGCGTAACGCCTACCTGCAGCGCAAGGCGAACTCGCCTTGGGCAACGGATGAACAATACGAGCTGTTCCGCCGGTATCTCGACACACGCCATGCGGATGGCGGCATGGCCGATATGGATGTTTTTGAATTTGCCGCGATGATCGAGGAAACTCCGATCCGCAGCCGGGTCGTGGAATACGCAGACCCGGCCACCGGTGACCTGATAGCTGTAAGCTTGACGGACGTCTTGGATGACGGGCTCAGCATGGTCTATTCCTTTTATGACCCGTATCAGCCGCAAAGCTCGTTGGGGACCTACATGATCCTCGATCACATCGACATCGCACGCGAAGCTGGCCTGCCTTATGTCTACCTGGGGTACTGGGTGCCAGGCAGCCCCAAAATGGGATACAAGGCCCGCTTCTCGGGGCTCGAAGCCTACGTTCAAGGCGAATGGGTCGGTGTCGGCAATCCGTCCGAATTGACGGACTCCAGTCATCACCCCCTGTCCACCGCCCCCATTGCCGAGCAGGTGGCCAATATCCAACTGCCGGATCGCCACCCGACCAAGGGCTGAGGCAACATGCGCCAAAGCCTTCACGCGGTGACGCTGGTCGTCCCGGACTATGACACAGCCATCGCATTCTACTCGGAAACACTGAAGTTCACCGTGTTACAGGACGTTGATCTGGGTGCTGGAAAACGGTGGGTGCGCATCGCGCCGCCAGGGTCAAAACAAGGATCACTGCTGCTCGCCCGCGCAGACGGCCCTCACCAGTCCGCAGCGATCGGCAACCAGACCGGCGGGCGTGTAGGCTTCTTTCTGGAAACCGATGACTTTCATCACGACCACGCCGAAATGACAGCCGCAGGTGTTCACTTCGAGGAAGCCCCCCAACACGAGCCCTACGGAACGGTCGCAGTCTGGCGCGACCCGTTCGGAAACCGCTGGGACCTGATCCAATTCACCTGATCCGTCCCTTCATCTGGCTAAAAATATCCCGGGGATGAATTGGCCGCAGGCCAAGAAGGGGCTGGCCCCTTCCCACAACACCAAAGCAAAGGGGGCCAACAGGCCCCCTTTTCAGTTTCACGGTATCACACCAAAAGATCAGTTCGGGATCAGGTCCGGAACGATTGTCACAATCGACGGGAAGAACCACAAGATCGCGATTCCGACCACCTGGATCAGCACGAAAGGAATGATCCCGCGATAGATATGACCCGTCGTGACCTCCTTCGGCGCAACCCCCCTCAGATAGAACAAGGCAAACCCGAACGGTGGCGTCAGGAACGAGGTCTGCAGGTTCACCGCAACCATGATCGTGACCCATTTCGGATCAAACGACCCACCATAGATCACCGGCCCAACGATTGGGATCACGATGTAGATGATCTCGAGGAAATCCAGCACGAACCCAAGGATGAACAAGACCAGCATCACGATCAGGAAAACCGTGAACTCGTTGTCAAAGCTCTTGAGGAACTGCTGGATGTAATGCTCCCCTCCAAACGAGATCACCACAAGGTTTAACAATTGCGAGCCGATCAGGATGGTGAACACCATCGAGGTCACCTTGGCGGTTTCCCGGACCACCGGCGTCAGAACGCCGCTGGTGAACAGAACCCAGCACCCATAGATCAGGCCGAACAGGGCGAACAGGTAAGCGCCATAGGCGATGATGAAGGCAATCCAGGTTTCCACCGTCACGCCGCCCTGGTTGATGCGCAGGTCAAAGTTGACCCCCATCAGCAGGGCGATCATCACGGCAAATGTCGACCAGATGATCACCTTACCGGACCGTCCCTGATCCTGCAGTTTGCGGTAGGCCGCCAGCATGATCGCACCACCGGCCCCTAGCGCAGCCGCCGGAGTCGGGTTCGTCACGCCTCCCAGGATCGAGCCGAGAACCGCGATGATCAGAACCAGCGGTGGGAACACCACGCGGATCAGATCATTGGTCGCACACCGTGCCGCAGCTTCCTTACAGCCATACATGGCCAGCGCAAACGGCGCTGCCAACAGCAGAAAGGTTGCCCCGGACGAAGTCGTCGGCGCGATCAGAAGCACATCCACCAGCAGCATCAGCAACAGGCCGATGGCCCCTACGATCAAGGGTTGCGTGGATTGAGACGGCGCAATGCCGCGTCCCATGACCAGCGTCAGCCCCAGCAGAACAAACATCACGGCGACACCGGTTCCAATCGGAGCAGCCGCTGCGATCTTGGCTTCCTGAGCGGCGGCCAGTTCCTTTTCGGTCAACCGCGTGGCTTCGCTGGTTCCACCTGCGGCGTCGATGGCCTCCTGCTCGGCCACGGCCTGATCCCAGGCGGACTGACCATGCAGGTTGATCATCGAGGCTTTACATTCCTCAGACACGTTGGTGCGCAACGAGGCACCTTCGCCAATGTCTGAGAACGCCGAAACGCTGATATTCTGGCTGCCGATGACACCGGCACTGCTCAGCATTATCGCACCCACGATCAGGCCGACCGGCGCAGCCAGCAACCAGGTCAGACCTTCCGCGCGGGTAATCACCTCACCACTGCCGCCCGACAATTCAACGGCCGGAGCTTTCTCGGGGTTCAGCAACGCATATCCGAACGCATAGAGCGCATAGAGCAAGGCCAGCATGATCCCCGGCAGCAGCGCGGCCTGGAACAATGTGCCAACCGAAACCACCGCAGGCTCACCCAGATAGGTCAGCGCGTCGGTACAGCCCGCTTCAACCGCGCGGGTTTCCTGAGCGGTTGAATACAAATCCCCCGCCAGCGTCCCCAGCAGAACGATCACGATCGAGGGCGGGATGATCTGCCCCAACGTACCCGAGGCCGCGATAACACCTGTCGCCAGTTCCGGCGAATAGTTGTTCCGCAACATCGTCGGCAGCGCCAGCAGACCCATGGTCACCACAGTGGCCCCCACGATCCCGGTCGAGGCCGCAAGGAACGCGCCAACCACAACAATCGACACGGCCAGACCACCCGGCAGCGGTCCGAACACGCGCGCCATCGTCGTCAGCAGATCGTTTGCAATCTTTGAACGTTCCAGCGTGATACCCATCAGGACGAACATCAGAACTGCCAGCAGAGTCTCAATCGACTGACCCGCCAGAACACGTTCATTCATGCGGTTCACGATGAATGAGACGTTGCGGTCAAGGGCCGTTTCCCAGCCCGATACAAAGACCGGCTCGGCTATGCGCGGTAAATCCGGGTATCGGAAGACCGATATCACATCTGGCTTGATCCCAGAATTCACCACGTCCCTATAGGCTTGTGAGCTGGTATCAATCGCCTGATGTATCAGCAGCCCGGCACTGTCCAGCGCCGCAATGATCCCGAATGAGATGATCCCCGCCCCACCGATGGCAAAGGCCACCGGAAAGCCGGACAGAATGCCTCCGAAAAGGCAGAAGAACACGATAATGAGGCCTATCTCGACGCCATCAAGTCCGAATAACATAGTCTGGGTCCCCGTCCCTAATGTGCGCCTTCGTAGGCTTCTTCACCCTCTCCAAGGCTGTCCTTGTCGAGGTATTTTCCAACGCTGTCCGGTCCTTCCACGTACTCCAGATACGACCGGTACAGGAACGCGATGGCGTGCAGGAACACCATGCCCGCAAAGGCCACCAGAAGGATCTTGAACAGGAAGTAGGCGTTGAACCCATTTGGGCTGAAGCCGATGGTTTCCACGTTCCAACGCAGCGCGCGGGATTTCAGAACCAGCTTGTCCAGCGTGTCACTGGCCGAAGGCTTCGGCACGATCAGGTGCCGCCACATGAAGTACCAGCCGTACATCCATGTCAGCACCGCCATCGGCATCATGAACAACAACGCACCCAGCATGTCGACGACTCGCTTGGCCCGGTGGCTGATGCCTGCATAGATCAGGTCAACCCGAACATGACCGCCCTGCACGAAGGTGTAGGTACAGCACAGGCACACGACCATTGCGTTATACAGCTTCAGTTCTTCGGCATACCAACTGATATCCATCTGGATCGGGATGCCGAAACCAAAGGCCATATCGGGCCGTGCAAACACCCGCTGCATGAAAACGATGACGATCTGCTGGATGACCATCAGCAGGCCCGCCCAAGCAAAGAAGCGCCCGGTGGTGTTGGCGAACCCCTCAAGGCCGCGCACCATGCCCCACATGAAGTTCCGGTAGTACAGGCCGATGGCCGTCAGAACCAGAAAGATGGTGAAGATCACAAAGAAGAACTCGACTGATCCGCCATAGTAGACAAAGCGCATGATGGCTTCTTTGTCCGACCAGTTCAGCCAGAGTTGCGGATGCGTGATGGCGTATCCGAAATTATAGAAGGCTTCGGCAATGTTCTGAATGAACCAAACCAGTCCATTCCACAGGGCGCCGAAGAACGAGATACCGTTTTCGTCCTGCATGTTGTCCCCAGGTCGCGTCAGTTGCACTGCAGCTTATTGTTGGCTTGTCCGAGCCCTGCATGTGCAACGGGAAAGGCTTCCCCGCGCTGGGCGGGGAAACCAATTGAGTTCAGGTCCGGCGATTAGCCGCGAACGCGGTCGCGCTGTGCGGTGTAAGCACCCGACGACAGGTTCAGCCAAGCCGAAGACGCAGCCATCGAGCTCATCGCGCTGTCGTGGATCTTCTTGAACAGCTCGTCGCCCATGTTTTCGTCCAGAACTTCCTGGCTGGCGGTGCCGAAGGCGTCCCAAACGCTGTCCGGGAATTCCATGACTTTCACGCCGCCCGACTGCAGACGCTGCAGGGCTGCACCGTTGTTTGCCAGGAATTGCGCCAGGTTCCATTGGTGCGCTTCGGCGGCAGCGATCTCGATGATCTTCTGCTGTGCCGGTGTCAGTTCCTCGAACACGTCGCGGTTGGTCGCCAGAGACAGACCTGCGCCCGGCTCGTGGAAGCCCGCGGTGTAGTAGGTCTTGGTGATTTCCTGGAAACCGGCCTTTTCGTCGGCCCACGGTCCGATCCACTCGGTCCCGTCGATCGCGCCGGAGGACAGTGCCTGATACACTTCCGAACCCGGAATGTTCTGTACGGACGCGCCCAGTTTACCAAGAGCTTTACCGCCCAGACCGGGCATACGGAACTTCAGGCCATTGAAGTCTTCGGGGCTGTTGATCTCTTTCGAGAACCAGCCGCCCGCCTGCGCACCGGTGTTACCGGCCAGGAACGACTTCAGACCAAAGATTTGGCCCAGCTCGTCATGCAGCTCCATGCCGCCATCATGGTAATACCAGTTCACCAGTTCCTGCGCGGTCATGCCGAACGGAACAGCGGTGAAGAAGGCATAGCCCGGATGCTGACCCACAAAGTAGTAGTCCGCCGCGTGGTACATGTCGGCCTGACCCGACGAAACCGCGTCGAAAACCTCGAACGCGCCAACCAGTTCACCGGCAGCCTTGATCTCAACGTTCAGGCTGCCGTCAGACATTGCGGTGATGCTGTCTGCGCAACGCTGTGCGCTGTCGAAAACACCAGCCAGACCACGACCCCACGAGGTCACCATGGTCAGGGTACGCTGACCCTGCGCGTAAGCCGGAGCTGCCAGCGTGGTGGCCGCAGCCGCCGAGCCGCCCAGAGCAGATGTTTTCAGAAATGAACGACGATCCATATGAGTATTCCTCCCCTACATATCCAATACCCCAGCCGATGCCGGGGGCAGTCGTTATCAGTGCGCGTCAGCCTAAAGACCCCGAATTGAATGTGAATACCTACTACTACGTAGGCGGATCGGTTTTTGCCGGGTTCGCGGACGAAAATGCCGAAAAACTCCACAATTTTTGCCGGCGATCTCTGCGATTTGCGACCGGCAGCCCAAAAATTTTGCATTTTCCCGCAGGCTTGCGTATCGATTCGACCATGAGGGGATTACGGAACCTGATTTCGCTGACCTATGGCCAGAAGTTGTCGCTTGTCGCGGCGATTCCCTTGGTGGTGGCCGTTGCTGCGATTGCTCTGCTCGTGGCCTACGAGTCCCGCGCAACGGCCGAGCGCGAGATTCAGGCTTTGGAACGCAGCCTGGTCGAGGCCAAGAAAGAAGAACTGCGAAACTACGTGACCCAGGCCCGCAACGGGTTCGCGTATATCTACGGCCGCGCCTCGACTGACGATAAGATCGCGCAGAACCTAGTAACGCAAATCCTATCGGCGATGATTTACGGCAAGGACGGTTTCTTTTTCGTCTACGACTATGACGGCAACAATCTTGTCAGCCCACGCCAGACCGAGTTCATCAACCGCAACTGGGAAGGTCTGACCGACAGCGACGGCACACCCATCGTGGACGAATTCATCAGTCTCGCCCGTCAGGGGGCTGGCTGGCACAGCTTCATGTGGCAAAAGCCCTCTACCGGAGAAGAAGCCCAAATGATCGCCTATGTCGTCGGCCTGCAGGACTGGCGCTGGGCCGTAGGGACCGGGGTTTTCATCGACGACATCGTTGCCACCGTCGCCAACGCCCGCGCCGAGGTCGAGGCACGCGTTCAGCGCACCTTTATGTATATCGGTGGGATCGTGCTGGCCGCGGTGCTGATCGTCTTTGCCTCGGGCATGTTGCTGAACTTCCGCGAACGCAGACTGGCGGACGCCAAACTGAAAGAACTGACCCAACGCGTGTTTGACGCGCAAGAGGAAGAACGCGGTCGAGTGGCCCGCGAACTGCATGACGGGATCAGCCAGATACTGGTCGGGGTGCGCTATGCCTTGGACAATGCTCGTCGTCGCCTGACGCGGGGTGATGACGCAGGCGCACGTGATCCGTTGGAGAAAGGGATCGACCACCTTGGTACTGCCATCACCGAGGTCCGCCGCATCAGCCGCGATCTGCGCCCGGGCGTTTTGGACGATCTGGGGCTTGGCCCGGCACTCAAGGCGTTAACCGACGACTTCCGCGAACGCACCGGGATCGAGACCGAGTTTTCGACCGTCGTCTTCCGCAACCGCCTGGATCAGGACAGCAAGATCGCGCTGTATCGCATCGCCCAAGAAGCCCTCACCAATATCGAGCGTCACTCTGGGGCAACGCGCGTCACAATTGATTTGCGCGGCCATAAGAAAGGCGCGACAATGCGCATTACCGACAACGGGCGCGGCCTGCGCAGCGACCCCGGACAGGCAAGCGCCGGGATCGGATTGCGGAACATGCAAGAGCGCATCGAACAGCTTGACGGCTCCTTGCGTATTCTGTCATCACGCGGCCCACGCAGCGGTACGGTGATCGAGGTCAGCCTGCCCCTGAGCCACCTGTTGCCACCGCAAGAAGACGCAACCCCGAACCGAAAGGCCGGTACATGAGCGACCAAACCATCCGGGTCCTTATTGTAGACGATCACCCGATGGTCGCCGAAGGGATTCAATCGATCCTCGAAAGCTATGACGAAATTCAGGTCGTCGGTACGCTCGGCAGTGGGCAGGAGGCGGTCGAAAAGGCGACGGACCTGGCCCCCGACGTCATCCTGATGGACCTGAACATGCCGGGGCTAGGTGGGCTAAGCGCAACCGAGATCATTCTCGAACGTCTGCCCCAAACTCGCATCCTGATCCTGTCGATGCATGACAGCCCGGAATATATCTCGACCGCGCTGAGCCACGGGGCCAAGGGATATGTCCTCAAGGATGTCCAGACCGAAGAGATCAAACAGGCCATCGACGCGGTGATGCGGGGCGAGCAATACCTGTGTACAGGTGCCAGCGGTTCGCTGCGGCCCAAGGGCGAAAGCACCCGTGAGGCGTTGACAGGGCGCGAACAGACAATCCTGCTGGAGCTCGCGCAAGGTAAGTCGAACAAAGAGGTCGCCCAGACGCTGGATATCTCTGTTCGCACTGTCGAGACGCACCGAAAGAACATCAAACGCAAACTGGGCATTTCATCAACGGCGGGTCTGACACGCTATGCGCTGGAACACGGCGTCCTGCAAGGCACCAGCCCCGGCTTTTGATCCCGCAGCGCGCAGCGCTGCCACGCCCAACCAGCGGAGGCGCACCAAAGGTGCGTCGACAATGGGCGGGAGGGTCTTGCTCGGACAAGGACATCAATCCAGCAAGGTGTCCTTTCTCACCCCTTCCCGCGCCAGGTGATGGGGCAGAACACGACCATATAGCTGACGTGTCCGCTCTACCCCGCCGCACATGCCCTCAGCCTCGACAAATGAAAATATGCCCACATAGCGGCTGCGCGCACCCTGCACGGGTGCAACCCTATGCAGCGCATAACGCCCTTTGAAAATCTGAAGATCGCCGGGTTGTAACTCAAGCTGGCGCACCCGCGCTCTGTTTCCGTCCAGAACGGACGCCACAGTCTCAAAATTCTCGTCGTTTGAACTGCGCAGGTTTGGAACGTATTCAAAAGCGCCACCTGCCTCACCGTTTTGGATGGCCAGTGTCACGGTGTAGTTGTTGGTGTCAAAATGCCAGGGAAAACCCTGCCCCTCCTCGACGACGTTGATAATGACATCGGCAAGAGGGTCATCATAGCGAAAGAACCGGTCAGGTGGCTCATCCAACGCTGCGCGGACGAAGGGTAGGAAACCTTCATATTCGTACAGTCGACGCAGCGGACCCGACTTTTCAAAATTGTCGGCCGGTACAAAGGCGTTGGACCGGTCATAGAACCGCCGGACAGGATGTTCCGCCGCCAACTGCGGATTGTCCTGCGTAAAGTAGGCATTGGTGCGATTGAAAGAACGATGCGCCTTGGAGGCCGTGGCCTCGGCCTCGCGCACCAAAAGCTGCACCCCTTCGGCATGAACAAAGCCCGGCAGAACCGCGCACCCATCCTGATCCAGCTCACGCCTCAGGTCGCTGATCAATTGATCATACGCCCGTGAGCCCGGACAATCGATCGGATACCGTCCCAGATCCACAAGATCCTGCAGCATGTCCCGTCTCCTTTGCCTGTAAAGACAAGCTCAGCGTGACTCAGCCCAACCGCCTGATCATGCTTGTTTGGGACATTGCCATGACGCTTTCCGACACTCTTGATTTCGAGATCAACACGCCGACAACAGTGAATTTTCCCGAATCTTCCGATCGTGCGTCAATCTGCGCAATAAAATGTCGCAAAATTCACCACTCAAGATACAAAATTGGTACGATTGCCTGTTGACGCCCCCTTTCACCGCCCATAATGTCCCTGCACGCAAAAAAGGAGCCTCTGGCGATGAAAGCGCTAGTCGTAATCGTAGGAAACACGCGCATGGGCCGGTAACGGTAAACCATAATTGAACCCATGCGCCTCCGAAAATCTCGGGGGCTTTTTTTTGGCAAAACGCAAGACACATGTCGCGAACGGAGCAAAGCAGATGACACGTGAGATGACCGGCGCAAAGATGGTGGTTCAGGCCCTCAAGGATCAGGGCGTGGACACGGTATTCGGATACCCCGGCGGCGCCGTGCTACCGATCTATGATGAGATTTTTCTGCAAAACGACATTCGCCACATTCTGGTGCGTCACGAACAGGGGGCCGTGCACGCCGCCGAAGGTTATGCGCGTTCGACCGGCAAGCCCGGCGTTGCGCTGGTGACTTCCGGCCCCGGTGCCACCAACGCGGTAACCGGCCTGACCGACGCATTACTGGACTCGATCCCGATCGTGGTTCTGACCGGTCAGGTACCAACCTTCATGATCGGCTCGGACGCCTTTCAGGAGGCTGATACCGTTGGTATCACCCGCCCCTGCACCAAGCATAACTGGCTGGTGAAAGACACGGATTCGCTGGCTGAGACCATGCACGAGGCGTTCCACGTTGCCACCTCGGGCCGTCCCGGTCCGGTGCTGATCGACATCCCAAAGGACGTGCAGTTTGCATCGGGTGAATATACCAGCCCGAAACCGTCCACCTCGCACTATCAGCCTACGCTGAAAGGCGATCTGGAAGAAATCACGGAACTGGTCGCCGCGATAGAGACGGCCAAAAAGCCCGTATTCTACACTGGCGGCGGCGTGATCAACTCTGGCACCGCGGCCAGCCAATTGCTGCGTGAGCTGGTAGACGCGACCGGGTTTCCGATCACTTCGACCCTGATGGGGCTGGGCGCTTATCCCGCCTCGGGTGAGAACTGGTTGGGTATGCTGGGGATGCACGGTCTTTATGAGGCCAACCTTGCGATGCATGATTGCGACCTGATGATCAATATCGGCGCACGGTTCGATGACCGGATCACGGGGCGGATTGATGCCTTCTCGCCGAACTCGAAAAAGGCGCATATCGACATTGATCCCTCGTCGATCAACAAAGTGATCCGCGTGGATATCCCGATTGTGGGCGACGTGGCCCATGTGCTTGAGGATATCCTCAAGGTCTGGAAAGCGCGCGGTCGCAAGACCGATGCTGCGGCCGTATCGCAATGGCAGGCGCAGATCAGTGACTGGCGCAAAGTCAACTGTCTGGCCTACACCAACAGTGAAAAGACAATCAAACCGCAATACGCGCTGCAACGTCTTGAAGAACTGACCAAAAACCACGACCGCTATATCACGACCGAGGTCGGCCAGCATCAGATGTGGGCCGCGCAATACCTTGGATTTGAGGACCCGAACCGCTGGATGACTTCGGGCGGGTTGGGCACGATGGGCTACGGCACCCCGGCCTCGATCGGTGTGCAGATGGCGCATCCCGACGCGCTGGTAATCAATGTCGCGGGTGAGGCTTCGTGGCTGATGAACATGCAGGAAATGGGCACCGCCGTTCAGTACCGCCTGCCGGTCAAACAGTTCATCCTGAACAACGAACGTCTGGGCATGGTGCGTCAGTGGCAAGAGCTGCTGCATGGCGAGCGGTACTCGCATTCGTGGTCCGAAGCCCTGCCCGATTTCGTCAAACTCGCCGAGGCGTTTGGCGCCAAGGGCATCCTGTGTTCAGACCCTGCCGATCTGGACGATGCGATCATGGAGATGATCAACTATGACGGCCCGGTGATCTTTGACTGTCTGGTTGAAAAACACGAGAACTGCTTCCCCATGATCCCGTCGGGCAAGGCCCATAACGAGATGCTGCTGGGCGAGGCCGAGACGCAGGGCGTGATCGACTCCAAAGGTTCGGTTCTGGTTTAACAAAATTCGACGAATAATGTCGGGTGCTGCGGTGCCCGGCTATCGCAGGATGATGAAAGGGACGTAAATGTCTGCCCTACATATCAAAAAAGGCTCTACCCGCCATTCGGCCTATAATCTACGGCCCACCTTCTCGGACGTGCAGGAACGGCACACGATTGCCGTTCTGGTCGAGAACGAGCCCGGCGTTCTGGCGCGTGTGATCGGGCTGTTCTCGGGTCGCGGCTACAACATCGAAAGCCTGACCGTGGCCGAGGTCGATCACACCGGCCATCTCAGCCGCATCACTATCGTCACAACCGGCACCCCGCAGGTGATCGAACAGATCAAGGCGCAATTGGGTCGGATCGTGACTGTGCACGACGTTCATGACCTTACGGTCGAGGGGCCGTCGGTCGAGCGGGAATTGGCCATCATCAAGGTCGTCGGCGAAGGCGACAAGCGGGTCGAAGCGCTGCGGTTGGCTGATATTTTCCGTGCAAATGTGGTCGATAGCACGCTGAATTCCTTCATTTTTGAGATCACCGGCGCGCCGGATAAGATTGATGCCTTCGCGGACTTGATGCGTCCGCTGGGCCTGGTCGAAATTGCCAGAACAGGCGTCGCTGCCCTGCTGCGCGGCGACTGACTTTCCAAGCCTCGCCCGCAGTCTGGATCTGTGGGCGAGGCTCTGAGGGCATTGACCCGCAATCCAAGGTTTCAATGGATTTCAGGTTTCTGCCTCACATCGGAAACCAACAAAACACCATACAAAATGGCATAAAGCCTATTGCGTTTGCGCTAGGCCACGCTAGCCTTGAAGGGCTCTGAGACGCATTCTTCGGAGGCGTCGGTACAGCTTGGCGCGTGCTTTCGACCATTGGTCAAATGCTACGCGCTTCAAAAAACACTTGGGGAACATGGGACAGCAATGACCAATGAAACCCGCAGCCCGGCGGAACTGCGCAAGATGTTCGGCGCAAACCTGCGACGGTTGGCGCAGCAATACCCTTCTGTTTCGGAACTCTGCCGCCAACTCGGCATAAACCGCACGCAATTCAACAGGTATCTCGGCGGCGAGAGCTTTCCCCGGCCAGACATTCTTGATCGCATCTGCAATTTTTTCGATGTCGATGCCCGCATATTGTTGCGCCCTATCGACAAGATCGACTTGCCGCCGCCCCACCCGGCGGCAACTGCGCTGGTGGATTTTCTGGGATCAGGCCCAAACACACTGACCGAAAGCCTGTTTCCTGCGGGGTTCTACTATGTCTCGGAAACCGGACTTGAGGACCCGCACCCATCCAGACACAGATTGCTACACGCGCGCCGGTTGCCTCAATGCACCTTGGTTCGCAGCTATGAACCGCCCGTTGGAACAGAGCCCCTGCCCCCCGCCCAGCGTGAAGTCCAGGGAATTGCAGCCTGTGCCGGCCACCAGATTTACATCCTGATGTCTGGCCGAGCAGCCCAGAACAGCCGGATTTACCTTATGACCCGCGGCAGCGAAGACAACGCAGACCGGTGGCGTGGTGTAGCAATTTGCCTTTCCAAAACCACGGCGAGCGCGACAACAATGCGCCGGCTTTCCCTTCGGCATTTGGGAACAAACCCCGTATGGGCATTTGCCGCGGCCCGGGCCGCCCGTCGCGCGGAACAAATCACGGCCAGAGCGACAGCATGAGCGTATGAGCTATGCTTCAGCCGTTGCTTCTGACTGCGTGATCAACCGATACAGATGCCAGCTTGCGTGACCAAGCAAAGGTAGTGCGACAAGAAGTCCAAGGAACCAGGGGATCATTGCGACAAAGGTCAGAACCGCAACAAAAACGCCCCAGCCCAGCATGACCGACATGTTCGCACTGACATAGCTGTAGCTGGCGATCATTGCTGTCACGAAGTCCAGCTCTCGATCAAGGAGCATTGGGATCGAAAGCACTGTAATCATGTAAAGAACTGTCGCGAAAACGGCGCCGACGGCTGTCCCCACGGCCAACATGGTCAGACCGTTCGGCGTCAAGTACACTTCGAGAGAAGTGGACACGTTGGTCATGGTCGAAAGCCCCATGAATAACGCAAAAATCATGTGACCCAAAAAGAACCAAAACAAAAACATCACCACGATGATCGCGCAAATGGACGGCAACTGCCGCCGACCCTGTTGAGCGACCACGCCGAATATGGCTTTGGCGTCCAAAGGCTCGCCCTGCTCAATCCGGTGCGAAACCTCATAAAGACCCACAGCCGCGAAAGGACCAAGCAACGGAAATCCAATAGCGGCAAGCACAAGCCAAAAGGATGTCTGCGTCTGGATTGTCACCCAAGCCATGGCCCACCCAGCCACGACGTAGAAACCGGCAAACAGCAAGCCGAACATTGGAGCGCGACGATAGTCCGCCCAAGCCAGACGCATCGCCTCGCGCAGCATTTGCGGGTTCACTGGCCCCATCTTTGGAACGCCAAAAGGCTTCTCCATCGTTTCTCTCTCCTCCCCCTGCACCTTCACAACTTAGGCGGCTTGTTTTGCGGCCACTGTGTCGCGTCGTGATACGCAGCCCCGATCGGCAAGATGCGCTCATCTGCCCCCCGAGGCCCAAAGACCTGCAACCCCAACGGCAACCCCTCGGCTCCGAAACCGGCAGGAACCGACAGACAAGGCAACCCGATCAAACTCACAGGCACGACAACCTGCATCCAACGATGATACGTATCCATCTTTTTTCCTGCTATTTCCGTCGGATACGGCACATCAACGTCAAAGGGCCAAACCTGTGCCGCTGGCAACACAAGAGCGTCGAAACGCTCGAACACCTCTGCGGCGCGACGATACCAGTCTGAACGAGCAACACTGGCCCGATGCACCTGCATCGCAGTCAACCCGAGCCCGCGGTCCAGCTCCCACAAAGCAGTATCTTTCAACTTCGCGCGATGCTCGGTCAAAGGCGCGAGGCTTGCGGCCACGCTCCAAGACCGCAAAGTTGCCCAGCTCTCCCACATCTTCTCAGCCTCAAATGGGGCGGGCACGTGCTCGACACTCGCACCAAGCTGCGTGAAAATCTCCAAAGCCGACTGGCAGAGGTCAACGATCCCTTCCTCGTACGGAAATGCGCCACCCCAATCACCCAGCCAACCGATACGAATCCCTGTCATGTCCATTGCGCGTACAGGAGAAACCGCCCGGCTCGGCCCGCTCAAAGGCTGTCGCGCGTCTGGTCCGGAAATGACATCCAACAAAAGCCCAATATCTTCGGGATGTCGCGCCATTGGGCCCAGCGTGGATAGCTGATGCAGAAAACCATCTCCGACCGGCTCGGGCGGCACACGCCCCCAGGTCGGACGAAACCCGTACACATTGTTCCACGCGGCCGGATTGCGCAAACTGCCCATCATGTCCGACCCATCCGCCAGCGTGACCATACCAGTGGCCAACGCAACAGCGGCCCCACCAGACGAACCACCGCAAGATCGCTCTGTGTCATATGGATTCCGCGTGGCCCCGTAGACCGGGTTAAACGTATGCGACCCCAATCCAAATTCCGGCGTGTTGGTCTTGCCTATCAGGATTGCCCCCGCAGCGCGCATCCTCGCTGCAATCAGATCGTCCTTTGCCGGTACATGGTCTTTAAACAACGGCGAGCCCTGCGACGACGGTATTCCGGCGACGTTCACAAGATCCTTTACCGCTATTGGCAATCCATGCAGTGCGCCTTTGACCGGCCCCTCGTCCAGTGCACGCGCCTCGGCCAACAGCTCATCTTCGTCGCGCATGGCAACAACGGCGTTCACAGACCCATTGACCGCCGCTATACGGTCCAATGTCGCACGCATCACATCAACAGCAGAAAGACGCCCCGCAGACATCTCAGCCACCAAAGCTGTCGCGGTTACCTTTCTCAAGTCCATCCGGGTCTCATCGGCTTTGCATTACTCTTATGCAATCAGCCTAACGGGGGCGACTTCTCATTTAAACCCATTGTTTAAATGTATCTTTTCCCCGCCACGCAGCCGTGCCCGGATCTACTTCATCTGGCCCAAAATATCCCGGGGGAGACGCGCAACGCGCGGCGGGGGCAGAGCCCCCTTCCCAGCTTAGTCGCCCTGCGCCTCGGACCGGCTTTTGCCTGCTACATTCAGCGCCAGCGTCGCTGCCATGAACTCATCCAGATCACCATCCAACACACCCTTGGTGTCCGAGGTTTCGTGGTTGGTCCGCAGGTCCTTGACCATCTGATAGGGTTGCAACACGTAAGACCGGATCTGGTTGCCCCAGCCCGCGTCGCCCTTGGCCTCATGCGCCGCGTTGATGTCGGCGTTCCGGCGATCCAGCTCTTGCTGGTACAACCGCGACTTCAACGCCTTCATCGCAATATCGCGGTTCTGATGCTGCGATTTCTCGGAGCTGGTCACCACGATGCCAGTCGGAATGTGCGTGATCCGCACAGCCGAATCCGTCGTGTTCACGTGCTGACCACCAGCGCCAGAGGACCGATAGGTATCAATACGGATATCCGCCGGGTTCACCTCGATCTCAATATTGTCGTCCACCACCGGATAAACCCAGACCGAACTGAACGAGGTATGCCGCTTGGCCGCCGAGTCATAGGGCGAAATCCGCACCAGCCGGTGGACGCCGCTTTCCGACTTTAGCCAGCCATAAGCGTTGTGACCGGAAATCTTGTAAGCGGCGGATTTGATCCCCGCTTCTTCTCCGGCCGTCTCGGACTGCAACTCGACCGTGTAACCCTTTTTCTCGGCCCAACGCACATACATCCGCGCCAGCATCGACGCCCAGTCGCAGCTTTCCGTACCACCCGCACCCGAGTTGATCTCGAGGAAGGTATCGTTGCTGTCCGCCTCACCATCCAACAAGGCTTCCAGCTCTTTCTTGGCGGCCTTGGCCTGCAGCGCCTTGATCGCGGACTCGGCGTCTTGGACAACCTCGTTATCCTCTTCCATCTCGCCCAGTTCGATCAGCTCGATATTGTCGCTCAAATCCGTTTTGATCGACTCATATGTCTCGATTGCATCGACCAGCATCTGACGCTCGCGCATCAGTTTCTGCGCGTTTTCGGGGCTGTCCCACAGGTTGGGGTCCTCTACCCGCGCGTTGAATTCCTCTAACCGGTGCGGCGCGGTTTCATAGTCCATGCGCTGCGCCAGCAGCTCCAGAGACTTTTCGATTTCCGCCACGATATTCTGGGTTTCGGCGCGCATGATTACGTCCCAACTTGCTCAATCAGGTTTGGGTGATATCAACAGGTCCGCGCCACCACAAGACGGCGCGGACCCGAATACTGCGCGTCGTCAATAAAGCCCGCCGCCCTGCAGCTCGCCCTGGCTGGCATTTGGGCCGACCGTGACGGTGTTGCCCGTCGACGTGGTCACCTGACGGCCCGAGCTATGAACCTCTTCAAACAAAGGCAGATCAGAGCCCATCGCAAAGCCGCCATCATAAACGCGGTCGATAAAGCCATCTACGCCATCGCGGAAATACTCGGCCACAACGTATTCGCCGGTTGCATCCGCAGGCAGGCGCGCGCCGCTAAAGCGGTCGATCTTAATGAAATGCCCACCCGGAGGCACTTCAAACGGGCCGCCACCATATTTTGCAACGGCTTTTTCCATAAAGCTCTGGAAGACAGGACCGCACATCGTGCCGCCATAAGCCCCCCGCCCCATCGGGCGCGGGCGGTCATATCCAATGTAGCAACCAGCGACGATATTTGATGTGAAGCCAATGAACCATGCGTCCTTGGATTCATTTGTTGTGCCGGTCTTACCAGCCGTCGGCACCGGAAGGTTGACATGGCGCGACGCAGTTCCGCGATCGACAACGCCCTTCATCATCGAGGTCAACTGATACGCTGTAATCGCGTCCATGACCTGACTACGGTTGGTTTCGATGGTGGGGGACTCGTCCGGTTCCAGCCAGCTTGAATTGCAATCCAGACACTGTCGGTCATCATGGCGATAGATCGTCTTGCCGAACCGATCCTGAATCCGGTCAACCAACGTCGGCTCAACCCGCTCACCGCCATTGGCAAACATCGCATAGGCCGCGACCATTTTGTAGAGCGTGGTTTCCTCGGACCCCAACGAGTTGGCAAGGAATGCACCCATCCGGTCATAGACGCCAAAGCGCTCGGCATAGCCCGCGACGACAGGCATCGTGACCTCTTGCGCCAGACGAATGGTCATCAGGTTCCGCGACTGTTCAATACCCGTGCGCAGCGGCGTCGGGCCGTAGAACTTGTTTGACGAGTTCTTGGGCCGCCACAAACCTTGCGGCGTGTTCACCTCAATCGGGGCGTCCACAACGATCGTTGCCGGGCTGTATCCGCTGTCGAGCGCAGCCGCATAGACGAACGGTTTGAAGCTTGACCCCGGCTGGCGTTGCGCTTGCGTCGCGCGGTTGAAGACCGAGTCCTGATACGAGAACCCGCCCTGCATCGCCAGAACACGGCCCGAGTTTACGTCCATCGCGACGAAACCGCCCTGCACTTCGGGCACCTGACGGGCGGACCATTGCCCCTCATCTCCGGCCATGACCAAAATGACATCGCCGCGCTTGAAATTGTCCTGAAAATTACCCTGCATCCACTGAATGTCCGAGCGAGGGACGGTGCCATCCGCTGGGCCATTTTCAACGCCGACAGTCAGCGACTGGTCTGAGACGTTCAGCACGACGGCAGGATACCATTGCGTTGGCAGAACCACGTCGCGCGGGATTTCCATGATGGCCAGCGCTTCGCGCCACCGCACCTCATCCGTCAGGTTTTCTTCTGGGATCACCTCACCCGTTCCGCGCCATTTGCCGCGTGAGCGGTCGTATTTCTGCAACGCTTCGCGCAGCGCACGCGCCGCTTCGACCTGCATTTCCTCATCGACCGAGGCACGGACGGTAAAGCCGCCGGTAAAGAATTCCCCCTCGCCGAAGTCCTCACTCAACTGTCGGCGGATTTCGTCGGTGAAATAGTCACGCGGCGGCAACGCGGTGCGGAAACTCTCAAAGTCGCCATTCTGGACCGAGCGCAAGGGCATGTTGACCTCTGCGTCATAGGTAGCCTGATCAATATACCCGTTCTGGTTCATCTCGCGCAGCACATAGTTGCGACGCGCCATCAGACGGTCCTTTTCGCGCACCGGATGATAGTCAGACGGAGCCTTTGGCATGGCAGCGAGTGTCGCGGCCTCATGAGGGGCGAGTTCCTGCAGTGTCTTGTTGAAATAAGTCTGGGCCGCAGCAGTCACGCCGTAAGAGTTCTGCCCCAGAAAAATCTCGTTCATATACAGCTCAAGGATCTGTTCTTTGTCCAGCGTATCCTCAAGCCGTGTGGCGAGGATAATCTCCTTGATCTTTCGCTCGGCCCGGCGGTCGCCGGACAGCAAAAAGTTCTTCATTACCTGCTGGGTAATGGTGGACGCGCCGCGGACGTTCTCGCCCTTGGACTTAACCGCCTCGACACCCGCCGCAATGATACCGCGCGGGTCATAGCCCTGATGGGTGTAAAAGTTCTTGTCTTCTGCCGAGATAAACGCCTGTTTCACCAGATCAGGGATTTCCTCGGACGGGGTAAACAGGCGACGCTCCTGCGCGAATTCGTCGATCAACTGACCCTCACCGGAATAAATCCGGCTGATCGTTGGTGGCTTGTATTGCGCCAGCGATTCATGGCTGGGCAGATCGCGCCCATACATCCAGAAGATCGCGCCAATGACTAGCACGGTCATGAAAATGCCCAAGGTCACGAGGCTGAAGATCGCCCCGAAAATTGATAGAATGAAACGGATCACGTTACTGCCTTTTGCTCGCGGTGCAGCCTATATAGTGATGCCCCTGCCCGGGGTCAAAACACGATGGCTAATATTAGCCGTTTTGCGCCGCAGGGTCACTGCCCAATAAGCGATCGCCTGACCAGATCGTCCTGATGCCAACGCCCCAATCCATCCCGAATACCGCGCGCCATATTCAAGCGCCATTCGGGGTTTCGTATGTTTTCCAAATCTCTGGGACTGGACAGAAAACCCAATTCGATCAGAACAGACGGAATGTCAGCCGCCTTTAGAACGGAAAACGAGGCCGTTCGGATCGGGCGGTTGTTCATCGGCCCGCCCTGCTGTGTTAGCCCTTCGGCAAGAGCGCGCGCAAGCGCGTCGGTGCGCGGCCTGGTTTCCCTGCGCGCCATGTCCAGCAACACATCCGCCACCTGATCGTCAGAACCGCTCAGATCAATTCCCGATATCAGATCGCCACGATCATGACGTTCCGCCAGTTTGAGGCTGGCCACATCCGAGGCGTCCTCGGACAGTGTATAAACGGCGGCCCCATGCGCCCGCCCCTCGGACAGAATATCGGCATGCAACGAGATAAACACATCGGCACCCGCGCGATGAGCCAGCGCTATGCGGCGTTCCAGCGATACGAACTGATCGTCCGAACGGGTCATGACCACGTCATATCCGCCTGCACGCAGAAGCAATTCACGCAACTCGCGGGCAAAGGTCAGCATAAGGGTCTTTTCGTCCAGACCATCAACTTCGGCTCCGGGGTCGATCCCTCCATGCCCCGGATCCAGCATCACGCGCAGCAGGCGGTTTCCGTCCGGGTCGCGCGCTGGTGGAGTGACTGATGGTTCAGGCAAATCCCACCCCGGCTGTCGAGGCGCACCTGCACTGGCTGAAAACGATTCAATATCAGTATCTTGCAGACTCAACGACAATTGCGCACTGCCCGTTACCGGATCGACACGCAAATCCGCCGTCTCGATAGCCAAGGGCGCGCCAAGTTCCAACACCATCCGGGACCATCCCGGCACATAGGCACCGTACAGGACACCGCTGACGCGATCGGTCTGCAAAAAGCTGTCGCGGTCCAGGCCGGTCCAGTCCACCTCCTGAAAGTCCAGAACCATGCGATAGGGATCGCTCAGCGTGAAAACCCGGTATGGCACGCCCTGACTGAGACCAAGCTGCACCCGAACTCCGGCGTGGCCGTCATCTGTGACACTGCTGTCATCGGGCAGCACACGTGAAAGCGCACTGAACTCATGCGCGACGGCAGCACCGTTCAGCGCCCAGATCAGCGCAATGGCGAATAGAATCCTGCTCATGGCCTCAAGTTTTCCCGAGATCGTTTGACGCACAGCATAGCCGAACTGCGCCCGCTTGTGAACGCCCTGCGCTTACTCGGCCGACCCTAAGCGTTCCGACATAAAGCGCGTCAGGCGCAGCAATCCTTCTTCTATGTCCGGCGTCGATCTGGCGTAGGAAAACCGCAACGTTGTATGGCCCCGCACAGGATCGAAGTCGAGACCCGGAGTGACCGCGACGCCTGCTTTTTCAAGGATTTCCGCCGCAAAGCTGCGACTGTCGTCCGTCAGGTCAGACACGTCTGCATAGACGTAAAAGGCGCCGTCTGGCGGCGCGATGTTGGTGAACCCTGCCTTGGGCAAACCCTCCAGCATCAACGCACGGTTGGCCCGGTAGACATCGAGATTTGCCTGCAATTCATCTTCGCACTCCATCGCGGCCAAAGCCGCAACCTGACTGGCGTGCGGCGCGCAGATGAACATGTTCTGGGCAATCCTCTCGACAACGCGCACCTGATCTTCGGGCACAACCATCCAACCCACGCGCCAACCCGTCATCGAAAAATATTTCGAGAACGAATTGATCACATAACACTCATCCGTCAGCTCCAGCGCGGTGACGGCTTTGGCCTCATATTCCAGCCCGTGGTAAATTTCGTCACTGATGAACGAAGCGCCTTGCTCGTGCGCGGCCCCGATCAACGCCTGCATCGCCGCGTGATCCAGCATTGTCCCCGTTGGATTGGCCGGAGACGCAACCATAAGCCCCTGCAGATCAAGCCCCGAGAAATCAGACGGCACAGGTTGAAGCCGGTTTTCCGGCGCGGTCGGCAGATCGACCGGCACCAACCCAAGCGCCTTTAGTATCTGCCGATACGACGGATAACCGGGCGCACCGATGCCGACGCGATCTCCGCTGTCGAAAAGCGCTGTGAACGCCAGCAAGAAACCGCCAGACGACCCCGGAGTAATCACCACACGCTCGGGGTTCAGGTCGACATCGTACCACTCACCATACATCCGCGCGATCCGCTGCCGCAAAGCCGGAAGGCCCAGTGCAACCGTATACCCCAATGGCCCTTCTTTCATGGCTTGCGCCAAGGCATCGGTCGCCCCTTGCGGCGCACCGGTTCCCGGCTGGCCAACCTCCATGTGAATGATGGTGCGCCCGGCCTCTTCAGCGCGGCGCGCGGCCTCCATAACGTCCATCACGATAAAGGGATCGACCCCGGACCGGGTTGAGTTTCTCATGCCCATCTCCCATGTTGCAGCCATGGCTTTTGAACGCGTATCCAGGCTGGCGTCAATCCCGGCCCTGTTGCTGATTGCAGTAACATGGTTCGCAAGCGCCATTCAGTCCGCAGCGCAAAGTCTGATCCGTGACCCGGATATCGAATACGGTCTGCGCGAACTGGCATTCCCGGTCCTGCGCGCCGCGGGGCTGAACACAAATCGCGTCCAGATTCTGGTGGTGAATGACAGCACCTTCAACGCCTTCGTCATCGACTATAACGCGATCTACCTGAACTACGGGCTGATCCTGACGGTCGAAAGCCCGGAAATGTTGCAGGCCGTGATCGCGCACGAAGCTGCGCATATCGCCAATGGTCATCTGGCGCGGCGGGTGGAGAACCTGAAAGCCGCGCAAAGGAACGCTCAGTTGGGGACCGCTCTTGCATTGGTCGTGGCCGCTGCTGGCGGTGGCGAGGCTGCAGCAGGCATCGCGGCGGGCACATCCAGCTCAGCGCTACGCAGCTTTCTTGCCCACACCCGCGCCGAAGAATCCTCGGCTGATCGCAGTGCGGCCAGCTATCTCAGATGGGCGGGCATCTCGCCCAGCGGCATGGTTGCGCTGCACCAGAAGTTTGCGGGACAGGAACTGTTAAGCGTCGTGAATCAAGACCCCTACATGCGCTCACACCCCACCAGCCGGGAACGCCTGCGCGCGGCTGAGGCGTTTCTGGACGAATTCGGGGACAAGGCATCGCCCAACCAGAGCGCGGACTACTGGTTCGCACGAGCAAAAGGCAAGCTATCGGCTTTTCTGCGGTCCCCGACCTGGACCATGCGACGGTCAAAGGAAGAAAGCGCGCAGGACATCCGCCTGATGCGTGAGGCCGCCGCATACCACCAAAACCGCGACCTGCCCAACGCCCGCCGCGCCATAGATCAGGCTTTGAAAATACGCCCCGACGACCCTTTTTACTATGAGCTCAAAGGGCAGATATTGCTGGAAAACCGTCGAGTGCAAGAAGCAGTTTCTGCATATGGCAAGGCGGTAGAACTGGCCCCGAACAATCCGCTGATCCTTGCCGGGTACGGCCGTGCGCTATTGGCACAAGGGCAGACTAAGAAAGCCTTGCAAGTCCTTGAAAAGGCGCGCGCGCGGGACTATCGCAATGCGCGATTGATGCAAGATTTAGGGGTCGCATACGCCAAGGTTGGCAACAACGGAATGGCCTCGGCCGTGACCGCCGAAAGATTTGCCTTGCAAGGCCGGCTGGCTGATGCAGGTATTCACGCAAGACGGGCTGTCGGGCAGTTGCCCGAGGGCTCTCCGGGTTGGCAACGTGCACAGGATGTGTTGATTGCCTCTGAACAAGCTAAGAAAAAGAAAAGGAAACGGAAATGATCCTCAGACACGCTGCGCCGGCCCTGCTGGGGCTTTCCTTGATCACCGGCCCTGCTCAGGCATTGGACCTGAACGCAATGAGCGACGCGGAAAAGGAACAGTTCGGCCAACAGGTACGGGAATATCTTCTGGAAAACCCCGAAGTGATTATCGAAGCCATCAACATCCTTGAACAACGCAACGCTCTGGCCGAAGCGCAGGCCGATCAGGAATTGGTCGCAGCCAATGCTGACGAGCTGTTCAACGATGGATATAGCTGGGTCGGAGGCAACCCCGACGGAGACTTAACTCTGGTCGAGTTCATGGATTATCGCTGTGGATATTGCCGCCGGGCCGTCCCCCAGGTGGCAGAGCTGCTGTCAGAAGACGGAAATATCCGTTTGATAATCAAAGAGTTTCCCATTCTCGGCGACGCCTCGGTCATGTCGTCGCGCTTTGCTATCGCGACCAAGCACGTAGCTGGTGACGACGCGTACAAACAAGTTCACGACGCCCTTATGGAATTCGGAGGTGAACCAACCGAAGTGACCTTGCGCCGTATCTCGGACGGTCTGGGTCTGGACAGCGACGCAATCATTGAAGCGATGAATAGCGATCAGGTCACTAACGAGATCAACCAGACGCGCGAGTTGGCACGCCGCATGAATATTTCCGGCACGCCTTCATTCGTTCTGGGAACAGAAATGCTGCGCGGATTCCTGACGGCTGACCAGATGATCGAGATTGCCAACGTCGTGCGCGCCGAACAGGGCTAATCTGACAGGAGGCGGACAAACCGCCTCCGACCCTTCTTAATGCGTCACGCGCTTAGTACGGAAAGGGCGCGTCGCATTTCAGCCAAACAACCCATCTGTTTGTGCCATCCGACCGAAATTGGGCGGCGGGCACAGACGTGCCTTTGATACCTGCGGGAATGACATCACGCCCCTGCTTTTGGCTTTCTGCGAGGACGGCGCTGATATCCTGCGGGTTCGAGATACGGCGAACGCCGTTGTCGGGTGTAATGGGACCAGAACGGCAATACGTCGACCGCGCGACCTGCTGCGCGAGGCTCATCGCGGCCCGCGAGTCACTTCCGTCCCACAGGGACGCCGCAACCCTTGAGGCCAGCGCCGGGTCCGCCAACACCTGCGGCGTGTCCTTGGGCGGCTTTGACTGTCCTCCAGGTCCAAGAGTCACGATGATGCTCGTGACTGTACCACGTTGATTGTACGGCGCGAGATCAGCCGAAAGATAGCGCAACTTGGTATTAGCGGCGTTTTCCGGGACCGGAACATTCACGTCCCGGGGGTATTTGTCATACTCGCCTGACCCACTGCTGCATGCCGCCAGAATAGCGCAGGAAACTGCGGCTACACTTGAAAGAAACCTCATTTGAAAATGCCTTGAACTGCTCAACCTGAACGATGTTTTTCAGGGTAAGTTTGGCAAAAGAATGACGTTTCCTACCGGTGAACAGGCTTTTCCCGAGAAAGGAAAGAACGCCCGTCGCGTCCAAAAACCGAGGAGGCGCTATTCCGCCGCCTCTGCCGTTGCATCCAACTCGGCGGCCTTCTTCTCAACCTCTTCCACAATGTGGTCGATCATCTGATCGTTGGACATCTTGTGGCTGGCCTTACCCGCAAGATAGACCATGCCGGACCCCGCCCCGCCGCCAGTGAAACCGACGTCGGTCATCAGCGCCTCGCCCGGCCCGTTCACGACGCAGCCGATGATGGACAGGCTCATGGGCGTCTTGATGTGTTCCAGTCGCTGCTCCAACGCCTCAACCGTCTTGATCACGTCGAACCCCTGCCGGGCGCAGGACGGGCATGAGATGATGTTCACCCCGCGATGGCGCAGGCCCAGAGATTTCAGGATCTCATAGCCCACCTTCACCTCTTCGACCGGATCGGCGGACAGGCTGACACGGATTGTATCGCCAATCCCCATCCACAGCAGGTTCCCCAAGCCGATAGCAGACTTGATGGTGCCGCTGACCAGCCCTCCGGCCTCGGTGATGCCCAGATGGATCGGCGCGTCGGTGGCCTCAGCTATACCCTGATACGCGGCGGCGGACAGGAACACGTCACTGGCCTTCACGCTAATCTTGAAGTTATGGAAATCGTTGTCTTCCAGAATGCGGATATGTTCGAGCCCGCTTTCGACCATCGCCTCGGGACACGGCTCACCATATTTCTCAAGCAGGTGCTTTTCCAACGACCCCGCGTTAACCCCGATGCGGATCGAGCAGTTGTGATCGCGCGCGGCCTTGATGACCTCCAGCACGCGTTTTTCGTCTCCGATATTGCCCGGATTGATCCGCAGGCAGGCGGCCCCCGCTTCGGCGGCTTCGATCCCGCGGCGATAGTGGAAATGGATATCGGCAACGATCGGAACCGGGCTTTCGCGCACAATCTCTTTCAGCGCCAGCGACGATGCCTCGTCAGGCACAGAGACTCGCACGATATCAGCCCCGGCCTCGGCCGCCGCCTGAACCTGCGCCACGGTCGCCGCGACATCCGTCGTCAGGGTGTTCGTCATCGTCTGCACGGCGATGGGCGCGTCGCCCCCGACCGGAACATTGCCAACCATGATCTGACGGGACTTGCGGCGATAGATGTTTCGCCACGGGCGAACGTGATTGAGGGACATGGGATCGGGTCCAAGGCAGCCTGAGTTGCGTCTTTAAATAGTCCGCCTATCAGGGCACCGCAATGGCAAGATCACTCAGTCGGTTCTTGCGACTCTTGCGCCTGTAATTCAGCAACGAGCTGTCTGAGCGCGCTGTTCTGTTCGGCCTCAAGATCGGCGACGTCGTATCGATCGGCCACGGCATCCTTGGACAGAACTACGCCCTTTGCGACCGTTCCGGGATTACCAACCGGACCGAAATGTTCACCATTCATCGAAAAATAGACCGACCCGGATGCCCCCGCCCGCAGCAGCGGCGGTTCCTCGGTCAGCGGCACCTCGAATGTACTGCCCTGCTCGACCGTGCCTAGCGTGCCTTCAAAAATGATGCTGCCATCCGCAGCCGTGACGCGCATCCAAGCCGGGTCGACGGCTACGATCTTGAGCGTTGTGTCCAATTCCTCGACCACTTGCGGCAAAGTAGGACGTTCGACAGTGTGCACCTCGGCGACTTCAAACTGAGGCGGCTCTGGTGGCAGGAAAGTCCCGACGGAACGCGGGTCCAGCGTAGAGATCGGTGCATCCCGAGCAACCAGCACAGGGACATCCAGCGCCTGTGGCCGGTACAAACGATCCAGAGCCTCGGCGCTGGGGGTCTGAACAGCAGCAACCTCATCGGACGATCCGTCAGAGCGGGCAACATCCAGCGGATCCAGATCGGACAACACGACCGGGGCTTGTTCGACCGGGCTGACCTGCACCTGCTGAATCTTGTTCAGAACGGCCCATCCGCCGTAACCGATACCGCAGATCAGTGACAACAAAACCAAGGACGATCCGATCGCCCGAGGCTCAATCTGACTGACCAGAGATTCCCGACCGGGGATATAAGGCGTGTTGGGCGACATGAACGGATCACGGCCCATTGGACCGCGCGCCGGCAAGCCACCCGCAGGTTTACGCACAACCGAAGCCTCAGCGGACATGCCGTGCGCGACCTCGAACCCACTTTCCTTGCAGAACGCCGCGAATGTCTCATCAGGGTTCATGCCAAGGTAGCGAGCGTAAGAACGCACATACCCGGCGATAAAGCCGGGTGTGTCGAATGCCTCTGGGTCTGAGTCTTCTATGGCGGCGATATAGTTGGCCTTGATCCGCAATTCGCGCTGAACATCCAGAAGCGACTTGCCCATAGTCGCTCGCTCGCCGCGCATCATGTCGCCAAGCCTGACCTCGTAGTCGTCATACCCTTTCGGTCGGACTTCGATGTCATCTTTGGATTCGCGCTGAGATCTGCGCCCAATCATCCCTGCTGCCCCATTCTGCCTTCGCGTGTTTTACGCTAACGACGAATCATGGCCTAAATGATTCGCCTGCCCGTTTTGTTAGAATAATCTTAACACGCGATAATCACGTTGCACACTTCGGCGTGAGGTTAACCTGCGAGTTCGGCGCGATTTAGCGCACAATGTGACCAAAGTTCGTCCATCGCGTGCACCAAACGGTTCATTTCGTCGGGTCCGTGGACCGGAGACGGCGTAAACCGCAAACGCTCGGTCCCGCGCGGAACCGTCGGGAAATTGATCGGCTGTACATAGATTCCGTGGTCATCCAGCAACCGATCACTCAAAATTTTGGTGTGAACCGGATTGCCGACGATCACGGGCACGATGTGGCTGCCGTGGTCAATCAAAGGCAGTCCCATTCCCTTGAGCCGCAGCTTGAGGATCTTTGCCTGCGTCTGATGCTGTTCGCGCAGTTCTGGCGTGCGCTTCAGATAAGAGACCGACGCCGCAGCGCCCGCTGCGATGGCGGGCGGCAGAGAGGTCGTGAAGATGAAGCCCGGCGCATAAGAGCGCACGGCGTCGCACATCTTTTCGCTCGCAGCAATATAGCCGCCCATGACGCCATAGGCCTTGGCCAATGTGCCGTTGATAATGTCGATACGATGCGCCAAACGATCACGCTCGGTCACTCCACCCCCGCGCGGGCCATACATGCCGACGGCGTGAACCTCATCAATGTAGGTCAGCGCCCCGAATTCATCGGCCAAGTCGCAGATTTCTTCGATCGGACCAAAATCACCGTCCATCGAGTACACGGATTCAAATGCGATCAGCTTTGGGGCCTTGGGGTCGTCCGCTTCAAGCAGCTCACGCAGATGGGCGACGTCATTGTGGCGAAAGATGCGCTTGGCACCCCCATTGCGACGCACACCTTCGATCATCGAGGCGTGGTTCAATGCGTCAGAATAGATGATCAGCCCGGGAAACAGTTTGGGCAGCGTGCTCAGCGTAGCGTCATTGGCAATGTAGGCACTGGTGAACAACAGCGCCGCTTCTTTACCGTGCAGATCGGCCAGCTCGGCCTCAAGCTGCTTGTGGTAAACAGTTGTCCCCGAGATATTGCGCGTTCCACCCGAGCCTGCTCCGGCGGCATCAACAGCCTCATGCATTGCATTCAGAACAACCGGATTCTGACCCATGCCCAAATAGTCGTTGCCACACCATACGGTGATATCCTGCTGCGACCCGTCAGGGCGCGTCCGAACAGCGTGAGGGAAGTGCCCGTTGCGCCGCTCAATATCGATAAATGTCCGGTAGCGTCCTTCGTCATGAAGCCGAGCGATCGCTGAATCGAGCTGAGCAGTATAGTCCACCGGTTTCTCCTTACTTGCCCGACCTCATCATGTTGGCCGAACGTCCTTTCTGGCACCGCATTCGGACGAATCCGAAATTGCACCGATGCACTCATTTTAGCCCAAAACATATATCGAACTAAGAGAATGCTTATTTGATTTGCATCAAATATCTTTTTGGACCCTTCTCGACAAGTAAAGTTACGGCAAACAGACGCGAGGAAACGACGCAGGCTGCGCAGAAAAAGCACTCCTATTCCTTTGGCATTTATCAAGCGATCCTGGAAAAGCGTACTGGACGGCGCCGATGGCGCTGATAGGGTTCCGCCAAATTCATCATGGCAGGAGACCCCCATGTCGCTGGACGCTGTTCTGACCCGTATCGACGCCGATCTTCAAACCTCAATCGACCGCCTGATGGAACTGCTTCGCATTCCTTCGATTTCAACAGACCCTGCCTATGACGCCCAAGTCGGCCAGGCCGCCGAATGGCTAGTCTCGGACCTGCAGTCCATCGGGATTTCAGCGGAAAAGCGGGAAACCACCGGGCACCCCATGGTCGTTGGTCATATCGGTGAGGACAACGACGCACCGCATGTTTTGTTCTACGGTCACTATGACGTGCAGCCCGTCGACCCGCTGAACCTGTGGAATCGCGACCCGTTCGATCCAGCGATTGAAGAGACCGAGACTGGCCCCGTCATCCGGGGGCGTGGCTCATCGGATGACAAAGGCCAGTTGATGACCTTTGTCGAAGCCTGCCGCGCCTGGAAAGCCGTTCACGGCACCCTGCCCTGTCGCATCACATTCTTCTTTGAAGGCGAAGAAGAATCCGGCTCGCCCTCGCTGGTCCCGTTCCTGCGCGAAAACGCGGCCGAGCTAAAAGCGGATCTGGCCCTGGTCTGCGACACGTCTATGGTGTCGCGCGGCGTCCCCTCAATCGCATCTCAACTGCGCGGGATGCTCAAGGACGAATTCACAATCACCGGACCCCGGATTGACCTGCATTCGGGTCATTATGGCGGTCCCGGCCTGAACCCACTTCGCGAGCTGTCAAAAATTGTCGCGTCCTTTTACGATGACGAAACCGGCCGCGTGGCCGTTGACGGGTTTTACGAAGGCGTCCACGACGTTCCAGCAGAGCAGCTTCGCCAATGGGAGGGCTGCGGATTTGATGAGGCCGAATACCTCAACTCGGTGGGATATACGCAGCCGCATGGCGAAAAAGGATATTCTGCGCTGGAACAGCAATGGGCCCGCCCAACACTCGAGGTGAATGGGCTTTGGGGTGGCTACAACGGGGCCGGGTCAAAAACTGTTATCCCGTCGCAGGCGCACTGCAAGATCACCTGCCGTCTGGTCGGTGACATGGATCCGGATGACCTACGGGACAAAATCCGAAAACATGTTGAGCAACGCCTGTCGACAGATGCAAAGATCGAATGGGATAACGACCTGGAAGGCTCGCCCGCTTCTGTCATGAACCTCGACCGCCCCGAATTCGAAGCCGCCCGGGGCGCCCTGTCCGATGAATGGGGCCGCGAGGCCGTCTTCACAGGGATGGGAGGCTCTATCCCGGTCGTTGGCTATTTCAACACCGAACTCGGGCTGGACTCCATGCTGGTTGGCTTCGCCAACGACGACGACGCAATCCATTCCCCTAATGAGAAATACGACGTCAAAAGTTTCCACAAGGGCATCCGCTCGTGGGCGCGCATTCTGGACGCTCTGACCAAATAAACATTTTTGCGAGGCTCTGCCTCGCGCTCCGGGATATTTGGGGCCAGATGAAGTACGGATCCCCCGCTTCATCTGGCTAAAAATATCCCGGGGGAGTCGCCCGGCACGGGCGGCGGGGGCAGAGCCCCCATCCGCCGCACATCACATGTGGATAACCCTGCCGTAAGCGTCCAATACGCTTTCATGCATCATTTCCGACAGTGTCGGATGCGGGAAGACTGTGTTCATCAGGTCTTCTTCGGTTGTCTCCAACTGGCGCCCGACAACGTATCCCTGAATCAGTTCCGTCACTTCGGCACCGATCATATGCGCCCCCAAGAGTTCCCCGGTCTTGGCATCAAAAACAGTCTTGATCAGCCCTTCGGGTTCGCCCAGCGCGATCGCCTTGCCGTTGCCGATGAACGGGAAGCGGCCAACTTTTATTTCATACCCAAGTTCTTTGGCTTTCGCTTCGGAATACCCCACTGATGCGACCTGCGGCTGGCAGTAGGTACAGCCCGCGATGCTTTCCGGTTTGACCGGGTGCGCGTGCTTGCCCGCGATCAGGTCGGCGACCATGACCCCTTCGTGGCTGGCTTTATGCGCCAGCCAAGGTGCGCCTGCGATATCCCCAATGGCGTAAAGACCCTCGACCCCGGTCCGGCAATATTCATCCGTCACCACGTGCGTCCGGTCGATCTTGACACCCAGAGCCTCGAGGCCCAGCCCCTCGACATTGCCAACGATCCCGACCGCAGAGATCACGGTGTCGAAGTCATGCTTTTCCACCTTGCCCTTGACTTCGATATGCGCGGTCACCTTGCCCTTGGCGCGGTCCAGTTGCTTGACCATCGCCTTTTCCATTATGGTCATGCCCTGCTTGGTAAATGCTTTCTTGGCAAAGGCGCTGATTTCCGCATCTTCAACGGGCAACACGCGGTCCATCACTTCGACCACTGTCGTGTCGGCCCCCAGCGTGTTGTAGAAGCTGGCGAATTCGATACCGATTGCACCCGACCCGATGACGAGCAGCTTCTTGGGCATGCGTGGCGGCTGCAATGCGTGCTTGTAGGTCCAAACCAAATCGCCATCCGCCTCAAGCCCCGGCAATTCACGGGCACGCGCGCCAGTGGCCAGAACGATATTCTTGGCCGTCAACTCCTCGGTTCCCTTGTCGGTTATGACCGAGACCTTGCCCTTGGCGGGGATTGTTGCCTCGCCCATCACCACGGTTACCTTGTTTTTCTTTAGCAGATGACCAATGCCGCCAGACAACTGCGCAGCAACCCCGCGAGAGCGTTTGACAACGGCGTCTAGGTCATATCCGATCTTATCCGCCTTCAGGCCGAAATCCTTGGCCCGTTCCATCAGGTGGAAAACCTCTGACGACCGCAGCAGCGCCTTGGTGGGGATGCACCCCCAGTTCAGGCAGATGCCCCCAAGATGTTCACGCTCGACCACAGCGGTCTTCAAACCCAACTGGGCCGCGCGAATTGCGGCCACATACCCGCCGGGACCGGCGCCGATTACGATCAGATCAAAAGATTGTGCAGCCATGGTTTCCTCTCGGCGCAGGACGGTTCAGAAATTAGTTTACCATTAAACTAAATTTCCACACGCATCAATATAGGCCACCCGCGACAAAAGCGACGCAGGGTCAATTTGCGCTTAGTGCGCAGTTTTCAGCCTATACCGCGTCTGGTTCAATGGCTAGAACATAGAGGCCGGCTGGACCGGCAACCGTTAAACCCAAGTTATTCAAGAGGCTTACAATGGCCAGGACGCTCAAAGACCTACTGCTAGCACTGCTGAACGCCACTCTTATTCTGGTGGCACTGTGCCTGTTTCTTGGATGGAAGCTGGCCTCGACGGTCGACGGGATCGCGTCGTCATTCGCCCAGAACATACAAATCGTAGCCCCGTTGAAAGACGAAATTCAAGGCGTCCGGGGCGAGCTGGCCGCCCTGCGCAGCGATTTGTCCTCGATCCAACTGGGCGATGTCGTCACCAACCGAGTGGAGGTGCAGAAACTTTCGTCGGCACTGGACAAATTGGACGGGCTGGAAGCAAAGCTGCAAACGGCGCAGACCCGTATTTCTGAGATCACCGATGCCCCGGACGAGTTGATCAATACGGCAATTCAGACCTCGGCCGACGCGATCGCCGACCGGATCATTGCGATACGTGGGTGCGAACCCGCGACTTAACTGGCCGCCTGAAGCTCTCTGACCGTAGTTCCGTAACCACCCATATCCACATATGCGGCTTCGGGTTCGGTCATTGGGCGCGAAAGCGCTTCGTTGCGGTACGGGAACCGTCCAAATTGCCGAATAACCTCACGATGCGCACGCGCATGCAAAAGGTTGCTCGAATCCTCGCTGATATTCTGACACATCAGCCGCACGCAGCGTTCCTGATCGCACAGGTTTTCCGAGTGCATAAGGGGAAGGTAGAAGAACTGCCTTGCGGGTTCATCAATTTTCAGATCCCACCCTTTGTCCACAGCACATTTGGCCGCTGACAATGCCGCACGGTCAGACGCAAACGCCTTGGCGCTGTCTCGGAACATGTTGCGTGGGAATTGATCCATCAGGATGATGTACGCCAATGCGCCGCTTGGGTAGGTCAGCCAAAGGGAAAACTTGCCCTCGTTTGCTGCCTCCCACATGGGAAGGAACTTTTTGCGGATTTCAGCGTCAAGCGCCTCGTCCTGCAAATACCAACCCTTGGGACCGACTTCATCCAACCAAAAACTCAGTACGTCTTCAGGCCCTGCCATTGCCCTAAACTCCGTCTGTTCGCCTCCCCCAGGGACGTAACGTCATTAAAGGCTGTTTTACAGGTCTGTTACAGTAACATATTGCAACACTTGCGACATAAATCCGTGTCCTAGGCAACATCTTGCGTGTCCTGTTCGGCTTCGGCCGCTTCGATGGCCACTTCCTGTGCAACTTCAAACGCAACGGGTGAGGCGGTGGGGTACAGCGGAGACATCGTTCCGGTTTCATCGACCGGAATAGCCGCGCGTTGCGTCATGCGGTACATTGCGTACCCTGCGGTCACGACCAACAGCATGGCAATAAACAGGAAAAACCCCTGAGGGCCAAATACGCCGTCGCCCATCAACCAACCGGTGATCAGCGGCCCGGCAATCGCCCCTAGCCCGTTGATAAAGACCAGTCCGCCAGAGGCCGCCGCCATATCCTCATGCTCAAGAAAGTCATTGGCATGTGCAATCAGCAGGGAATAGAGCGGGTTTGACATCCCGCCGATCACGAAAGCTGAAACCAGCAGGATCGGGAACGTCGTACCGAACAACATGCCGGAAATGGACCCTCCGGCCCCGGCGATGGCCACAAGCATGATCAGAAACCGACGATCCATGCGGTCAGAAAACCAGCCGAGCGGGTACTGCAAGACCACGGCCCCAACGTAGAACGCGGCGATGAAGGTCGAGATTTCGACCAGAGTCAGCCCGGCCCGCGCACCATACACCGAAGCCATGCCGAACTGAGCCGAGAACACGCCGCCCAACAGGAACATGCCGACACAGCCAAGCGGTGATTTGCCCATCAATTCGCGCAGGGTCATCGGCTTGGTCGTGTCAAACGCAGGTGTAGGTGAAATCGACAACAGGATCGGCCCGAAGGAAACCGAAACCAGAATCGACGCGATCACGAAGGTCTCGTACCCCGCGGGGTCTCCGACCAGCATCAAGCCCTGCGCTGTAATGATCCCGGTCATCTGAACAATCATATACAGGGACAGCGCCTGCCCCCTATTTTCGTTGCTGGCGGCGTTGTTCAGCCAGCTTTCGGCCGTGACGTAAACGCCGGAAAAGCAGAACCCGATCACAACACGGCCCAGAATCCACGCCACAGGTTCGGTCAGCATCGGGTACATGATCATCACGGCCGAAATGAACGAGGCCAGCGCCGCAAACACGCGTACATGTCCCACGCGTCGGATCATCTCGGGCGCCAGACGCGATCCACCGAGAAATCCCACGAAATAGGCCGACATCACAAATGACATCTCAAGGGTCGAGAACCCCTCGATCTCGCCGCGAACGCCGAGGATCGTACCTTGCAAGCCGTTGCCGACCATAAGCAGGCCCACGCCAAGAAGAAGCGCCCATGCGCTGGACAGGACCTGAATCATTGGAACCTCCGAGCAATGTCGACCTGAACTACGGATTCGTTTTGTTATGAAAAACGGCTCCGGTCATGCTTGTCTACGACATTACTAAGATACGATCCCGACAAGGCGGCATTCACGGGATCAAAAGCGACGCGTCACCGTAAGAAAAGAAGCGGTATTTCTGTTTAATTGCATGGGCGTAGACATCGCTCATTCGATCCTTCCCCATCAATGCCGAAACCAGCATGAGCAAGGTGGATTTCGGCAGGTGAAAGTTGGTCATCAGCGCGTCGGTGACGTGAAACTGGAAACCGGGATAGATGAATATGTCAGTCTCACCCTCCCACGGCTCGATCCCGCCCGAACGCGCAGCACTCTCGATCAGGCGCAGCGCAGTGGTTCCAACTGGTATGACCCGCCCACCAGCGGCCTTGGTCTTTTGGATTTCGCTGGCGGCCTGCGCGCTGACCCTTCCCCATTCCGCGTGCATTTTGTGCGTGGTCACGTCTTCGACTTTCACGGGCAGAAAAGTCCCTGCGCCAACATGCAGCGTGACATGCGTAATCTGCACGCCGCGTTCATCCAGCGCCCGCATCAGCGCTTCGTCGAAATGCAGCGACGCGGTCGGAGCGGCCACGGCACCCGAATTGCGGGCCCAGATCGTCTGGTAATCCGTTTTGTCCTGTTCGTCCGCCGGACGCTTGGCCGCAATATAGGGCGGCAAGGGCATCGCACCGGCGCCTTCCAGCGCGGCGTCAAAGTCCTCTCCGGTCAGGTTGAACCGCAGGAATGCTTGCCCGTCTTCCACCCGCTCCAGAGAGGCGCTGAGCTGGTCTGAGAACTTGATCTCTTCGTGCAGCTTGACCTTCTTCAGCGGTTTGATCAGCGCGGCCCAGGTTCCATCGGCTTGCGGGTCCAGCAGAGTTGCCTCGATCGCTGCGGAAACGGGTCCCTGAGCGCTGTCGCGGTGCCGCCGTCCATTTAGACGCGCCGGGATGACGCGCGTGTCGTTAAGAACAAGGCGATCTCCGGGCTGCAACCACTCGGGTAGATCAAACACGTGCGCGTCCGAGATCGCGTCGCCATCGGCCACAAGCAATCGCGCCGACGAACGCGGCGTTGCCGGGCGCGTGGCAATCAGGTCTTCGGGCAGGTGGAAATCAAAGTCGCTGAGTTTCATGCGCGCGCCATACAAGGCCCGACCAGATTCAGCAACAGCACGGCTCAATGATCTTTCGGAGGCGACCCGAAAGTCTGTTTAGGTTCATCGGGCTTCACCGGCAGGGAATTTGGGCCATCCGTCACCGTCGGCGGCGGAGTACGCATCAGATTGCGCAAAAACAAAGGCGCAAGACCCGACAAAGGGTTTACCGCCACTTTGGGCGCTGTCAGAGGACCAGTCAGGTTATAGTTGAAGCCGATCACCCCTTCGCCCTTCTTGGTGAAAACGCTGCCGATCGCGTTAACCAGGTAGATCGGCGATATCGCGCCCCGCAAATTCAGCATCCCAGCTACGGTATCTATCGTTCCATCGAAAGACAGGCCCATGGACGGGCCAACCGCACTACCGCTCAGAACCTTGATTTGGGTCGGAGTGATGCGCATCCGGCTTTCGATAGACGAAAAAAAGATACCCTGCCCCGCCATTTCATCCAGCAACCCAACAAGGCTGATCGCGTTCAGCAGGGCAGCCATTGCCGGTGCATCCGTGATCCGCGTGTTCACGATTTTGAGGTTAACGTCATAGTTCCCGGGCGCGCCGACGGGTTCAAGGCTCATATCGAGCGAGCCACCGCGAGCCTGAGTAATGACCCCTGCCGATCGCAAAACTTCTCCGGCATCCGACGATTTCAGCTCAACCGCGCTGCGCCCGCCGCGCGGGGTGACCTGTCCGCGAACAGACGCGCCTCCGTTCACGCCGGCCGTGAACGCCCCGGTAATGCCGCCCGTAGTCTGGAATGATCCACTGAATCCCGTCAACGCCACCGATTCCGTGACCTGTAGGCGATCCAGCACAACGTCCAGTGCTGGCCCGCGCCCGCCGCCTCCGCCTCCGCTGCTGCCTTCGCCGAACGTAGCGCCGCCCAAATTCATAACCCCGCCCAACACCCTGATATCTGGAACGGATGACCCGCGATTCACCAGCTCGGCTGGGACGGCCAACCAGTTGCCCAGATCGAATGAGCTGAACTGAACCTTGTCAAAGTCACCGCCTTCGCGAAACGAGATCGACGCCTTGGTGCGCAATCCCGCGGCATCCAGTGTAAGTGCATCCACACTTAGTTGGCCGCCCAACGTTGCATCGACGTTGAGTTTTCCGGCAGCCTGAGACCCCTTGCGCCAGCCAAGCTCGGGTATGGCAAGGCCAACGCCGACCAAGTCCGACGTCGCCGTCAGCTTTACGGGATCGCCTGCTCCGATGCCCACGGAAATGTCTGCTGTGCCTTTCCCGGTCAGCATACCCTGCGGCAACCCGGCTTTCAGTTCGGTCATCAGACGGGGTGACAGTTCGATTTCCCCCGTTAGTTCACTGCGCTGCGGCTGGGAACTTCCGATTGGCTGCCGCCATGTCGCTTCTATCGGAACGTCGCCGAACAAACCGTATCCGCCGATCTCGACCAACGCTTGATCACCGGTCAGCTTCAGGCGGTCAGACCGAACAGAGAAACCGGGCACCAAACGTTCACTTTCCACATCGTCTATCGTGCCGGAAAAGTGAAACTCTGTGTCTTTGAACTTCAACCCCTTTTTCATGGGCAGCGCCAGCGTGCCGGCTAGACTGACCTCTCCCTGAGACAGATCAACCGGCAGCCCGGCTTTCGTGAGCAATTCAAGCGGCTTACGGTCAAGCAACGAAAGGGCCGCGGTTGTCGATCCGTTGGCCACGATGCGCGCGATGGCCGGGGATGGCCCCTTGATCGTTGTGTCCGGAATGATGAATGACGTTCCAGAGGCATCTACAGCTCCGCCGGCATCGGCGATAACCACGCCACTTTCGGCCGAAGCTGTGAACCGGTCGTCAAGCAAACTGACCCGTCCTTGGGCATCCTGGATCGGCGGCAATGTCTTTGCGAACCTGATCTTTGCCTCATTGAACCCAAATCCCAGATATATGTCCGGCTCGTTCCGAGGCAGCAGGCGTAAAGCGAACTCAACATCCGAAAACTGCCCTTCAAAAAGGTTCTCAGACACCCATTTTCTTGGTTTTGGCGCCAATATCTCTGGCCAATAGTTCAGCAAACGGTCGGCCGTCATCGTGTCCAGATGCGCGTCCAGAGAGGCCACCCACCCGTCCGGTCGACCAATCAAATTACCTGAGGCGCGCAACGTATGGTCCGCATCCACAAGGGTCAGTTGCCCCAATTGCAACTCAAACGGAGCCAGTTTCATCTGGAAGTCCAGATTTGCACGGGCGGATTCAAGGGATTCAGGGAACAACCCGCCGGGGTAGATATCAATATTGTTCAGGTCCAGTTGCGCCGTCAGGCTTTCGAGAACCCCGTTTTCAATACCGTGCAGAAAGGCTTTGCCATTGGCCTGCACCGCGCCAAGGTCCGAAACAATCGACGCCTCGTTAAAATCTAGGACCTGCTGGCTGGGATCGTAGGTGAAATACGTCCGGGCCGAGTCAAAACGAATGGGTTGCGTTTCAGGTGTGGGCTGGATGACGCCAGCGCCAAGGTTGAGTGTCGCAAACAAAGGGCCGAGCGCTGCCATTTCGTCCACGCTGCCCCGAAGCGCGCCCGAGATCGGAGCCTTGAGAACCTGAAGCCAAGACAGCGCAAGGCTTTGCCCGGCTATGTCTTCAGCGGGCAAATCGGTGATCGACACGCCAAAACTCGCCTCGGGCGTGCCTAAGACGCTGGTGTAATTTGCCTCGATCGAACTGGCGTAATCCCGGCCGGTCAAAACCGAAAACCCGGTGGCAAGGCGCATTTCGTCCCCGCTGCGCGTGATCGAAATATGCCCGCCGTCAAATACCCACGCGCGACCCAAGCGCAAATCCTGATAGTCCAGCGTCAGGGATTGCAGCTCGACCGATCTGAGCCCCGACAGGATCGGAGAAAGAAACACATCGTCGGATTCTTCGATCAATTCAGTCAGCGTGGGTGCCTGTTGCACGGGCGAGCTGCCCGAACCAACCGTCAGCGACAGCGCACCATCTTTACCGCGCGTAAGGGCAATCTGCGCATCTTGCAGGATTATGCGCCTTGGGCGGATTTGCCCCCGCAGAAGCCCTCGCATCGACAGGCGTGTGCGCAGATCGGACACTTGGGCAATCTGCTGTCCGGCTGCATCACTAATGGTCACATCGGTCAAGCGAAGCCGGGGCCGCCACTGCTCATTCACAAAAAAGGTGGCATCGCCAAAGCGGACTTTCAGCCCGCCAAGCGTTTGATCAAGCCGCTTTTCAGCCTGAACCCGCATCCAGTTCGGGGCGTGCAGTTGCTGACCGATCAGAAAGAACCACCCAGCAAAAGCCATCGCAGCAAGGGAAAACGCGAACCACAACGTCCAGCGAGCAGCAGTACGACGACGCGACCGACCGCGCCGGGGCTTGTCCGGCGTGTCTGCACTTTTGTCTTCGTGCTGCACCAATTTTCTATCCACGCCTTTCAACCCGCTCGCGCCGCCCTATGATGTCTGGCAGCACTTAAAAACCTTTAACGGAGTTTCCAATGCCCGACGTTACAGACATCGCCCCTGATTTCACGTTGCCCCGCGACGGCGGTGGCGAGGTCACGTTGTCAGACCTGCGCGGCGGTGCCGTCGTTCTTTTCTTCTATCCCCGCGATGATACGCCGGGCTGCACCAAGGAATCCATCGGTTTCTCGGAACAACTTCAAGCCTTTGCCGAGGCGGGCGCTCAGGTTTTCGGCATTTCGCGGGACACCATTGCCAAGCACGACAAGTTTGTGGCCAAGCACAACCTGACCACCCCCCTACTGTCCGACGAGGGATCAACCGTGTGCGAAGACTACGGCGTCTGGGTTGAGAAAAACATGTATGGGCGCAAGTCGATGGGGATCGAACGCTCGACCTTTCTGATCGACGCCGACGGCAAGATCGCTCGCGTCTGGCGCAAGGTCAAAGTCCCCGGCCACGTGGATGAGGTGCTCGAGGCTGCTCGCGCGCTCTGACCCTCTTTCCCACGACCGCCATCCGGTCTAAGACCCGCGCAAACGCAAAAGCGGAGAAACCCGGTGTCGAAAACACTGACCCAGATGGCGACCGAAGTCCTGACCACTGCGGAAGGGCGCGCAAAAACCGCCCTTTCCAAACGTTACGCTGCCGAGTGGTTTGCGTCGCGCACGGGTGATGCACCTGAGATTGAGATCGGGACAGCGACCCCTCCGCTTTATCCGTCGCGGCCGGATAAGCCCGAGTTGCTTTCGCCCCGCGATGTTCCCAAACGCCGACCGGGGACCGAGGCCGGGCGCATTGCCCTGCTGCACGCCGTTGCGCATATCGAACTGAACGCTGTCGACCTGCACTGGGACATCATCGCCCGGTTCGGCCACGTGGCTATGCCAATCGGTTTCTACGACGACTGGGTGAAATGCGCGGAAGAGGAATCGCGCCATTTCGAGATGGTTTGCGATTGCCTTGAGCAGATGGGCAGCCATTACGGTGCCCTGCCCGCCCATGCGGGAATGTGGCGCGCCGCCGAAGACACTGCCGAGGATCTGATGGGGCGGCTGGCTGTGGTTCCGATGGTGCTGGAGGCCCGCGGGCTGGATGTAACCCCCGGAATGATTGACATCTTTCGCAAGGCCAAGGCTGAGAACGCCATCGCCGCACTCGAGGTGATCTACGCCGAGGAGGTCGGGCACGTGGCCTATGGATCAAAGTGGTTCCATTTCCTGTGCGGGCGCGAGAATGCCGACCCAAAAGATGTGTTCCACGACTTGGTCCGGCGGTATTTTCACGGTGTCCTGAAACCGCCATTCAACGAAGAAAAACGTGCCGAAGCGGGGCTGCCACCGGACTTTTACTGGCCTTTGACCGAAGACCTGCCTCAGCCCGGGCATGACCAATAAACGTGCTCAAGTTGACGTTATCGGCAATTTCTCGCCGAGAATTGGCGGGAATAACCTGCTTTGCAGAGTAAACTGGTTAACAAACTTGCCCAAATCAAGCGCGCCCTCTATGCACTTCGGCCAAGGGACGGCTATCACTCACGACCGCTCCCGATCATGGGGATAAAGAGGTGAAGACGCGTGCGAACACGTCTGGCAATAAAACTACACTCACTACTCGAGCGGCACTTTCCAGAACGCAGGGTTTTTCTGAAATCTGACAACGACACCCGGTTCATCCGGCTGAGTTCCGAGACGCAGGTTGCTGCTGTCGCGGGTGTCGCAGTGATCGTGGGCTGGACCGCTGTTGCCACCGCGATCCTGCTGATGGACAGCATTGGGTCCGGGAATTTCCGCGAGCAGGCGAAACGCGATCAGGCTACGTATCAGGAACGCCTGAATGTTCTGTCGGCCGAGCGTGATGTCCGCGCTCAGGAAGCGCTGATGGCGCAGGACCGGTTCAACGCCGCCCTGGAACAGATTTCCGCCATGCAGTCCGAGCTGCTGGCCTCGGAAAACCGCCGCCGCGAGCTTGAGACCGGGATCGAAGTGATCCAGACCACCCTGCGCGCCACGATGAAACAGCGCGAAGACGCCCGCACCGAACTGGCCAAGCTAAACCTAGATGCGGGTTCGGACGAGGTGCAAATGGCAAGCGCCACCAGCCCGGCGCAAATGAATTTTATGACCGAAGCGCTGGTCAGAACCGCAATGGAACGTGATCAGATCGCAGCCGACGCCAAGGACGCGCTGGATCAACGCGACGATCTTGAGCTGGAAATCCAGCTTATGCAGGAACGTAGCGACGAAATATTCCGTCAACTGGAAGAAGCAATGGTCATCTCTGTCGAACCGCTCGACAAGATGTTCCGCAATGCAGGTATGCCTACTGACCGTATCATTGAAGAAGTACGGCGTGGGTACAGCGGCATGGGTGGCCCCCTAACCCCCATATCCTTCAGCACGCGCGGTGAGGAACTGACCCCCGACGAAATCCGCGCGAACACGCTGCTGCAGCAGATGGATCAGCTGAACCTCTATCGCATCGCCGCCGAGAAAGCTCCGTTTGCAAGCCCGGTAAACTCAGTTGTGCGTTTTACCAGCGGCTTTGGAACGCGCCGTGACCCCAAGACCGGCGGTCGCCGCATGCATAACGGTGCCGATTTTGCGGGTGCGCATGGTACGGATATTCTATCGACCGCCGACGGAGTGGTCACCCATGCTGGCTGGCAGTCCGGGTTCGGGCGGCTGGTAAAAATCAAGCACGCCTTCGGAATTGAGACACTTTACGCCCATAATACCAAGATCAGGGTAAAGGTTGGTCAAAGGGTCTCGCGCGGGGATCATATTGCTGATATGGGTAGCACCGGACGGTCGACCGGCACGCACCTGCACTATGAGGTGCGTGTGAACGGAAAACCTGTTAACCCAATGACTTATATCAAGGCTGCGAGAAATGTTTTCTAAGAGCAAAATCAACGAGCCCGGTTCCAATGCACCTGAAGCGGCAAAACCCGCCGCACCAGCAACACCGGCTGCCCCTGCACCGTCGGAAAACAAGGCGAGCACCGCGCCCAAGCCCAAGCCTCCGGCGTCGGTTCTGTCTTCGGATCTGCACATCACCGGCAACCTGAAAACCTCTGGCGATATTCAGGTTGAAGGAACTGTCGAAGGCGACATCCGTGCGCATCTGCTGACGATCGGTGAAACAGCGACCATCAAGGGCGAAGTCACCGCAGATGACGTGGTGATCAACGGCCGCATTGTGGGCCGTGTGCGTGGTCTGAAAGTACGTCTGACCTCGACCGCACGTGTCGAAGGCGACATCATCCACAAGACCATCGCGATCGAAAGCGGCGCGCATTTTGAAGGTTCGGTACAGCGTCAGGACGACCCGCTGAACCCGGGTCGCAGCGCAAAGTCGGGTTCCAACCCGGCCGCCGAGGTCAAGCAGTAAGCACGCCTCGAACGTTATGAAAAAGAAAACGCCGCGGTAAAACCTGCGGCGTTTTTTTGTAAGGGCACGAAAAACAGTTTCCGGTTCCCAGCCAAGTTTGTCGCGTATAGGCTTGTCGGATGTGGGTTTTCTTTTCTGTTCTGCTTTTGGCCGCCGGGTACTTGGCCTATCGCCATTGGTCCAAAGCAAAAACACGCAGCACGCTGTTGTCCACCCCCCTCACCCCCCGTCAAAGCGCCATAGTAGAGGAGCAGGTTCCTATAGTACGCCGCCTACCGCCAGAGCTTCGCGGTGCGCTGGATGGCAAGGTAAACCTGTTTCTGGATCAGGTGAGGTTCTACGGGTGCGATGGCTTGGACGTCACCGACGAAATGCGTTTGGCAATCGCGGCGCAGGCGTGCCTCCTAATCGTCAACAGCCCACTATGGTACGATCATCTGACGACAATCCTGATTTATCCGAACGCTTTCAAATCCCGTCAGCGCAGGCAAGACGGGTACGTTGTCAGCGAAAAGGAAATCGTCCGCACCGGCGAAAGCTGGGACCGGGGGCCGGTCATCCTGTCATGGTCCCACAGCAGGCAAGGCGCGCTGGATGACCATGATGGACACAACGTGGTCCTGCACGAGTTCGCGCATCAGATCGACGACCTGTCAGGCGGAACCAACGGCGTTCCGATCCTCAGCCACGGCCAGACCTTTGCCGAATGGGAACGCGCCTTTCTAGCCGCCTACGACGCCCATGTTCGGTCTGTGGAAAAGGGGCGGCACACAGTCATTGATCCATATGGCGCGGTCGGCCACGAAGAGTTCTTTGCTGTATCGGTCGAGGTCTTTTTCGAGAGACCCCACGCCCTGAAATCCGAAGCGCCCGGTATTTACGAGCAACTGGTAAAACTGTTCCGACTGGATCCCGCCACCTGGGGGAAAACCTCAACCAGCGGGACGTGATCCCACAAGAATTTCACAAAATTGATTTTTTGAATTACACTGAACCCATTGTTTTTGGGAGGGCTTTTCATGTCATCGAAACTCATCGCCGAATTCTTCGGCACGTTCTGGCTGGTCTTGGGCGGCTGCGGCAGCGCTGTCTTGGCCGCAGGCGTGGCGGATGTAGGCATTGGCTGGCTGGGTGTATCCTTTGCCTTTGGCCTCACCGTACTGACGATGGCTTACGCGGTGGGCCACATATCGGGCGGCCATTTCAACCCGGCTGTCAGCCTTGGCCTGATGATTGGCGGACGGTTTCCGGCCAAAGACCTCATACCCTACTGGATCGCGCAAGTGATCGGTGCAATCGCGGCGGCTGCGGTCCTGTACGTGATTGTCAGTGGCGCGCCCGAATTTACGGGGGTCGGCAGCTTTGCCACCAATGGTTACGGCGAAGCGTCGCCCGAAGGGTATTCGATGCTATCTGCGCTTGTCATCGAGATCGTGCTGACGGCCTTCTTTATCGTTATCATTCTGGGCGCCACGTCTGAAGGTGCTCCGGCCGGGTTTGGCCCGATCGCTATCGGTCTGGGGCTGACACTGATCCACCTGATCTCGATCCCGGTAACGAACACTTCGGTGAATCCCGCACGCTCGACCGGCGTTGCGCTGTTTGCGGACGGACCCGCCCTTGCGCAGCTTTGGCTGTTCTGGGTCGCACCTTTGATCGGTGGTGCAATTGGCGCAATAATCTGGAAAACAATGGGCGACGACTAAGCCCTGTTCTTGAAAGACCCCGGAGCAAAGGGCACCGGGGTCTCACCTGTTACTCAGTTACAGTAACCTTTTTCATCACGTCCGGCTGACCGATGACCGCTCCGTTGGGGCCGTCACCGCGCTTGATCGCGTCAACAACGTCCATCCCGCCCGTCACTTGGCCAACAACGGTGTACTGACCGTTCAGGTGCGAGTTGGGCGCGAACATGATGAAGAACTGCGAATTGGCGCTGTTAGGATCCGGTGCACGCGCCATGCCCACGACACCCCGGTCAAAATTGAAGTCCGAGAATTCCGCAGGCAGGTCAGGTCTGTCCGAACCGCCAGTCCCGGCACTGCGCATGTCGCTGCCTAGCCGACCGTGTTCGACATCACCAGTCTGAGCCATAAAGTCTTCGATCACACGGTGAAACACCACGCCATCATACTGACCGGCGGCGGCAATCGCAGTGATCTGCTCGACATGCTTGGGCGCAAGATCTTCAAAAAGGTCAACGGTGACGATGCCGTTCGCACCCTCGCCTTCGATCTCGATCTCAAGGCCCGTGGCCAACGCAGGGCTGGCCAGCAAGGTAAATGCGGCGGCCAGCTTATGCATCGGCAGCCACCTTGACGCTGATCATGCGGTCCGGGGTCGCAGGCGGCTCGCCGCGCACGATCGCGTCCACATGCTCCATCCCGTCGATCACACGACCGTAAACGGTGTACTGACCGTTCAGGAAATGGTTGTCCTTGAAGTTGATGAAGAACTGCGAGTTGGCCGAGTTCGGGTTTTGCGACCGCGCCGCGCCCAAAGTTCCACGGTCATGAGGCAGCTTGGAGAACTCTGCCGGAACGTCAGCCAACGACGACCCGCCGGTGCCCGCCATACGCAGGTTGAACCCGTCCTCCATGTCGCCGTGCTGCACGTCGCCAGTCTGCGCCATGAAGCCGTCGATCACACGGTGGAAGGCCACGTTGTCATACTCGCCACCACGGGCCAGCTCTTTCATGCGCGCACTGTGCAAGGGCGCCACGTCGGGCAGCAGCTCGATGACGACATTACCGCCTTTCAGCTCGATGATGATGGTGTTTTCGGGATCCTTGATCTCGGCCATGTGGCCCTCCTGTCGTTTGTCTTGCGCAAATACCTATGCGCCGGACGCGTGAAAGCCAAGTGACGCATTGACCTGAGGGCAAAATGCAGGAAAAGAACCGCCTAAATCGGTTTTTAGGGCAAGGATAGGACGATGGGCTGGAAAACGCTGGACGATATGGATCTGAACGGCAAGCGCGTACTGGTGCGCGTGGATATCAACGTGCCGGTCGTTGACGGCGTTGTGACCGACGCCACCCGCATTCAGCGCATCGTGCCCACGGTTCGCGACATCCTTGCAGCAAACGGCAAGCCGATCCTGCTGGCGCATTTCGGAAGGCCGGGTGGTGAGCGGCGCGAGAACCTGTCGCTGAAACAACTGGTCTCAACGCTTGAGGCTGCTTTCGGCGCGACCGTCCTGTTCGCCGCCGATTGTGTAGGCACCGAGGCTGAACTTGCCGCCGAGCAGTTGCAGCCCGGTCAGGTGCTGCTGCTTGAAAACACCCGTTTCCATGCCGCCGAGACCAAGAATGACACCGACCTGGCCGCTGGTATGGCCAAGCTGGGAGACGTCTATTGCAACGACGCATTCTCGGCCGCGCACCGCGCCCACAGCTCGACCGAGGCCATCGCCCGCCTGTTGCCTGCCTGTGCGGGCCGCCTGATGCAGGCCGAACTGGAGGCGCTGGAGGGCGCTCTGGGCGCGCCCAAACGCCCAGTGACGGCGGTTGTGGGTGGGGCCAAGGTTTCGACCAAGCTGGAGCTGCTGGGCAATCTGATCGACAAGGTGGACTATCTGGTGATCGGTGGCGGCATGGCGAATACATTTCTTGTCGCCCAAGGTCTCAACGTTGGAAAATCGCTGGCTGAAACCGCGATGAAGGACACTGCGGCCGAGATCATGGCCAAGGCGGAAACCTCGGGCTGCACCATCGTCCTGCCCACTGACATCGTCGTAGCCGAAAAGTTCGAGGCAGGTGCCCCCCATCAGGTCCTGCCCGCCGATCAATGCACCAACGACGGCATGATCCTTGACGCAGGCCCAGACAGCGTGGCCGCGATTTCGCATATCTTCGGCCAAACCCAGACCCTGATCTGGAACGGACCGCTAGGCGCGTTCGAGATCGAGCCGTTTGACACCGCGACCAACGCGGCTGCGCTGAAAGCAGCGGCCCTGACACGGTCCGGTCAATTGGTTTCGGTCGCGGGCGGGGGTGACACGGTCGCCGCGCTAAACGCGTCAGGTGCGGCAAGGGATTTCTCGTATATCTCGACCGCAGGCGGCGCGTTCCTCGAGTGGATGGAAGGCAAGACCCTGCCCGGCGTTGCCGCGCTGGAGCAATAAAACCGCCAGCCAGCGCGTTTTTGTCGAATCAGGGGATTCACAACCCGAATCACCTGTGACATAGTGCGATCAGAGGCCCGAAAAGGGTCCGTTATTGAGGCAGACTTCATACGGCGGTAAACAGAGTGTCCCGTTCCAATCGGCCCGGTTTGGGCTCAGTCGCATTCTTTATGGTGGCATTTGTGCTGGGTGTTTATTTCACCTTCGCCGCCGTGCAGGGCGACTATGGCCTGTTCCGACGGGTCGAGATTGCTGCGGAACGGGACGCTCTGTCGCGCGACCTTGCCAAGCTTGAAGGCGAGATCACAGAAATGGAAAACCTGACCCGCAGGCTCTCGGACACCTATCTGGATCTGGATTTGCTGGATCAACAGGCGCGCTCGGTGCTTGGCATGATCCGGTCGGACGAAATCGTCATTCGCTAATTGCTGTCAAAACGTGCTGGCTTCACGGCGCTAACACGCCGAACTTCGCAGAAGTCGACGCTGCGTCACATTTACCCTCGCCAGATCGCAGCAAATGCTCTATGAAATAGTTTAACGCTAAACTATCTTGCCGAGAGGGGGAGATCGCCGCCATGGCTGCGCGAAAAACCACAAAGAAACCAAATGTTTCTGCGGAAGAGCTTATCACTTACTACCGAGAGATGCTGTTGATCCGCCGATTCGAGGAAAAGGCTGGTCAACTTTATGGCATGGGTCTGATTGGCGGGTTCTGCCACCTCTATATCGGTCAGGAAGCGGTTGTTGTTGGTCTTGAGGCAGCCGCCGAAGACGGCGACAAGCGGATCACCTCCTATCGGGATCACGGTCATATGCTGGCTTGCGGCATGGATCCGGGCGGCGTGATGGCCGAACTGACCGGACGTATCGGCGGCTTGTCCAAGGGCAAGGGCGGCTCGATGCACATGTTCTCGAAAGAGAAGAACTTTTACGGTGGTCACGGCATTGTTGGAGCGCAGGTGCCTTTGGGTGCCGGTTTGGCGTTTGCTGACAAATACAAGGAAAATGGCCGCGTGACCTTCACCTATTTCGGTGACGGCGCTGCCAACCAGGGTCAGGTCTATGAGACGTTCAACATGGCGGCCCTTTGGGATTTGCCTGTCGTGTTCGTGATCGAAAACAATCAGTACGCGATGGGGACTGCTCAGGCGCGCTCGACCTCGACCAAGGACATCTTCCACCGCGGTGAAGCCTTCGGTATCCCCGGTGAAATCGTAAATGGCATGGACGTTCTGGCCGTCAAGGAAGCTGGTGAGAAAGCTGTCGCGCATTGCCGCGCAGGTAAAGGTCCGTACATCCTTGAGATCAAGACATACCGGTACCGTGGCCACTCGATGTCCGACCCGGCCAAGTACCGCACCCGCGAAGAAGTTCAGAAGGTCCGCGAGCAAAGCGACCCGATCGAACATGTGCGGGAACTGTTGCTGACCGGCAAATACGCGGCCGAGGACGACCTGAAGGCGATCGACAAGGAAATCAAAGAGATCGTCAACCAGGCGGCTGAATTCTCGAAAGAAAGCCCCGAGCCTTCGGTTGAAGAGCTCTGGACCGATATCTACGCCGAGGCCTGACAGATGCCGCATTTCGAGATTCACGCCAGCAACGTCGAGCAGGCCAAAGCGTTCTATGCCGGCCTATTCGACTGGGCGTTCACACCAATGCCTGGCGGCGAAGAAGTCGGCTATCATCTGATCAATGGCGACCAGATCGGCGACAGCCTAGGGCTGACCGGCGGCCTGATGCAGCGCCAAGGCGAAGCTCCCGCTGCCGGTAGCCCGGTGCGCGGTGGCACCATGACCTTTGAAGTCAGTGATTGCGACGAACGCTACGCGTGGGCATTGGCAAATGGCGGCGCCGAAGCGCTGCCGCCCGCCGATTATCCCGGCATAGGCCGCTGCGCCTATGTTGAAGACGGACAAGGAAACATCGTCGGGATGATCACCCCGGCCCCGGAAGGAAACTGAGACATGGCAACCGAAATTCTCATGCCCGCCCTTTCGCCCACGATGGAAGAGGGCACACTGGCCAAATGGCTGGTCAAGGAAGGCGACACCGTATCCTCGGGCGATATCATGGCCGAGATCGAAACCGACAAAGCGACGATGGAGTTCGAGGCCGTCGATGAAGGCATTGTCGGCAAGATCCTGATCGCGGAAGGAACCGAAGGGGTCAAGGTGAATACGCCTATTGCGATCCTAGTTGAAGAAGGCGAAGACGCCTCGGCCCTGCCCGCGGCGGCGCCAGCAGCCGCAGCGGTAGCCGAAGCCGCACCTGCGGCGGTTGAGGCTCCCGCTCCTGCCGCAGCACCCGCTGCGCCTGTGGTTGATCTTTCACCGGACTGGCCCGCAGAAGCTGAGATGGCCCAGCAGACGGTCCGTGAGGCCCTGCGCGATGCAATGGCCGAGGAAATGCGCGGTGATGAAGATGTGTATCTGATGGGTGAGGAAGTTGCCGAATACCAAGGGGCCTACAAGGTCTCTCAGGGACTTTTGGACGAGTTCGGCGGCAAGCGCGTGATCGACACCCCGATCACCGAGCACGGTTTTGCCGGTATCGCGGTCGGTTCTGCCTTTGGTGGTTTGAAACCGATTGTCGAGTTCATGACTTTCAATTTCGCGATGCAGGCGATTGACCAGATCATCAACTCCGCCGCCAAGACGCTCTATATGTCCGGTGGTCAGATGGGTTGTCCGATCGTGTTCCGGGGGCCGAATGGTGCCGCCGCACGCGTGGCCGCTCAGCACTCGCAGGACTACGCTGCATGGTATATGCAGATTCCCGGCTTGAAAGTTGTGATGCCCTACTCGGCCGCTGACGCTAAAGGTCTGCTGAAATCAGCGATCCGCGATCCCAACCCAGTGGTATTTCTGGAAAACGAAATCCTCTACGGCCGCTCCTCCGACGTGCCTCAGGTGGATGACCTGACCATACCGTTGGGCAAGGCACGCATCTGGCGCGAAGGCACAGACGTGACCATCGTCAGTTTTGGCATCGGGATGCAGTACGCGCTGGAAGCCGCTGACAAACTGGCCGAAGACGGCATCAGCGCCGAGGTCATTGACCTGCGCACCATCCGCCCGATGGACACGGGCGCGATCATCAATTCGGTGATGAAAACCAACCGTCTGGTGACCGTCGAGGAAGGCTGGCCGCAAGGCTCGGTCGGCAGCTATATCAGCTCGGTCGTGATGCAGGAAGCGTTCGACTATCTCGACGCGCCAGTCATCAACTGCACCGGCAAGGACGTACCGATGCCCTACGCCGCGAACCTCGAAAAGTTGGCCCTGATCACCACCGATGAAGTGATCGCCGCCGTCAAACAAGTGACCTACCGGTAAGGAGCGACACAGATGCCCACAGAAATTCTGATGCCCGCCCTTTCGCCGACCATGGAGGAAGGCACTCTTGCCAAATGGCTGGTCAAAGAGGGTGACACCGTATCGTCCGGCGACCTGCTGGCCGAGATCGAAACCGACAAGGCCACGATGGAGTTCGAGGCCGTTGACGAAGGCACCATCGGCAAAATCCTGATCCCAGAAGGCACAGAAGGGGTTAAGGTCAACACCGCCATTGCGGTTCTGCTGGAAGATGGCGAAAGCGCGGATGATATCGCGGCCACGCCTGCCAAAGCGCCCGAGGCGGCCCCGGCCGCCGCAGGTAACGAGGCTGCCGCGCCAGCGGTATCCGAGGCGCCTGCCCCTGCTCCGGCTGCTCCGGTTAAATCCGATGGTGGACGTATCTTTGCCTCACCTCTCGCCCGGCGCATCGCAGCGCAAAAAGGTCTCGATCTGGCGCAGATCACCGGTTCCGGCCCGCATGGACGCATCGTCAAGGCGGATGTCGAGGGTGCTACCGCTACTGCACCAGCTCCGACACCTGCAGCGGCGGCTCCCGCAGCGGCGGCGGCTGCACCGGCTGGACCTTCAGCAGACGCCGTAGCCAAAATGTACGAGGGCCGCGCGTATGAGGAAATCAAGCTGGACGGGATGCGCAAGACCATTGCCTCGCGCCTGTCCGAGGCCAAGCAGACGATCCCGCATTTCTACCTGCGCCGCGATATCAAGCTGGACGCGCTGCTCAAGTTCCGCAGCCAGTTGAACAAGCAGTTGGAAGGCCGGGGCGTAAAGCTCAGCGTCAACGACTTCATTATCAAGGCCGTTGCCAACGCGCTGCAACAGGTTCCGGCCTGTAACGCGGTCTGGGCCGGTGACCGGGTGCTGCAACTGAAACCTTCGGACGTGGCCGTGGCCGTCGCTATCGAGGGCGGTCTGTTCACCCCGGTTCTACAGGATGCCGACACCAAGTCGCTATCCGCGCTGTCGACCGAGATGAAAGACCTTGCCGGCCGCGCCCGCGAACGCAAACTGGCCCCGCATGAATACCAGGGCGGCACGTTTGCGATCTCGAATCTGGGCATGTTCGGCATCGACAATTTCGACGCCATCGTGAACCCGCCGCACGCCGGTATTCTGGCTGTAGGTACAGGGGTCAAAAAACCAGTTGTCGGCGATGACGGAGAACTGACAGTTGCGACTGTGATGTCCGTAACGATGTCCGTGGATCACCGTGTGATTGACGGCGCACTAGGCGCGGAACTGCTGCAAGCCATTGTCGAGAACCTCGAGAATCCAATGGTCATGCTGGCCTGACAAACAATAAGACGCCCGGTTTTCTAACCGGGCGTCCGCAACCTGACGCGATGATCGCGTGTGGCGCAGGCAGGTATAGTTTTCTCAAATCGGGAAATGCCTGCGTCCATATTGATCCAAAGTCTTCCGCAGGCTCGCCGCGCGAAGCAATGACTACTGATCCTTACCCAGCATATGATCCATCGAGATCGCAGGTTGATCACAACCCGCCTCTCCGACGATCTTAGCAGGAATACCCGCAACCGTTTTACATGAGGGAACGGCCTGCAACACAACCGAACCGGCTGCAATGCGGCTGCAATGACCGACCTCGATGTTGCCCAGAACCTTGGCCCCTGCACCGATCAGAACACCGTCACCAATCTTGGGGTGCCGTTGTTCTTCTTCTTTACCGGTCCCACCAAGTGTCACGGAATGAAGCATCGAGACATTGTCCCCGACGACGGCAGTTTCACCGATGACGATCGAGTGCGCGTGGTCGATCATGATACCCTTGCCAATCTTTGCGGCCGGATGAATGTCGATCCCGAATATCTCGGACGAGCGCATCTGAAAGAAATAAGCCAGATCGTGACGACCCTTCTGCCAAAGCCAATGGGCAACACGATAGGCTTGCATCGCCTGATAGCCCTTAAAGTAAAGGATCGGCTGTAACAGGCGGTGACAGGCAGGGTCGCGTTCGTAAACGGCCATCAAGTCGGCGCGCGCCGCCTCAATCAGAGAAGGATCGTCGGCATAGGCTTCGTCCACGATCTCGCGCAGAACCATCATGGACATTTCATTCGAGCACAGCTTGGCCGAAACTCTGTATGACAAAGCTTTTTCAAGGCTGCGGTGGTGCAGGATACATGCGTGCACCAGCCCACCCATCAGCGGCTCGTCTTCGACGGCCGACTGCGCTTCGGTCGTGATGCGATCCCAAACGGGATCGACAGGTGTTACATAACTGCGCGTTTCCAACATGGCTTTTGATCCTTTGCTGCGCCTAGAATGCCATTTAGTCGTAAAAACGCAAAGCGCAAACCCGTGATCAACAGGATAACGAAAATGAATAGATCCATGTTGGCCGATTTCGACACTCGGATTCGCAGCCGATTGGCGGAGCTAGAGCAAAGCTCGGAGGCAGGAAAAAAGGCGCAGGAAGTCGTCCATCTGGATCAGCAAGCAGTTGGTCGCCTCAGCAGAATGGACGCGCTGCAAAACCAAGCAATGGCCAAGGCGCAACAAGCCAACAGAAACCGCGAAATGAGCCGGCTCAAGGCCGCGTTAATCAGAATAGAAGATGGCGAATTCGGTTTCTGCGAAGATTGTGGCGACGAAATTCCGATTGGGCGGCTGAACCTGGACTATGCCGCCAGCAAATGCGTTAGCTGTGCTTCTGGTTAAGGCGAAACTTAACAAGGCAACGGATAACCAACTCGAAACACAGACAATATTGCAAGTCGTCAAAGCTTGGTTCGTCCGCCAAAGGCCGTGTGCGAGCCGCGTACATCAATGATCCGTTGCCGTATAATGGGTGTGTCCGCCCCGTCTGAATGACGTATCTATCGGCTATTTCTGCCTCCTCCATCATTCTGGCACATAGCTGATTTCGATCAGCCAACGGCGCACGCAACAAGGCGCGCGCCGCAGCACTGACATCTCCGTGGAGAACTGGCCGCATCCCTGCGCCTAGCCTGCGGCAAGCTCGGCGTACAAGCCGGGGCCATACGCAGCCGATAGCTGAGCAACGCGGAAATCGTAGGGGCCATCGACGCCGTCCTCCAACTTCATAGCATCCGTGTATGCCCAGTTAGGTTGGTTGACGATTTGTTCGCGTACTAAGGACCCGTCCACCCGGATCTGGATCAGATAGGATTCGGTTTCCTCGCCCAGCGGCACTTCCATTCCGCCCCAGTCATCGCCGTCAATCCGTGTGCGGCGTGTCCATGAAAGTACGTCCTCCAGACCGTCAGGGCGAAAGCGCAGATGCACAGGTGCATAGGGACGCAATCCATTCCCATTGAACGCCTCAACCTGATGAACAAAGGATGGGTCGTCATAACCGCGGGTCGCCGGACCGATTCTGTAGTGCTTTGCGACTCGGCGCTCTGAACGCGAGAGAGCGGTCTGGGCAACCCTTTGGTCAAGCAATGCAAAAACGGACCCCTCGGGCCAAACATCGGGAATTGCCGCATCAGTCCCAAACTGTCCCCGTAGCCGTTTCGACAAAGCGTAGACACCTTCGGATTGCAGGTCTGCATGCGCGAACTGGAACACCTCCCAATTATCCGGCGTGCCATCCCCGATGGCCGCAAAATTGGCTCCGCTCAACAGCGCTTCGCGCGGACGTGATTCCAGCACCCCTCCTATGAGGTTAACAAGTAACGGGGCACCTTCATCCCACAGACCGGCGCTGGCCCGGCGCAGCGGGGTTTGTGTAAACCCGATCACCGCCTGGCCTGAAACGACCTGCTGCAACACGTAGTCTTCATCGGTTGCAGCGGCGTAAACCGCAGCACTTCCCGGCCAAGGATCGGCCGAGATCGCAAGGTACGGAGCATGGGGGACCTCTGACCCCGTTATGAGGGGTAAATCCAGGAACACTGGATACACCGGCACCGGAGCGACAAATGGGCTTTCTGCCACGATATCATCCGGTAGGTCCGAAGGGGTGTAAACGCCCGGTTCGATCCGAACGGCGTCCGCAATTTGCACCTCAGCCTGCTCAAGGCGGTCGATGCGATAGCGCGCACGCTGTTCATCACCTTTCAGGCTAACGACGTCGCCAACGCCAACAGGCGACATCGAAGGCGGCAAGGCAAAACGAGTAGTTTCGCGCGAAACCCTTGCCTCACTAAGCCATCTTTCAACCGTTTGACGCCCTTCAGCTCGTGTCATTGACAGCGGCATCTCGTTCACCGAAACCGCATGCGTACGCGCATCCGGAGGCACCGCTTCTTCGGACACGATTTCATGATCTGCGTCAGACTGAACAAACCGCAATCGAACTCGACCAGTCATCTCAGCCTCAGCTTCCCGGCGATGTTCGATGATGCCTTCAATTTCGCTACAGGTCGCGAGCTCATCTGGGTCAAGCGCGATCGGTTTCCGGCCATCGCGCATTTGAAATAGAAGAACGCCGTCACGCTCAATCGCATCAAACCCGTATCTCAACATCAAGGGTTGCAACGCCGACCGTGCATCAGAGACCTGTTCAACCACATATCCGCGCACAATACCGAAAAGTCCTGACGTATCGATGTCAGTCACCCTGGCCGCATGACAAATCTCGGCCACGACCGACGCCAATGTTCGTGCGCCGGACCGTCCATTCAGCCAATGGCCACGCGCATAGTTCTCGCCATCCTCCCACTGGCTGCGCAAGTTCGGAAATGCCGGAAACGGGCGGGCATCCCAGGCCCAGACGTAGGCGTTGGACATGTCCACCATTGGCGCGCCATAGACTTCCGAAACCGGGTTGATGTTTGAGTCGGACCAATAACCAAGTATCGCCTTCAAATACTGATATTGCATGAAGTCGTCACGCAACCCGTTGGAATATCGCGGCAAACCGGACTCAGACGATTTGGGGTCCAAAAACTTGTTGGGCTGATTGGTGCCCTTGTCTATCGCTGCGCACCCCAACTCTGTGAACCAGATGGGTTTTGAGCCCGGCACCCAAGCCGTACGGTCAGCTTGCCGAACGCCAGCAATGCGTTCGTGATGGGGATTGGCCCACCAATTGCGCAAATCCTTGTATCGCCAAATCCAAGGTTCATCGTGCTCGGCATCCTCGATCGGAGAGCGTATTTGAGTCTCGGCCTCTTCCGGGGATGCATAGTACCATTCATACCCTTCACCGCCCTCAATATTGGCGCGCAAGTAGTCAATCTCATAGATTGCGCGTGCGCCATTGCGGGCATCCAGGTGCTCGTCACCATCCCTCCAGTCGGACAGGGGCATGTAGTTGTCGATCCCTACGAAATCTATGTTGCCGTCCGCCCAAAGAGGGTCGAGATGAAAATACCGGTCGCCACTGCCGTCTGCGGGCTGATACCCGAAATACTCGCTCCAGTCCGCGGCGTAGCCGATCTTGGTCTCTGGTCCCAGAATCTTGCGAACCTCTCCAGCCAGAACTCGCATCTGTGCTACGGCTGGAAACCCCGAAGTTCCTCTGATTTGGGTTAGCCCTCTCATTTCCGAAGCTATGCAAAAGGACTCTACTCCGCCTGCTGCTCTGCACAGCGCAGCGTAGTGCAAGATGAACCGGAACAATCCCCACTCATGTGGACCCGAATATGTGACGGTCCCGTCATCTACGACAAAGTCGTCCGCACGAGCCTGCCCGAAGAAACTGGAAACCTCGGCATCCGCAGCGGCCGTTCCATCCACTGACCCTTCTTGGCCGGGCGCTGCGCTCAGCGTAATTCGGCCGCGCCACGGCAAATGTGGCTGGCTCGCAGCGTCAGACCATGGGTCAGGCAAACCGTTGTCGCGCAATTGATCCATAAGGATGAACGGATAAAACATCACGCGTTTTCCGACGCCTTTCAGATGCCGAATAGCCTGTACAACGGCCTCGTCTGCTGGTGTAGCCCCGTAGACGGGACGGTCCTGATCATGCTGCACGACCTGTGCAGACTGCCGCGTCTCGCCAGCCACATGCCACGCCATGTTTTCACCTTCCACGTCCTTATGCAGGACCTTGGGTCGAATCTGGCATTGATCACAGCGCAGATCGTCGCCAAACCAAGACACAATCAGAGACGCCGCCTCGCAAGACGGCAGTTCCGCGTTCAGAGCCTTGGTGGATGTCACAAGATCAGGCTCGCCCGACGCAGAGTTTACGTTCGCGGCCCAGCTTTGACCCTTGCCCTTTGTGTAGTTTACTTGCGTGCTTGCCAATGCGTACTCGCCCGTACCCGGCATCATCGCCACGCCGCGAATGCTCTGGGACAACGCATCTTGGGTTTCCGGCAATCCCGGCTGATCCTGGCGCACGACCTCAAAGGAAAACTGTGGGATACGGTTGCCGAAAGATGCCAACTGAAGGTCTTCGATCACCACATAGGCCGTGCCCCGATAGGCCGGAACAGCGCCCGCACCTTCAATCGCCTCGATCAGAGGGTCAGGAAGCTGGTCGTAGGACCCATGGTAAATCCGCATGTTTAGTCCAGCGCGCTCGATTTCTTCACCGTCCGCCCAAACGCGCGGGACATCCGCAATTTGGCCGGATCCAAGTGCGATCGCCAACGACACCGAGTAACTGTAGCTATGTGTGGTGGTGGAAACTTCGGGCGCTCTTGGCGCTCCTTTGCCACCACCGCCTGATTGCGTAGCCGTACTGGTACTGCGGGTTTCCAGAAAATCCGAGGCCCAGATGACCTGCCCTCCGACACGCATTCGACCGAAAACCGTCGCCACCGGAGCCCCTTCACCTGTTTCCGTTAGCCGAAAGCGATCAAGCCGACCCGTTTCAACCACCTCGCTGCCACTGCCCATCAGTGATTGGCTCATCAACCGTTGGTCAATTACATTCCCCAAGGACGCGCCGATCGCCCGGCCGACCACTGCCGAGGATAACCCCGCAACGGTTCCGCCAATAGCGCCGCCTATTGCAGCCCCAGCCGCAGACAGAAAAATTGTAGCCAATCAAATACCCTCCAGCGGAAATTCAAAACAAGCGACCACCCGGCGGCGCAAAGGGTCGCTCAGCGTATTTTCAACAACGCCGTGGCCTGAATACGCGTGAATAAATCGCAGCTCCGAACCGGTCGCGCTGACGATCCCAAGATGCTTTGCGACGCACTGCTCGCGCATACGGAACAACAGGACGTCGCCAAGGTCTGGTTCCTGCGGCTTTTTAGCGATCAAGTGCCTCTTGGCGGCGTCCCACATTCGTTCTTCGCCCTGAGGTTCAGACCAGTCCATGCTATAGATGGGAACTGTCTCCGGCTCAGATCCGAGAAGTTCTTGCCAAATACCGCGCAGAAGCCCCAAACAGTCTGATCCTGCGCCCTTCACCGAAGCCTGATGAACATATGGGGTCCCCAACCAGGTCCGTGCTTCATCCACGATATTCTGTCTGGAAACGCTCATCGCCGACTGCCCCCGGTGTTTGGGTGACTCTTTTTGGGAACGGCCAAAACCCAATCCTCTCGGGGAAGGTCTGGAAAACCTTGGAAATTTAGAAGGTTGCTGAACTTCTTCCGGCACGTCTCCATCCTCTTGTCGCAGCCTGCCGTAACGCGAACACGATCACCGATGGCCAACCCACCGCTGATCCCGGACCACAAAGTGATGTCACGCCCCCCTGCGACACGTTCATCCTGTTTGATGGACCCCCACAGAGCCGACGCAAGGCCCGAGATCACGTCCAGACGGCCGCGCTCGAACCAAGCATTGTCCGGGGCTTCGGCGCCTTTGAGCCTGAGGATACTTCCAGCCGTCAAACTGACGACTTCCGCTTCGGCAAAATAGCCGGGGGAACTTGTGTCAAAACCGCAGGAAGTATCACCCAAAACTGCGTTGCAGGGTTTCTGGTAAACCCGTCCCATCGGCCGGTTCAATAGATCGGTCAACCCGCGCAGTTCAGCATGGAAAGCCCCGCCTGCGCGCCGTATTTCGCCAATGGACCCCCTGAATTGCAGCGATCTCTGATCCGGTGCCGCCCAGTTCACAAGCCAGGCGCGAACCTCGGCACCATCAAAGCGACCGGCTTCAATATCCGCATCCTTCACAGAGGCGTCTGACAGAACGCCCATCGCCTCTGAGTTGTCGATAGAAAGCCCGGTCGCCTGATCAATCGCGGTCGCGGTTAAACCCGTGCTCGCTTTGAACGACAGGCCGTCAAAGTTCAGTTCCATGTCGTGATCTGTGAAACCAAAAACCTGACCATCGGCACGCTTGATTGCCCAGCATCGGCACGTGGTCGTCAATCCAGTTTCTAGGTGCTCTTGCAGTTCCTGCTTACTCTCGGTCATCAGACGCGCACCTCGACGACAGGGACATTAGGAACGTCACCTGCCTGAAAACTTGCAACACTGGTCTGGATTTTGTCCGTATCAAAACGAACAGGCACATCGAACTCAAAGCCTGCGGTGACCTCGACCCCAACGGGCGGCGCATCAGAGAAAGTGATCCTTCCCCGAGTAATATCCACCTCGAAGTCTACTCCTTCGCGAACTTCGTCCTGCTCAAGGCCGATTTTCACGGTACCCAGCACCGGCTTCAGAATGGGTCTGATGTATTGAAAACCACCGGATGCATAAGTCTTAACCAATTGAAACTGGGTTTGCACCCCGTCGCCGCGCGCGATCACCTGATCGCCCTTGTCAACGTCAGCAGTGGCCGCACCAGACTTGTAGTCCGACCAATCTTTCCAACGAAACCCAAACATCTGCCCTTGCCGCGCCTCAAAGAACGAGATCAAAGTCTCGATGTCATCCAGCGATCTCATCCCGAGCCCGGCATCATATCGCCTGCGCGAATGAGCCCAGGGCGTGTTCCGTTCTTCAAAACCATTGGCTAGCGTCACAATATCGGTGCGCCGCTCTGGACCACCGACCGAGCCGAAACTCAAACTGGCCTGAAACCTCACCTCGTGGAAATTCATAACCTGCTCCGTGATTTACCTGTTGCGATTGCCGCGGCCCAATGCGCGGCTCATCTGCGATGCGATCTGGCTTTGACTGCGGCGGAAACCCTGCACGTCCGGCGTCGTGATATTCATCACCACATTGACGGCGCGCCCGCCGCCAGATGTGCGCACACCCAGCTTACCGTCCGGACCACGTGCCAGCGGCATGATCGCCTCGGGACCAGCCTCGCCCATAAGACCTGTACCGCCACGCATTGGAAAAGTTGTCGGACCACTGATCACCCCGCCGTTTGCAAAGGGCATCACCCGACCCTGACTGAAGCTGCCGCCATCGGCGAAGGGCAGAACGCCTTGCACAAAGCTACCGATCCCCCCGGCGATAAGACCGCCAAAGTGATCCGTCACCGGCTTGATAGCTGCCGAATACGCCGTGCGGATCATCGAGTTCTTCAGCACATCCAACGCATCTGACAGGTTCATCCCATCCACGACCACGCCATCAAACGCCTTGCGCAAACCGCTGGACATGCCACGTTCCAACGTCGCGACGTCCTTGCCCGTTTCCTCAAATGCCGCGCTGATGCGCTTCATCTGGCTGTCAAATGCAGCCGCCATGGATGCGGCATCCCCCAGCGAGTCACCCAGCGCCTCGCCTCGTTCCTGCAGGTCGTCTAACCCGTCACGATCCGTCGTCATCACGCTCTCCTTGTTCCTTGTCCGGGTAGGCTGCCAACAACGCGTCCAGCCCCGCCCGGTTCATCGCGGGCATCCCTGCACCCTGCCCTAACATCAACCGCAGCTCGGCAGGGGTCAGACGCCAGAACTTATCCGGCGTCAGACGCAGACCGGTCATCCCGGCCCGCATCAGGGCGGGCCAGTCGAACCCGCTCAACGATCCGGCACCATGAAGGCGCGGGCCAGCAGCTCAGCCGCAGCACGAGCCCCCACCATTGGGCCGCCCTCGATCTCGGCGCGCAGCAAGTCAGCGCGGGTCACATCTGCCCCACCGCCGCGCAGCCCCGCCACGATCAGCGCCAACACGTCACCGCTGGAATACGCTCCGCCTTCAAACCGCTGCACTAGTTTCACCAAAGTTCCGGTGCCAAGCTCTTGTTCCAGTTCAGCCAAGGCACCCAGCGTCAGCTTGAGCACCCGGGGCTGCCCGTCGATGGTCAATGCCACCTCACCCGTCCACGGATTGGCCATCGGATTTACAGCGCCGTAAAGGTCAGGGCACCGGCGCTTGCCAGGCTTATCTCATAGGTGGCTTCGCCGTTGTGCGAGCCCGCATATTCGATGCCGGTTACTTGGAATGCGCCTTCTACAATGCCGAAATCGGGGATGATCACCTGAAAACTCGGCGTCTCGCCGTCAAAGAACAACTGACGTGCTCGCTCATCCGTGCCCGCGTCCTTGAACACGCCCGAGCCTGAGATTGAGGCCGATTTGACCCCCGCCCCGGACAGCAGCTCGCGCCATCCACCCTGACTTTCAAGACTGGTGACATCCACACTTTCCGCGTTGAAACTGACCCGCGTGGCGCGCAGGCCCGCGATGGTCTCGAACAGGCCCGAGCCGTTCATATCCACTTTGACCAACAGGTCTTTTCCGTTCTGGGCAGCCATATGCTCTCTCCGTTGATTGCTTAGTCGTCTTCCACGCGAGCGCGGAATCTCAGGTCGATCTGGCGGATCGCACCGCCCGTTCCTGTGCGCCGAGCCGAGGCACGTTCAAACCACAGCCCCACAAGGTGGCCCCGATCCATGGCCAATGCCGCGCCCTCCAGGGCGTCACACACCGCACCCGCCAGCGTCTTGGCCGCGCCAAAGCCTGCGGCCTCGGACACTACCGACACGGTAAAGCGATGCACGGCCCCCGCGCCCGACCGGTCCGAGGCGTCGCGCACCTCCTCCGGGCCCAGCGTCACATAGGTCTGAGGCACCGCACCCGCCGGTACCGCGTCATAGATCGCGCCGCCTGACAGAGTGCTGACCTGCGCGTCGCCCGACAGCTGTTGAAACACCGCCGCCTGCAAAGCGGCTGAAACGCCGTAACTCATGCCGCCACCTCTTCATCCGCGAAACAGGTCAGGTACTGGCCACGCGGGTCACGCTCGGCCACAGCGCGGATCACGAACCGTCGTGCGCCTTCGGTGAACCGCTGGTCCGGGCTTGGGCGCATCGGCGACCCTTCGGGCGCACCGCGAACCACGATGCGGTATCCCACGCGCGAGATAGGAACACTGGCGATGGATCGTTCCGATCCACTGCGGGCCGTAACCTCGGCCCAGACTGTTCCCAGGGCGGCCCATGTCTCGGTATAGCCACCGGCCCCATCCGCGCTGCGCACTGGCGCTTCAAGCACCAGCTTTCTGTTCAATCGGGGCGTCTTCATCGCGCCACCCCGGCACCAAAACGCACGACCCGATAACGCTGGATCAGGCTGGTAACACCAAAGGGCATACTTCCCGCGCCCAGCGCCGTCTCGTCCCGGTATTCGTAGTAATGCGCGGCCAGCAACAGCACCGCCTGCCCCAGATCGGCGGGCAAAGCGCCCCAATCCGCAGCCATCCCAGCAGTAAACGCAATCCTGACCGATCCGCCCGTGGGTATGGTCGGCAGGCTTGCCCCCGCAGGACGCAGACGCGGGCGCTGGCTGTCTTCGGCCAGACGATACCGGCCACTGTCCACAACGCTGTCGGTCCCGGCCGCATCGGTCACGGTCACCGCACTGATCGCGTTGACAGGGGTCACCGGCAGAACTTCACCCGCAGCATCTCGCCAGCCATTCAACTCCCACGAAAATCCGCGCGCGATCAGCACCTTGCCGGTGCGGGCCTCAATCGCCGCAATCGCCGCCCTCAAAAAACCTTTCAGGACTTCATCCTGCACGCTGTCTTCGGTGAAACCCGTTCCCAGCCGCAGATGAGCCTTGAACTGATCCACCGGCAGCGCCTCATCCGCGATGGCGGTTTCTTCGATCAACATCATCCATACACTCCGCAATCTCGGACCACTCCGGGGCCATAACTTCAGGAATTGACGGGCACGCGCCGCCCCACGTTGCTCGGACGGAGGGGAGCAGCTAGACAACGCAGAGGATCTCACCCCGGCCCGCGCCCGCCACCCCGGGGGGCCGAAACCCCCCGGAGATTCAGCCCGCTTTAGGCGGTGCCGAATTTCACCAGCTTGATCGCGGCAAAGTCGCTCACATCGCCGCCAACGCGCTTGGTCGCGTAGAACAGAACATGCGGCTTGGCGCCGAACGGGTCGCGCAGGACGCGCAGATCGGGACGCTCGGCAATGGTGTAACCTGCCTGGAAATCGCCAAAAGCTATCGAGAAACTGTCGGTGCCCGCATCCGGCATGTCCTCGGCGATCAGCACCGGATACCCCATCAGGCGCGCAGGCTCACCAGCGGCCAGACCGTCCGACCACAGGAAGCGGCCATCGCTGTCCTTCAGCTTGCGGATCAGACCTGCGGTTTTCGAGTTCATCACGAACGTGCCGTTCACGCGATACTGCGCACCCAGCGCATAAACCACGTCCACAATCGAGTCCGCGGTGACGCCACCGTCAATACCGGTGGGCACATAGCCCAGATTGCCCCAGTCCCAGACGTCATTATCGACTGCGGAATGGTTCAGGATACCCTTGGGCTTGTCCGCACCATCGCCATTGATAAAGGCCGAAGCCTCGGCACGGGCGAACTTGTCCGCAATGCGACCCGCCAGCCAGCCTTCAACGTCAAAGGCGCTGTCATCCAGCAGACGCTGCGAGGCTTTGGGCAGCGCGCTCAGTTCGTGCAGCGGGATCGAGATACGGTCGATCGACGGGGTTGCCGTCTCAGAGGCGGCGGCGTTCTCATCCGCCCAGCCCGCGCCCACATCGGTGTGGTCGATAAGTACATCGAACGAGTTCGCCTCGACATTCACCACCGACGCAATCGAACGGATCGAAGCGGTGGATTTCAACACCGACTGGATGATCTCGGCGGTCTGCGGGTCGACCAGATAGCCGCCATCGCTATTCACGGCGCTCGACAGCGATTTCGATTCCATCTCAAGCCCGCGCAGGCCGTCATCCTCGCCCGAACGCACATAGGCGTCGAATGCCTTCTGGTGCGGTGCGCCGTCTTCGATCGAGGCCGCAAGGTGCGGACGCGCCGCGATAGTTGATTTACGATCCAGCATGGTCAGTCGCTCTTCTGTCTGTTGCAGTTGGGTTTTAACTTCAGCCTTGAGGCCCTTGAATTCATTGACGAAGCCAGCCATCGCCTGCTTCACCTCCTGAACCAGGGGCGCACCCTCTCCGGTCAAGGCCGGGGTTTCGGTCTTGCTCATCAGCACTTCCATTTCTTGGGTGGGGGTTGAGGCGCGCTAGGTCCGCGCCAGCTCCTGCCGGGCGGTATTGAACACCTCGGCAATACTGCGCCAGGTGTCTTGCGCGTCAGGCTCAACGCCTTTCGCCGCCACCCGCGCACTGGGCAGCATCGGGAAAGTCACAAGCGACACCTCCCACAGCTCCAGTTCGGTCAGGACACGTTGGCCCTTGTCATTCTTCACGGCCCGCTTGGTGCGGTAGCCAATCGAGAGGCCATCCATAGCCCCCGCGCGGATCAACTCTGCCGCCTCACGGCCCTTTTGTGTGGCCTCCAGCAAACGTCCTTTGACCCACAGGCCGCGGTCATCCTCGCGCACCTCGTCCCAGACGCCGATGGGCTGCGCCGGGTCGTGCTGCCACAGCATCTTGACCCGCTGGCCCGCTTTCGCCAGCCCCATCAGCGAATTCTGATACGCCCCGCGCTGCACCACATCGCTGCCCTGATCGACTTGACCGAACAGGCTGGCGTAACCCTCGATCACCGCATCGTCGGTTACCGAAAGCCCGTCTCCGAACCGTGCGAACTTGTGTTCCAAATCCATGAACACCTCCTCGTAAGTTTCTGATTTCACGGCGCTGCCGCAAGGAAAGACTGAAACACCTGCGCCAGGATGACGGCTGCGACGCCATAGACCGTCAGCCATAGCCGTTTCTCCAGCCGCTCCATCATCTCTTCGATCTGATCCAGCCTGCGGCACAGATGCGCGTGCTGGATCTCGGCCACCCTCTCATGCGCGGCCAGACGCAAACCCGGCGCGCAGTCGAACGGGGGATACCCCTCAGCCATCCGCACGCTCCGGCAGCCCCAGCAGAGACCGTTTCTCGGCATCCGTCAGGAACTCGGCCCGGCTGACACGCGTCCACTGCGCGTCCCGTTCGGCGGACAGCGCGGGCACCTGGTCCAGATCGGGTTTCAACACCAGATCCTCGCTCGTGTATCCGGCCAGCCATTCCGACACCGCCGCCGCCACCCGCGTCACCAGAGGCAGCACGGTCAGGCGATAAAACGCTCTGTTGGCCTCCTGGTAGTTCGAATAGGTCGCGTCGCCCTGAATCCCCAGCAACATCGGCGGGACCCCAAAGGCCAGCGCAATCTCGCGGGCGGCGGCTTCCTTGGTCTTTTGAAACTCCATGTCCGAGGGCGAAAACCCCATCGGCTTCCAATCCAGCCCCCCTTCCAGAACCATCGGACGGCCAGCATTGCGCGCCCCGCGATAGTTCTGCTCGATCTCGTCCGAGAGGCGCCGAAACTGATCCTCGGCCATTACCCCATGGCCGTCGCCTTTCCACACCAGCGCCCCCGAAGGCCGCGCCGCATTGTCGAGCAGGGATTTCGACCACCGCGACGCGCTGTTGTGCACGTCAATGGCCATCGCCGCCGCCTGCATGGGCGAGAACCCGTAATGGTCATCCTGCGGGTGGAAAGATTTGATGTGACAGATCGCATCCGCCGGGAAGCGGTGGGTCTTACCGCCCGCCGTGTAGTCATACGCCTTGGGCCACCCGTCTGCGCCCGGCACCACGCTCATCCGGTCGGATCGCAGCACGTGCAGCTCAACAGGCAATCCGTCCTCGGCCTGCACAGCCTCGACATAGGCATTGCCTGACAGCAGAAGTTGCCCGAACAGAGCTTCCATCAACTCCGCCCGCCCCTGCGCCGCGTTGGGGCGGCGCATCAGCGACAGGATCGGATGTGCATCATAACGCTGCGCCTGGTCCTGCAACACCAAGGGCAGTGCCGCTGCCGCCTCTGCAATCAGCTTGACCGACCGGAACCCTACCGGATTGCCCGAGAACCCCGTGCGGGTCAGCGACACCGCGTCCCGAGGGCTCCACGCCACGCGCCCGCCCGTCTGCCACGCCACCACTGGGCCTGCTGCGCTGGCCTTAACCTCGGGCGCTTCCCCGGCCGCTCCACGACGCAAGAAATCGAATACCATCTGTGCTCCTTTCTGCCGCCGCTGTGTCCGGCTTGTTGAAAGGAGTTATGAGGGAAAGAAGTTTAGGGCATCGGAACTGACCGAGCGCATATAAGGCAACGCAAAAAATGCTGCGGAGAATACACGTTGTTGCGCCACCTTAGTCGCGCCCCAACGACCTTCCGGTAACGTAGTTGTACGACTCCACAATAATCTGAAAAACTACTTCCAGTTCTTGCGCCGAGGTCGGTGTATAGATCATGACGAACCCTTCCCAACCAGGTCGCTTTTGGGACCATGGATGCGAGACAGCCCAACCAGCATCTATCGCTGCGCTTGCCGTGCCCGGGTCCAACGAAGCGTGGAGCGAACCGTCCGGATGCACATGCGCAAATTCTCGGCCACCGACAATGACCTCTGGGTGCGCCAACGCAATCTCGTCCGACAACCAAAAGCCCTTTGCTCCGGGCAAAGAAACGACGGTATTGCGGATTTCTACATCAGGAATTTCGTTGACGCGCCTCAACAGTTCTCTCGTCAACGAAGGATCAGGTGAAACGCCGATCTGAACGTGCGGCACTCCACTGGTCGTTTCCGGCCTCGGCGTCGTTCTCTCAGGAAACTCATTGGTTTGCGCAGAAACTGCGTCAACCATGATGCAGACGAGTACCGAACACAACGCGCCTAGAATTACGCCTAAAGCTCTCATCCCAATGCCTCCACATTGGAAGGGTCGCACCACGCGGTCTACAAGGCAACACATCTTTAGGTCGTCGCAAAGTATGTCGCCTTGCTGTCAGCACCCTCGGAAAGTCGCTTTTTCATTTTGTACAGTTTTCTAAAGAGCACGCACCCTAGGACGCCGATACGCCCCGGCAGGCCCAACAATCAACTCATGCAACGCCCAGACCAGTGCGTCTACCCGGTCGGGTGAGCCCTGCCCCTCGAACCCTCGTGCGGTCATCTGGCACATCTGCTCCTCCAGCGCAGTCAGACCGACCACATGGCTCACCCGACCCTGTTCGTACAGTGCCGCCACAGGCTCGGCCCGCGCCACCTTCCCGCGCGACGCCCGAACCGCGCGGAACGGGACCAGAGGATCCACCTGCCGCACGACTTCTTCGACCAGTTGCCCGCCCTGATTGACCTCGGCCACAAGCCGTTCAGCTCCGAATTCATCCATCGCGTCGATCGCCGCCTGCGCCCAACCCGCCGGGCCAACGCCCTGCACCGTCCGGTCGGCAAGTACATAGGCGCTCCACTCCTCGGGCGGTCCCTGTAGCTGTGCGCCCACAACCACTATCCCGCAGGCATCCGCAACTGACCCAGCCGTTACAGCCGGGTCCAGCGCCACCACGATACGGTCCAGATCGGGCACAGTCTCACCCCGCGCCGCGTCCAGCATCGAGCCGGTCCACAACGCGCCCTCGGCATCCGCCAGCAGCACCCCGTCCAACTCCTGCCACCCCAACCGCGTACCCGCATACCGCGCGCGCACTTCGGCCAGAAACGAGTCCGCCAGATTAGCCCGGTTCGCCTCGGTCGGCGCATGGGTCTGCACCGTGGACGGCGAGGCCAGCAGCTCCTTCAGAACCTTCACATTGCGCGGCGTGGTCGTCACGCAAACGCGCGGACGATCCCCCAAACGCAACGCGAATTGCAGCATATCCCACGTTTCGCCAGCCTTTTTCCACTTGGCCAACTCATCCACCCAAGCGGCATCAAACTGAGGGCCACGCAGCCCCTCGGGGTCATGCGCGGAAAACGCCTGTGCCTCGGCCCCGTTGGGCCAGATCAGTTTGCGCTCTGACGCTTTCCAGACCGGGCGACGATCTGGCGGCGAACACTGCATTATCCCGCTATCGCCGAAGATCATCACATCGCGCACCTGATCGAAGGTCTCACCAACCAATGCCACCCGACCGGCCTCACCGTGATCCAGCGGTTTGGCCCCCTCGACCATCGACCGCACCCATTCAGACCCCGCCCGCGTTTTGCCTGCGCCGCGCCCGCCCATGATGACCCACGACCGCCAATCGCCCTTTGGAGGCAACTGATGCGACAGCGCCCAGAACTCGAACAGGAAAGGGAGGGCGCACAGCCCCCCCTCTCCGATCTCACTCAGAAATCTGTCCCTCACCACAGCATCGGCGGAGGCGAGCCAGCCTGCACCCGATTTCAAATCGAGCGCGCTCAAGGTCGAGCGCATATCCCCCTTGGGCAATTCCGGCTTGTCTGTGATGTTGTTCGACAAAGCTTGTCTCCACTTTCTGACAACTTCGGATCAGCCCCTCTAACTGACCCAGTTGCTTGCCTGCTCCGGCAAGGTTTGCATCCTCCCCGGCACCAATCTGCCTGCGCAGTTCTTCCGCTGCTTGGCGCAGATCGCGAATGGATCGCTCAAGCGACTGCAACAAGTCAGCCGTCTGGGAAATCCGCTCTTCCGGGGTAATCAAAGTCATGTGTGCCTGTGACCTCATGCGTGAGTTTTCTCCGCACGAGAGAAGCAAAAGACGGCCGCCGGGTTTCCCCGAGGCCGTTACCCACTTCTTCTAGCATGACACAGACTTTACGAGAATAAGTGCGCAAAGTCAATTGGTTACGCAACTCCTGCGCAACAAGAGCCGTCCTGTCGTTCAACAGTTTGTTAAGACCTGCCACTTCTGGATCGCAGCTTTTTATACCCTCCTCATCAGGCACACCGATTGGGAAACTAGCCAATTACTCAGCGACAAACTTGACATTCCGTCCCCAAACACGCATGTGCCCCAAAACACAGCGCTGCCGCGTGAGCATAAATGGTCGTATTCGACCTCACAGCGCCCAACTCTCTCCAGTTCCCCTTCACGCAGGGTTCTTGTTGCGATGGCCGGACGGCACAGGACTCGCCCGTGCGCTCCGAGGCTTCGCGAAACCCTGTAGGCTCGTGCGTTATGCACGTGTCGATTTACTTGTTCGTGACTGGTACACGGTCGCGGATTGAAAAGGATGATTACTTGTTCGACTTTGACATGCTGGGCCTCGCCCCGGCTCTGAATGACGCGCTGAAACGCGCAAACTTTACGCAACCCACTCCGATCCAGAACCAGGCCATTCCGATGGCGCTTCAGGGTCACGATATTATGGGGCTGGCGCAAACCGGCACCGGCAAAACTCTGGCCTTTGGGCTGCCGCTGATTGACCACCTGTTGGCGCAACCCGGTAAACCCGCCCCCAAAACCGCCAAGGCGCTGATCCTTGCGCCGACGCGCGAGCTGGTCAATCAGATCGCCGAAAGCCTGCGGAACCTGACAAAGAAAACAAAAATCCGCGTCGCGACCGTTGTGGGCGGTCAGTCCATCGGCAAGCAGATTTCCTTCCTTGCACGTGGAACCGATATCCTCGTCGCGACACCCGGTCGCCTGATCGACCTGATGGAGCGCGGCGCTGTTGATCTCAGCTCGGTCCGCCATCTGGTGCTGGACGAAGCTGACCAGATGCTGGACATGGGGTTCATTCACGCTCTGCGCCGCATTGCGCCCGAACTTGGCACACCGCGTCAAACCATGCTGTTTTCCGCCACTATGCCCAAGCAGATGGAAGAAATCAGCCAGACCTACCTGACGAACCCGCAGCGCATTCAGGTCTCCCCTCCGGGGAAGGCGGCTGACAAAATCACGCAGTCAGTCCATTTCCTGAGCCGGGCAGAAAAGCCCGCCAAGTTGCGCGAGATCCTGTCCAAAGACGTTGACGCTCTGACATTGGTGTTTGCGCGCACGAAGCATGGTGCAGAGAGGTTGATGAAAGACCTCGTCGCCGATGGCTTTAACGCGGCCTCCATTCACGGCAACAAAACCCAAGGGCAACGCGACCGTGCAATCAAGGCGTTTCGCGCGGGTGAGGTCAATGTACTTGTCGCAACCGATGTAGCCGCGCGCGGCATCGACATTCCCGGCGTGGCATATGTGATCAACTACGACCTACCCGAGGTGCCCGACAACTATGTGCACCGGATCGGCCGCACCGCCCGTGCAGGTCGCGAGGGTGAAGCTATCGCATTCTGCGCGCCGGATGAGCTGGATCAGCTAAAGCAGATTCAAAAGCTGATGAAGATCGAAATCCCCGTCGCCAGCGGTACAATGCCGGAATTTGCAGAGCCTAAAAAGCCGCGCAAGCGTGGCGGGTTCCGTCGTCGTGGACCAAAACCACAGGCGGCCAATGCTTCGACCAAGCCTGGATCAAACCAACGTCGGCGGCAAAAAAGAAAACCCGCCGCCTAAATCAAAAAAGGTGCCGCAACACGCGGCACCTTTTTTAGTTTCCTGAACTTTGCCGTTCGGCTTCTATCTCGCGCCATTTGGCAACATTCCGGTTATGTTCGTCCAGCGTCTCGGCAAACGCATGCCCGCCTGTACCGTCCGCAACAAAGAACACGTAGTTCGTTTCTTCCGGGGCTACAGCGGCCTCCAGACTTGCAAGACCCGGATTCGCGATCGGAGTCGGCGGCAAACCGTCAATGACATATGTGTTCCAAGGTGTTGCGCGACGAAGTTCACTCCGGCGCAGACCACGCCCCAAGGTCCCTTGACCTTTTGTCACACCATAAATGACGGTCGGGTCTGTCTGCAGCTTCATACCACGCTCAAGTCGGTTCACGAAAACACTGGCCACCTGTCCACGCTCATGCGGAACACCAGTTTCCTTTTCGATGATCGACGCGAGAATTAACATTTCTTCCGGGCTGCTAATCGGCAGATCATCCTGCCGCTTTTCCCAGACTGCGTTAACCCGCAACTGCTGCCTGTCCTGCATCCCCTGCAGAATGGCGTTCCTGTCAGCCCCACGTACCACGTCGTAACTGTCGGGTGCCAACATCCCCTCGGCAGGAATTTCGGTAACTTCGCCGGTCAGTGCATCAATCTGTTTCAGCCCTTCGACCACCTGCCACGCGGTAACACCTTCGGCCACCGAAACCCGATAGCGCGTATCAGCGTCGTTGCGTTTTTCGGTATAGGCCGCAGGTGCTTCTTCTTCGGTCACGTCGAATGACGCAATCTCATCAAAGTCGAGCGTTGCGGGATTCAACTCACGCACCCGCGTCTGGATGCGCGTCACACCAATGCGATATTCAATCTCGGACCCGCAGGTGCTCGCGCCGCTGCGCGTGATTTCGTCGATGATCTGCTCCATCGACGCGCCCTCGCGCACCAGAAAACTCCCCGCTTTCAACTGCGGGGCTTTGTCCGTGTAATCCGCCGCCATCCGGAAGATCATTGCGCTGCTGATCGCGCCCTGATCCTCCAGTTTTTGGCTGACTTCGGTCATGTTTGACCCGCGCTCAACCTGTAGGCAGATCGCGGTTTCCAATGGGCCTTCGTTTTTGTAACGCGATTGCCCCCACAGGATGAGGCCGCCCGACAAGAACAAGCCGACCACCAGAATGGTCAGCATATTAGACGCCAGTGCGCGCCACATTTAGCTTACCTTTCCGAAGATCACGCTGGCATTCGTGCCACCAAACCCAAACGAGTTGGACAGCGCTACGTCGATCTTACGCTCGCGCTTGGCGTTCGGAGCCAAGTCGATAGACGTTTCAACAGCGGGATTATCCAAATTGATCGTCGGCGGCGCCACCTGATCCCGAATTGCAAGGATAGAAAAGATCGCCTCGATCGCTCCAGCGGCCCCAAGCAGGTGGCCAGTGGCGGATTTGGTCGAAGTCATAGTCGCATTTGCAGCGTGATCACCCAGCAACCGTTCAACCGCGCCCAATTCGATCGTGTCAGCCATGGTCGATGTGCCATGCGCATTGATATAATCCAGATCCTTCGGCTCCAGCCCTGCACTGCGCAGCGCGGCCTTCATCGAGCGTTCGGCCCCATCACCATCCTCGCTGGGTGCGGTGATATGGTAGGCGTCGCCGGACATGCCGTATCCCAGTACCTCGGCATAGATTTTGGCTCCTCGCGCCTTGGCGTGTTCGTATTCTTCCAGAATGACGATACCGGACCCTTCGCCCATGACGAAACCATCACGATCGACATCGTAAGGACGGCTGGCAGCCTTTGGGTTATCCGCATATTTGGTGGACAGCGCTTTACAGGCGTTGAACCCCGCGATGCCGATCTCGCAAATGCAGCCTTCGCCGCCACCAGCGACCATGACATCGGCGTCGCCCGCACGGATAATCCGGCTTGCGTCGCCGATGGCGTGGGCACCCGTCGAACATGCGGTTACAACCGAGTGGTTCGGCCCTTTAAAGCCGTGGCGGATGGAAACCTGCCCCGACGCCAGGTTAATCAGCGCACCAGGAATAAAGAAGGGGGACACCCTGCGCGGTCCCTTATCGCGGATCAGGTTCGCTGTTTCCGCAATGGATCCCAGACCACCAATCCCCGAACCGATCAGAACACCGGTGCGCAGGCGCGCGTCTTCATCCTCGGGAAGCCAATCGGCATCCTTACAGGCCATTTCCGCAGCCGCGATCGAGTACAGGATAAAATCCTCAACTTTGCGCTGCTCTTTCGGTGACATCCAATCATCGGGGTTGAACGTTCCGTCTGTTCCATCCCCGCGGGGGACTTCGCAGGCATAGGTCGTGGTGACCCCGCTTGCCTCGGCGTCGAACAGCGTGATCGGTCCCGCGCCGGATTCCCCATCCAACAGCCGCGACCAGGTTTCCTCGACCCCGCTGGCCAACGGAGTGACCAATCCCAGACCGGTTACAACGACTCTGCGCATGAAGTGCCTCTTGCCTGCTTCGTGTTTAAGAAACGCTCATACCCCGGGGCGGGGTGCGGGGGCAAGAGCAACAGCAAAATCTGCGTCCAAGCCCCATAGTCGCAAAAGGCAAGGAAACGCCGAAAGAAAAACAAATGGACCTAAAATAGAATCCGCCCCCTCAAAATAGATGAGGAGGCAGAAAAAGCGCTCGGACTTGTCTTACTGAAACTCAGCCACAGGCTCGTGGGCCGCGCTTGCGACACTCAGGGCTTCTGACAAATCAATGGTCTTGCGGAACAACGCCCGACCGACCAGAGCACCCGAGATATTCGGAATGTAGGCCAAACGTGAAATGTCATCCGCTGTGCGCACAACGCCGCTTGCGATGATAGGCGTACGAGACTTTTCGGCCAGACCCGAGATCAAACCCAGCTGCGCCTCGACATCCTCCATATCGCTGTCGATATCGGTCACGAGAATGGCGGCGAAAGGCGTGTCGGCAAATGCTTCAATAAATGCCTCGGGGGTAAAGGCACTTTGACTGCGCCAGCCCTCTGTCATGACCTGACCTTGCCAGACATCCACAGCCAAAACGATCTGGTCCGGGTGCAGCTTGGCTAGTTCTTTAACCAGGTTGGGGTCCCACGCGGCCAAGGTGCCGATCACGATCCGTCCCGCGCCTTTGTCGATCCAGTACTCAACTTGCTCGCGGGTGCGCATACCACCCGCCAACTGCACGGGAATCTCTGCCGAACGGATAATCTCCTCGACCAGTTCCGAGTTCGTGTCACGCCCTTCGATTGCATCAAAATCCGTCAGGTGCATCCACTCAGCCCCGGCGGTGGCCCAGCCATGCGCCGTTTCTGCGGGATTCACATGCCAAATCATGGCTTCATCCAAACGGCCCTTGTCCAGTGTGACACACCGGCAGTTCTGCAGTTCCATCGTGGGGTAAATCCTCATGAGCTTGCTCCTCCGCCCAATCATTCTGGAAATCGAGGATACCATACACAGAGAATCCAAACCGGTTTTTACCAGTTTCGGCAAACTACAGACATTTTGCGGCATTGCCCTATACGCTTTAGTGGCGCGTCGGCGGACCGTTTCGACGCAAAAGATGAACGGGTGAACCCTGAAAACTACACTCTCGCATCAAGATGTAACCCAGCTTTTCTGCCAGGCTCTGAGACGACGAATTTGCGGAATTCACCAATGCAACCAATGGCCCCGGCATGATCCGGTCAAACCAATCATGCGCAGCCTGAGCTGCCTCCAGCCCCAATCCCTGCCCTTGCGCTTCGGGGGCCAGAACCCATCCGGCTTCGGGAAAACTGTCGAAATCTTCACCCAGTGAACGATTCCCGTAGAAGAACCCCGCCTGCCCAATCATCCGACGATTCGATTGCTGAATGATAGCCCATTGACCAAATCCGGCCATTTGCCAGTGACCCGCGTTTCTTAGAAACGAATCCCACGCTTCGCCGCGTGATCGGGGTGTGCCGCCGATATGCCGCACGACACAAGGGTTCCGCCATATCTCGGCGAACCGGTTAAAATCTTCGGGCCGCATGCCGCAGAGCGTCAGGCGTGCCGTGTTGATCATCGGGGTGGATCGTATCATGCCCTGCCCGCTCTGATAATTTTGCCTCACGTAAATGGTGACGGAGGAATATCACGACTGGCAAGCAAGAATTCCGTTAGGGCATAAAAAACGGCGCCTCCGTTGCCCGGAAGCGCCGCTTTTAATTGAATACGAAGCTCTTAGGACGCTTCGGAGATGAATTTGACGGCGTCGCCAAAGGTCTGGATGGTCTCGGCTGCGTCATCGGGGATTTCGATGCCGAACTCTTCTTCAAAGGCCATAACCAGCTCAACAGTGTCCAGGCTGTCTGCGCCCAGATCGTCGATGAAGGAAGCGTTTTCCGCTACTTTATCTTCTTCAACACCCAGGTGCTCAACAACGATCTTTTTAACGCGATCTGCGACGTCGCTCATGTCTATTCCTCATTCCGTTTCAGGGCGTAGTGCCCGGTTCTGCCCTTGCCCGCTCAGGCTGGCTTTGATTTGCCCGGTCCGGGCGGTTAAGGTCCCCGATTACCGGGAAAGTAGAAGGCCGACCATTTGGCCGACCCCAGCATTCATGCGCCGCCTATAGCACAGACAACGCCCGAGGCAAACGCTTTCGCACCTGCCCCGATCCGCGTTCACAACATGGCCATACCGCCGTTAACATGCAAGGTGGTTCCGGTAACATATCCAGCTTCGGGGCTGGCAAGATACAGAACTGCGGCTGCAATTTCCGAGGCATCCCCCATGCGACCCGCCGGAACCTGGTTCAGAATTCCCGATTTCTGATCGTCCGTCAGCTTGTCAGTCATTGCGGTTGTGATGAACCCCGGAGCAACAGCGTTGGCCGTGATCCCCCGGCTGGCCACCTCATAGGCCAGTGACTTGGTCATACCAACCATACCCGCCTTGGACGCGGCATAGTTCGCCTGACCGGGGTTGCCCGTGGCACCCACGACAGACGAGATGTTGATAATCCGGCCCCAACGCGCCTTCATCATGCCGCGCAACACGCCTTTGCATAGCTTCGCGGTCGAGGTCATGTTGACGTCGATCACGCTCTGCCATTCTTCGTCCGACATGCGCATGAACAGGTTGTCGCGGGTAATGCCGGCGTTGTTGACCAGAATATCGACCGACCCCATTGCGTCAGCCGCTTGCTTCGGCAGGGATGCCACAGCCTCGGGGTCGCTTAGATTGCAGGGCAGCACATGGGCGCGTTCACCCAGTTCGCCAGCAAGGGCTTCCAGCGGCTCGACCCGAGTGCCCGACAACGCAACTGTCGCGCCCGCAGTATGCAAAACACGCGCGATCTCACCGCCGATCCCGCCCGAGGCACCGGTGATCAGTGCGTTCTTTCCTGTCAAATCAAACATTCGATTGTCCTTTTCATGCGCATCCTGCGATGCGCTGTGTCTTACGATTCGGCCTGCGTTACATTCTGCACGTCATCCGGCGTGCCGACAGCTTTACCCGCGATCGAGCGGTCGATTTTGCGGATCATCCCGGACAAGGCTTTGCCTGCCCCGATCTCCCACGTTTCGGTCACGCCCTGCGCGGCCATGTACTGAACGCTTTCGCGCCAGCGGACCGAGCCTGTGACCTGCTCAACCAGCAACTGACGGATCAGATCGGGGTCGCTAACGGCCTCGGCCCGAACATTCGCAATCAACGGAACGGCGGGAGCTTTGATTTCAACCCCGGCCAGAGCTTCAGCCATCACATCCGCCGCAGGCTGCATCAGCGCACAGTGGAAAGGCGCGCTTACCGGCAGCATCACGGCGCGCTTTGCGCCCTTTTCCTTGGCGATTTCGGCTGCACGCTCAACGGCTGCTTTCGCGCCCGAGACCACAACCTGAGTCGGATCATTGTCGTTTGCAGCCTGGCAAACCTCACCCTGCGCGGCTTCTTCAGCTACGGCCCGCACCGCATCCAAATCCAGCCCAAGGATCGCGGCCATAGCGCCCTCGCCCACTGGAACCGCGCTTTGCATCGCCTGCCCCCGGGTGCGCAGCAGGCGCGCCGTGTCCGAAACTGACAACGCGCCAGATGCAGCCAGCGCTGAATACTCACCCAACGAATGACCCGCCACAAACGCTGCATCCATGACGGAAACGCCCTCGGCTTCCAAGGCGCGCATCGCGGCCATCGACGTCGCCATCAATGCAGGCTGCGCGTTCTGGGTCAGTGTCAATTCGGCAATATCGCCTTCCCAGATCTGGCCGCTCAGCTTTTCGCCCAATGCCTCATCGACCTCGTCGAATACCGCCTGCGCGGTAGGATACGCCTCGGCCAGAGCCTTGCCCATTCCGATGGTCTGGGCACCCTGCCCGGGGAAAACAAATGCGCGTGTCATTGCAACCTCTTGGATGACGTTAGGTTGCGGCGGGGTGTAAACCGACTGCGGGCGCGGCACAAGCGTTGCATTGGGTCTGCACTACGGCACTTTCGTTGTGCGCGACACACTATTGTGTCCTGACGGCATGGCTATAGGTTGATTTCAACACCACATTCCCGGAGCGCCTCATGCCCTCGACGAACACATTCTCCAGCTACGGCAGCGTGACCAAGACCTTTCACTGGCTGACCGCGCTCCTGATCTTTTCCGCCTTCCCGCTTGGCTGGTTAGCGAATGATCTGGCCCACGCCATCTATGACCCCGCGATTCCAACCACCGAAGATGACATCGCCCGGGCGGCACGGCTGTTCTCACTGCACAAAACAATCGGTATTTCAGTGTTCTTCGTGGCTCTGGCGCGGATTTTCTGGGCGCTCTCCCAAACCAAACCCGGCCTTTTGAACGCAGATAACAAGCCTGAAGCGTTCGCCGCCGAGACCGTTCACTGGTTGCTTTATGGGTCCCTCGTTCTTGTGCCTCTGACCGGCTGGCTTCATCACGCAGCGGCCGAGGGGTTTGCCCCGATCCTCTGGCCGTTCGGACAGAACCTGCCCTTTGTGCCAAAATCAGCGCATCTGGCCGAGTTCACCGCGAGCCTGCATTGGCTGTTTGTCTGGACCTTGGCCGGATCACTGCTTCTGCACATCGCGGGGGCACTCAAGCACCACATCATCGACAAAGACAGCACATTACGCCGGATGTTGCCTGGCAAATCGGTCGCGCCAGAACCGCCAGCGCAGTCTCATTCCCTCATGCCTGCAGGTGCTGCCCTAATAGTCTGGTGCGCCGTTTTGGTCGGCGGATGGTCGATCGGAGCATTCAGCCACCATTCGACGGCCAGTACCGACACGGCTGAATTGGCAGAGGTTCAATCGGACTGGAAGGTGCAAGAGGGTTCGCTCTCTATCACGATCACCCAACTTGGCAGCCCCGTCACCGGCAGCTTTGCAGACTGGACCGCTGCGATCGTATTCGATGAACCTTCTGCGCCCGGCTTAGCGGGCTCTGTGGATGTGAACATTGCCATTTCATCACTCAGCCTCGGCACGGTGACGGATCAGGCGATGGGGGCAGACTTCTTCGACAGCGCACAATTTCCAACCGCCCAGTTCAAGGCTGATTTGTTCAAAACCGAAACCGGCTATGAGGCGCGCGGCCCCCTGACGATCCGAGACAGATCGGCTGACGTTGTCCTGCCCTTCACGCTCGACCTACAGGAAGACACCGCTGTGGTTTCGGGTAAGCTAGAACTGAACCGGATGGATTTCGATGTAGGCTCCTCTCAGCCCACGGAAGACTCGCTGGGGTTCGCGGTCGTTGTTTCGGTCGACCTGACCGCCAAGCGCGGCGAATAAAAAAACCGCCGGGGCAAGATGCTCCGGCGGTGTCAGAAAAACGTTCTTAACCCGTTTAGTCGGCTTTCTGTGCCTCGACCGAGATGTGGATTTCGACCTCATCGCTGACGAACGGTGCGAATTGGCCAAGGTCAAACTCGCTGCGCACAAGCGTCGTGGTCGCGTCAAATCCAGCCCAAGGCTTGTTCGCCATCGGATGCTCGCCAACCTGATTCAGTTTGGCGTCCAGAACAACGGACTTTGTCACGCCGTTCATAGTCAAGTCACCCGTGATATTCGCCGTATTCTCACCGGTGACTTCGATACCGGTCGAGGTGAACGTCACCATGTCGCCCTCGGCTGCGCCAAAGAAGTCCTCGGTCATAAAGTGGTCTTCACGTGGCTTCCAGCCAGTGATCATTTCAACGACAGGCATGGAAACCGTCACGCTGGAGGCAGCGGGATCTTCCTGATCAAACATGATCTCGCCTTCAAAGCCCGAAAACATGCCGGTCGTGGTCGAGTACCCGAGGTGGTTATAGCTGAACACGACTTGGCTATGGCTGGGGTCCAGAACGTATTTCTCGGCGCTTGCAAACGCCGAGGTTGCCGAAACGGCCAGTGCAGCAGCAAGAAGGGTGGATTTCATGACAATCTCCGAAATGTTGTGGATGCAAACCTTTTGGATTGCTCAATACAAAAATGTGCCGCGCTGAAGCGGCACACAATCTGTATTCTTTCACAACTTCTGTTCCTATATGAACAGAGTAAATATCACGCGAAGATTGTTACACTTCCGCTCAGCTGACCCTTGAGCGCTCGGCTGACATCCGCCGATTGCAGGGGCAGCTTCATCAGCAGGCTACCGTCCACATCAAAAAGCTCGACACGATCATCGGTGAAACGCGCACCGCCCAGAGTGTCATAGCTGCGGCGCAGAACCGTCTGAGGTCGGCTGTTTTCGTTCTTTTGCAGAACGCGGACTTCGCGGCGGATCGGATCGAAATACGCATCAGGCCGCGCATCCAGAACCTGAACGGTCAGAAAGCTGACGCCAACGATCAAAAAGCCCAGGGAGGCGGCCAGTTTGATGGGCCATACTTCGGCAGCCATCATTGATCCAGGTGCCAGCCACATCGAGAAGGACATCACAATAAGAAATGCACCGACAATACGCGCAAGAACCATTCGGACTTTCCAGTTAGGAGCGAATGTGATCAGCACTGGAACTGATTTCTCAAAAGTCGCGTTGGTCGCGGTCTGTTCAAAAGTAGTCGTATTAATCGCGGTCATTTCTAACACCCTGTCTTCAGGTTCCCGTCTTGGGTCCGGTTTCTCCGGTTCAACCCCGGTATGAAAAACAACTTCGAGCCGAAAAGCGTCAGGAATTGGGCAACCCAGTGGAAATAGCACGACTTCACAAAGGCATCTGTGGCGGGTCTTGCCCCTCGGCCATAAACGTGTATACGGGGCCATCCTTCGCTAATCGTATGAATCGCGCAGCCTCTCGTGGCAGGGTCGCGGAGGGTTGAATGGCCCCGCCTATGAAATGCGCCTTGATAGAAACAGGAGTGCACATGCCACTGTATGAGCATGTAATGATCGCGCGTCAGGATCTGTCCAACGCGCAGGCAGAAAGCCTCGTCGAACATTTCGGCACCGTTCTGGCTGACAACGGCGGCAACGTCGTCGATAGCGAGTATTGGGGCGTCAAGACGATGGCCTACAAGATCAACAAGAACCGCAAAGGCCACTATTCCTTCCTGAAGACCGACGCCCCCGCTGGCGCCGTTCAGGAAATGGAGCGCCTGATGCGCCTGCATGAAGACGTCATGCGCGTTCTGACCATCAAGGTCGACGAGCATGCCGAGGGCCCCTCGGTCCAGATGCAGAAGCGCGACGAGCGCGAAGGCCGCCGCGAGCGCCGCTGATCTAACGCCTGACGAAAGGACATAAACTATGGCCGCAAAACCATTTTTCCGCCGCCGCAAGGTCTGCCCATTCTCGGGTGAGAACGCGCCGAAGATCGACTATAAAGACACCCGTCTGCTGCAACGCTACATCTCTGAGCGTGGCAAGATCGTTCCTTCGCGCATTACTGCTGTTTCGGCAAAAAAGCAGCGTGAACTGGCTCGTGCTATCAAGCGCGCCCGCTTCCTCGCCCTGCTGCCCTACGCCGTGAAGTAAGGAGACACTGACATGCAAGTTATCCTGCTGGAACGCGTCGCGAAACTGGGTCAGATGGGCGACGTCGTTGACGTCAAGCCCGGCTTTGCCCGCAACTTCCTGCTGCCCCAAGGCAAAGCACTGAGCGCATCGGACGCCAACATTGCGTCGTTTGAAGCTCAGAAAGCACAGCTTGAGGCACGCAACCTGGAAACCAAACAAGAAGCTGAATCGCTGGCTGAAAAGCTGGACGGTCAGCAGTTCATCGTGATTCGCTCGGCATCGGATGCTGGCGCTCTGTACGGTTCGGTCACTCCGCGTGACGCCGCAGAAGCCGCGACCGAAGCTGGCTTTACCGTTGACAAGAAACAGGTCGCCCTGATCGCTCCGATCAAGGAACTGGGACTTCATTCGGTTGCCGTCAAGCTGCACCCCGAAGTCGAGGTTGAGATCAAGATGAACGTTGCCCGTTCGGAAGAAGAAGCCGAACTGCAAGCATCTGGCAAATCGATCCAGGAACTGGCCGCTGAAGAAGAGGCCGCCGCAGAATTTGAGATCGCCGAACTGTTCGACGATATCGGTTCCGCCGCTTCCGAAGACGAAGACCTGGTCGCCGAAGACGCTCCGGCTGCTGAAGAAGGCGACGAAGCCAAAGCCTGATTTGGCAACTAGAATTGTGAAAAGGCCGCGCGATTTGTGCGGCCTTTTTTGTGCGCTCATCTGACGGGCAAATTTCAGCCAGATTTCTCAGCTAGGCTTGCAGTCTGACGTTTGACTCATATCATCGCGCCCAGAAATACCGGAGACTTTTGATGACAAACCTCCTTCGTCGCAGCGTTCTGGCCTTGCTGATCGCCGCCCCCTTGTCCGCATGTGGTGGCCCAGAAACAATGACGCGCGTAGAATTCGATCCCCCGCTGTATCCCAACGAAACACCCGAATTGCGGGCTTCCATCAACAAGTGGGCTGATCATTACGAATTACCGCGCGAACTGGTCCACAAGCTTGCGATCCGAGAAAGCACACACCGTCCATGGGCAGTGAACCGGCCCTATTACGGTTTGCTTCAGATCCTTCCAGCTACCGCCAGATCAATGGGATATACTGGCAACGCCAAAGGTCTTCTGGACGCCGACACCAACTTGGAGTTCGCCGGAAAGTACCTGCGTGGAGCGTGGCTTTTGTCCGACGGAGATCAACAACGCGCGATATTCCTGTATGCCAAAGGCTACTACCCCGAAGCGAAAGCGCGCGGTATGTTGGTTGAAACCGGCCTAAGACCCGAATAGTCACCTCAGAAAGGTACTCGGACCACTAAAAGGCAAAAAACCGCCTACAACTTGCGATTTTTGGCTTATTTCTGTTGCCGTTTCCGCGCATTAACCCCGCATGACCCGAACAAATTGCTTGTCTCCCAAGGCTGCGGTAACACAACGTATGATTTAGTATGGGCAGATATGGCAATTCTTTGGGGAAAAAATTGCCGCCACGAAGGTTGGACAAGTGAAACTCATAGACTTGGCCGCGATCGACCACGAGGAAAAGTCGGCCGCTGACATTATTGACGCTGTCTGCAAGGAGTTGGGCTTTGACTTTGCGTCGTATGCCACATTCAACCCTGTCAAAGGGGATGTGCAGGGGTATGCAAACTATCCTGACGAGTGGAAAATCCACTACGGAACACAAGGGTTTCACCATTTTGACCCCACCTTGTATCAATCTGTCCTCAGCATCGCGCCCGTGGATTGGGCACGCTTTAACCATGATGAAAAGTTTCACGCCGTTTTTCGCGACGCGCATGATTTCGGAATAACTTCTCGGGGGTTAACTATTCCGGTGCGCGGTCCTTACGGTGAATGTGGCCTGTTGAATGTCACCCGGGATTGCTCGGACGAAGAATGGGAAAAGCTGAAAAAGCACGTCATGGGCGATTTGCAACTGGCTGCGGTTCAGGCCCATGATACCGTTATGCAGTCTGGCCTTTTGGCCAAGGCTCTGTACCTTCCCGCGCTTTCGACCCGCGAAAAAGAGATTCTGCAGTGGGTGGCTGACGGCAAGTCCCAACAAGATATTGGCGACATTCTTTCGATTTCGCACCGCACGGTCGAAGTTCACATGCGATCGGGTCGGGAAAAGCTCGGTGCGTTAACCACACCGCAGGCCGTTGGGCGCGCCATTGGCCTCGGTTTGATCGCACCTGGTTAGTCAAAATCTCACCTCTCTACGGGATACCCCCAATAGCCTAGATTGGGAACATGGTTAACGTGCCCCCTACGGTAATAAGACGTAGGGGGATGGATATGATCATAGTAATTGATGGTATCAACCAACATAAACTTGAAGATGTCCTTGATGAAATGTACCAACTGCGCGCACGCGTTTTTGGTGACCGCTTGGGCTGGGATGTAAATATCAAAGACGGGCGTGAGCGTGATCATTTCGACGATCTGCACCCCGCACATGTTGTCAGCCTCAACGACGATGGGGACGTTGTCGGCTGCATGAGGCTGTTGCAGACCACCGGGCCGCATATGCTGTCCGACGTGTTTCACTCGATTCTGGACGGCCAACCTCCGATCCGCAGCGCACAGGTATGGGAGGCAACCCGCTTTTGCGTCGACACCAATAAATTGGGCAAGGGTCGCGGCGAGAACACAGTTTCCTACGTTACCAGCGAAGTCATGATTGGCTCGTTTGAATACGCGATGGCCGCCGGGGTTCAGGATTCAATTGCCGTCATTGATCCTGTAATGAACCGGGTTCTTCAACGCTCTGGAAACGCGCCTTACGACTATGTGGGCACGGCCAAGCCCATGGGCAAAGTAGTGGCGATGGCGGCAATGATGGATTGTTCCGAAGAACGAATTTCGGGAATCCGTGAGTACGCGGGCATCAAACACGATGTCTTTCTAAGCGACGACGCCGCTGTTGATCTGTTCGCAGGGACGAAAACCATCACCAGACGTGCGGCAAACTATGACCACAAGCCGCTGAGCCGGCTGGAGAAGTACTTTGTAGAACAGATGAAATCGGCGACCACGAAAGCGGAAATCGAGGCGGTTCTAAACCTGATCGAAGCTCTTTCCGACCGCTTCACGCCAGAGCAGAAGATCGCTCTGCTGAATACCCCCTGTGCTTTAGCTAATGAGGCCTAACCCCCTTACCTCAATCCACTAAAGCCACACTGTCGGAGCCGTCTTATTGCAGACGGCTCCGATTTTATTTTTGCCCAATGCAATATCGGGCGGAAAAGGATTACTCCTCTTCCAGCGCCTCAACGGCTTTTTGCAGGTCGTCTTTGCTGACTTCTTTGTCTGCAACCTGAGCCAGCTCGACGATGTAGTCGATGACCTTGTCTTCAAAGATCGGCGCGCGCAGTTGCTGCTGCATCTGAGCGTTCTGCTGCACGAACTCAAAGAACTGACGTTCCTGACCCGGGTACTGACGCGCCTGGTTCATGATCGCCTGAGTCATCTCGGCATCGGTGACCTCAACTTCGGCCTTCTGACCCAGTTCTGCCAGCAGCAGACCCAGACGCACGCGGCGCTCGGCCAGTTTGTTGTGCTCGTCGGTGGGCTCGATCTCGCCGTGATCGTGGCCTTCAACTTCGGGGTTTTCTTCGTGCCACAGCTGATGTGCGATCTGCTTGGCTTCGGCTTCCACCAGCGACGGCGGCAGGTCGAACGAGACCTTCTCGTCCAGCACGTCCAGCAGCGCACGCTTCATCACCGCGCGCGAGGCGCCAGCATATTCGGCTTCCAGACGCTCGGAGATCTGACCTTTCAGGGCTTCCAGATCTTCGGCACCGAACTTGGTGGCCAGCTCGTCGTTAACCTCGGCTGCGACGGGCTCTTTCACTTCCTTCACTGTGCAGGTGAAGACAGCCTCTTTGCCCGCCAGATGCTCGGCACCGTATTCTTCGGGGAAGGTGACGTTGACGTCTTTTCCTTCCTCGGCCTTCACACCAACCAGCTGCTCTTCAAAGCCAGGGATGAAGCTGTTGGAACCCAGAACCAGAGGATAGTCTTCGGCCGAGCCACCTTCAAATTCTTCACCGTCCACTTTGCCGACGAAATCGATCACAACCTGATCGCCGTCCTTGGCTTTGGAACCCTTGCGACGCGCTTTGAAGTCCTGCGCGGTTTCGGCCAGATTGTTCAGCGCTTCTTCGATGGCCGCGTCGTCGGCCTTGACGACCAGCTTTTCCAGTTCAACCGATTTCAGGTCAACTTCGGGGATCGCAGGCAGCGCTTCGTAAGACATCTCGACATGCACGTCGTCGCCTTCTTTCCAGTCCTCGTTGGTCATCTTGACCTCGGGCTGCAGGGCAGGACGCTCACCGCTGTCTTCAAAGTGCTTGTTCATCGCACCGTCAATGCTTTCCTGCATCGCTTCACCCAGCAGGCGTTGGCCAAACTGCTTTTTCAGCAGCGCCATCGGCACTTTGCCTTTGCGGAAGCCCTTCATTTCGACTTCCGGCTGCGCTTCGGTCAGCTTTTCGTTGACCTTTTCATCCAGCTCAGCTGCGGAAACGACGATGTTGTAGCCGCGTTTCAGACCTTCGTTCAGCGTCTCGGTAACCTGCATTATGGTAGTCCCCATAGGATTCGGGGCGCGCAAAACGGCGCGCCGGGCAAATTTGACGCCTTCTATTTGTCCTGCCGCCCACGTGCAAGAGGCAAAGCCCGGATCGGCCTTGTTTTGCCGCCAAATAGGACAAAAAAACGCCCCGAATTGCGTCGGAGCGTTCTTGAACAATTTGCTCTTGGATCAGAACCGCCAGCGCGCGCCCAAGGCCCAGGCTTCGTTCTTGTCAAAGTCCACCGTGCCGTCAAAATCGTGGCTGCGGTATTTCAGATATGCATCCGTATTGATACTGTCGATCCGCTGTACAACCGCGATCCCCCACGACTTGGTGCTGGACCCCTCGGTGTCGAAGTCCGACCCATCGAAATAGTCTACGCCGATCCCGGTTTTTCCCCACGATACCCAGTCATCCTCATAGGCGACCTTTGCATACCAGTAACCCGGGTCGCTTGCTCCGGCAGCGGTATCATCACGCGAACCGAGCGCGGCGGTAAAGCTGAACCCGCTGGGCAGCAGAACCGACGCGGACCCGATCGTATCTTTCCGATCACCCGAACTGTCGTCGAAATCGCGAACTGCGTAGGCGATGCTTGCCGCGAATTCCACGCCGTTCGCAAAGGTGTTTCCATATGAAACCGCGATGTCATAGTAGTCATCGTCATCGCTATCGGAGAGAATGTTTTGCCCATAGGCAATTGCCGCCGAGAAGCCATTGAAATCAGGCGTATCATAGCGAATTCGCCCCCTGCGGCCCCCGTCGAAGTTGCTGGCCGAGTCTCCGACCGTGATGGCGCTTAATAGACCATCGGGCTGCCGATAGAAAAATGCACCGTTTTCGTCGTTGGTGAACGAGTACAGGGCCGTTCCGACATATGACAGATCAACCTCAGCCGCACCATCTGACGCCATACTGCCCTGACCGGCCGAAAACTTGCCGTATCCGCCCTTCAGCGCAAAATCGACGTGCCGAAGATCCTCACGCGTCCATCCATCGTTGTTGGTGCCATCCTGATTGGCAGAGCCGGTACTGGGAAGACCCAAGCCGGTTTCAAACCAGAATGTGAATTCATTGCTGCCGTAGGGCTGCATAAGGCGCAGTCCCACTCGGCTGTTGGAGAGATCATTGTCAAGCAAACGGGTTTCCGTTTCCTCGCCATCATCTACGGACACAATCACAGGGTGAAACTGCCCATATAATTCCACGTATCCGCCGCTGTTGTTTTCATACTTCAGCTCTGCCGCAGCAGGAATTGCTGTCGTCGCGGCCAAAACTGCGGTTATCGAACTGAGTCTAAATTTCTGGGTCATTTCACTCACCATGAAAAATTCCGGTTTCCGGTACTGCTCAACTGCGCAACAACACCCTTTTTCCAAGCATGCAGTCATTCAGATTTGGCATCATCTTTCGCCCGTCAGAGAAAAGGCCAGATGCCCCTAATTTATATTTTTTTCAAAACCTTAAATGCCCTTACGCTTCCCTCTCAAAAGTCAGGCAACAAAAGTTTGCCGCTCCGTCATGCGCGTTGCAAACATTCGCTGTAAGGTCTTGATCCCCTCGTAAGCTATTTGCCGCCTAGATCGACCGCACTCGGCCAATTATCGCCGATATAATCACATATTCAATTGCTTTAGAACCACTGGCAATTGTTCCGGCAAATCCTCTGCAATCAGCCCGGGGCCGAATGTTCGTGCACATTCCACATGCAGCCACGCCGCAGCTTCCGCAGCTTGCATCGGAGTGCTCCCCCGCGCGAGCAACCCCGTGACGAAACCCGCCAGAACATCCCCTGACCCCGCAGTTGCAAGCCAAGGGGCCGACCGATCATAAGCCGCCGAATTGATCGCACAACTGCCATCGGGTGCCGCTATGACGGTATCCGGCCCCTTGAACAACACAACGCACCCCGCCCGCTCAGCGGCCTCGCGGGTTGCGTCAACCTTTGAAAACGCCGGCCCAGCCGTGGCTTCGGCGCTCAACCTTTCCGAGATATCAGGAAAGAGGCGTGCGAACTCGCCGCCGTGCGGAGTCAGGACGCACTTCTCATGCAGCATGCCAAACAGGAAAGAAGGGTCATCTGAAAAAGCCGTCAACGCGTCCGCATCCAGCACTACGGAACGCCCGGCCTGCAAAGCTACCGGCACCAAATAGCGCGCACGGTCCACCCCCAAACCCGGACCCAGGCAGAGAGCATTCAACCGCTCATCCTGCAGGACATGCGACAATGACTCGGCGGCCTCGACCCTGCGAAGCATGATAGCCGTCACCTGCGCGGAAACTTCCATCTGCGCTGCCGGAGGCACACCGAGCGTCACCAACCCCACCCCGATCCGCAAGGCCCCACGTGCCGCCAACCGCGCCGCGCCGGTTTTGCCGGCACCGCCTGACAGGATCAGCGCATGGCCGTGAGTGTATTTGTGTTCGCCGTCTCCCTTGCGAAGCTCTCCCGACTGAACAAGATCAACCAACGTCGCACAGCCACTTCCAGTGCCATGCAACCCGATGTTTACCACTCGCAGAGCCCCACAATAGTGGGGACCATCCGCAAGAAACTGCCCTGGGCGACGCCGGTGGAAAGTGACAGTCAAGTATCCGCAAACCGCACCATACTCCTCGCTCAACGCACGTCCACTGTCCATGCAAAGTCCGGTCGGAGCGTCAATGCAAACCATGCGGTCAAAGGTTTCGCCCGCGACATGTAACTGCACCAAAGGCGCAAGAATGGCAGCCGACGGCTCTCGCGTCAGCCCCGCCCCGAATATTGCGTCCACGTAAAGGTCATAGCCGGACAATCCGGCAATTGTGGAAATCGACCACTCCCGAACGCGCCCAACCTCGCACCACCGCTCATAATTCACCCGCGCATCCGGCGGCAGTTTATCGGCATCCCCATACAGGAACACCTCAACCTCCCAACCTACCCCGTGCAACAACCGCGCCACGACAAACCCGTCGCCGCCATTGTTCCCCGGGCCACACAGCACCACAGCGCGCAGCGGATCCTCTTCATCTGGCCCCAAATATCCCGGGGAGCTCGAGGGGCTGGCCCCTCGATCCTTCAACTTTGGCCATTTCTCGAATATCGCATCGACAACGCCCTGCCCGGCCCGCTCCATTAACTCCAAACCGGTGACTTCCCCAGACTCAATTGCCGCCTGTTCAATGGCCCGCATCTGCGCAGCAGTCAGCAATTCGTTCATCTCAATACCCCCCCCGACGATTCATTTTTGATTATTTTTTGTGCAAGTCGATCAAAATTTGACCTGACGCTTATTTTCTCCGCACTCGAACACGGCCTTTTCCGCAATCAGATTGCCGACCGATCTTAGACGTGGTCACTGCCATCCTGACAAGAGTTAAAGGGAGCTCGGGATGAAGAAGATCGAAGCGATCATCAAACCGTTCAAACTCGATGAGGTGAAAGAGGCACTGCAGGACGTGGGTGTTCAGGGTCTCAGCGTGATCGAGGTAAAAGGGTTTGGTCGTCAGAAAGGTCACACCGAACTGTATCGCGGTGCGGAATATGTGGTCGACTTTCTACCCAAGGTGAAGGTCGAAGTCGTTTTGGACGACGATCAGGTCGATGCCGCCATCGATGCCATCGTCTCGGCTGCTAAAACGGACAAGATCGGCGACGGCAAGATTTTCGTGTCGCCCGTTGAACAAGCCATTCGCATTCGGACCGGTGAGGCCGGCTCGGAAGCGCTGTAATCGAACGCACTCAAATCAGAGGAATAGAGAGTATGAGCAAGGACGCAGTTCTTCAGCTGATCCGGGAAGAGGATGCTGAATACGTCGATATCCGCTTCACCGACCCGCGCGGCAAGCTTCAGCACGTGACCATCATGTCCGACCAGGTTGACGAAGACTTCCTGGAAGAAGGCTTCATGTTCGACGGTTCGTCGATCGCTGGCTGGAAGTCGATCGAAGCATCGGACATGAAACTGATGCCCGACACCGAAAGCGCCTATGTCGATCCGTTCTATGCGGAAAAGACCATCTGCCTGCACTGCTCGATCGTTGAGCCCGACACAGGCGAAGCCTATGAGCGTGACCCGCGTGGCACCGCCCAGAAAGCCGAGGCTTACCTGAAATCTTCGGGTATCGGTGATGTGGCTTACATGGGTCCCGAAGCCGAATTCTTCCTGTTTGACGATGTTCGTTTCTCGAACAGCATCAACAAGGTATCCTACGAAGTTGATGCAACCGACGCATCGTGGAACACCGACACCGAGTACGAGATGGGCAACATGGGCCACCGTCCGGGCGTCAAGGGTGGCTACTTCCCTGTGAACCCCGTTGACGAAGCGCAAGACCTGCGTTCGGAAATGCTGTCGACCATGAAGCGTCTGGGCATGAAAGTTGACAAGCACCACCACGAGGTTGCGTCTTGTCAGCACGAGCTGGGCCTGATCTTCGACAGCCTGACCAAGCAAGCCGACGAACTGCAAAAGTACAAATACGTCATCCACAACGTTGCACACGCCTACGGCAAATCGGCCACCTTCATGCCGAAGCCGATCGCAGGTGACAACGGCACCGGCATGCACGTCAACATGTCGATCTGGAAAGACGGCAAGCCACTGTTCGCTGGCGACAAATATGCTGACCTGTCGGACGAAGCTCTGTACTTCATCGGCGGCATCCTGAAGCACGCCAAGACCCTGAACGCCTTCACCAACCCCTCGACCAACAGCTACAAGCGTCTGATCCCGGGTTTTGAAGCCCCCGTTCTGCGCGCTTATTCGGCTCGTAACCGTTCGGGTTGTGTCCGTATTCCGTGGACCGAAAGCCCGAAAGCCAAGCGCGTCGAGGCTCGCTTCCCCGATCCGGCCGCGAACCCCTACCTGGCGTTTGCCGCTCTGCTGATGGCTGGTCTGGACGGCATCAAGAACAAGATCGATCCGGGCGAAGCCATGGACAAGAACCTGTACGATCTGCCTGCCGAAGAACTGGCCGACATCCCGACCGTTTGCGGCTCGCTGCGTGAAGCTCTGGAAGCTCTGGCATCCGATCACGACTTCCTGCTGCAGGGCGACGTGTTCACCAAAGACCAGATCGACGGCTACATCGCACTGAAGATGGAAGAGGTCGAAACCTACGAGCACACCCCGCACCCGGTTGAATACGGCATGTACTATAGCTGCTAATCCGGTTCTGGGTTTACATCTGCAAGGGCGTCCATTCGGGCGCCCTTGTTTCATTTGGGTCGATCTTCCAGACTGACAAAACAGGAGGAGATCGCATGGATACTGAATTTTCGGACTTCGTGACCACCCCCGAAGCGCTGGAGCAGATCACCGGCGCGCCCTTGCCTCAGGTTGTTGCCAAGGAGTTGCCCGCACTGGATCAGATGTGTCGTGATTTTCTCGCCATGTCCTCCTTCTGCGTGATCGCCTCGGCCAACCCCGACGGATATCTGGATGTCTCTCCGCGCGGCGATCCGGCGGGCTTTGTTCACACCCTTTCAGACAGTTTGATCGCGATTCCCGACCGACCGGGCAACAAGCGCGTGGATACGTTTCACAACATCCTGAAAGATCCCCGCATCAGCCTGATCTTCTTTGTTCCTGGCAAGATGGAAACCCTGCGTATTCGCGGGACCGCCCGCATTTGTGCTGACCCCGCGCTTCTTGAGAATATGGCGGTGCAGGACCACCCGCCCAAACTCGCCCTACTGATTCAGGTTCAAACCGTTTTTGCCCATTGTCCCAAATGCGTCATCCGGTCAGGCCTCTGGCAGCCGGATTCATGGCCAGATTCGTCTGGCCTGCCAAACATGAACGCGATGATGGTCAAACACGCGAAAATCAACAAAACGCCCGAAGAGTGGTTTGAAAGCCTGAAAGGAACGGGTGAACTGGACCTGTATTAAACCTCTTTGCGCATCTGGGAATACCGCATAGGCTTGGACTCAGCATTTCAGCCGACCGGATTTTGACAGTGTTTCGATTAGCCCTCATCCTAGCCATGTCCCTTCCAACCGCCGGCGTGGCCGCGCCCTGTGGCAACACCAGCGCGGGGTTTGAAGCCTGGAAATCCGACTTTGCAAGGCAAGCCAAGCGCGCCGGGGTGAAAAAGAGGGGTCTACAGGCGCTGTCCCAGACGACCTACGCAACGCGCACCATCGCCGCCGACCGCAACCAAAAGAGCTTTAAATACTCCTTGGACAAATTCATGCAGGTGCGCGGAGCGAACGCAATCGTCGCTCAAGGGCGCAAACGCAAAGCCCGCAACCCGCAGTTCTATGCGGCTCTTGAACGCCAATACGGGGTACCTGCGGGGGTTTTGATTGCTATCCACGGGATGGAAACCGGCTTTGGAAACTTTATGGGAGACAGTCAAGTTGTGTCAGCAATAACCACGCTTGCCTATGATTGTCGCCGATCCGAGTTCTTTGTCCCTCACGCCATCGGCGCCCTTAAATTGATCGATAAAGGCAGCATTACGACAGCGACCAAGGGGGCGAAACATGGCGAATTGGGGCACACGCAGTTTCTGCCCGGTAACGCTCTGACCTACGGGGTCGATGCCACGGGCGATGGCAAGGTCGATTTTTACAATATGACTGATGCGTTGGCCTCAACGGCCAATTTTCTGCGTAAGAAGGGTTGGAAACCTGGCCGGGGCTATCAACCCGGGCAGCCGAATTTCGCAGTGATTCAGCAGTGGAATGCAGCCACGGTCTACCAACAATCTATCGCGATTATGGCCGCCCGAATCGATAGTTGACGCTTGCCTTGTTTCCGCACCGGCGTTCCTCAATTCAGCCACATTGTCGCCACAGACATTAAACAGCCCCTAAAATGCCTAGGTTTCCATAGCGTAATCAATCTTTGCATTTTCTCATTTTTTTCCATTTTCGCCCAAATCTGCCCAATTTCGCTTGGTAAATTTGTTTTCACGAGAGGATGCGACAAAGGAAAAGGCAGTGACTCCCAAGCACAGCTACCACGGCGGTCTGCAGTTCAACGGTGAGACCGAAGGCGCGATCGAACGTTTCGCAGCCATCGTTGCTGCCACTCTGGAAGACTACGGTCATCTGGTTGAACGCAAGACAGTACGGGATACAACCGAAGCCAGCATCGTATCCAGCCAATACCTCGTGCGTCTGACTTTGGACACGCAGGTTGTCCAGACCGAAGACCGTTTCGAGCGCATGGATCGCGCAGCAGGTTTGAAAACCATTCAAAAGCCAGCCGTAACCTTGCCTGAGAACCGGTTGACGGTCACGATCTGCCCGGTCTCAGCCCTATTGGACGACAGCGAAATTTCCGAGCTGATGTTGGTGGTCATCCTTTACCGGATGGTCGACATCTGCTCGACGCAGCGTGTTGAGTGGCTTTCACCCAACACCGTGCTGACAATCCAGCAATTCATGAGTGCCTTTGACACTCTACCGCCCGCGAAAAAGCGGAACAGAAAACAGATTTTCGAGGCAGTCTCAGGCCCGTTTGCGGGGCTGGACATTACCGAGGAAGAAGACCTGGATGAGCCAGAAAAAAAGGCGCTGAAACCAGCAGCCCGGCCGATCCAGCTGTCAGATGAGCAGTTGCTCAGCATCGCTTTTCGGACAGAAACCACCGAGCAGACTTCAGATCGGGACGACACGCCCCCCCTCGACCACGACCAACCCAATGACATGCTCCGGCTTACCAGCTGGGGACTCACGGGTGCCGTGGCCAGCGTGTCAGTCCCGATCGCGGCATCCATGGCCGCAGTGAACCTGATCAGGGGCGAAGACTTTCGTCTAAATACACAAGTACTTGCCTATACGGTTGCGATCTCCGCTCTCAGCACAAGCGGTGCGCTCGCAGGCGTCGCTAACGCCCTGGGCATGTAGTTCACGAACCAAAGACCCTCCTAGGAGGCCCCGCCATCAGGCGGGGTTTTCCATTTTTGGCAGGCTGTTTGATTCCAGAACATAGGTATGGATCGAAAACACAACGGCTTGGGTTTTCGGTAGCCGCAACAAGGCCTGCCGTTCGCTACGCAGATACCGGGCGTTGCCGGGCTTTTTGACTTCGCGCCGCGCGCTCTCGCTGCGGGGTTGGTGCAGTTCGGCATCCTCATACCACAACGCATTGAACCGCCAGAGCGGACGGTCCGGCTGAATCCCATCGAACAAACGCTGGACACGGCGCGCGATGTTCTCGTCGTAGCTCGCGACCGGCACGTGGATGTCGATCAGAGGGCGCATGAACTTCTCGGACAGAGTCCAACTGGCGGGAAAACACAAAACTGCGCCGGTCAGGACATGCTCATCCCCATGCTTTTGCAGGATGCAGATGTCCTCTTGAACCAGTCGGCACAAAGTATCCATCGGGTTGTCACGGTCGACCGGCACCTCGTGTCCATCCGGGCGGATGACAAGATCGGAACACCCCGGATAGGCATGTTGCAGCACGAGGTCCAAAACCTCCTGCGCGGCGGGTTCGGCGGATGCATCCAATGCCAGAACATCCCCGCGCTTTTCCTTCAACAGAGCATCCCGACGCTGCATCTGCGCGGCAAAGGCGTCGTCCCGGTGCAGCCATGTGTCCAGCGACGTCGGCTGAATGCCCGGCAGAGGGCGCGGGGTCAGCGGGTCATAGGGGATCGAGTTTTGCAGTATGATCGTCATGCGATTCACCTATCACCAGAAGTTTTCCTTGTCGGTCAAAAAGCGACGAACCGGTCGTCGCATTTTTTTCAGACGAAACGGGAATGATTCTCCACGGTCTACGAACAGCCAGGGAGGCCCACCATGAACCAGCACTACCGGGACAGCCGCAAGATCGACCCAACCAAAGGGGCCACCCTTGGGGACGGCACGCCAAACGAACTGGATCGGATCGAGATCGGACCCACTCAACTGGCATTCACCGAGTGGGAGGCAGCGGGCCTGAGCCTGCCCAACCTGAGCCGGATGCGAGAGTTTCGGTGGAAACGTCTGACCCAAGCAATCGTGGACCGGGGGTATGGCGGGGTGCTGATGTTCGACCCGCTCAACATCCGCTATGCGACTGACAGCACGAACATGCAGCTCTGGAACACCCATAACCCGTTCCGCGCGGTTCTGCTGTGCGCCGATGGCTACATGGTGATCTGGGACTATAAGAACTCCCCGTTCCTCTCGACGTTCAACCCCTTGGTGCGCGAACAACGTTCCGGTGCCGATCTGTTCTACTTCGACCGGGGCGACAAGGTTGATATCGCGGCTGACGTATTTTCAAACGAAGTGCGTCTTTTGATCGAGGAACATAGCGGCGGCAACAAGCGGCTGGCGGTCGACAAAATCATGCTGCATGGCCTGCGCGCGCTTGAGGCGCAAGGGTTCGAGATCATGGAAGGCGAAGAGGTCACCGAGAAAACCCGCGCGATCAAAGGCCCGGATGAAATACTGGCCATGCGCTGTGCCAGCCACGCCTGCGAAACCGCCGTGGCCGAGATGGAGAAGTTCGCCCGCGCCAATGTGGGCGACGGAAAGACGTCAGAGGATGATATTTGGGCTGTTCTGCACGCGGAAAACATCCGACGTGGCGGCGAATGGATCGAAACGCGTCTTTTGGCTTCGGGTCAGCGCACCAACCCGTGGTTTCAGGAATGCGGGCCTCGGATCACGCAAAAGAACGAGATCATCGCCTTTGATACCGATCTGATCGGATCTTACGGCATCTGCATCGACATCTCGCGCACTTGGTGGATTGGGGACGAGAAGCCCCGGGCCGATATGGTCTATGCCATGCAGCACGCGCATGAGCACATCATGACCAACATGGAGATGCTGAAACCCGGCGTGATGATCCCCGACCTGACCGCCAACTGCCACAGGCTGGATGACAAGTTTCAGGCGCAGAAATATGGCTGCCTGATGCACGGGGTCGGTCTTTGTGATGAATGGCCGCTTGTCGCTTACCCGGATAAAGCGGTGGCAGGCGCTTATGATTACCCGCTGGAGCCCGGCATGGTGCTTTGCGTTGAAGCAGCGGTCGGAGAGGTTGGTGGCGACTTTTCAATCAAACTCGAAGATCAGGTTCTGATCACCGAGGATGGGTACGAAAACCTCACCACCTACCCGTTCGATCCGATGCTGATGGGTCAAAGCTGACCCACTAGCCCGGCCAGTTTGAACGCCGCACATTGCCGTGCCAGTCTTCGATTTCAGCGCCAACCGATGGGGCCACCGAAGGGTGCGAGGTATACTGTCCGGCGGTAAAGCTGATTATCCCGGTCAGGACAATCGCGATCAGAATGTCAGGACGCGGGGTAAATCCGCGGGGTGCTGTGATGATATGCGCCATGAGACTCTCCTTGGCTGCGAATTGGTGACAGCCCAAAGATGAGGGTGCGGCATTAATTTTAAAAACGAATATTTATTCGCAATAACATCACATTTATTGATGAAATGATTTCCCGCTTCGGGTTGGGCTTCACTGCCCCCTACTCTCGGCTCACCTTCACGTGACGCTTACTACATAAGGGTTGAGCGGCCCCCTTGATGACCACAGTATTAGCGACAGCAGCAAGTTTAAGGAGCCGCCATGCCCACGGAACGCATCTCATTCGCCGGTCACGACGGCAACCAACTGGCGGCCCGTCTTGATCTGCCGGACGGGCCAGTTTTGGCGACAGCCCTGTTCGCGCATTGCTTTACCTGCTCTAAGGATATTCCCGCTGCACGCCGTATTTCCGCGCGTTTGGCGGGTATGGGCATTGCCGTGCTGCGTTTTGACTTTACCGGCTTGGGCCATTCTGAGGGCGAGTTTGCAAACACCACCTTCACATCGAATGTCGAGGATCTGATCGCCGCCGCCCAGTATCTGGCCGGACGCAACATGGCCCCGTCTTTGCTGATTGGTCATTCGCTGGGGGGCGCAGCCGTGCTGCGGGCTCGTGCGGGTATTCCCACCGTCAAAGCCATCGCAACGTTGGGTGCTCCGGCCGATCCGGGGCATGTATCGCACCACTTTGAAAACGCCCTGCCCGAGATTCAGCAGCAAGGCTCTGCCGAGGTCACGCTGGGCGGACGTCCTTTCCGTATCAGCAAAGCCTTCGTGGACGACATCTCGGAATCCGCCTTGACCCCCGCCATTGCCGATCTGAAGGCTGCGCTTTTGGTATTGCACGCCCCGTTGGATGAAACGGTCAGCGTAGACAATGCCAGCACGATCTTTCTGGCGGCCAAACATCCCAAGAGCTTTGTGACGCTAGACGATGCGGATCACCTGATCACGCGCGCGTCGGATGCCGAGTACGCTGCAGACGTTATCGCCGCGTGGGTCACACGTTATGTTCCGCTGTGTCCCCCCGCCCCTCCGCCGGGTGCGCCCGAAGGCGTCGTGCGCGTGACCGAGGCTGATCCCGCTGGGTTCCTGCAGGACATCCAGTCCGGCCCCCGGCATCACGCCGTCGCAGATGAGCCCGCCTCATACGGAGGCACCGATCAGGGTATGTCGCCCTATGGTTTTGTGTCTTCGGGGTTAGGTGCCTGCACCTCGATGACGATCCGCATGTATGCCCGGCGCAAGGGCTGGCCTTTGACGGGCATCACCGTCGATGTCTGCCACGACAAGGTTCACGCGCAGGACGCAGGGTTGGTCAGTGACGGCAAAGTCGACCTGTTCCGGCGGAAAATCCGTCTGGAAGGTCCGCTTGACCAAACCCAGCGTGCGCGTCTGTTAGAGATCGCCGACAAGTGCCCTGTACACAGGACGCTTGAGGGATCAGCTCAGATCACAACCGAACTCCTGACCTGAAAACCTCAGCGCCGTGGAGCTGGGCGGTGAATTGGCGGCCGTGCTGTTGGCGGTCGCGCAACCGGAGGGCGCGGGCGCGCCGGTGGTTTGGCAACAGGCGGTCTGGGGCGCGCGGGCGGTTTCCCGACTGGCGGCTGGGGTCGATTTGGCGGTTTCCCTTCAGGCGGACGTGGCCGGTTCGGGCGGTTCACATCATGATAATAGTCATTCCACAGCATCGAGTCGTAGAACGGGTCGTACCCGTAACCGTATCCATACCCAACCCCGACCGTCACGCCATCGCAGGCGGAAAGGGTAAAGCTAGCGGCGCCAAGTCCCAGCGCCAGAATTGACCGTTTCAATAGTTTATAGGTCATCTGAGCCTCCCTACTGCGCGGATCGGAACGACGCGAAAACGGCGTTCAGATCGTCTACATAGGCTGGGTCGGCACCATCGCGCAGCACAGCAATGACCACCGCAACCCGGTCGCGTGGTAAATCAATGACAGTGGCGGTAAAGTTCACGCCGCGCCCTTCGCGCGTGCCTGTTCCCCGGATCACACGGGCAGGCAAACCGCCGATCCGTGTAGAAACGGACTCGGAAACATCAGGATCGTTCACAAGAAACTTGTCGACGTCCTGCAGATAACGCAGCCCTCCATCGATCGAGGCAACACCGGCAGGCGAAACAAACCCCATCCATGCGCTGTCATCCGTTACGGGACGAACGCCGATCACGCGCGCAACGGCGCGCGGGTCGGCCAGCTCGGTGTCCTCAATCTCTCGTGGCCCACCGGTGCGGACAGCCCAGAAATCAGGGACCGCAAAGCTGAATAGGGCACGCCCCTGATCGGTGTAGGTGATCGGTGTATCGGCAACGGCCGGAACGACACTCAGCCACAACGCGGTGCAAAAGGGTAAAACGGAACCCAACGGAATATGCATGACTCAAAAACCTTTTGATCTAGTGGGTTCACACTGAACCGTGATCGCGCGCTTTGTCCAGTATCTGAATGGAACAAAAAAACCCGCGCCGGAAGCACTCCGGCGCGGGTTCATTCAATGTCAGTTTGCCGTAGATCAGGCGCGGGCGTCGCCCACCAGTTTCCACAGGCCAGGGATCAACAGAGCGGCCAGAGCCAGCTTGATCGCGTCACCCACCAGGAACGGTGTCAGACCCCATTCCAGGATCGGCTTGTCCCAGCCGTAAAGCTGACCCAGCCACAGCAGGCCGGGGACATAGATCAGGACGTTTGCCAGAACCAGCGCCAGCGCCAGCTTGCCAACCGAACGGTCCCAGCCGCGCGCAGCCAGAGCGCCCAGCAGCACGGTCGCCATCAGGTAACCCACCAGATAGCCACCGGTGCCGCCCATCATGTAGGTCAGGCCGAATTTTTCAGCCGAAGACCCGGCGAAAACGTCAAAGCCCAGCGCTCCGACCAGCAGGTAACCCAGCATCGTCACAAGACCCAGACGGGCGCCATAGGCGGTGCCAATGGTCAGAACGGCAAAAGTGCCCATCGTGATCGGTACAGGCCACATCGGTACTTTGATTTTCGCGGCGACGGCCAGGGCAACGATGCCCAGCGCAACCAGAACAACCTGCTTGACGCGCAGCGCTGTTCCCTCGCGCGGACCAATCGCGTTGGCCAGAACATTTGAATTCATCTTCCTTCTCCCAATTCGGACCGAGATTCTGCGACAGCAATGCCCTGTCATAGCCTTTTCTGCAAGATGATTACGCTACCGCAGCATATATTCTGTGTCCATTTCATAGGATTTGCGAGGCCCGGACACGATCCAGCGCACGCTCCAGCGTGGCCAAGTAGAAAAGTCATAGACGGCATCGTAGCTGTCCGGTGGACAGTCATGGTGATCTGACACCTGCATTTCCCCCAGTTTCAGCGCGTGAAAATAGCGGCCGTCGTCGAAATGAATCGCAACTTTTTCCCCGTCGTCACGCCAAAGATAGCGGCGGGTTCCCTTCATCTCGGGTTGCCCCGGAAGGCGCAAAGTAACGTCTTCGTCGTAGATCAGCCCGTCGTCTGAACGGCTCAGGATCGCTGTTCCGTCGGCGTGCACGACCTGACCTGCCTTTGCATCGCGAATGACGCGGGTCAGGCTCCAGCAGCCCTCAAACTCCGACAGGCTTTGCGGCAGGGTCATAAAGCCTCCAGAATCTCATTTCCGGTCAGTAGGCGGAATTCTTTCGCCGCCAAAATCAGGTCAAACCGTCTCATACCAGCACTCGTGCCTTGTTCCCTTGCGCGGGTGGGTTTAAACCGCGCCGCATCGCCCCTCTGCCAAATCACAAAAAGGTGCCGCTGCCAATGATTCCACGTTATTCCCGCCCCGAGATGGTCTCCATCTGGTCGCCCGAGACCAAGTTCCGCATCTGGTACGAGATCGAAGCCCATGCCTGCGAAGCTATGGCCAATCTGGGCGTGATCCCGCGCGAAAACGCCGATGCCGTGTGGAAGGCCAAAGACGTGGAATTCGACGTGGCCCGCATTGACGAGATCGAGGCCGTCACCAAACACGACGTCATCGCCTTTCTGACTCACCTGGCCGAACATGTTGGCAGTGAAGAAGCCCGTTTTGTACATCAGGGCATGACGTCTTCTGATGTGCTGGATACCTGCTTTAACGTACAGCTTACCCGCGCGGCGGATATCCTGATCGCTGACCTCGAAGGTCTGCTGGCCGCCCTCAAGCGCCGCGCCTACGAGCACAAGGAAACCGTTCGCATCGGCCGCAGCCACGGCATCCACGCCGAACCCACCACCATGGGCCTGACCATTGCGCGTTTCTATGCAGAGATGGACCGCAACCTGTCGCGCATGCGCGACGCGCGCGCCGAAATCGCAACCGGCGCAATCAGCGGCGCGGTTGGCACATTCGCCAATATCGACCCCCGTGTCGAAGAACATGTCTGCGATCAACTGGGGCTGGTGCCCGAACCGATCAGCACGCAAGTCATTCCGCGCGACCGCCACGCGGCTTTCTTTGCCACGCTGGGCGTCATCGCCAGCAGCATCGAAAACATCGCCGTAGAAATCCGCCACATGCAGCGGACCGAGGTGCTGGAGGCCGAAGAGTTCTTCTCGAAGGGTCAAAAGGGCTCGTCCGCCATGCCGCACAAGCGCAACCCGGTCCTGACCGAAAACCTGACCGGCCTGGCCCGTCTGGTGCGTATGGCCGTGGTCCCCGCGATGGAAAACGTGGCCCTCTGGCACGAGCGCGATATCTCGCACAGCTCAGTCGAGCGCAACATTGGCCCTGACACGACCGTGACGCTGGACTTTGCCCTGTCGCGCTTGACCAGCGTGGTCGACAAACTGGTCGTCTACCCGGAAAACATGCTGGCCAACATGAACAAGTTCCGTGGTCTGGTCATGAGCCAGCGCGTGCTGCTCGCCCTGACCCAAGCCGGCGTCAGCCGCGAAGACGCCTATCGTCTGGTACAGCGCAACGCGATGAAGGTCTGGGAAGAAGGCAAGGACTTCAAAACCGAACTTCTTGGGGATGCCGACGTAACAGCCGCGCTGAGCACCGAGGAGATCGAGGAGAAATTCGACCTCGGCTATCACACCAAGCACGTCGATACGATCTTCGCCCGCGTATTCGGGGAATAAAACAACCCATTCAGAATATCTTTCGGCCCGGACCACAAGACGTGATCCGGGCCGTTCTTTTGCCAGAGCGGTCATTTTCGGATATGATGGCAGGGTATTTCCGAACAGGAGACCCAAAGATGATCCGCACCCTTCTTTGCGCACTGGCACTTTCTTGCACGGCTTCGTTTGCCTTGGCCTGCAACGGCCACTCAAAGCAAACTCAGTCCTGCGCGCCCGGAACCTATTGGGACACCGAAAGCCAGAGCTGCGCTAAAATTGTGAACAGCTGATAAAATCTTTCCTACTTGTGAATAAAAGCGAGCGAATGGCTGTTAGCTTTTCGTGAGAACGCGCTAGCTTGATCAGAGCAGCTCAGACAACGGAGTAGGAAAATGCGCATCGTATTCGCTTCAGCTATTGTTCTTCAGGCATTTGCATTCGCACCGGCTTTGCATGCCGCAGGCGGGGATAGCGCCAGCCCGCCCAAGCCGACAAACACCACCAAGAAATGCCTGTTCGGACGCGTTTACGACAAAGACCGCGGTCGCTGCGTGAAGCCGGACAAAACGAACTTTACCCAAGATGAACTTTATGAGGCCGTTCGCGAACTTGCCTACGATGGGCAGCTAGAGAATGCTCAGAACATTCTTCGGGTCATGGATCAGGCCGATGATCGCGTCATGACATACTGGGGCTTCACCTACCGCAAAATGGGCGATTTGGAGCTGGCGAACAGTTTCTACAACGATGCAATCCAAACGAACCCCGACAACCTTCTGGCGCGTTCCTACATGGCACAGGGCTATGTCTTGGAAGGCAAAACCGACCTCGCGATCGCGCAATGGCGTGAGATCAAAGCGCGGGGCGGCGAAGGAACCTGGGCCGAGGCGTCCCTGCGCGAAGCGATCCGCACGGGGCTGACATATAGCTACTAAGCTTCAGCCTTTCTTTACCCGACTCTCGCTAACCTGCCTGCGGAACAGAAGAATGGCACCGCAGGCAGATGCAGGACGCAAATACTTTGGTACAGGTGGCATCGGGCTCAAATACCCCGTTGCCCGAACAAAACAACGAAACGCCGCGCGTGGTTCCACGCAGGCTCAGCAACAGGCAAAAGGCGGCAGTGGTCGTGCGCCTTTTGTTGAACGAAGGCGCGGATATTCCGCTTGAAGAACTTCCAGACGAACTGCAGGAGAATCTGACCCACCAACTGGGCCAGATGGGATTGGTGGATCGCGTGACGCTTGATGCAGTCGCGCAGGAATTCGCAGAAGCGCTGGACAGCGTCGGCCTGTCCTTTCCACACGGTTTGGCTGGTGCCTTGGATGCAGTGAACGGGAAACTCGCCCCTGCTACCGCCGCGCGCCTGCGCAAGGTCGCCGGTGTCCGCCAAGTTGGTGATCCGTGGGAACGCCTGCGTCAGATCCCGACCGAGGAATTGGCCGAGATGGTTCAGGCGGAAAGCACCGAAATCGCCGCAGTCATGCTGTCAAAGCTAGAGACCGCCAAAGCCGCACGTCTACTGGGGCTTCTGCCCGGCCCTGTGGCCCGTCGCATTACCTACGCTGTTTCCAAAACCGCCAACGTAACCCCAGAAGCAGTCGAGCAGATCGGATGGTCGTTGGCCGCTCAAATTGATCAACGCCCAGCAGTCGCGTTTTCCGATGCTCCGGGGCCGCGAGTCGGGGCAATCCTGAACCAGTCTGCTGCATCAACACGCGATGGGTTGTTAACTGCGCTTGACGAAGAAGATTCAGACTTTGCCAGTGTCGTCCGGCAATCAATCTTTACCTTTGCCCACATTCCAAGCCGTGTCCTGCCTCGCGATGTCCCTGCCGTTTTGCGCGGCGTCGACGAGCCTGTCCTGGTAGCCGCGCTCGCTGGGGCTGAAACAGAACAAGACCAATCCACCGTCGAATATTTGCTTTCCAACATGTCGTCTCGGATGGCCGACAACCTGCGAGAGCAGATGAGCGAACGCGGCAACGTCAAACAATCAGAGGCCGAAGAAGCCATGACCCAGATCGTCAGCGCCATTCGCGCTTTGGCGGATGACGGCAGCATCACACTTATCGCAGAAGAAATTGACGAATAGGTCAAAGGGCCAGCAGAAGTTCCGAACTCTGCGCAGAATACTTGTGGTTACGAGTTCCGGCTTGTATGTCTGGCCCGGCAGATCGCAATTGTTGCCGAGAACCTCTTATGCCCGTTGAAAAGTCTGAACTAAGCCGCTTTGAGCTTGGCAAATACTACGTCACTGGTCTGTTTCTTAAAGGAGTTGTGGGCGCTATGCGCATGCTGCCCTACGAAAAACGCATTGCCGCGATGGGGGGCATCGTGCGTGGTCTCGCCCCGATCGTAGGCTTCTCCAAACGGGTGCGCAGCAATCTCGAACTGACGTGTCCCGAACTGTCCGATGCCGAAGTAGAGCGCATTTGTCGCGCCGTTCCAGACAATGCGGGCCGGGCGATTATGGAGCATTTTTCGCCCGAAGGTTTTACAGAGCGTCAACGCAATGCAAAGGTTTCGGGCCCCGGCGTTGCGGCGTTTGATACCGCCGTGGCCGAAGGGAAACCGGTCATGATGATCACCGCCCATTTCGGCCATTATCTTGCCGCGCGCATTGCCCTTCAGGAGCGTGGCGGCGAGCCGATCGGATGTCTCTACCGCCGTATGGCAAATCCTTATTTCAACGAGATGTATGTTGACGCCTTCTACAAAACCGGCGCGCCCATGTTTGAACAGGGGCGCCGGGGGATGGTCGAGATGGTGCGTTCCTTGAAAAAGGGCGGGATCATCGCCATCGTTTCCGACCTACACGCGCATGGCGGCGAAGAACTGATGTTTTTCGGCAAGCCCGCGGTGACTTCGGTGCTGAACGCAGAGCTGGCGATGAAGTACAATGCGGTCATGATCCCGTGCTACGCAGTGCGCCAACCTAATGGTCTGGATTTTGAAATAGTTCTGCACGACCCCGTGCCCCACACAGACGCAAAGACAATGACCCAATATACCAATGATGACCTCGAAGCCGTGGTCCGACAGCATATGGGGCAGTGGTTTTGGATTCACCGGCGCTGGAAGCCGTGGAACGGCCTTGGGGTGCAGCCACAGGACATGCCGTGATCACTTGATGCGGGTGGCCGCTACGATGGGGCCATGCCCAGCTCTCTGGACAAGCACAACGGCAGGCAAGTCAGACGTCAGCGAAACAGAGAACTCCTGCGGTTCATCGCCGTTCCACTGACCCGCGATCTGCCAGGTCTCAACCACATTTGCATAGTCCAGATCATGCCCGGCCAGCTCACCACGGCGAATAGAAGCGTGCCGCATCGGAGAATACTGGACAACGCGAACGTCATACAAATCTGGTGCCAGCAGCGCGGTCGGGGCCACATCAATTACGACCTTGTCCCCTGATTGTACTGCCGTGACCGAAGCCTCTGGCTGGGTCGCAAGATGAGCGTCAATCAACCGATCCAGCTCAAGAGACTGCGCTCCGACAACGTCCTGCTGGCCATTAACCACCATCTGAGGCGTATAGACCATCGACCGTCCCGCTTCACGGGCGTAGGCGCGTTGCCTCTCTGTGTGGTCAGGATCGGCGAATTCGTCCTTCCAACCGATATAGTCCCAGTAGTCCACGTGTAGGGCCAACCCGATGACATCGTCGCGTTTGGCCAATTCATGCATGATCTGATCCGCCGGGGGACAAGACGAACAGCCCTGAGACGTAAACAGCTCTACGACCACCGGACCACTATCAGCAGAGGCCGAGGCCGCCAGAAACAAAGAGAGGTAAGCGGACGCAGGAACGAATCTGTACATGACGGCTCTTGGGTTTAACGGATGCTGAACGGGTTTACCCGGAACGCTGTTCAACCTCCAATCAAGGTTTCTTGAGACCTTTGGAGCGCGCTATCCTTAAAAATGTGTGCAATGGTATACAAAAATTGCCGCACCCTGCGTCTTGGACCTTGAACCGCGCGCTTGGGTGATGCAGATAGCCACCAGCGAATCCCAAAATCCACGTCATTTGAGAGGGAGGCCATTAGATGCCCATCAAAGTCGGACAGGATACCGCCAAGACACGCCGCAGCCTGAGCGTGAATGGCAAATCCATTTCCTATTACTCGATCCCTGCGGCTCAAGAAGCCGGTCTGGGCGATTTCTCGAAACTGCCAGCCGCGCTGAAAGTGGTGCTGGAAAACATGCTGCGGTTCGAGGACGACGGTTTCTCTGTGTCGGTCGACGACATCAAAGCCTTTGCCGAATGGGGCGCAAGCGGTGGCAAGAACCCCCGCGAGATTGCGTACCGCCCTGCCCGCGTGCTGATGCAGGACTTCACTGGCGTTCCGGCGGTGGTCGATCTGGCCGCAATGCGCGACGGGATCAAAGGTCTGGGCGGCGACGCGCAGAAGATCAACCCGCTGAATCCTGTTGATCTGGTCATCGACCACTCGGTCATGATCGACGAGTTCGGCAATCCGCGCGCGTTCCAAATGAACGTTGACCGCGAATACGAGCGCAACATGGAACGCTATCAGTTCCTGAAATGGGGCCAGAACGCCTTCAACAACTTCCGCGTTGTGCCGCCGGGAACCGGTATCTGCCACCAGGTGAACCTGGAATATCTGGCCCAGACCGTCTGGACGGACACCGATCAGAACGGTGACGAAGTCGCGTATCCTGACACTCTGGTCGGCACCGACAGCCACACCACGATGGTCAATGGCATGGCCGTTCTTGGCTGGGGCGTTGGCGGTATCGAGGCCGAGGCCGCGATGCTGGGTCAGCCGATCTCGATGCTGATCCCCGAAGTCATCGGCTTTGAACTGACCGGAGAGCTGGTTGAAGGCACCACTGGCACCGACTTGGTTCTCAAGGTCGTTGAAATGCTGCGTGAAAAAGGCGTTGTCGGAAAATTCGTCGAGTTCTACGGCGAAGGTCTGGACCGTCTGCCGCTTGCAGACCGTGCAACCATCGCGAACATGGCGCCGGAATACGGCGCGACCTGTGGCTTCTTCCCGATCGACGGTGAAACCCTGCGCTATCTGCGCAACACCGGCCGCGACGAAGACCGGATTGCGCTGGTCGAAGCCTATGCCAAGGAAAACGGCTTCTGGCGCGACGAAGACTACGCGCCGATCTACACCGACACCCTGAGCCTTGACATGGGCACCATCGTTCCCGCGATCTCGGGTCCGAAACGTCCGCAGGACTATGTCGCCCTGACAGGTGCCAAGGCCGCTTTCACCAAAGAGATGGAAGAGACCTTCAAGCGTCCGATGGGTAAGGAAATCGCTGTTAAGGGCGAAGACTACACCATGGAATCGGGCAAGGTCGTGATCGCGTCGATCACATCGTGCACGAACACCTCGAACCCGTATGTGATGATCGGCGCGGGTCTAGTGGCACGTAAGGCGGCCGCTCTGGGCCTGAACCGCAAGCCTTGGGTAAAAACCTCGCTGGCTCCGGGTTCTCAAGTCGTGTCCGCCTATCTTGAGGCCGCTGGCCTTCAGGAAGATCTGGACAAGGTTGGCTTCAACCTCGTTGGCTACGGATGCACCACCTGTATCGGCAACTCTGGCCCGATCCAGAAAGAACTGTCCGAGGCGATTGCCGAAGGTGACCTTGTTGCCACGTCGGTCCTGTCGGGCAACCGTAACTTTGAAGGTCGCATTTCGCCTGACGTGCGCGCCAACTACTTGGCCTCTCCGCCGCTGGTCGTGGTCTATGCGCTGGCCGGCACCATGGATATCGACCTGACATCCGAGCCGATCGGTCAAGACCAGGACGGCAACGATGTCTTCATGAAAGACATCTGGCCGACACAGCAGGAGGTTGCGGAACTGGTTGAACAGACCGTCACCCGCGAAGCGTTCCAGTCGAAATACGCCGACGTCTTCAAGGGCGATGAAAAGTGGCAGGGTGTTGAGACGACCGACGCCGAGACCTATGACTGGCCTGCGACCTCGACCTATATTCAGAACCCGCCCTACTTCCAGGGCATGGGCACCGAACCCGGCACCATCACCAATATCGAAGGCGCTAAAGTTCTGGCCATTCTGGGCGATATGGTCACGACCGACCACATCTCGCCTGCGGGGTCCTTCGCAACCACCACGCCCGCTGGTAAATACCTGATTGATCGTCAGGTGCAGCCGCGCGAGTTCAACTCTTATGGCTCTCGCCGTGGCAACCACGAGATCATGATGCGCGGCACCTTTGCCAACATCCGCATCAAGAACGAGATTCTGGACGGCGTCGAAGGCGGTTATACCAAAGGCCCAGACGGTGCTGAAACCTCGATCTACGAAGCCTCGATGGCATATCAGGAACAGGGCACACCGCTGGTCGTCTTTGGTGGCGAACAGTACGGCGCCGGGTCCTCGCGTGACTGGGCAGCCAAAGGCACCGCGCTGCTGGGTGTCAAAGCAGTGATCGCAGAAAGCTTTGAGCGTATTCACCGCTCGAACCTGGTTGGCATGGGCGTTATTCCGTTCGAGTTCACCGGCGGCGACACCCGCAAATCGCTGGGCCTGAAGGGTGACGAAACTGTCTCGATCCACGGTTTGGACACTATCCAACCGTTGCAGGAAGTGCCCTGCACGATCGTCTATGGTGACGGGTCCGAGAAAACCATCACTCTGAAGTGCCGTATCGATACCGCGCCCGAGATCGAATACATCGAGAACGGCGGCGTTCTGCACTACGTGCTGCGGAATCTCGCCAAAGCAAGCTAAGCTCTTGCAAGAACGTATAAGGGGCGCTCACCCGAGCGCCCCTTTTTCTTTGCGCCCTGTTCAGCGCGTCCTCAGATCGGAAGACTTCAAGTCAACGGGTTAATTGCCAGCGGCCTTTTCAAGCGCCGGGCGGATGGTGCTTTCTATCGCGCGCTTTGTAATCGGCCCCGCAAAGCGCAGGATGATCGTGCCCTGCCCGTCAATCACGTATGTCTCTGGCACTCCGTAGACACCCCAATCCAGCCCCATGCGGCCCTGCTCATCGCGTCCGATACCGGCGTAGGGATCGCCCAGTTCGGCCAGAAATGCTTCGGCGTTTGCAAGCTTATCTTTGTAATTGATCCCGTAGACCGGAATACCTTCATCCGAAAGCACCTGCAGATTGGGGTGCTCAACACGGCACGGCGCGCACCAACTGGCCCAATAGTTGACCAGTTTGACCTCGCCATCTCTAAGGGTGGCATCGTCGAAATTCGGCTTGCCAGAGAAATCCGTCACGACGACCGGAGGGGCTGGCTGCCCTTCCCGCGCAGAAGGCAGCGCGTCGGGGTCGTCTCGAAACATGCCGATTCCTGCGAGTACGGCAAAGGCCGCAAAAATCAACGGCGGAGCGATCATGAGCGGTGAAATCTTAGCCATTACGCGACATCCTGCCTTCTACCTTTTCCATCTCAGCCCGAACTTTGCGACCGCGCATAATGCTTAGAACGATCAGCGCAGCCAGCAGGCCGATGGACACTACATAAGACCACAATACAGTGTCCGCATATTTTCCAAGATCAGGCATCATCCACCCACCCTTTCCCGTGCCAGCAGCGCCTTGACCCGACGGGCGCGAATTTCAGTTCCGGTTCGGTAAAGAACCAGCGCGATGAACAGGAGTACGAACCCGATGATGCAAACGAGCAGCGGATAGAAGTAGATATTGCTCACCTTTTCTTCTGTGTCTGATCCGGTAATGGCAGCGGCACGCATAACCGAAGCCCCTTGATGCAGCCCTTGGTTCCAGAAATTCACCGCATAACGGCTGAGGATCGCAAAGACTGAGCCAACCAGACATAGGACCGATGTCAGATCGGCAGCCGTATCGGGGTCTTCAATCGCCTCCCACAGGGCGACGTAGCCCAGATAGAACAGGAACAGGATCAGGAACGAGGTCAAGCGCGGGTCCCAGGCCCACCACGTGCCCCACATCGGCTGTCCCCAGATTGCGCCGGTCGCCAGCGCGATCAATGTCATGACGATTCCGACCGGAGCGGCAGCACGCGCGGCAAGGGCGCTAACGTGGTGACGGCGCACGAGCCAGACCAGCGAAGCCGCCAGCATCATGAGCCAACAGTTGATCGCCATCAGCGCAGCCGGAACATGCAGATAGATAATCTTGACGGTCGAGCCTTGTTTGTAATCATCCGGCGTAAAGAAAAAGCCCCAGATCAGACCGATCACGATGCACGCAACAGAGGTGACCCAAAAGAACGGAAGCACCCGTTCGCTGGTTGCGAGGAACTTGCGCGGGTTTGCATATTCCCACAGAGCGTTGGCTTTGGCTGCGATAGACATGGGCCTTATCTAGTCCGAGTCGGTTTCGTTCTCAATTGACCTCAGTCAATCTTTGAACCGGTCACCGAAGGTTGATACGCAAAACGGCGGCGCTGGCAAAGGGCAACAGCGCGATTGTGGCGGCGGTGATACCGGCCAGCATAAGCAGTGGGGTTTGGGTCTCCATCCCGGTTGCGCCACGGCGGGCTACTTCGGCCCCAAAGATCAGCGTGGGTACATAGAGCGGCAGCACCAGCAGCGAAAGAAGAAGACCACCGCGTTTCAGGCCAACGGTAAGGGCTGCGCCAAATGTTCCGATGACACTCATGGCCGGGGTTCCGATCAGCAAAGAAACAACGAGCCAGAAGTATCCCGGTATCGGCAGGTTCAACAGAACCCCCAAAAACGGAGCGGCGAGAACCAACGGTAGACCGGTCGTCAACCAATGAGCCAAAGCCTTGATCGTCACGACCGCCTCAAGCGGCAGGGGCGCTGTTGCCAGCAGGTCGAGCGAGCCGTCTTCCCAGTCCAGCGCCAGCAAACGGTCCAAAGACAAAAGGCAGGCCAGCAGCGCACCCAGCCACAGAATACCGGGGGCAATGGTCGACAGCAGCGATGATTGCGGGCCAACCGCAAACGGCACCAGAACCGTGACAATCAAAAAGAACGCAAGGCCAAGACCAAAACCGCCGCCCGCGCGGAAAGCCAGTTTCAGGTCACGCAGCAGCAGGGCTATCACAGAAAGCCTCCGTCGAACTCGTCAATGGGTGTCGGTTTGGCCTTGTTGGGGGCGACATCCAGCACTTCTCCGTCCAGCCCCAGATCAATATGGGTGGCGATCAGGGCAGAGCCACCCTGCCCGAGATGCGCGCGGACAGCATCTGCGAACATCTGAACCGCGTCGCGATCCAGCGAAACGGTTGGTTCGTCCAGCATCCAGATCGGGCGACCTGTAACCAGCATACGAGCCAGCCCCAGCCTTCGTTTTTGACCTGCGGACAAATTGCCAGCGTGCCGATCAGACAGCTCAACCAGCGCAAAAGCGTCCAAAGCAGGCTGAATGTCATGTGTACCAAATACGGACGCCCAGAATACAAGGTTTTCGACGACCGTCAGAGTTGGCTTCAAACCGTCGGAATGAGAGGCATAGGCAATCTGGTCCTCGGCCCCTTGGATTTGCCCGGCAAGCGGAGGCTGCAGCCCCGCAAGCGTTCTCAACAATGTGGTTTTACCAATCCCGTTCGGACCACGCAGGATCAGCGCCTTACCGGGGTGCAGCTCAAAGCTGAGCCCTTCGAGCACAGGTACGCCGCCTCGGGCGATGGCCAATTCGGTTACAGTCAGTGTCATGTCTTTCGCTTAACGGATTGCACGAAAGGACAAAAGACAGGATTTGCCGCACAGCGTGAATGGTGTTTTGTTGACACTGGCAGAAGTGAGGGGCCAGCCCCGCCGCCATTGGCGCTTGAACCAATGGCGCGCCAATGCCCGCTCTCCGGGATATTTTTAGCCAGATGAAGATGGATCCCTTAGACAGGGATTAGGGCAAGCGCAATGCGGCGCCCCTCGGACAGCAGTACATTGTAGGTACGGCACGCAGCGGGAGAGCTCATGATCTCAACCCCAATGCCAGCGCTTTCCAGTTCGGTTCGGAGATCGGCGGGAATATGGGCAAGTTCGGCCCCGGTTCCGATGAACAGTACATCTATGTGATCGGCCAGCGCCAGCAATGCGCCTTCGTCCGTGTAGCCATTCCAAACCGTCGTCCCCTGAGGGCTTGTCAGAACCGCCCCTTCGTGGACTTCTCCACCAATTCGGAAGAACCCCGGACCATATCCGTCGACGGGTACTGCGTTGTTATACGTGATCTCATTCAGGCGCATGGACGCGTTCTAGCCCCAAAGTGGCAGCCCCGACAAGGCCGCCAGCGCGATCGCTACATATGCTGCGGTTCGGTACAGTTTTTCTCGCTCGGGACGGAACAGCCACCCGCCCAGCCAGTTGCCGACCAGATTTGGCACCGCCAGCGCGAAACCCAGCACCGCCGACGCGACGGTGACCCGCCCCATTGCCGACAAAAAGCCGAGAATGAGAAAGTCAAACATCAGAAGGAACAGCAAGATGGTAGCGCGAATGACCTCGACCGGTAGCGGACGCGACATGTAGAACAGAATCACAGCCGGACCCGGCAATCCGGCGACGCCCCCCAAAAAACCCGCAGCTCCGCCAATACCCGCGACCATTGTTCGCCGGACAGGACCATTATAGCGCAGTCCGAGGATCAAAATGACCAACATGAGGATCGCCAGCAGGCTGACCGCATAGCGAAAAACCTCGGGCTCGACCTGCGTCAATACCCACAACCCAATCGGCAGCATGATCGCGCAGCCACTGACCAGCCGGAAAAGATCGCCCCGGTCGACAGCGCCCCACGCGCGGCGCACGTTTGGCAGAGGTCCGAAGATATCCATTATGGTCAGGCCGATCAGCGCTCCGAACGGACCAAGGTAGGGTGTCGCGATTGGTAGAAAGATCAGCGCGGTTCCAAAGCCGGAAAAGCCGCGAACAACGCCGCCCAGGAAAGCGGCGAAAACGATGACGGCCAGCCCCGTCGGGGACTGGCCGAAAACATCAGGCATCGACGTTGGCAAACTGGTTGCCTGCCGTGTTCGACGGCTTGGACCAGTCGCGTTTAACGCCCAGCCACAGCAGGATGGTCGAGGCGACAAAGACCGAGGAATAAGTTCCCACGATCACGCCCCAGATCATCGCGAAGACAAAGCCGCGGATGACGTCTCCGCCCAGTACATATAGCGAGATCAGCGCCAGCAGGGTTGTGACCGAGGTCATGACTGTCCGGCTGAGCGTTTCGTTGATCGAGATGTTCAGAACCTCTTTCAGCTCTTTCTTTTTGTACTTGCGCAGGTTCTCGCGCACGCGGTCAAAGACGACCACGGTGTCGTTCAGCGAATAGCCCACGATGGTCAGAAGTGCGGCGATGATGGCCAAATCGAACCGAATTTGCAGTTCCGAGAAGATACCGATGGTCAGGATCACGTCATGCACAAGTGCGGCCACTGCGCCCAAAGCGAACTGCCACTCGAAGCGGAGCCAGATGTAGACAAGCACCGCTCCGATAGCGAGGACAACGGCGATCACGGCGGTCTGGATCAACTCGCCCGAAACCTTGGGGCCGACGGATTCGACGGATACAAAAACGATGTCCGGTGCGGCCCCTTTCAGCGCCGCCTCCACTGCCGTGACTGTTGCAGCCGAAACAGCCTCGGCGTCGGCCTGCGCCTGAATGCGGATCATGGCGACGTTTTCGTCTTCACCGAAGGTTGGGTCGAAAATTTCGGTGATCGTGACGTCGCCCAGCTCCAGTGGCGCGATAGCGTCGCGATAGGCACCCACGTCGATTTCCTGCGCCGATTGCGTCCGGATCGTAGTGCCACCTCGGAAGTCGATGCCGAAGTTCAGCCCTTGCAGCATGAAGGACGTGAACGCGATCACCATCATCAGGCCAGAGATACCCAGCCAGACCTTCCAGCGGCTAAAGAAATCGAACGAGGTGTTTTGCGGGACAAGTTTCAGTCTCATGATCAAACCTCAATCGTTTTCGGGCGGCGGCGTTCAAACCACATCACGATCATCAGGCGCGTCACGAAGATCGCGGTGAAGACCGAGGTGAGGATGCCCAGACCCAGAGTGATAGCAAAGCCGCGCACCGGCCCGCTGCCCATTGCAAACAGGATCACGGCGGTGATGAAGGTGGTCACGTTTGCGTCCAAAATGGCCGACAGCGCCTTTTCATAGCCCAGCTCAATCGCGCGCGCTGGACCACGGGCGGATTTCAGTTCCTCGCGGATACGTTCAAAGATCAGCACGTTGGCATCCACCGCCATACCGACCGTCAGCACGATGCCCGCGATACCGGGCAGGGTCAGCGTGGCACCGATCAGTGACAGCAGCCCAAACAGCAGCCCCACGTTCAGGATCAGCGCGATATTGGCAAAAACGCCGAACAGACCATAGCTGAGCGCCATAAAGACCAGCACGGCGACAAATGCCACGATGGTGGCAACTTTACCGGCGTCGATGCTGTCTTGGCCCAGTTCCGGGCCAATGGTGCGTTCTTCCAGGAACTCCAACCCTGCAGGCAGCGCACCCGCGCGCAGCAGAACGGCCAGATTGGTGCTTTCCTCAACGGTGAAATTGCCGGTGATAATGCCCGACCCGCCGGGAATATGGCTTTGGATCACGGGGGCCGAGATCACCTCATCATCCAGAACGATGGCAAAGGGCGCGCCGATGTTTTCCAGCGTGTAGTCGCCGAATTTGCGGGCCCCGGACGTGTTGAACCGGAAGTTCACCGCAGGGCGACCGTTCTGGTCGAACGCAGGTTGCGCATCCACCAGTTCTTCGCCCGTCACGACGGGCGCTGCATCAAGTGTGTAGTACACGCCGTCTTCGTCGATGGATAGAACGACCTTCTCACCCACACCAGCGACGGCATCAGGATTGGTGCCGCGACTGACAACCGGGTTAAAGGTCAGTTGCGCGGTTGTGCCAATAATCTCTTTCAACTCACCCGCGCTGCCGATACCCGGAACCTGAATCAGAATCCGGTCCGTACCCTGCCGTTGAATCGTTGGCTCTCGGGTGCCGACCTCGTCGATCCGGCGGCGGATGATCTCAAGCGATTGACGTACTGTGCGGTCGTCCGAGGCAAGCCGTTCAGCCTCGGACAGTTGCACGATGATCGTGTCACCCTCGGCCCGTGCCTCGATATCGGTGGCGCCTACTCCGGTCAGAGTTTGCACCTGACGGGCCAGCCCACGCACGACTTCCAGCGCGCGAGGCATACCTTCGGGCTGGCTGATGCGCACGCGAATCTCATCCGGAGCCGAATCTTGGCGGCGGATAGTGCCAATGGTGCCCCGCTCATCGCGCAAAGCGTCGCGGATTTCCGGCCACATCGCATCCATGCGGGATTCGTAGACATCGCTGACCTGCACTTCGGCCAGCAGATGCGCGCCCCCGCGCAGATCGAGGCCAAGATTGACCAGAGACGATGGCAACCAATTCGGCCATTGCCCCGCCTCGGCCTGCATCTCGGGGGTATCCAACCCAAGCTCGATCGCGGCTTTGGCGTCGTTGGATTGCTCGACGCGCGTGTAAAACGCATTCGGCAGGGCCATCAGCAGACCGATCACACAGACCGCCCAGATCAGAACCCGCTTCCAGGTATCAATTTGCAGCATTACCCTGCCTTTTCAAGGAATTGTCGTGCGAAGTTACTTCGCTGGCTCGGTCTTGTTCAGAACCTGCGCAATGGTCGATTTGACCACACGGACCTTGACGCCTTCGGCGATCTCGACCTCGATCTCGTTGTCGCCTTCCTTGACCTTCGACACCTTGCCGATCAGACCACCCTGAGTGACCACCTGATCGCCCCGGCGCACAGCCTCGACCATGGCCTGATGTTCCTTCATCTTCTTCTGCTGAGGACGGATCAGCAGGAAATACATGATCGCGAAGATCAGGATCAGCGGGAGAAACTGGGCGATTGCGCCACCTTCCATGGGATATTCCTTTTGGTTTGGTCTTGCGGAAGCGCTCCGCAAATTTGGCGAGAACCTATTCTTTGAACTGTCTGTTTGCAAGGAATGGTGGCGCAGGTTTTTTCGGGGATTGGCTCAAAATGATCACAGTTTCAGGCCGAAGTTGCGTTTGACTTCTAGGAACACCGCCTTGGATGGATATAGTTGAGCGGCGGGAGGGCAAATGGCGCAATTATTTCATATTGTTGGCATGGTTAGCCGGGTGATGATCGCGGCCTTGTGGCTGGCTCTGCTGGTGCCATCTGCATCGGCACAGGAAACCGAGACCGAGGTCGAAACCACCGAACAGCAACCCGACACCTTCAAGGCACCGGTGATTGTCGATGGCGACACCTTGTTTTTCCTTCGAGGCTCCACCGCCTTGCCCGCGCAAGAGCGTGCAGAATCTGTCCAAGACAACATTATCCAAGCGGCTGAAACATCCGAAAGCCCCAGCATCACGATCACCTATGAGGAGACCGATCTGGGAACGAGTATTCTGGTGGACGGTGTCGCCGTTTCAATCGTCACGGTTGCCGACGCCGAACTCGAGCAGATGGCGCTGGATGTTCTCAGCTTTCTTCACGGCGAAGCGATAGAAGAAGCAATAGTCGCTTACCGGGCCAACCGAACCGAACAGGCACGCGTGTCGGGTGCGATCGAAGCTGTGGCGTGGACGGCTGGCTTTGGCCTGTTTGTCGCGACAATACTTTGGATACACCGCAGGATCAGGCGTCGCACCATCAAATTTGTCAAGCGCCACTTGAAGGATGTTGAGACCGCCACCGCCAAAAGCGTTCAGGCAGAGGCGATCGCGGCCTTGGTGCGGTATGGGCTGAGTTTCATCCTGTTGGTGATCTTCTTTCTGGGCTTCTACTACTACCTGTCTTTCGTCCTGCTGGCCTTTGCCGAGACCCGCTATTTCGCGCAGCTATTGCTGACCTACCTGACCGAACCGGTTCTGCTGATCTTCAAGGGAATCATCAGCTACATCCCCAACCTGATCATGCTTGCGCTGATCACCTGGGTGACGATGTACATCATTAAGGGCATGCGTGTTTTCTTCGACGCGGTCGAGGCGGGCACGTTCGACATGGGCGATTTCGAGCGTCACTGGGTGAACCCAACTTTCAACATCGCCCGTGTCGTCGTCATCCTGATCGCGCTTGTGTTTGCCGTGCCCTACATCCCCGGATCGGACTCAGCCGCGTTTCAGGGACTGACCATTCTGGTAGGTGCAATGCTGTCGCTGGGCGCGAACTCGGTCGTTTCCAACATGCTGGCCGGGCTTTTCGTGATCTATCGCCGCTCGACCTCGATCGGGGACCGCATCCAGATCGGCGATCACATCGGTGACGTGGTGCAAATCAAGCTGATGGAAACGCACCTCAAGTCGATCAAGAACGAACTAATCTCGATCCCCAATGCGCAGCTTATGAATTCGGACGTGGTGAACTTCTCGAAGAAAACCGATGGCAGCGGTTTGCTTTTGCACACCACAGTCGGCATCGGATACGAGGAACCGCCTGAAAAGGTCGAGGCCATGCTGATCGAAGCCGCGCGCCGCACCAAGGGGATCAAGGCCAAGCCAGAGCCCTTTGTTTTGTGGACTGCTTTGGCCGATTACGCGATCAATTATCAGATCAACGGGTACTCGACACGCGGCAGCATTATCCCGAAGATACGCTCGGACCTTCATCGCAACATCGTGGCCGTGTTTAATGAGAACAACGTCCAGATCATGACGCCCTCTTACATGGCCGACCCGCCCGAGCCGAAAATCCCGGCCGAGGAATGGGATGGCCATCTGGCGCATGAAACGCACGAGGGTGATGAATAGTCGTATCCGGTGCTACACCCTGCCATTCAGATGGTGCATAAGCGGTTTCAGTGATTCACGCATTCAAGGACCTGAACCATGCACGACATCCGCGCCATTCGCGAAAACCCAGCCGCCTTCGACGCCGCCCTTGCGCGCCGTGGGGACGCGCCGGTGTCGTCAGACCTGTTAAGGCTGGATGAAAGCCGCCGCGCCAAGATTTTGGCAGCCGAGACCGCTCAGGCCGAACAGAACAAAGCGTCCAAAGAGGTCGGTGCCGCCAAGGGGCGCGGCGACGAGGCTGAGTTTGAACGCCTGCGCGCGCTTGTGGCTGAGAAAAAGGCCGAGATCGCCCGGATGCAGACCGAGGCCAAGGATCTTGACGCGCTGCTGACCGACCAGTTGATCCGCATCCCCAACCTGCCCGCCGAGGATGTGCCCGAAGGCGCGGACGAGAACGACAATGTCGAGGTCAACCGCTGGGGCACTCCGCGCGAACTGGACTTTGCGCCGAAAGAGCATTTTGAGATCGAAGCCGTGCAGAACGGCATGGACTTTGAAACCGCCGCAAAGCTCTCTGGCTCGCGCTTTGTCCTGCTGTCCGGCGGTGTAGCGCGCATCCACCGGGCGCTGGCGCAGTTCATGCTGGACACGCATATCAACGAAAATGAGCTGACCGAGGTGAACGGCCCGGTTCTGGTTCTGTCCGAGATGATGCAGGGCACGGGGCAACTGCCGAAATTCGGCGAGGACAGCTATCAGACCCGCGAAGGGTGGTGGCTAATCCCGACCTCCGAGGTCTCGCTGACCAATATCGTCAACGACACGATGATTGAGGAAAGCTACCTGCCCCGCCGTTATACCGCGCATTCGCTGTGCTTCCGCTCCGAGGCCGGTTCCGCAGGCAAGGACACGCGCGGGATGCTGCGCCAGCACCAGTTTGAAAAAGTTGAGATGGTCTCGGTTACGCATCCGGACAATTCCGACGACGAACAGAAGCGCATGTTGCGCTGCGCCGAGGGCATTCTGGAAAAGCTGGGCGTGCCCTATCGCACCGTGATCCTGTGTACCGGAGACATGGGTTTCGGCGCGCGCCGCACTTACGATATCGAGGCATGGCTGCCCGGTCAGGATACGTATCGTGAGATCAGCTCGGTCTCGACCTGCGGCGACTTTCAGGCCCGCCGCATGAATGCGCGCTTCCGGCCCGAGGGCGGCGGCAAGCCGGAATATGTCCACACGCTGAACGGCTCGGGCCTGGCGGTGGGGCGCTGCCTGATCGCGGTGCTGGAAAACGGACAAAACGCCGATGGCACCGTCACCCTGCCCGAGGTCTTGGCCCCCTATCTGGGCGGCAAGCTGACGCTGCAACTGGACGGCACATTGGTATAAGAAAACCGGCACGCCAGAGCCGCCGGTTTCATAAGGATCAAAGGCGAGGAAGGCTTACTTCTTCGCCTTTTTCTTATCCTTCTTCTTCTCGCTCTTTTTGGCGTCCTTCTTCTTGTCGCCCTTTTTCTTATCGTCCTTCTTGGACTTCTTATCCTTCTTCGCCTTGGCCTTTACCTTGTCCTTGGCTTTCGAGAACACGGCCTCCATTTCGGCGCGCTTCTTAGCAGCTTTCTCAGCCTTGGCTTTGGCCTTAGCCTTTTTCTTGGCCTTTGCTTCGGCGGCTGCTTTTTCTTCGGCTGCTTTGCGGGCCGCTTCCTCGGCTCGTTTTTCGGCAGCGGCGGCAGCCACCGTTTTTCGTGCGGCAGGCTTGCGTGCTGCAGGCTTTTTGGCCGCAGGCTTTTTCGCTGGGGCACGGCGTGAAGTGGGCTTTGCGGCGGGTTTGCCGCCAGTCGCCTCTTTCGCGGCAGCGATCAGAACTGGTGCGCGGGCCGCGCCTATTCGGGGAACTTTGACCAGAGCGTCGGGGGTTGCCTTGGCGAGGGCTTCAGCCGTTTTGAACCCATTGGCAATCAACAATTGGCCAAGCGCGTCGCCTACGCCTTTAACGTCGGTCACTGCGGTCATTCTTTGTCCTTTCTGTTTCTCCCCGCCCACATGTAAATACACAAGATATACATTCTGCAAGGCAGGGTGTTTCGTGGATACCCGCCCGGGCGTCAGTTACTATGGGCGAGACCGGTAGACCGATCCTTTTTAGGAAACGGAACAAGACGCTTTGCGTCTTCATCCCACAATTTCAGGTTCAGGGCCGCAACCGCCTCGGGAAATTTGATTCGCCGAGGTGTGTATTCCGGTGGAAGGTTATAGTGGCACGCGCGCAGCCGATAAGATGGGATACGGGCGTTGAAGTGGTGAATATCGTGCAACGTGATGCAGGCAACGGCATTGTCAAACCACCAGCCGAAGTCCAGCGCTGACGATCCTTGCAACGCGGCCAGTTTGGGGTCCAAATCAGGGCGGCGGTCCCAATAGGTGTCCTCGAAATTATGCTGCAGGTAGACGAGAAATACGCCCAGCATCCCGCCCAACAGGGAAAAGACAAGCCAGACCAGAATGCCGGTCGTCCCTGCAATCAGGTAAAGCAGCCCAAGAAACACAACAATCGACAGGTTGTGCAACAGAACCCCAGCGGCACCGAACCGGACCGTATTCTTGGGCCAGCGGTACCGGATGAAATAGGTAAACAGCGCGCCTACCGGGACAAGGATGAAGGGGTTGCGGTAAAGACGATAGAACAGCCGTGCCTTCCAATCCGCTTCGTTCCATTCGCGTACCGTCATCGTATGAATCTCGCCGGTCTCGCGATGCTCAAGGTTACCGATGCCAGAGTGATGCAGGTTGTGGTTTTGCTTCATCACTTCAAACGGCGCGAAAGTGAACGGAGACAACCCATGCCCCGCCCATTCATTCTGTTGACGCGTCTCAAACAGGGAATGGTGCCCGCAATCATGTTGAAGAACATAGAGCCGCACAGCAGAGAACGCGAAAACGACCCCGGCCGGGATCATGACATACCAGCGATCCACGTAGACAATCGCCAAAGCCAGCGACGAAAAATAAACTGCAAATGTTCCGAAATAGCTAAGTGCAGCCAGTCGATTGTCCTGCACGGCGTATTGTCTTGTGTATTCCCTCAGATCCATCAAGTCGGCTCCCCACGATGGCCCGGTCCAATATGGGTTCAAAACGAAGCGCGGAAAATTCCGCAAACGAAAAAAGCGCACGAAAACAAATGCACGCTTGCGAATGCTAGCGCGCAGTCATGGGCCTGTCACGCCCCTGAGCCAAAAATGCTGAAAATTGGCGCGGTTACGCGCGGCCCTTGAGATGTTTGGCCAGCGCACCCGCGTTTTTCTTGCGGCGTCCCTTGTAGGGGTTCTTGTCGCCCTGCCCGCGCAACGTCAGGCGGATGGGCGTGCCGGGCATGTCGAAATCCTCGCGCAGCCCGTTGACCAGATACCGGTTATAGCTTTCGGGCATCTTGTCAGGGTGCGAGCACATGACGACAAATCCCGGCGGGCGGGTCTTGGCCTGAGTCATATAACGCAGCTTAATCCGGCGACCCTGCGGCGCTGGCGGCGGGTGCTGTTCCAGCATCGCGGTCAGCCAACGGTTCAATGCAGCGGTCGGCACGCGGCGATTCCACACGTCATGGGCGCGCAGGATGGCGGCGCGCAAACGCTCCAAGCCCCGGCCCGTTTTAGCGGACACGGTGATCAGGGGCGCACCCCGCAACTGTGGCAACAGACGCTCGAAGGATTCTTTCAGATCGCGCAGTTTCTCCTGCTTGTCCTCTTCGATGTCCCACTTGTTCACGGCGACGACCACCGCGCGGCCCTCGCGCTCTGCCAGATCCGCAATCCGCAGGTCTTGCTGTTCAAACGGAATTGCCGCGTCCAACAGGACCACCACGACCTCGGCAAATTTCACAGCGCGCAGCCCATCAGAGACCGAGAGCTTTTCCAGCTTTTCCTGAACCTTGGCCTTTTTGCGCATCCCGGCGGTGTCAAAAATACGCATCGGGGTGCTGTTGCCCTCCGGGTCGGCCCAGTCGATCCGAAGGCTGATCGCGTCACGGGTGATCCCGGCCTCGGGGCCGGTCAGCAGGCGATCTTCGCCGATGATCTTGTTGATCAGTGTGGATTTCCCGGCATTCGGACGGCCCACAACGGCGACCTGCAACGGCTTTGCGGCGGTGATCAGCGGCGTTTCGCCCTCACCATCCTCATCCAGTTCAATATCCGTTTCCGGTGCATCATCCTGCGCCTTTTCAGCCGCAGCGTCGGCCAGCGGCATCAACTGAGCATATAGGTCCGTCATCCCCTCGCCGTGCTCGCCGGACAGACGAACCGGTTCGCCAAGCCCAAGGTTGTAGGCTTCGAGAACACCTGCATCCGCCGCGCTGCCTTCAGCCTTGTTCGCTGCGAGAATAACGTGTTTGGAGCGCTTGCGCAGGATTTCGGCAAACATCTCATCCGTCGGCGTCAGCCCCACCCGCGCGTCAATCATGAACAGGCAGACATCGGCCATATCCACCGCGCGTTCGGTCAGGCGGCGCATCCGACCTTGCAGACTGTCGTCGGTTGCATCCTCAAGCCCCGCCGTGTCGATCACGGTGAAACGCAGATCCCCCAAGCGCCCTTCGCCTTCGCGCAGGTCACGAGTCACGCCGGGTTGGTCATCGACCAAAGCCAGACGTTTGCCCACGAGGCGGTTGAACAGGGTGGATTTACCCACATTGGGGCGCCCCACGATGGCGAGGGTCAGCGACATGATACTCAACTTTCAAAACTCAGACGCGCCCTTTAACGCATCTTGTCGTCAACGGAAAGCGTGTAGATCACCTTTGGCGGACACGACATAAAGCGTCTGCCCGGCGACAACAGGTGCCGTGGTCGCACCGCCGGGGACTTCGACCCGATGCACAAGCGTACCGTCAACCGGGCTGAAGAACCGAAGGTATCCATCGTTGGATGCAATCACTAGACGCCCCCCGGCCATGATCGGCCCGTAATGCGCCACGATCGGCCCACGTCGGTTTGGCTTGTCTTTCACAAAACCAGGCAAATCCTGTGCCCAGACAACGGCACCGGTAGCGGCGTCCAGACGAATAAGCTGACTGCGGTCACTGACTTGAAAGAGGCTGTTTCCAGCAGGCCAGACCGTATCGACCGCGCCTTCATCCGCGGTCCACTTCCGTTCACCCGAACCCGAGTCAAAGGCGACGGTCCGCCCCGAGTGGTTTCCGATGTAAATCGTGTCACCTGACACCATCGGACCGCCCGTCACGTCGACAATCTGAGCTGCCGCGCGCCCGCGGCGTCCACCGGCCACCGACGCGTTCCAGCGGCTGATACCACCCCTGCGGAACGTCGCGGAAATATCACCCGACCCGAAAGCAAAAACGGCAAGATCGGACGCAACCACAGGCGCCGGTGCGCCAAGTACGTTTCCGACGCTTGGGGTGCCTTGAACTTGCCAGGCGATGCGTCCGTCCTTGGCATCAATGGCCCAACCGGTTTCATCCCCCGCCACCAAATAAAGCAACCCGTCATTGACCAAAGGCGCACCGCTACCTGTTGCGTTCAGACGCTTTTGCCACCGGATGACTCCGGTTTTTGCGTCTAACGCTGTCAGCCGACCAAACCCCGATGAGACATAGAGAACGCCATTTGCATACGCTATGCCACCGCCGGTCGCGTCCGAGTCGCCATCACTGGCTGGAATAAGACCTGTACTCCAGACTTTCTGCCCCTGCGGAGAAACTGCGGATACTGTCGCCCCGGAATCGAGCGTGTAAATCAACCCGCCGGCTACGACGGGTTCCGCGGTTATCCGTTGCTTACGCGAGTCACCCTTGCCGATCGGGGTCGACCAGACCCGTTGAGGCGTCGCGCGCAACTGAGCGTTCGTTGTCCGAAATGCAGCAGTTCCCGGACTTTGGGGCCAGCTTGCGTTTGCCTTTTGTGCGGGAACGCTGATGGGCTTCGACCCGCGCGTTGCTACAGTTTCAGTATCGGCGGCGGGGCGAATATCTTCGCGCGCTCCGGGCAGGATAACCTCTGGTTCCTCACATGCGGCCAGAACAGTTAGGGAAACGGCCGCAACCGACAATCCTACTCGGGAAAAAAGACTTGTTACCATGGTTATCCGAACTCGCCTGCCATCATTCTTTCCGCCATGGATCAACCCTGCCGGGCTACCAGCGGTTCGGGTTCACCGCCCAGAGCCACAATCAACTGCGCGGCACGCTGCTGAAGATCAACGCCAATCTCTGCATCCTGGCGCATCGCCTGCAACCTTTCGATCGCCGCATCGACATTCCCTTCGGACACGTCGATCAGGGCCAGTTGCTCTTCGGCCAGTAACCGAAGCGGAGCACCAGGAGCCGCCAATGCTTCAAACTGTTGCCGACGGTCCGCAGCAGGCAGAGTGTCGCTTTGCAGCAAAAGTGTCTTGAACGCCGCGATAGCCCGATAGATTTCCGGCAGATCGCCCTGAACGGCTATGGTGTTCAGGCTTTCAACGGCCTCTGACGTCGAACCGGTTTCGGATTGCGATGCCGACAGAAGCATATCTACGATCGCGTCCCCACCGGCAGAGCTTGCCGGAACATTGGCCAGACCGCTCGCGCGTTCAGCCGAGTCGTTCTGAGCCAGAGCTGCAAGAATCGCATCCCCAAGATCCTCGGCCTGCGAAGTGGCCCTTGCTTTGCGTATCTCGTTGAAGGCGGCACCGCCGACGATCAGAACGACCGCCAGCACGCCGACCCACCCCCAACGACGCAACAGCAGGAACAGGCGGTCACGGCGCACCTCTTCGGTCACCTCATCAATGAAACTGTCGACGTCGCTCATCCCTGCGCTCCGGGCTAAATCATTTACATATGGCGCCATGTCATACCCCGGCGTCCCTGCCAAGCCAAGGGTCCGATTTCGCGCATTTTCAGCGGCCTGAAGGCTTCTTGCTTAAAAAAGTGAACCGAACTATTCAGTTTAGCGTGGAAAAGATACATAATCGGACCCACATTTAAGAACGTGCGCCAGGAAATACTCGGCGAAGAATTCTGGGAGAGATTCTCTATGCGTTTGATTTCAATTGTAAACGCGCTTCTGGTGGTTGTTGCCCTGTTCCTGCTGGTTTTTGAACGCGATACGCTGTTCGCGTTTGCGGGTCGTGCCGAGGCCGAAGCAAGCCCCACTTCGGGGGATGAGGCGGGGGCCGAAACAACCACGGATCAACCTGCCATCGGCGTGGTGGCTATCCGCTCGGTCGCGCGCGAGATTGACAGCGCGGTCCTGCTGCGCGGTCAGACCAAGGCCAACCGTCAAGTTGAAGTTCTGGCCGAAACAACCTCTACCGTTATCTCGGAACCCAAGCGTAAAGGCACCTTTGTTGAAGCCGGGGATTTGCTGTGCGAACTGGACCCCGGAACCCGACCGGCCAGCCTGGCAGAAGCCGAGGCAGGCAAACTCGAAGCCGAAAGCCGCATCCCCGAGGCGGAAGCCCGGCTTGAAGAAGCCCATGCGCTGGTCGCTGAGGCGCAAATCAACCTGACGGCGGCCCAAAGGTTGTCAGAGACGGGGTTCGGTTCAGAAACCCGCAGGATTTCCAGTCAAGCAGCCATGCGCAGCGCCGAAGCGGGCGTGAAAACCGCCGAGGCCGGGCTGGAGGCGACGCGCGCTGGGATCGAAGCGGCGGCGGCCGAGGTTGCCGCAGCCGAGCGCGAAATCGACCGGCAGACAATCGAAGCTCCGTTCAAGGGGTTGCTGGAAAGCGATACAGCCGAACTCGGCAGCCTGATGCAGCCCGGCTCGCTTTGCGCGACAATCATCCAACTCGACCCGATCAAACTGGTGGGATTCGTGCCCGAAGCCGAGGTGAACCGCGTCATCGTCGGGTCAGAGGCGACAGCCCAACTGGTAACCGGCCTGCAGGTCGCCGGGCGCGTCACTTTCCTGAGCAGGTCCGCCGATGAGACGACTCGGACCTTCGAGGTCGAAATCACGGTGCCCAACCCGGAACTTGCCATTCGCGATGGCCAGACTGCGGATATCCGCATTTCCGCCGAAGGAGCCAAGGCACATCTGCTACCGCAATCGGCATTGACCCTCGACAAAAAAGGGCAAGTCGGCGTGCGAACCGTTGGCCTTGGCAAAGTCGTTGATTTCATGCCAATCCGCCTGCTGCGCGACACATCCCAAGGCGTCTGGGTCGGCGGTTTGCCGGAAACTGTGGACATTATCGTCATCGGACAAGAGTTCGTGACCAGCGGCGTGACCGTTGAACCCACATATCGGGAAGCTGCAAAATGACCGGAATTGTCAGTTGGGCCGCTGGCCGGGCCCGAATGGTTCTGGCCTTCATCGCGATCTCGCTCGTCGTAGGCGGGTTCGCATATGTTGGCTTACCCAAAGAGGGCGAGCCCGACATCGAAATTCCCGCCCTGTTCGTCTCGGTGCAGTTCCCCGGCATCTCGGCCGAGGACTCCGAGAACCTGTTGGTCAAGCCGATGGAAACCGAGCTGGCCGATCTGGACGGCCTCAAGGAAATGACATCGACGGCTGCGGAAGGCTATGCCGGGGTTGCGCTAGAGTTCGATTTCGGCTGGGACAAGACCGCGATCATGGCCGATGTACGTGACGCGATGAACAGCGCACAGGCTGATTTCCCTGAGGGCGCGGAACAATACACTCTGACCGAGATCAACTTCTCCGAATTCCCGATCGTGATCGTCAACCTGACCGGAGCCGTTCCAGAACGCACAATGGCCCGTGTTGCCAAAGACTTGCAGGACGAACTGGAGGCAATGGATTCGGTTCTGGAAGCGGGCATTGCCGGCAACCGGGACGAACTGCTTGAGGTGATCATCGACCCGCTGCGGCTTGAGGCTTACAACGTCACGGCCTCTGAACTGATCAACGTGGTTCAGAACAACAATCAGCTTATCGCGGCGGGTGAAGTCGAAACCGAGCAGGGCACATTCTCGGTCAAGATTCCCTCGTCGTTCAAGACTGCGCAGGACGTCTATGACCTGCCCGTCAAGGTCAACGGCGACCGCGTGGTCACGATGGGAGAGCTTGCCCAGATCAACTACACGTTTGAAGACCGCGAGGGCACAGCGCGCTTTAACGGAGAGCCGACGATCGCTTTGCAGGTGGTCAAGCGCAAGGGCTACAACCTGATCGACACGGTTGAAGATGTTAAAACGACCATCGCCGCAGCACAGGCCAAATGGCCACCAGAGATGCAGGCGGCGATTGAGCTGGGCACGTCGAACGACCAAAGCCGTATAGTTGGCTCGATGGTCAGTCAGCTTGAAGGCTCGGTACTTACGGCCATCGCGCTGGTCATGATCGTTGTTCTGGCCTCATTGGGAACCCGCGCCGCTTTGCTGGTGGGTTTTGCGATCCCGACATCCTTCCTGCTGTGCTTTGCTTTCCTCGCCGTCATGGGCGTAAGCATCTCGAATATCGTGATGTTCGGCCTGATCCTTGCCGTTGGTATGCTGGTCGACGGGGCCATCGTCGTTGTTGAATACGCCGACAAGCGCATCAAGGAAGGTGTGGGGCCGATGCACGCCTATGTCGAGGCTGCGCAGCGGATGTTCTGGCCCATTGTTTCCTCCACGGCCACGACGCTTTGCGCCTTTCTTCCCATGCTGTTCTGGCCCGGAGTGCCGGGCGAGTTCATGGGTATGCTGCCGGTCACGTTGATCTTTGTGCTGTCGGCGTCCCTGATCGTGGCGCTTATCTACCTGCCGGTCATGGGCGGTGTTTCGGGACGTCTGAGCCGTATCTTCGACCGGACCTCCAACTGGCTAAGAGCGCGGACACCATGGTGGGCGCGCGCGGCTATGGTGCCGCCTTCGCTATACATGATTTTCCTGGGCGCCATGCAAGTGCTGAACCCGGCCTACCTGCTTCCGGCAGACGCGCCTGGCGGGCTTATCTTCGGCGCGCTGCTGTTTATCCTCGGAGCCTTTGCCGGTTCCGTCACATTGAGCGCAGCCAAAATCGAACGTGCGCCAGCACAGCATGTGCACACGGCGCGCGAGCATTCGCCTTTTGGCCATTTCATCAAGTTCCTCGTCGGCAATCCGATTATGCCCATCGTTTCGATCTTCGCAGTTGGTTTTGCGGTGGCGACGGTCATGTCTGCCTACGGCAACAACAATCGGGGCGTCGAGTTCTTCGTCGAGAACGAACCGGAACAGGCGACTGCTTATGTTCGGGCACGCGGCAACATCTCTCTGGCCGAAAAAGACGCAATGGTGCTGGCGGCAGAAGAAATTATCAGCGCCCACCCTGCCGTGATCAACGTGTTCTCGTTTGCGGGTGAAGGCGGACTGACGCAGAACAACGGGGGCGCTCAGGCACCCGCAGACACTGTTGGCCGCGTGCAGTTTGAAATCATTCCCTGGGAAGATCGGCCGAATGTGTCCGAGCCAATTCTTGGGGGCGTGCTGGATCGCCAAACCATTGCGCCCGACTACGACGGGGACTTTGTTCTGGATCAGATCAATGCTGAGCTGGCGAATATTCCCGGCATCATCGTTGAAATTCTACCCCTCGAACAAGGTCCGGCGTCTGCCAAGCCGGTGCATTTGCGCATCAAAGGTGACGGCTGGGAGGAACTGACCACAGCGACTCTGGCCGCCCGCGAAGTGTTCGACGAAACACCCGGCCTGACCAAGATCGAGGACACCCTGCCCCTCCCCGGCATTGACTGGCAAATAGATGTGGATGTCGCCAAGGCAGGCCGCTTTGGGGCCGATGTCGCGACCGTGGGCGCGATGGTCCAACTGGTCACACGTGGACTGCTACTGGGCGAAATGCGCCCGGAAACGGTGGATGAGGAAATCGAAATCCGCGTCCGCCTGCCTGACGAAGACCGTGTCCTGTCCACCCTCGACACGCTAAAGGTTCGCACTCCGGACGGGCTGGTGCCGCTGTCCAACTTTGTGACGCGTGAGCCTGTCGCGAAACTTGCCCAGATCGACCGGGTCAATCAACAGCGCTACTATGACGTTAAGGCTGACGTCGAACCGGGTCTGAGCAAGGTCATTACGGAAGCGTCAGATGGAACGGAAACGCGGCTAGCCATCGTCAAAGAGGTTGCCGAAAGCGCAACACCGACAGGAATGACAATCACCGGGCCGAACGGGGCCGAGTATGAGTTTGTCTCGACAGCCGAAGGCACCAATGCCGAAGGCGTGCGGGCGCAGGTTGTTTCCGGCGAGGCGCGCATTGCGCCGATCAACCCGAACGAACGTATCGCGGTCCTGACCGAATGGCTCGACACCGATCCTTTTGGCAACGCCATAAGCTGGGAATGGACGGGGGATCAGGAAGACCAAGAGGAATCCGGCGCGTTTCTCATGAACGCCTTCGCAGGTGCGTTGGGGTTGATGTTCGTCATCCTGCTGGCTCAGTTCAATTCGTTCTACAATTCGGTACTGGTCCTTCTGGCGGTTGTCCTGTCGACCACCGGTGTCCTGATCGGGATGATGGTGATGCAGCAGCCGTTTTCGATCATCATGACCGGAACCGGTATCGTCGCCTTGGCGGGTATCGTGGTGAACAACAATATCGTTCTAATTGACACCTATCAGGAATACAGCCGCTATATGCCCCGGATCGAGGCGATTGTTCGCACGGCCGAAGCACGCATCCGACCAGTTCTTCTGACCACCCTGACAACGATGGCGGGTCTGACGCCGATGATGTTCGGCTTGTCGCTGGACTTTATCAACGGCGGATATTCCATCAACAGCCCGACCGCATTGTGGTGGAAGCAGTTGGCCACGGCCGTTGTCTTTGGACTGGGGATCGCCACTGTTCTGACGTTGATCGTGACGCCGTCTTTCCTCGCACTGCGCGTGTGGGTCACCACCTACGCGATTTGGCTGGGTAAACTGCTTGCACGCGCCACGGCCGGTCGATCCAGCCAGGTTGCTCAGGACATGGCAATCGGCAAGGCCGCGCGTCAGGCTCAGGCCACCGAGGTCGTCTGGACCGAATATCCGGCACCGGCAGAGCAGGACATCGAGCAGAAACCGGACCAACCGCCGGGTTCGCCGCTAAAAGCAGCCGAATAACCAAAAAGGGGCCGGTCAAACCGGCCCCTTTTTCATTTCAGGCGCGAAATATTACCCGACAACCCTTAGTGCCTTATGCAGCTTTCGTGTCCGATTGCTGACGGTTCCACAACTGCGCATACCGCCCGCTTCGTTGCAGAAGATCCTGATGGGTGCCCTGTTCAATGATCTCACCGCGTTCGAGAACCACAATGCTGTCCGCCTCGGCAATGGTGCTCAGGCGGTGCGCGATGGTCAACACAGTCCGCCCCTCTCCGGCCCGTGACAGAGCGTCCTTGATGTCCTGTTCGGTATCCGTATCCAGCGCCGAAGTCGCTTCGTCCAGCAAAAGGATCGGAGGGTTTTTCAGCAGCGTGCGCGCGATTCCGACCCGCTGTTTCTCACCGCCCGACAGTTTAAGGCCACGCTCACCAACCTTGGTGTCATAGCCTTCGGGAAGGGTAACTATGAAATCGTGTATTTGTGCGGCCTTGGCGGCTGCTTCCACGTCCTCTTGCGTTGCATTCTCGCGACCGTAGGCGATGTTATAGCGGATCGTGTCATTAAACAGGACCGTGTCCTGAGGCACGACGCCGATGGCCGTGTGCAAACTTGTCTGAGACACGTCGCGCACGTCCTGCCCATCTATTTTCAGCGATCCGCCGGTCACGTCATAGAACCGGAACAAGAGACGCCCTATGGTGGACTTGCCCGAGCCGGTCGCGCCAACAATAGCGACCGTCTGCCCCGCCGGAACGGTCAACGAGATACCCTTTAGAATTTCCCTGTCTGCATCATACCCAAAGCGAACATTCTCTAACGTTATTTCACCACCCGAAACGGAAAGGTCCGGCGCGTTAGGTTTGTCCGTGACCTCGGCCGGTTGTTCCAGCAGATCGAACATCTGACCCATATCTACCAGAGCTTGCCGGATTTCCCTGTAGACCGTCCCCAGGAAGTTCAGCGGTACAGTGATCTGTATCATGTACGCATTTACCATGACGAAATCACCGACGGTCAGCGTGCCCGACTGCACCCCGATCGCGGCCAGAACCATCACACCGATCAGTCCGCACGTGATCAGGAAAGACTGTCCAAAATTCAGGAAGGCCAGCGAATACGCAGTCTTGAGCGCTGCCCCCGCGTAGGCTTTCATCGACACATCATACCGTTCAGCTTCGCGGGATTCCGCGTTGAAATACTTGACAGTTTCAAAGTTCAACAGGCTGTCGATGGCACGTTGATTGGCTTCGGTATCCTGGTCATTCATCTCACGCCGCAGCTTTACGCGCCATTCGGTCACCGCAAAGGTAAACCAGATATACAGCGCAATGGTGACGACAACGACGACCAGATACCATACGTCAAACAGCCACATCAGAATGATTGCGACCAGAAGAAGTTCGAGGATCAGCGGACCGATCGAGAACAAAAGAAAGCGCAGCAGGAACTCGACACCCTTTACGCCCCGCTCGATGATCCGGCTAAGCCCCCCTGTTCGGCGCGTCACATGATACCGCATCGACAGACGGTGAATGTGCTGAAACGTCTCAAGCGCAAGCGCTCGCAATGCGCGTTGACCCACAGGCGCAAAGGCTGCATCGCGCAGTTGCTGAAAGCCCACGGTCATCATGCGGGCCACGCCATAAGCAACCGTCAGCCCGACCGCGCCAAGCGCCAGCGGTGGCACGCCCTCACCCGCCAGACTGTCAACCGCGCCCTTGTACAAAATCGGTGTATAGACGGCGATCAGCTTGGCCAGCACCAACATTCCCATCGCCAGCACAACGCGGCGCTTCACCCAGGGCTCGTCGCTGGGCCACAGATAAGGTGCCACCTTTCGGATCGTGCGCCAACCGGACTGTCGTTCGTCGTTTTGGGGCATGTCTTCGGAATGCATCGGGGCTGCTCGTCTCATCACGTACCAATACTGCGGTCAGAGAATGGCCTCTGACCCAAGAGGGCCAGAGGTACAGGATTATTCGGGGATGGTGAAGACCTGCCCCGGATAGATCAGGTCCGGGTCGCGGATCGCGTCCCGGTTGGCATCAAACAAGCGGACATAGAGGATGCCGTCGCCATAGCGCTCGCGCGAGATTGCCCAAAGGGTGTCGCCCTCCTGTACGGTAACCGAGCGAATGGTGGGCGCCTCTGACTGAGTTTCGGTTTGCTCGAGCGTCTCAGCCGCGCGCAGGACGTCCAGCGGCTCGCGTTTGAACGGAGTTTCAAGACGGCTGACAACGGTTCCGTCCGTGCGGACCTCGTCCAAGCGCAGAGTATAGACGCCAGGGTCCACGCCCTGAAGTTCGCTGCGCCATTTGCCATCATCCGCTGGCGGCAAATCCGCAACAAGACGATTGTTGAGGTACACACGCACGACCGAACCGCCCGGCACCCGCCCGGTCAACTCAACGTGGCCCTCATCCGAATACCCGATCGTATCCAGCGCAACCTGATCCCCGGCCGCGCCCTGCGTTGCACCTTGAACAAGTTCCACGCCGTCGTCGCCGGACCGGAGGATCGCAACCTGTTGGCCCTGAGCATTTTCGTCAGTGCCCTCTGTTTCGACCTCGGCGGTCTGTTCCGCCTGTCCTTCGTTGGGCTGCGTGTTTGCATCCGTGGTTTCCGTGGACGTGCCGTTGTCCTCTTGGGATGACTCCGATTGGGCAAGATCCGATTGCAGGTCCTCAGTTTCAGAGGTCTCGGCGGGCTGAGTTTCCACCTGCGGTTCAGGCAAGGCGGCAATAAGATAATCATCCGATCGTACTGCGGCGCTCGTCCCATCCGCTTCTAGGGCTAGGCCACGCGCGGCGTTGGAAAACGGAATGGTCACAAATTCTGCAAACTGGCCGCTTGCGTCCACGGTAAAGCTGTGCACCTGCTCACCGTCCAGTAGAACGCGGACCTCGGCACCCGGCTCGGCATTGCCAGAGAGGACTGCGTTTCCGTCTGGCTCTACGAAAATCTGGTCCAGTGAAGGCGGTGCTGCTTCGACGTCTACCTCTGCTGTCTCGGTCGCATCGGTTGTCTCAGTCGCGTCGGCTGCCTCGGTCTGAGGCTCCGTCTCGGAACCTTGCGGCTGGTCGTCAGTGGGCACCTGCGAGGCTGACTCGGATGGTGAAACTTCAGCACTGCTTGCGGTTTCGCTTTCAGCGCTGCCTTCCGTTGGCTGAACCGCAACATCAGAGGTAGGTGCTGCCTCTTCTTGCTCGGGACCAAAAACGCCGGATGTGTACGCGCCCACTGCCCCGACCAGAACCAGAATTCCGGTGATCACCAGCCAAGTATTCTTGCCCGAGCTTTCGTTTTCCGAATTCGCGTCCATAATTCCCCTTTCACTCCGCCGCGCAAATGGTTTTACAGCAACGCATTCTGCCTGACGGTTGAGCCAATCTATCAATCCCGCTATCAGGGGTCAAAACCCCATATACAACCCCGGAGAAGCCCCCTCATGTCCCAGAAATCCGTCTGTGTGTATTGCGGGTCACGAAATGGCGTAAATTCTGCCTATTCCGATGCCGCCCGCACGTTTGGACAGCTTCTTGCGAACGAGGGCTGGAGGTTGGTCTACGGAGCAGGCGATGTCGGCCTGATGGGAGAGGTCGCGCGCGCTGCGCAATCAGCCGGAGGCGACACGTTCGGCGTCATTCCAGTTCACCTGCTAAAGCGTGAGGTAGGCAAAACCGACCTGACGCATTTCGTGATCACTGAAACGATGCACGAACGTAAAAAGGTGATGATCATGAACGCTGATGCCGTTGTCGTTCTGCCGGGCGGTCCGGGGTCGCTGGACGAACTGTTCGAGGCGCTGACATGGCGGCAACTGGGCCTGCATGACAAGCCGATTCTGGTCATGAATGTGGACGGATACTGGGATGCGCTGCACGAACTGTTGCAGCAAGTCATCGGCCAGGGTTTCGCGGATTCCTCGCTGGCCGATTTCATAACATGGGTTGATAGCCCGAATACGGCGATGTCTGCCTTGCGCCAAATGCTGTCTGCGTCCAGCGCGTAAACGGGCAGCCTAGCTGCCCGCTTTAGCAGACGCCCTTAAACCGCTGGCTTCAAACGGTTTACCAAGACCTGCTCAACCTTGTGCAGCGGGTGATTGGTCAGGGTCTTGTCGACTTCGGCCACAACCTTGTTCAGAACTTCGCTGTGAAGGCGTCGGCGCAGCAGCCCCAGAACATGAGGGCTGGCCACCAGGACCAGACGCTTGTAGGCACCTTTAAGCCCCTTGCGATTCAAAAGATTCGCCACATCCTGCACGAACAAGGACTTAGCGTGGGTTTTCCATTTGGCTTCCTCAACAGCCGATTTCTGGTTTGGTCCGGTGTCAGGGCGACGCCCCGCACGATCAGTGGGACGGGCCGTAGGAGTGTCGTTTTCCTCGACCGAAACAACGACCAGATTGGGGTCGTCGGCGTCCGTAATATTCTCCATGAACAGTGCCTTTTCTCCGTCGGCAATGACAACCCAAGTTCCCTGTAAAAGTGCGACCATCGTGATCTCCTGTTTTGGTTCCTGTGACCATCCCTCACTCATCAGGCATAGCTAACCACTGACGCGCCCAAAGTTTTTCGGCGCGCTGCCCGACTGTTTTTGACTAGATTGGCGGTTCTCTCCCCCCGCTAACCTTACGTAAGCACTGTTGCCCGCCTTACAATCCCACACGCGGTCAAAAGCGAACCAGGCGGCAGGATTCCACCCACCGGTCAGGCGGACAGGTCGATGACCGTGATTTCAGGGGTCACGCCGAACCGAACAGGCAGGATCGAACACCCGATCCCGCCCGACACGACCAGATCGCGACCGTTTTCACGTACATGCCCATAGGCAAAGCGATTGCCGAACCTCGACGGCACCAAAGGCGACCACCCGAACAGTCGCACTTGTCCGCCATGGGTATGGCCTGACAAGGTCAATGCAACCCGATCCGGCATGTCAGGAAAGATGTCGGGCTCGTGCGCCATCATCACAATTGGATCATCATCGGTGACTTGCGCCAACGTTGCAGGCAAATCGTCCAGGCCGCGATACCGGCCAGGCCCGGTGACAATCGCCAACTGGTCCTCTACCCCGCCCAGCCAACAGCCCGCGGCCTCAAGCTTGAGCGCCTCATTGGACAAGACGCGAATGCCAACTTGCTGCAAAGCGTCGGCGTATAGGTTCGGCCCACCGCCCCGGCGCTGCGCAGACAGGTCATCCCACCAATCGTGGTTACCCAGCACGGCATAAACACCATGCTTCGCCTGAAGGTTGGCAAGTACCCGCGCCGTATCTGAAATGGCGACGGGCTGAGACACCATTCGATGCCCTGCCGCGTAGTCCCCCAGCAGCAGGATCAAATCAGGGGACAGCGCGTTCGTGCGCCGAACAACCTGCTCTATTCGTTTCAACCCAACATAGGGTTCTCCGGCATGCAGGTCCGCAAGAACTGCGATCCTCAAAGGCCGAGCCGTCCAGTCGCTGCGCCTGATGCGCCAGCGTTTCACCCGCAGCCGCAGCGCCGGTTCAACGAAAAACCCATAGGCGGCAACAAAAAGGCCCGCTAGCGTCACCGCCAGCAGGCCCTTGATAAATCCTCGTCGGTTCAACCGATCACATCCGCGACGCGACGTTTTCCCAGTTCACCAGATTGTCGAGGAAGTTCGACAGGTAGGCGGGACGCTTGTTGCGGAAATCGATGTAGTAGGAATGCTCCCACACGTCGCAACCCAGCAGCGCGGTCTGACCAAAGCACAGCGGGTTCACGCCGTTTTCGGTCTTCGTCACGGCCAGCGAGCCGTCGGCATTCTTGACCAGCCATGCCCAGCCCGAGCCGAACTGACCGGCACCAGCGGCGCTGAACTGCGACTTGAACTCATCCACCGAACCAAAGCTCTCGACCAGAGCCTTCTCCAGCTCACCGGGCATAGCATTGTCGCCGGGGCCCATCATCTCCCAGAACTGGTTGTGGTTCCACAGCTGGCTGATGTTGTTGAAGATACCGTTTTGGGCGACAGCGTTCGCGTCATAAGTGCCAACGATGATCTCTTCCAGCGTCTTGCCGTCCCACTCGGTACCAGCGATCAGCTTGTTGCCGTTGTCGACATAGGCTTTGTGGTGCAGGTCGTGGTGATATTCCAGCGTTTCCGCGGACATACCCTTGGCTGCCAGCGCGTCATGTGCATAAGGAAGATCAGGAAGTTCAAAAGCCATCTCGGCCCCCTGTTAAATATAAGTTGCGGTTCCCAAGGTTAAATGCTTTGGCAAGTGCCGCAGGTCAAGGGCAGAGATCACAAAACCCGGAGGTCCGCGATGCTGACACAGGCGCGCAAGATGTTTTACCGCGCCCGCGGCTACTATGCAGGCAACCTTAACGGGGAATCCTTTCGCCTGGACCCATACCATTCCAAGTTCTGGCGTAAGGCTTCCGCAGGCAAATGGGAAACCGAAACCTTTGCAGTGCTGGACAAGTACCTGTCGCCGGAAAAAGATTACCTTGATATCGGCGCATGGATCGGCCCCACTGTCCTCTACGCCGCGCGCCGCGCCCGCCATGTATGGTGTTTTGAACCGGACCCGGTGGCCTATCGCCACCTGGTCTGGAATCTCGAACTGAACGACATCCAAAATGTCTCGGCCTTCTCGATTGCCCTGTCGGACGGATTCGGCGTGACGCGCATGGCATCGGCCCATGGAGAGGCCGGGGATTCCACCTCATCCCTGTTGCGCGACGGCAACCACGGGACAGACGCCCTGACGGTTGGTTGGGACCAGTTCGCTGAAACCGTCAACCTGTTGAACGTGTCGCTGGTGAAAATGGACATTGAAGGCGCCGAATTTTCGGTCCTTCCCTCATTGACGCCCTGGTTGCAAACCGCGCGACCAGCCCTGCTTCTCTCGACCCACGCACCGTACCTGGAGACGGAAGAGCAAGCGTCCGCCATGCAAAAGCTAGCCGAGGCTTTGGCATTTTATGACCACTGCCAGGACCCGCTTACAGGAGAATCCGGCCACTCCGTTCTCACCCAAGAACGCGCCATAACCCAATTCCCCACATTTCTGTTCAACTCGAACGCCTAAGCGCACACGCAGCCGATCCGCACTTCATCTGGCCCAAAATATCCTGGGGGTGAGGCCGCAGGCCGAGGGGGCAAAGCCCCCTCACCCACTTTTCCTCTGGCAACTTGTCGCCTTAGTAAACACCGACCTCGCTGCCTGGTTGCGCGGCGATTTTCAACAGCTTGAACACATAGTCCGCTGCCGACCGGAAACAGACGACGCGGAAGGTTTCCGCATCATCCATCCAGAAAGCCCCCGCCACCTGTGCCAGACGCGAACGGCGAATCTGGCCCGGCTGGAACGCCTCGGCCGACAGTTCGACCGGGGCCAATTTGCCCAACACTTCGCGTGCGCTTGCGCCCGAGATGCTGAACACCGCCCGTGCGTCCGAGACGTTCACTGCCAGCGAATGGGTGTCGCCCAACGCTTCGGTCATCGCGGCCAGTTTGGTGTTCACCTCGGCATAGGGCACCAGTACCAGCAATTCGTCCGACGACATCCAGCAGACGCCAGTGTCCCCGTTGACGAACGCCTCGCGCTGACCGGGCACTTTCTGCCCTGTGGCGTCCTTGACAGCCTTGGCCAACACCTTGTCGGACAGATCGCCGCGCAGGGTGATCATTCCTTGCAGGCCACATTCCTCGACCTTTGCGATGCCATCATAGCTGGCGTGGTTCAGTGCGCTGATGGGTTCAGACATTCTGCTTCTCCCCGTCCTTGTCGAAAAAGACCGGATCAACGATCTTCGCTTTGTAGGTTTTACCGTCGGTGCCCGGGAACTCGACAATCTCGCCCATCCGGTCGGGGCCGTGCTTGATCAGGCCCATGGCGATGCCTTTAACCAGATTGGCCGAGTAATAGGTCGAGGTTACACGCCCGATCATGTTGCGCTGACCGTTGGCGTTGACGCCCTCGCCCACCGCATAGGCACCGTCGGGAATGACAGAACCATCCACAGTCTCAAGTCCCACCAGTTTCCAGCGGTCCGGGTCTGCCATATGCGTGCGCGTGTGAGCGCGCTTGCCCAGGTAATCCTCTTTCTTTTTCGACAGCGCCCAATGCAGCCCCAGATCCTGCGGAATCACGGTGCCGTCGGTCTCGTCGCCGATCATGATAAAGCCCTTCTCGGCCCGCAGGATATGCAGACATTCGGTGCCATAGGGCATCACGCCGAACTCTTTCCCTGCTTCCATCAGCGCGTCCCAGAACCCCTGACCCTGAGATGCAGGAACCGCGATCTCATAGGACAGCTCGCCCGAGAACGAGATGCGGTAAGCGCGGCAATCGAAATCGCCAATCTTGCCGTCACGCCATTCCATGAAGGGCAGCGCCTCCTTCGACAGATCCATGCCGCCCAGCTTCTCAAGCACTTTGCGGGCGTTCGGGCCGACCACGGCGACCTGCGCGTATTGCTCGGTCACGTTAGCGACGTAGACCTTCCAGTCCCACCATTCGGTCTGCAGCCATTCTTCCATGTGAGCATGGATACGCTCGGCCCCGCCGGTGGTGGTGTGGCACAGCCATGTGTCCTCGTCGATCCGGGCCACAACCCCGTCATCGATCAGAAAGCCGTTTTCCGAACACATCAGACCATAGCGGCACTTACCGATCTTCAGCGTGGACATCATGTTGGTGTACAGCATGTCCAGGAATTTGCCCGCGTCTGGGCCTTTGACGATCAGCTTACCCAGCGTCGAGGCGTCCAGCAGGCCGAGGTTTTCGCGGGTGTTCTTCACCTCACGGTTCACCGCGTCATGCACGGATTCACCGGGACGGACATAGGCATAGGTCCGCCGCCAATGGCCCACTGGCTCCCAATCGGCACCGTTTTTGTTGTGCCAGTCGTGCATCGGAGTTTGACGGATCGGCTGGAACACCTCACCGCGCGCTTCGCCACCGATCGACGCCAGCGAGATGGGCGTATAGGGCGGGCGGAAGGTGGTGGTGCCAACCTTCGGGATTTCCGAATCCAGCGCGTCAGCAAGGATCGCCAACCCGTTGATGTTGCTCAGCTTACCTTGATCTGTCGCCATGCCCAGCGTGGTGTACCGCTTGGTATGCTCAACACTTTCATAGCCTTCGCGCGCGGCCAGTTGCACGTCCGAGACTTTGACGTCGTTCTGGAAGTCCAACCACGATTTCATGCGCAACTGGACATCGGCATTGGCAGGCATCAACCATACAGCAGCCATCGGCGCTTCGGCTGTAGCTTCACCAACAGGTGCTTTCGTCCGCTTTGGCTTACATCCGACTGCCTTGGCCGCGGCCTTGCCCGCCGCATCCGCGTCGGTCAGCACATCACCCAGCGCTAGCGGCCCGTTCGACGACCCTGCCGCCAGCACGAACCCTTCGCCATCGGCACCAAGCGGAGGACGAGACGGATCGGGGCGGAAATGCGCGTTGGCGTCATCCCAGATCAGCTTGCCGCCGCAATGCGACCACATATGCACGACCGGAGACCAGCCACCCGACATGGCAACCGCATCGCATTCCACTTCTTCGCGCGCACCACCGATGCCTTCTTGATTGCAGATGGCAACTTTTTTGACGCGCTTGCCGCCTTTGACCTTGGCAATCGCCTTGCCGGGGTCAACGCGAATACCCAGTTGGCGGGCTTCCTCGGCCAGAGGTCCGGCGCTCGGGCGGGCGTCTACAACGCGCAACACGTCGACACCGGCCTGCTTTAGAATAATGGCAGTGCGATAGGCGTCGTCATTATTGGTGGCGACGATCACGCGTTCACCCGGCGTCACGCCCCAGTTGACCACGTAGTCGCGCATGGCCGAGGCCAGCATAACACCCGGTACGTCGTTGCCCGCAAATGACAGAGGACGCTCGATCGCGCCGGTGGCGGTCACGACCTGTTTCGCGCGGATGCGCCACAGGCGGTGACGTGGACCTTGAGTGCCCGGTTTGTGGTCGGTCAGACGCTCGTAGCCCAGGACGTAGCCGTGGTCATAGACCCCCGCCCCCATGCAACGCGTGCGCATGGTGACATTGTCCATTGTTTCCAACTCAGAAACCAATTGTTCCACGAACTTATCCACAGGAGCGCCATCAATGGTCCCACCATCAACCGGCGCGCGACCACCCCAATGGGCGGTCTGCTCGATCAGCATGACCTTGGCACCAGACTGAGCGGCCACTTTCGCAGCTTGCAGACCCGCCACACCGCCACCGATCACCAGAACATCGGTGAAGGCATAGAAGTGTTCATAAGTGTCTGCATCACGGCTGTCCTTGTCAGGCGCTTTGCCCAGACCGGCAGACTGGCGGATGATCGGCTCGTAGACGTGTTTCCAGAACGGCTTCGGATGGATGAACGTTTTGTAGTAGAACCCGGCCGGCAAGAAACGCGACAGGTAGGTGTTCACTGCACCGATATCGAACTCGAGGTTCGGCCAGTGGTTCTGCGAGGTCGAGGTCAGGCCGTTGAACAGCTCGGTCGTGGTGGCACGCTGGTTCGGCTCGAACCGGTTGCCCTGCCCCAGACCGACCAGAGCGTTCGGCTCCTCGGCGCCGCTGGCGACAACGCCGCGCGGACGGTGGTATTTGAACGACCGGCCCATCATCATCTGATCATTGGCCAGCAGAGCCGAGGCAAGCGTGTCGCCTTCGTACCCCTGCATCGAGGTTCCGTTGAAGGTGAATGTGACCTGTTTCGACCGGTCAATCAGCCGGCCTTGATTTGCGAGACGGGTGCTCATGTTGCGGACCTTTCGCAGGCGGAATTAGGGTTGGCTGGGCGGATCATTCGTACTCTCTCCAGGTCCAGCCGGGGCGCTTGGCGGTGATCGCTTCGCGGATTTCTTTGGGCGGTTCGGTGGTTTGGGCCGAATAGGTGCCAAAAACCTCAAGCGTATCGGTCGCACGCGCGGCGTGGAACCACTTGCCGCAGCCATTCACATGACGCCAGCGTTCAAAGTGAACACCTTTGGGGTTTTCACGCATGAACAGATAGTCGTGGAAATCATCATCGGACGAGCCCGGACCGAACCGCTTCAGATGCGCTTCGCCACCAGCGGCCAGTTCGGTTTCTTCGGCGTCGACGCCGCAATAGGGGCAATTCAGGATCAGCATGTGGTCATCCTTCTTTCGGTCGGTTGGCACGGGACCAACCAAATGTCTTTAATGAGGCACCCTCGGGCTTGGCCCTTAGTGCGCAACCCCGGCGGCGACACTTTCGTCGATGAACCGGCCCTCTTTGAAGCGGTCCAGCGTGAAAGCCTCGGTCAGTGGCGAATGACCCGTGGCCATAAGCTGAGCCATACCCCAGCCCGAACCCGGAATGGCCTTGAAGCCTCCGGTTCCCCAGCCGCAGTTGATGAAGCAGTTGCCCAGAGGGGTCTTCGACAAGATGGGTGAACGGTCGCCGGTCATGTCCACGATGCCACCCCACTGGCGCAGCATCTTGAGACGCGAGATCATCGGGAAGGTCTCGACCAGAGCGCGGACGGTTTCCTCGATATGGTGGAACGAGCCGCGCTGGGTGAAGTTGTTGAACCCGTCGGTCCCCCCGCCGATCACCATCTCACCCTTGTCGGATTGCGACATGTAGCCGTGGACGGTGTTGGCCATGACAACGACGTCCATGCAGGGCTTGATCGGCTCGGACACCAACGCCTGCAACGCAATAGCCTCAAGTGGCAAACGGAAGCCTGCCATTTCCGCCAACTGCCCCGAATGACCCGCGACCACAATTCCCAGCTTGTCACAGTCGATCGCGCCCTTGGTCGTATCGATGCCCACGACACGGCCGTTTTCAGAGCGGACGCCTTTGACTTCGCATTGCTGGATGATGTCCATGCCCATGGCCGAACACGCACGAGCATAGCCCCAGGCCACGGCGTCATGGCGGGCAGTGCCTCCGCGCTCCTGCCACAATGCACCCAGAACCGGATAGCGCGGACCGTCGATGTTTATGATCGGCACCAGTTGCTTGACGCGCTCGGGACCGATCCATTCTGTCTGAACCCCCTGCAGGGCGTTGGCGTGCGCCGTGCGCTGATAACCGCGAATTTCGTGCTGAGTCTGAGCCAACATCATCACACCGCGCGGGCTGAACATGATGTTGTAGTTCAGATCCTGGCTGAGATCCTCATAAAGCCCGCGCGACTTTTCGTAGATCGCCGCCGACGGGTCCTGCAGATAGTTCGACCGGATGATGGTCGTGTTCCGGCCGGTGTTACCACCGCCCAGCCAGCCCTTTTCGATCACGGCGACATTCTGGATGCCGTAGTTCTTGCCCAGATAGTAAGCCGTGGCCAAACCATGACCCCCGGCACCGACAATAATGACGTCGTATTTCTTCTTGGGCTCGGGCGAACGCCACGCGCGCTCCCATCCGGTGTGATAGCGCAACGCTTCGCGCGCCACAGCAAAGGCTGAATAGTGTTTCATAGGCGAATCCATCCGGTTCGGTGATTGGACGAAGATATGCCGCGTAACGATTACATTCCCCTGCCACGCAACGCCGTAATATCGCACTATTGCGACATAGCCCCCATTATTGCGACATGAAGCACCCTCGCGGCCATTTGTCCCTTTTTTCTGGCGGTCCGCAGGTCTAAGTCAGGGCAGTCATCTTGGAGATACCATGACTTTTTGGGCCCTCATCATACTGACCGCGCTGCTGGTCACAGTGTTTCTAGGTTATTCCATGACGCGGGGGCAAAAATCACGTGAACCTGCGGCGGCTTACGACCTGCGTGTCTACCGTGAACAACTGGCGGGCGTTGACCGCGATTTATCCCGTGGCGTGATAGCCGAAGCCGATGCCGAGCGTGTGCGCACTGAAATCTCGCGCCGTATTCTGGCGGCAGACGCGCAGATGCAGGCCAACGCAACTCAAGATGGCCCGCCACGCTGGGCCACGATCACGGCTGTCGTTGCGGTGGCCGGAGTTCTGATCGGCGGCGGCGCGTGGATGTACCACCAGATGGGCGCGGCCGGTCTGCCGGATCAGCCCTTGTCGCTGCGGATTGCGATGGCTGAAACCCTGCGCGCCGAACGCCCCAGCCAGACCGAAGTCGAGGCGGAACTGACGCCTGCACAAAAACCGCAACTGGACGAAAGTTACGCCACCTTGCTGCAGCAACTGCGCGACACCGTCGCAGAGCGGCCTGATGACCTGCAAGGGCATACTTTGCTGGCACAGCACGAGGCCAACGCAGGCAATTTTTCGGCCGCTTACAAGGCGCAACAGCGCGTTATTGAACTGTCAGGAAATACTGCTCCGGCGGATGCCTACTCCCACCTTGCCGAAATGATGATTTTGGCGGCAAACGGCTATGTCTCGCCCGAGGCTGAAGACGCGTTGAGGCAAGCTTTGACACGCGACCCCCGGCACGGTCCGGCGCAGTACTACCTAGGACAAATGATGGTTCAGTTGGGACGACCGGACATCGGCTATCGGATATGGGTGGATACATTGCGCGAAGCACCGGCAGGAGCGCCCTGGGCTGACGCCATCCGTGCGCAACTGGATGATCTGGCATTCCGGGCGGGTGTGTTCAACGCGCCGGAAATCCCCTCTGCCGCGACAAGTTCCGGCCCCAGTCAGGAAGACATCGACGCCGCAGCCGACCTAACCCCTGAAGATCGACAAGAGATGATCCTTGGAATGATCAATCAGCTATCGGACCGACTGGCCACCGAGGGGGGCTCGCCCGCAGAATGGGCACAATTGATCACGGCCCTTGGTGTGGTTGGAGACAGCGAACGCGCGGCGGGTATCTACGAGGAATCGAAATCTGTCTTCGCGGGGAACGCCTCTGCCCTACAAACGCTTGCAGCGGCAGCGCGTCAGGCCGGAGTTGCGCAATGATTCACGACGCGTTTGAAGATTTTGCCGCATCCCTTCCGCCAATGACCGCGCTGATGGGGCTTGATCTCGGGGAAAAGACCATAGGCGTCGCGGTGTCTGACCGAATGCGCGGCGTTGCCAGCCCTCTGGAAACCGTGCGGCGAAAGAAATTCACCTTGGATTCAGCTCGGCTTTTGGAACTTATCGCAGACCGCGAGATCGGGGGGCTTCTGCTGGGTCTGCCCAAGAACATGGACGGCACGGAAGGACCGCGCTGCCAATCCACCCGTGCATTTGCACGAAACATGGCACGTCTGACGGATATTCCCATCGGGTTCTGGGACGAGCGGCTCAGCACTGTTGCGGCAGAAAAAGCACTGTTAGAGGCGGATACGACACGAAAACGTCGCGGACAGGTTATCGACCACGTTGCGGCAGGTTATATTTTGCAAGGTGCGCTGGACAGGCTGCGCTTTCTTTAGGATCGGAATACGCCAATGACGAATATGGTTTGGAAACGGAACGAGGTCGAAAGCCCTTGCGTCCAAATCTGCGTCGTACACCCGACCGAGCGTATCTGCACCGGATGTTATCGCACCATCGACGAAATCTCGCGCTGGTCCAGAATGGACAGCACTGAGCGCGCCGAGATCATGGACGCTCTGCCGGCGCGCAAGCCTCAGCTTGCAAAGCGCCGTGGTGGGCGCACGGCCCGCCTGAACAAGTCCTGATCTCGCTGGATTTCCCCTGCTGAGCCTACGCCGCTGCGAGTTGGCCTGAACTTCGAGGGGGTCAGTTCAAAGACAAGTGACGCGTGCGTTGCAGCCCTCGGCGGCGCGCTTCAGCATCGGTGTTTTTCCCGACGCCTCGATCAAGCAAAGCCCAGACACGACTATTTTTACTTTACGCCCACCTAAAGGTGAAATTCGGTCACCCGACAGCCAGCCAAGACTTGGCGTTCTCGTATTCTTCTGACGGGAAAAACTGTGTTCTCGCCCCTAAGACGTGACTGGCGACCCGTTGCGCAAGATGCTGCCAAGCCTTGTCGCCGACAATGGCGGCCCTGTCCAACATTCCAACATGTCCACTTGCCAGCCGAAAATGAGCAGCCAGCGCCGTCAGCCCTTGCCATCCATCAAATTCCCGGAGGTCAATCAACAGGCGAAAACCCTCTTTGGTGGCCAGCAACCCATCCAAATTGACCTCGGCCTTCTTGTATTCGTCCGGGTCCAGCTTGCCCAGCAAACTGATCTGGACACATGGCCCGCCCAAATCGGTCACATGGATGGACCCCAGCGATTCACGCATCCAGCGGCGGGCAGCTTCAATTTCGGAAAGTTCAAAAACCTGCACGGGACAGGGCATGATCGGAGCCGCAAACCGAGCGCTGGTCTGGACCCAGCCCTGATCGGCCACGACTGCGATCCTGTCAAACCCGCGCCAATGGCTTAGCCCCAGCTTTGTGTCAGACCAAGCGGCCCCGATATCGTAACCCGTGAATTCCGGCTGCACGACTGCCATCAGGCGGACCGTGTCATGTTCGGCCAGTGCCGCCTCGATAGCTGGAATAAGTGTGTCGTTGTAATCGCTGCTGGTGACTTCGCCCGACAATTCAACTTCGATTAAGGCACCGTCTGAATTCGTATGGATCGTCATCATCGAAAAACCTCCTAACCTGAACAATGTCGGGAGGTTACGGAGATTCTATCCACTCGGCTACTCCCCCGGTGAATTCAGGGCGAAAATAGGCAATCATCCGTCCATCCGGTCCAGCCGAGGCGCTGTCTGGCCACGGTGCCACGCCGTGCAGACAGTGACGATGCAACAGATAAGCCTCACCCGGCTTGGCGGGCAGCTCGATACGGCGGCACGTCTCGAACACGTCTCGGCGGGCGGCTTGATAGATATCGGTGATATCAACTTTGTGCATCGTTTCTTTTGGCGAGCCTTGAAGGGCTTTGGAGAACGCGGGGCCCAGAATTTTATGACTGCCCTCCCACAAGACCATGGGCGACGCGTTATCGCTGACCTCGGTCAGGGGAATGCCAAGAATCCACGCATGCGGCTCATCCACACGGCGTCGGCGATCCGGTCCTGTTGGACGCAACCCATCCACATGGGCTGCATCGCGGTTCAACCTGTACCGACCAGCCGCCTCACTTTCACCCCGCCGTGGACGTGGGTAACCGGGATAAATGACCGAGACCTGCCCTTTGTGCAACGGCAGGTCGCCGTAATGCTCGCGGATGAAACTCATAGCTGCCCCGGACAGATCCCCGGACTGACCGACCCGGCCCCGTTCGTCATTGTCCAACGCATCCACACCGATGAACCACGTGCCTTCGCAATCCAGCCACTCGGCATGGACCGGGTCCGAAATCGAAGCACGCGCGGCGGGAAGGGCATGTTTCACCCAACCCGCAAGGGCCGGATCAAAGGGGAATTTCACCCAGCCCGATTGCCAAAAATCGCTCACAACCCCAGCGCTTTGCGCAACATATTCAGGGCGACAAGCGTCAGGAACACGGCGAATACACGTTTCAGAGGTTTCGGGTCCATCGCGTGCGCCAGTTTCACCCCCCAAGGGGCTGTGATCATCGTCATGGCGACAACGATCGCAAAAGCCACAAGATTGACTGCACCGATCGTCAGCGGGGGCCGGTGCTCGGGCGCGATATCGAGAAACAAGAAGCCAAGAACAGACGGAACCGCAATGATCACACCAAACCCGGCTGCCGTTGCCACGGCACGGTGAATGGGCGTGTTGAACAGGCTCATCAGCGGAACGCCGAAACTGCCCCCGCCGATCCCCATCAACACAGACAAAAACCCGACGCTGGGCGACAGAATGGCCCGGCGGATACCTTTGGGCATGGCATCGCCCAACCGCCACTCAGATTTGCCAAGGCCCAGATAGGCCCCGATGACCATCCCCAGAACACCGAACAAAGCCTGAAGCGCTTCGGTCCGTAGCGCTGACGCCACCATCACGCCAATGACAGCACCCACGGCGATCCCCGGCCCCCAGCCACGCAGGATATCCCAGTCCACAGCACCTTTCTTGTTATGCGCCAGAACCGATCGGATCGAGGTCACGATGATCGTCGCCAGCGAGGTCGCAAGACACAACTGCATCAATTGTGGTCCGCCATACCCGAGCGTTTGAAAAGCGTAGAAAAAGGCTGGAACCAGAACGATGCCGCCCCCCACGCCAAGCAATCCGGCCAGCACACCGGCCAGCGCCCCGATCACAAGCAAAAGGCCCAACATCTGGGCCAGCAACATCGTCTCGGGCATTCTTCCCCCATACCGGCTTAATCGCCGTATCCTAGTTCACCACCGCCTCGGCCAGAGGCGCAACACGTTCGAGCGCCTGCAACATAACCTCGGGACCAGCCGCGTCATGCACCGCGCCTTCGGACAAGGTCCGCCGCCAGGCCCGCGCACCGGGGCGGCCCGCAAACAGACCCAGCATATGGCGCGTGATTTGGTGCAAACGGCCACCCTCGGCAAGGTGCCGTTCAACATAGGGCACCATTTTTTGAACGACATCAACCGGGTCCGCAGCTTGCCCGGACCCAAAGATAAGATGATCAGCCCCGGCCAGAATGTCAGTGGGCTGGTGATACGCCGCCCGCCCGATCATGACCCCGTCCAACCCAGCATCCAGATGAGCCTGCGCCTGCTCCAGCGAGGATATGCCGCCATTGATCGAGATGTGAAGCGCGCCAAATTCCGCCTTCATGCGGTGGACGAGATCATAGTCCAGCGGTGGAATATCCCTGTTTTCCTTGGGGCTAAGCCCTTGCAACCACGCCTTGCGCGCGTGGATCGTCACGCGATTGCACCCTGCATCACGTATGGCGTTCAGAAACTGAGGCAGAACCTCTTCAGGGTTTTGCTCGTCCACCCCGATCCGGCATTTGACGGTGACTTCGACGTCGACCGCTTCTTGCATCGCGGCCACACAGTCCGCAACGCGAGCCGGGTCTTTCATCAGTACGGCACCGAACGTGCCCGATTGCACCCGGTCCGAAGGGCAACCGCAGTTCAGGTTGATTTCATCATACCCGGCCTCAGCGCCCAATTGTGCAGCCTGCGCCAGCTCCTGCGGATCAGACCCACCGAGTTGCAGCGCAACAGGATGCTCTTGCGGGTTATAATCCAGCAAATGCAACGCCCCACCGCGCACCAATGCCGGGGCGGTTACCATCTCGGTATACAGCAGGGTCTGCGCGCTAAGCATCCGATGCAGGTAACGGCAATGCCGATCGGTCCAGTCCATCATCGGCGCAACGGACAGGCGTGCAGCACGCCAAATTTCAGCGCGCGATGGCTTATTGATCTCAGGTGCGTCCGACATCTTTCCCGACTTTCTCCGCGAACTTTAAGGAGACGATCCGTTTCCAAGGGTGCGGTCTACCACTCTTTTGGGATCAAGCGCCACATGGAATGACAACAGCCGGGAAAATGCAAAGATCGCGAACTGTCGGCGGGTCCACCGTCTGAGACATCGAAACAGTCAAATACCGTAGCGGCTGAGGATCATGTCAACGCTGCTGTTGATGGTGGCTTCCATCTCGTCCTTGTTCAGAACGTCACCAGAGAAAATAATTGGCCAAAACGCCTTGGCTTTGATGAGGCCAATGAACTCCTGCCCGGCGGCCTGTGGGTCTTCGATCCGCAATTGCCCGTCATCTGCGGCATCTTTCAACATGGCAGCAAAGATCGCGGTCTTGTCCAGCTTGCCCTGCGCCGCAGCCGCCAGATCCGGGTTGCGCAAGGTTTCGCTGATCACCATCCGCGACATGGCCATAACTTCGGGCAACATCAGAATGCGCCCTTCGGCCCATGCCAGTTCAGTCAATTGCTCTCGGATATCGCGGCCTTTTTCATAGCGGATATCCTGCACCTCGGCGAACCTGCCCGACAGCTCTATCACTATGGAACGAAACAGGTTTTCCTTGCTTTCAAAGTACTTGTACAACGTGCGCTTAGAGACTTCGGCGCGCAGTGAAATACGATCCATGCTGGCCGCTGCGAATCCCTTGTCCTGGAACTCGGCAACCGCTGCTTCGATGATCTGAGCATGTTTCGCCGCATTCGGCGCACTGATGTCGTTCATATTTAATAGCTATAGTCCCATTGACAGATCGAGGTCAAACTCTAGGTAAACTCATGGGTTTACAGATTTGGAATTGTCACCTACGGTAAACCCGCCAGTTTACCGATTCAGGTAACCAGCCCAACATGGAGTATCCCCCTCATGTCACTGACCTTAAAATTGAACGGCCAGACCCACACGGTTGACGCCGAACCCGGCACGCCCCTGCTGTGGGTGATCCGGGATGAATTGAAGCTGACCGGAACCAAATTTGGCTGCGGCGTTGCATCCTGTGGCGCTTGCACTGTGCATTTGAATGGCGAACCCGTGCGCTCGTGCCAGACTTATATCGAAGACGTCGAGGACGCCGAGATCACCACGATTGAGGCCGTGGGCGACGACAAGATCGGCGCGGCCGTCCAGCAGGCTTGGGTCGAACTGGACGTCGTTCAGTGCGGCTATTGCCAGTCGGGTCAGGTGATGTCGGCTGTCGGGTTGCTATCCGAGAACCCCAAACCCTCGGTCGAGGAAATCGACGACTACATGTCCGGCAACGCCTGCCGCTGTGCCACCTATCAACGCATCCGCGCCGGTATCCAGCGCGCGTCCGATATTCTGGAGGCTTGATCCATGACCATCAACACCTCTCGCCGTGGGTTTTTGAAGGGTGCCGCTGCTGCCAGTGCTGTGCTGCTGATCGGCGCACGCCCTGATGGAGCGCTTGCTGCGGCCTCAACCGAGACGTCTCAGTTCAACCCGTTCGTGAAAATCGACGCAGTTGGCACCGTGACTGCCATCGTCAAGCACTTTGAAAAGGGTCAGGGTCCGGCTACCGGCCTTCCGACGTTGATCGCCGAGGAAATCGGTCTGACCATGGACCAGATCGAATACGAATTCGCGCCTTCTGATCCAAACGTCTATAACAACCTGCTTTTCGGTCCGTTCCAGGGTACAGGCGGATCGACCGCGATGGCGAACTCGTGGCTGCAATACCGCCAGGCCGGTGCCGCTGCGCGCGAGATGCTGATCAACGCCGCCGCCCAAAGCTGGGGCGTGGACGCATCGGGCATTACAATCGAGGAGGGTATCGTCAAAGCTGGCGACAAGTCCGCCCCGATTGCGGACTTCGTGGCCGCGGCGTCGCAACTCGAAGCGCCAGCCGAGCCGCGTTTGAAAGACCCGTCCGAATTCCGTCTGATCGGCAACGAAGCCGTGCGCCGCAAGGACTCGGCCATCAAGGGTAACGGTCAGGCGATGTTTGCGATGGATGTGCATCTGCCCAACCAGATGGTCGCCATGATCAAGCGCCCCGAATCCAAGGGTGGCATTGCCAAGGGCTTTGACGACAGCGCGTCGAAAGAGGTCAAAGGCTATATCAGTGCCGCCGTTCTGCCCAATCAGGCAGGCGTTGCGGTGTATGCCGAAAACACCTGGGCCGCGATTCAGGCGCGTGACGCGCTTGAGGTCGACTGGGACATGTCTGGCGCGGAAACCCGCGACTCGGATCAGATCAGGTCCGAGATCATGGCTGCGTTGGACGCCGAGCCAACGTATAACGTGAACAAGGCGGATGTTGCGGCGGTTTCGGCCGCCATCGACGGGGCGGATAAGGTGGTCGAAAAGACCTTCTACTTCCCGCTGCTGGCTCATGCGCCGATGGAGCCTTTGAACTGCACCATCGAACAGACAGCCGAGGGCGATATCGTTCTGCATGACGGCGCACAGATGCCGACCGGCCCGCATATGGCCTATCAGCAAATCTTCCAACTGCCACCTGAGAAGATCCACATCAAGACCATGCTGGCCGGAGGCTCGTTCGGTCGCCGCGCCACGCCTGATGCGGATTATCAGGTCGAAGCTGCGCTTGCCTTTGTGGTCACCGATCGCTCGCGCCCGGTGAAACTGGTTTGGACGCGCGAGGACGACATCCGCAGCGGCTACTACCGCCCCGCCTTTGGCCACAAGGTTCGGGTAGGCTTGAATACGGACGGCAATATCGTCGGCTGGCAACATCGTATCGCTGGGCAACCTGTCACCAAAGGCACCCCTTTTGAGGCGGTCACGGTGCATGACGGTGTGGATCACACCTCGGTCGAAGGTGTTCTGGGTACGCCCTACGCCATCCCCGGCATGGCCGTTGGCCTGACCGATACACCCAAGGCGACCACGGTTCTGTGGTGGCGCTCGGTCGGGCATACCCACACCGCCTATGCGATGGAGACCATGATGGACTTGGCGGCCGAGGCCGCTGGTCGTGACCCGGTCGAGTTCCGTCTGGCCCATCTGTCCGACAGCACGAACCCGGATCAGCAGCGCAAGGCCGCCGTTTTGAAGTTGGCGGCTGAGAAAGCTGGCTGGAGCAATGTCCCAGAAGGTCGTTCGCAAGGGATCGCGGTGCATAAATCCTTTGGCTCTTACGCGGCCGAGGTCGTCGAAATCTCGGGCGACGCGGAAAGTGGTATCAAGATCGAAAAGGTCACTTGCGCCGTGGATTGCGGTATTGCCGTCAATCCCGACGTCGTGCGCGCCCAGATGGAGGGTGGCATCGGTTATGGCATTGGCCACGTGATGCGCGATCAGATCACGCTGACCAGTGGTGCGGTGGATCAGTTCAACTTCCCCGACTACGAACCGCTGCGCATCGGCGACATCGCCGCTATCGACGTGCACATCGTGCCATCCGCCGAAGCGCCGACAGGTGTGGGGGAACCCGGAACACCACCGTCGGCACCCGCTTTGGCGAATGCCATCCATGCGATGACGGGCACCCTTGTGGCCGCGCACCCGATGGCTGAGAACGGCGTCAACTTCGTTTGAGGCCAAAACCCCGCGCCTCCTCTCGGCGCGGGGTAATTTGATCAAATTTCGTGACAAGATGCCTCGCGTCGACTAAACCTCGGGGAACCAGAGTGATGGAGACCCCGATGGACCTGAGCGCCCTGCACAGTTTTCGCGTTGCAGCCTGTGACCTTAACGGTCAGTTGCGGGGTAAACGCGTGCCGCCCTCTTATGCCGACAAGCTGGACAAAGGATCGGTTCGGATGCCGTTTTCGGCGCTGAACGTCGACCTGTGGGGCGCGGATATTGACGGCAGCCCACTGGTCTTTGAATCCGGTGATGCCGATGGTGTGCTGCTGCCGACCGAGCGCGGCCCCGTCCCGATGCCGTGGCTGGATGTGGACACCGCACTGGTGCCCATGTGTCTTTATGATGACCACGGCACCCCCTTTGCCGGAGACCCGCGTCATGCGCTGGCCGCTGTGCTGGACCGCTATGCCCAGCGCGGCTGGTCCGTGATCGCCGCGACGGAACTGGAGTTCACTCTGCTGGACTCGTCCGGCGCGCAACCGCAGCCGCCGCTGAACCCCATTACCGGACGCAGGCTAGTGGATGAGGCGGTGCTTTCCATGGCCGAGATGGACGCGTTTGATGCCTTTTTCACCGACCTCTACGATGGTTGCGCTGCGATGGGTATCCCCGCCCAGACCGCCATTTCCGAAAGCGGCATTGGCCAGTTCGAGATCAACCTGAACCATCAGGACGCCATGCGCTGCGCCGATGATACGTGGCTTTTCAAAGCCTTGACGCGCGGTCTGGCCCGCAAATACGGCTTTACCGCCACGTTCATGGCCAAACCCTATGCCGAAGACGCAGGCAATGGGATGCATGTGCATTTCTCAGTTGTGGACGGTCAGGGTCGGAACATCTTTGACAATAGCGGTCCCGAGGGGACGGACACGCTGCGCCACGCTATCGCCGGGTGTCTGGCGGCAATGCCCGGTAGCACCCTGATCTTTGCGCCGCACGGCAATTCCTTCACCCGGCTTGTGCCCGGTGCCCACGCGCCCACGGGCGCAAGCTGGGCCTATGAAAACCGCACAGCCGCTCTGCGTATTCCCGGCGGTGCCCCCGCAGCGCGCCGGATCGAGCATCGTGTGGCCGGTGGAGACATCAACCCCTATCTGATGCTGGCCGCCGTATTGGGAGCTGCAATGAACGGGATCGAAGACGCGACCGAGCCGCCTGCCCCGATCACCGGCAATGCCTATGACATCGACGGCCTGCCACAACTGGCCGCTGATTGGGCATCCGCCATTTCCGCGTTCGAGACCGACCCCTGCGTCGCGCGTGTCTTTCCAGCCGCGCTGATACAGAACATGGCCATGACAAAGCGGCAAGAGATCCTCCGATTTGCCGAACGCCAGCCGGATACGCATTGGCTAAGCTACGTCGAGGCCGTCTGACCCCCCTTGCCCACTCTGATGTGGTGGGCTAGAATAAATTTGATCAAATTTGGTGACCTATGAAAATCGGTATCCTTGTAACCGGCCACCCTCCGGACGAGTTGCACGACGAATTCGGCGAATATGACGGAATGTTCCGCGACCTGCTGGGCGGCAACGGGTTTGAATTCGAGACGTTCAATGTCGTGGATAACCAGTTCCCCGACAGCACCGGTGCCGCAGATGGCTGGGTCATCACCGGCTCGCGCCATGGTGCGTATGAGGATCATGCCTGGATACCGCCGCTTGAAGACTTGATCCGCGCGATCCGGGACAAGGGCCAGCCGCTGATCGGTGTCTGCTTCGGACACCAGATCATTGCTCAGGCGTTGGGCGGCAAGGTTGAAAAGTTCAAAGGCGGCTGGGCCGTGGGCCGCACGGATTACGATCTGGATGGCCAGACGGTGACGCTGAACGCGTGGCATCAAGATCAGGTGGTTTCCCTGCCAGACGACGCGCGCGTGACCGGCACCAACGACTTCTGCCAGAACGCCATGGTCGCTTATGGGGATACAATCTGGACCGTGCAGGCTCATCCGGAATACGGAGATGGGTTTATCAAGGGCTTGATGGACACACGTGGCAAAGGTCTTGTACCCGATGAATTGATGCAGGCGGCCACCAACCGCCTGCCCGCTAATGACGACAACCCGAAGATCGGTCGGCTTATGGCGGAGTTTTTGAAGAAAGAGAGGGCCTGATGGCCGACTGGAAAGATCAACTGCCGCAGGCAGCACAGACCTATATCGAAGGTCAGCGTTTGGACGAAGTCGAATGCATCATCTCGGACCTGCCCGGAATTGCGCGGGGCAAGGCGGTGCCTGCCTCGAAATTCGCCAAGCAATCCTATTTCCACCTGCCGGACAGCATTTTCTATCAGACGATCACTGGCGACTGGGGCGAAGCTGCTGGTGACGATGGGTTTATCGAACGCGACATGATCCTAAAGCCCGACATGTCTACCGCATCGGCCGCCCCCTGGACCGGCGACTGGACATTGCAGGTTATTCACGACGCATATGATCGCGACGAAAATCCGATCCCCTTCAGCCCGCGCAACGTGCTCAAGCGCGTCGTGAAGCTGTATCACGACAAGGGCTGGAACCCGATTGTCGCGCCCGAGATGGAGTTCTTTCTGGTCGCCCCCAACGTGGACCCCGCTCAGGGCATCAAGCCCATGATGGGGCGGTCGGGTCGTCCGGCGGCGGCACGTCAGGCGTATTCGATGACGGCAGTGGACGAATTCGGCCCGGTGATCGACGACATTTACGATTTCGCCGAGCATCAGGGATTTGAAATCGACGGCATCACGCAGGAAGGCGGCGCTGGCCAGCTAGAAATCAACCTCCGTCACGGCGATCCCGTCAAGCTGGCTGACGAAGTGTTTTATTTCAAACGCCTGATCCGCGAGGCCGCACTTCGTCACAATTGCTTTGCCACCTTCATGGCCAAACCGATTGTCGATGAACCCGGATCGGCCATGCATATTCACCACTCGATCACCGACATTGAGACTGGCCAGAACATCTTCTCGGGCCCTCAGGGGGGTGAGACGGATGCGTTTTATAACTTCATTGCCGGGCTGCAAAACCACCTGCCCTCGGGGTTGGCGGTGATGGCGCCCTACGTGAATTCCTACCGCCGCTACGTGAAAGATCACGCCGCTCCGATCAATCTGGAATGGGCGCGCGACAACCGCACCACGGGCATTCGCGTGCCGCTATCCGGGCCAGAGGCGCGCCGGGTCGAAAACCGTATCGCCGGGATGGACTGCAACCCCTATCTGGGCATCGCGCTGTCACTGGCCTGCGGTTATCTGGGCCTCACCCAGCAAGAACGCCCACGCCGTCAGTTCTATGGCGACGCCTATGAAGGCGATGGCGACATCCCACAAGTCATGGGCAACGCGCTTGATCTGTTCGACGAAGCGACCGAGTTGCACGACGTTCTCGGCCCCGAATTCGCCCGTGTTTACGGCATCGTCAAACGCGCCGAATATGAGGAGTTCCTGCAGGTCATCTCGCCGTGGGAACGGGAACATCTGCTGCTGAATGTTTGAGGCATGGCGATGAACCTGCTCTATTCCAACGACCGCAAGGCCGAGTATCCGGCCAGCTGGTACGCGGCCACGGCCAACCCGATCGACCGCTTTCCGGTGCTGTCGGGCGACGAGAAAGCCGATGTCTGCGTGGTCGGTGCTGGCTATACCGGTTTGTCCGCCGCGCTACATCTGGCCGAAGCCGGGTTCAGCGTGGTGCTGCTTGAAGCGCATCGCGCAGGCTTCGGTGCGTCAGGTCGCAATGGCGGTCAGTTGGGCAGCGCACAGCGGATGGATCAGGAAGACCTCGAACGGTTGGTAGGTGATGATGACGCCGCCAAGCTGTGGGATCTGGCCGAGGACGCAAAGGCTCTGGTCAAATCGTTGATCGCAAAGCACCAGATCGATTGCGATTTGAAACCGGGCATTGCCGCTCTGGGCCTGTCCAACGGTGAACAGAAAGAACTGCACGATCACGCGGCGCATTTGTCCGATCGCTATGGCTATGACCAGTTGGAGCTGTTGGACGAAGGCGCGGGCCACGGGTTGTGCCCCTCGCCCACCTATCGTGGTGGCTACTTGGATATGGGTGCAGCGCATCTGCATCCGCTGAACTATGCGCTGGGGCTGGCGCAGGCAGCGGCCAAAGCGGGCGTGCGCATCTACGAAAGCACCGAGGTGACAGGGGTCGAGGAAACCTCGCCCGCCATCGTCCACACAGCGCAAGGCAAGGTCACCGCCGATCACGTTATTCTGGCCTGTAACGGATACCTCGGTAGCCTGAACAGCAAGGTCGCCGCGCGGGTTATGCCTATCAACAATTTCATCGCCGCGACCGAGCCTTTGGGCGCCGATGCCGCCCGTGTTCTGACCCGCGACGTAGCGGTGGCCGACACTAAGTTCGTGGTGAACTATTTCCGCCTTAGCGCTGATAACCGGCTGCTGTTCGGCGGCGGCGAAAGCTATGGCTATCGCTTCCCAACCGACATCGCCGCCAAGGTCCGCAAACCGATGACCGAGATTTTCCCGCACCTTCGTGACGTGAAGATAGACTATGCCTGGGGCGGTACGCTGGCGATCACCATGCGGCGGATGCCCTATCTGACGCGGGTTGCACCTAATATCCTGTCCGCTTCGGGCTACTCCGGTCATGGGGTTGGCACCGCGACCCATGCGGGACAACTGATGGCGCTGGCTATTCAGGGACAGGCCGAAGGGTTCGACACCATGGCCCGCGTCCCCGCCCTGCCTTTCCCCGGAGGCACCGCCCTGCGCAGCCCCCTGCTGGTGCTGGCAATGACATGGTTTGCGCTGCGGGACCGGCTCGGCCTTTAATTTACGACAGATTGGTGAAATTTCGCCGTTAGGGTGAATGAAGGCTTGGATTGCGCCCTCATCAGCTTTATATTTCCCAAAGATAGAATTCGGGAAAACCAAATATGACGCTTCCTCCAAACGTCCATGACGCCGAACCCATCCCCGCAGCCGCCCGTGACGCCATCGACGCCTTGATGCAGTCGGGCGACCTGTTTCGCTATACCGCACCGCAAGACGCTCCGGTTGCGTTGCTTGAGGCCGAATTTGCCGAGTTGCTTGGAACCAAATACGCGCTGGCGGTTTCGTCCTGCTCGGCCGCGTTGTTCCTGTCGCTCAAGGCGCTGGGTCTACCGCGCGACGCGCGTGTCCTGATCCCCGGCTTTACTTTTGCCGCCGTCCCGTCCTCGGTCGTTCACGCAGATTGCATTCCGGTGCTGTGCGAAGTTGCTGAGAATTACCGTATCGACATGGCGGACTTTGCCACCAAACTTGACGATGTTCAGGCCGTGATCATCAGCCATATGCGCGGACACACGTCCGACATGGACGCGATCATGGCGCTGTGCGATGCGCGCGACATTCCCGTAATCGAGGATGCTGCCCATTCTCTGGGCACCACCTGGCACGGGCGCAATATTGGCACGATCGGCAAGGTCGGTTGTTTCTCGTTCCAGTCCTACAAGATGATCAACGCTGGCGAAGGTGGCATCCTGATCACTGATGACGCCGATCTGGTGGCGCAGGCCGTGATCATGTCGGGCGCCTATGAGCACAACTGGAAAAAGCACAAAGGCCCGCACGGAGACAATTCGCCCGAGCTGGAGCAAGCCTTTGCCCGCTGGCAGAACAAGTTGCCGCTGTATAATCTGCGGATGAGCAACCTCAGCGCGGCCGTAATCCGCCCGCAGATTCCGGAATTGGCGCGTCGGGTGCGCGACGGTCTGTCCAATCACGACTATGTCGCGGACCGCCTGAACACGTCGCCGAATATCGACGTGCCCGCCCCACTGTCGCCCGAGCGCCGTGCCCCGGACTCGATCCAGTTCAACTTGGTCGGCCTCAGCGATGATGACATCCGCGCTTTTGCGGCCGCGTCCGAGGCGCGCGGGGTCAAAGTGCAGGTTTTCGGTCTGAGTGAAGACAATGCCCGCGCCTTTTGGAACTGGCAATTCCTGCCCGAGCAGGTCGAATTGCCGCAAACCCGCGCGATGTTGATGAAGGCTTGCGACGTGCGCCTACCCGTTCGCCTAACCCGCGAAGAGCTGGACATAATCGCCGATATTCTACTGGCATCCGTAGGTGAGGTCACCGCGCCGGCGATGGCTTTCGGCACCTGATCAATACCCCATCACATAAAAAGGCCCGCCAAAGGCGGGCTTTTTTTCGTTCTGAGGGGCTGGATCAGTTCAGCTTGGACAGTTTCTGCTGCAATTCGGCAAGCTGCTTTTTGATGTCGTCCAGATCCTCTTTCGGCTCTGCCTTACCCTCACCCTCTTTGTCCGGGCCAGACCAACCGCCGGACAAGCCACCAGTCATCGCCTTGAGAAACGCCTGTTGCTGCGCCTGCATCGCCTCGAACCCCGGCATCTGAGACATCGGGTTCATGGCGCTCATGTTCTCCATCATTTTTGACTGGCTTTCGCGCAGCATCTCGAACGAGCTTTGCAGAAACTGAGGCATCATCCCACCGCCCGGCAGCATGTAGCTGCGCACAAGATCATTTAGCACATTCACCGGCAGCACATTCTCGCCCCGGCTTTCATGTTCGGCAATGATTTGAAGCAGGTACTGCCGAGTCAGATCGTCCCCGGTTTTCAGGTCGATGATCTGAACTTCGCGGCCATCACGAATAAACGCTGCGATATCCTCGAGCGTGACGTAATCGCTGGTCTCGGTGTTATACAGCCGACGACTGGCATAACGTTTGATCAGCAACGGTTTTTCTTGGTCTGCCACCGTTTTCCCTCCCCAAGGATGATGCGTTGCAGCAGAGGTTATGCGACTGCAGCACAAAAAGAAAGGGCAGGTCTTTCGACCTGCCCTGCGCGATTGCACCGGTTGGGAGGAATGGGTGCGCCTCGCGGCATTCTCTTTACTTCGCAGCAGTTGCTTTCTTGGCAGCAGCTGTCACGTCGTTGGTGGCTTTTTTGACAGCAGCAGTCGCGTCTTCTGCAGCTTCTTTGCCAGCAGCCATCAGCAGCTCGACGGTTTCGGTCTGAACTTTCTTCGCGATTTCAGCGAAGGCCGCCAGATTTTCAGCAGCAACTTCAGCCGACGCGCTTGCGAAATCGGTCGCAGCTTTGGCGTAGTCAGCAGGTTCTGCTTTTGCTTTCGACATCTCGGTCAGTTTGGCCAGAGTGTCTTTGGTCCATTTGTTCGAGATCTCGGCCGACTTTTCAGCGGCTTCCAGTGCAACACCCGACAGCTTTTCGTTCAGGCTTGCGGTCGACTTGAAGGCACCTTCCAGAGCGGTGGTGTCAACAGGGAACGCGCCCATCATGTCTTTCAGGGTCGCGGTAAAGTCTTGAGTCTTTGCCATTTTCCTAATCCTTTTGCCGAACCGGGCCCACCCCGGCTTTCATCAGCTTGAGGACAATATGGTTGCTGCACCGCAGCATTGCAAGTTTTTTCTTGCTGCAGTGCAGAAAATCTCAAGAAGTCACGGAAAATCAATTCGTTGACTTGACCAACACATACGTACCAGGCGCAGGCGCCAGAGGTGGATGTTCCGAATCGCCGGGCTCTCGGGCTGGTACTTGTTTGCCAGAGCGTTTTTTCAGCCAGGCCTCCCACAGGGGCCACCAGGATCCTTGGTGATAGTCGGCCTCTTTCAACCAAGTTTCAGCGTCTGCTTTCATATCCGGGTTCGTGTAGTGACCATATTTCTTTTTGCTGGGCGGGTTCACGATCCCAGCGATATGACCGGATTCCGAGACCACAAATGTCTTGGACCGAGACCCCATCTGCTGCACTCCGCGATAGCAGTCTTTCCAGGCGGCGATGTGGTCGGTCTCGCATGTGATGGCCATCACGGGGACATCAACGTCGCGCACATGTAGAGTGTGTCCCAGCAGCTCGAAGCCTTGGTTGACGAAATCATTGCTTTGGCACAAACCCCGAAGGTATTCGACCGCCATGCGACCGGGCAGATTTGCGCCATCCCCGTTCCAGAACAGCAAATCAAAGGCGGGCGGTGTCTCGCCCATCATGTAACTACGGATCGCAGGCCCATAGATCAGGTCATTCGACCTTAGGAACGACATCGTCCGTCCGATCACCCAAGCCTTGAGCACGCCGTCCTTTGCAACCTGCTCCTCGATCCCGTCTACAAAATCGTTCTGAAGGAACGGTGTGAATTCTCCTTGATCGCCAAAATCGGTCAGAGCAGTGAAAAGCGTTGCAGACTTGACCGACTTGTCCCCGCGCTGTTTCAGCAGCGACAGTGTCAGGCTGAGCGTGGTGCCGGCGATGCAATACCCGACCGCATTGACCTGTTTGACCTTGCAGATCGACTTGACCTGCTCGATCGCCGTCAGGAAACCTTCTTCGACGTAGTCGGCCATGCCAATGTCCGCGTGCGATGCATCCGCATTCACCCAACTGACAACAAACAAGGTGTAGCCCTGTTCAGTCACCCATTTGATCAGGCTGTTCTGGGCCTTGAGATCGAGGATATAGAACTTGTTGATCCAAGGCGGGAACAGGATAATCGGCGTTTCGTGAACTGTCTCGGTCGCCGGCTTGTACTGAATCAACTCCATTAACCGGTTTCGATACACGACCTCACCCGGCGTCGTGGCAATATTGCCGCCGACTTCAAAGGCGGTTTCATCAGCCAGCTTTACAACCATCTCGCCGTCATTGGCTTCGAGATCCGCCACCAGGTTCTCTAGCCCCTGGATCAGCGACTGCCCTTCCGTCTCAACAGCTTTTTCCAGCGCATCGGGGTTGGTCGCGAGGAAATTTGTCGGAGACATCATGTCCACGATCTGTTGCGAGAAGAACCGCAGGCGGCGCTTGTCCGTGCCGTCCAAGTCCTCAACCGAAGCGACAGCCTGCGCGATGGCGTCCGCGTTTGTTTGGTACTGTTGACGGATAAAGCGGAAATAGGGGTTGCTTTCCCACATGGGGTTGGAAAAACGCTTGTCTCTTGGGCGGGTTTCGTCATCTTCGACCTCGCCCTTGGTAAGCGCTTGCTGCGCCTCGGCAAAGTTCATAACGGATTTGCCCCAGTATTCGATCTGGTGCTCAAGCAGCTTGGCGGGATTCTGCCACGCTTCGGTCAGATACGCCGTTGCTGCCTTTGCAAAAAGATCTTGATTCGGGCCGTCCAGCGCGGGGTTGTGCGCCTTTTTTCCGGCCATAACTTCGACCAGCCGCTTTGAGAGCGCTTCGACTTTATTCATATTTTCTTTAAGTCGTTCAAGGTGTTCTTCGGTCAGCTCTCGTGTCTGGTCTTCACTTGTTGTCATTTTAACAATTCCCCCCTAACCTCGCTGCTATGCAGAATAACGTCGCAAATGCGTTGGGGCAAAGCGACGAATGGTCCGAACTTTCGGCTGACACTCAGGAGGCCCATTTTATGCGCTACATGCTGACCTACGACTTGATGGAAACCATGCGCAACACCAACCAGTGGATGGGCGCGACGGCCAGTGCGATGGCGTCCTACCCGTTGTTTTCGATGGTTCCCAACCCTGCGTTCAGCATGATGGCAGCCTGGGGCGAAGTGACCGAGCGCACCTTTCAGCGCATGATCGCCAAACCCGACTGGGGCATCCGCACCTATACCTGCGAAGATGGCAAAGACCACATTGTCGATATCGTCCCGGTGATGGAGCGGCCTTTCGGCGACCTGATCCATGTGCGCGTGAACGGGCGCGAAGAACAACCGCGCAAAGTGCTGCTGGTCGCCCCGATGTCGGGACACTACGCGACCTTGTTGCGGTCCACAGTCAAAAGTCTGCTGGTCAACTGCGAGGTGTACGTTACCGACTGGCATAATGCGCGTGATATTCCCGTGTCCGAAGGCAAGTTCGATGTAGAAGACTATACTCTCTATCTTGTCGATTTCATGAAAGAATTGGGTCCGGACACACATGTTGTTGCAGTTTGCCAACCTGCGCCTCTAACTTTGGCAGCCACCGCTTACCTGGCTGAAATTGAGCCCAAGGCACAACCCAGCACGCTGACGCTGATCGGCGGCCCCGTGGACCCGGACGCGACCCCGACCGACGTGACCGATTTTGGCCGCCGCGTCACGATGGGCCAGTTGGAAGAAACCATGATCCAGCGCGTCGGTTTCAAGTACAAGGGCGTGGGCCGCATGGTGTATCCGGGCCTGCTACAACTGGCGTCCTTCATGTCAATGAACGCAGATCGCCACTCCAAGGCTTTCTCCGACCAAATTCAACGTGTTATGCGGGGCGAAGCATCGGATCACGACGCGCATAACCGGTTCTATGATGAATATCTGGCCGTTATGGACATGACCGCCGAGTTTTACCTATCGACGGTCGAGCGTATCTTCAAGAACCGAGAAATCGCGCGCAATGAGTTCATTGTCGCGGGCCACAAAGTGGATATCGGCAAGATCACCGATGTCGCGGTAAAGACAGTTGAAGGCGCCAATGACGACATCTCGGCCCCGGGTCAGTGCATTGCGGCGCTGAACTTGTGCACCGGCCTGCCGGAGTCCAAAAAGGCCAGCCACGTCGAACCCGGAGCCGGGCATTACGGCATCTTCGCGGGTCGTAGCTGGCGCGACAATATTCGTCCGCTGGTTATCGATTTCATGAACGCGAATACACGCAAACCACGTCGGCGCGCCGCCAACAAAAACAAGGTCGCCTGATGCAATGAACGGGGCTAAGGCGAAGGAATTTGCCTTCTTCTGCAGTTGCGGAGCGATCCAAGGCCGGATCACAGCGGCCGGTGCCAAATCAGCGACTCACGCGGTCTGTTTCTGCCGTGATTGCCGAGCCGCACACTTGTATTTCGGTCAACCCGATCCTGCCCCCGGCCCCATCGAAGTGCTGCTCATGCCGCCCGATGATATCAGGATCGACAAAGGGGCCGAGCATCTGGCGCTCATGCAGTTAAGCCCGAAGGGTATGCTGCGCTGCTACGCGAAATGTTGCAATGCGCCTCTGGCAACAATATCGCCCAAACCAAAGCTCCCTTTCGCGGCGTTCTTCGTTGATCGGATCGCCGACACACGCGGGCTGGCACCTATCACAATCCGAGGGTTTGTCCCTCGGCCGGGCGGCAAGCAAACGCACGAAAAGGTCTGGCCTGCTGCCATCAGCTTGATTTTTCAGGTTTCTAAGTCACGCCTGACAGGGAGCTGGAGGAACACTCCGTTCTTCGACCCCGAAAGTGGCGCACCCGTATCAACGCCAGTGGTTCTCACCAAAACGGAACGAGCCGCACTTTATAGATAAGGCAACCGAGCCGGAATATTCAGCCAGGATTCGAGCGCTTCGTTCACAGCCGCAGGTGCTTCTAGTGTCGGCAGGTGGCCAGCTTCGTCGATGACTTTAAGCTCGGCGTTGGGGATCATTTCAGCCATGAAGGTATGTTTTCGCACAGGCGTTAGCTGATCATGCGCCCCGCACAAGACCAAAGTTGGCACTGCTATGTGCCTCAAAGCTCCTTGCTGATCCGGGCGACGCTGCAAAACCCGCATCTGGCGTTCAAATAAATCCGGCCCCAAGTCCATTGCCATAGCCAAGACTTCATTCAGAACAGGAACGCGCCCCGGTCCAGGGGCCAGTGTTTCTGAACCGATTAGCTTGCTCATCACATCCTCAAGGCGGCCCGATTTCGCACCAACGATCAGCTCCTCTCGGTCCGCGGCAATCTGAGGGGTGTCAGCCTGGGCATCTGTCGACATCAGGCACAGACGCGATACACGCTGCGGCGCACGACGAATGATCTCAAGCGCGACCACGCCTCCCATGCTAAGCCCGCCCAGTGCAAACCGATGCGGCAACTGATCCAGCAAACCCGAAGCGATTTCTTCTATACGGTCACCCGCTGATACCGGGGCGACTGTCACTGCGCGGCGGTTCGACAAATACAATATTTGCGCCCCGAACAACCGTGCATCGCACATAAACCCGGGTAACAATACCAACGGTTCGACCACGCTGGGCCTCCTTGAGTTCGTCCACCTCGGCGTTTCTTCCCCGCAGGATGAGCGGTTTTTCTGATGCCGGCAAGAAAAAGTTCAGGGGTAGTTCAAGCCCCTGAAGCGCGGAAAATCCGCGTACCGCGCCTTTCGAGCCTCAAGGCATTCGGCAGGCTCGGCCCCGGCGCGCACTAAACAACCACGTGGGGAAATATAGCTGTCGATACGGCGATGGGGGATCGGTCTCCAGACCAGGTTGAAGGCGCAGAGCTTGGGAAAAAACCAAATCTCGGAATAGTCCAGATGATCGTGCATCCACCACGCCAGATCGCGCCAGTCGCGCCCGTCTTGATAACGGTCCGCAAACCATGGAATCACGATCGAAGCGCCGGCGATCCGGTCATCCCCCTCCGCGCGGTCCCAGATATGGCACTCAAGAGGATTGTCGTTGCGGGCGCAATTCAGACGGTTTTCATTTCCAAACCGATTCAACGAAGGTGAGCGGTACCCGGACCGAACCCCGATCCGACCAAAGGTTTCTTCCAGCGGGTCCAGAAGGGTCTCGCACAGCGCGCGCCCGGTTTGGATTGCCAAATCGGGATTGTCGGGAATGTTCTGTTTTTCGTGAAAATTCCCGATTTCCGAATACAGAAAATCACGCATGAAAAAATGCCGGGACAGGCGCACTCGGCCAAGCGTTTCAAGGCTCCACATGCTTCCCGGTCTACGCATATCCCTATCCTTGCGCTACTTGATCCCCAAAGTTTCAAGCCAAGCCAAAATGCCCTCAACGGTCGCTTCGGTTTGCCCCGGCGACATCAAACGACCCGCCACAACATGCGAAGAAGGGTCGTCGTCTGGCCCCATGGTCACCAGCTCTACAACGGCTGGCGCGCCCCAGGCCTCGGCAACCTCGTGGGTCCGGTCCGGCCGAACCACCTGATCGTCGTCTGAAAACCAGAACAGCGCTGGCACCTTCGCATCAGAAAAATCAAGCGCAAACACCACGTCCACCAATACTGTCATCGGCACGACCGCTTCCCAAGGGTATATCGCCGACCAATACCTGTTCTTCTCCGGGTCCGGCCCAGAAACGTCGCGGTTCTCTCCCATCAGAACGGGCAGCCAGTCCCGCGCCCAAGGTAACCCGGGTATCCAGGCACCGGGCGTGTTCACACCGAAATTGGGTGAGATAAAGACGATGCCCGCCAGATCCCGGCTCAGGTCATCGTCCATCGCAGCCGCAGCCGCCAGCGTCCCGCCAGTCGACGTTGAAATCACGATAACCTGATCACCAACCGCACGCGCCGCAGCCAGCCCCTCGGCCACGTCCTGCATCCACCCCGAAGCTGTTCCTTCGGCCATGGCCTCGCCGCGGCGCCCGTGCCCTTGCAGGCGTGTATAGACCAGATTGGCCCCCAGCGCGTCCGCAATGCTATCCGGGACCGGGCGAATTTCCTCGGACGTCGCAGAAAACCCGTGAAGATAGAGGATGGAAACCGGTGTCCTACGTTCCTTGAAGCCGTCCTGCCAGATCACACGCTTCTCGACGCCGGGGACGATATCGTCAAAGGCTGACTCGACGCTTTCAAAATAGACCTGCACACCCTCCCCGAACTTTCGGGGCTCGAACCGAGGGTGAAGGTCCACGTCTTCGCGCGGACCGAACCAGTAAATCAGCGCCCCAACCGCGACAAGAGCCAGACACAGGCGACCAATCAGTCGCATTATGACACGTTCATAACATCTAGAACGGCTTGCTCGATCAAACCAAGGCAAGGACCGTCCGAGAACCGATGATCGGCGTCTTTGACAAGCAACAGACTCATGTCGGGTCCGGACGCATGTTCAAGCAGCCTGACCGCAGTAGCTGTCGAAACAGCGGTGTCCTCGGTGCCCTGTAAAAAGCGCACCGGAAACGGCAGCTCCAACGGGTAACGCAGGACAAGCCGGGTACGGCCATCTTCGATCATCCGTTTTGTAACGATGTAGGGCTCCATGTAATCCGACGGCAGTTCTACATGCCCGACTTCCTCCAGTGCCTTCTTCTGAGCGTCCGTGAACGAGGCCCAATATCCGTCTTCGGTGAAGTCCGGCGCCGCCGCGATTGTGACCATCCCCGCAATCCGCTCCGGCATCGCCTTGGCCAGCAACAGGGCCTGCCACCCGCCCATCGAAGACCCCACGACAATCAACGGCCCCTCAGTTAACTCGGAAACCGCGGCCACCGTATCCTCATGCCAATCACCAATGCACCCATCTTCAAAAGCGCCGTCGCTTTCACCGTGACCCGAATAATCGAACCGCAAAAACGCCTGTCCGCGCGCCTGCGCCCAGGCCTCAAGATGCACCGCCTTGGTGCCCTCCATGTCCGACTTGAGGCCGCCCAGAAATACAAGGGTCGGCCCAGACCCCTCGCTTTTGTGATACGCCAACCGCCGCCCCTGCGCGGTGTCCAGAAAATCCGTCGCTGCCATAAAACCCTCTCTGCTTTCCCTGCATCATGCACGTCCCGCCCCCAACCGCAATTCCCCGATCCGCCCTTCATCTGGCTAAAAATATCCCGGGGAGCGCGAGGGGCAGCGCCCCTCGCTCCAGCACTTGACACAATCCCCCCCACCTGCCAAAGCAGCCGAACGCAAATAACCCGCAACCGGGCGTTCAGTGGGCGCCAAACCGACGAGGAGAGCCGACCATGGCCCTGGATTCAAAATCCGTCTCTCTCACCTTTCCCGATGGCAATGCACGCAGCTATGACGCCGGCGTGACACCCGCGCAGGTGGCTGCCGATATTTCAACTTCGCTGGCGAAAAAAGCGATCTCGGCCACGGTAAACGGCCAGCACTGGGACCTTCAGTGGCCCATCGAAGCCGACGCGCAAATCGCCATCCACACCATGAAGGATGAAGCGCAGGCCAATGAGCTGATCCGCCACGATCTGGCCCATGTCATGGCCCGCGCCGTGCAGGAAATCTGGCCCGCCACCAAGGTCACCATCGGCCCAGTCATCGACAACGGCTGGTATTACGACTTTGACCGCGATGAACCCTTCACGCCCGAAGATCTCGGCCTCATCGAGAAAAAGATGAAAGAGATCATCAACAAGCGCGACCCCGTCACCACCGAGGTCTGGGACCGTGACCGCGCGATCGAGTTCTACAAGGCCAATAATGAGCCCTACAAGGTCGAACTGATCGAAGCCATTCCGGGGGATGAGCCGCTGCGCATGTATTGGCACGGCCACTGGCAGGACCTGTGCCGCGGTCCACACCTGCAGCACACCGGCCAACTGCCCGGCGACGCGTTCAAACTGATGTCCATCGCCGGTGCCTATTGGCGCGGCGACAGCGACCGCGCCATGCTTCAGCGTATCTATGGTGTGGCCTTCACCGGCAAGGAAAAGCTGAAAGCACACCTGCACATGCTGGAAGAAGCCGCCAAGCGCGACCACCGCAAGCTGGGCCGCGAGATGGACCTGTTCCACATGCAGGAAGAAGCTCCGGGGCAGATTTTCTGGCACCCCAACGGCTGGACCATCTACACGACGCTTCAGGACTATATGCGCCGCGCTCAGCATCGCGGGGGGTATGTCGAAGTCAACACTCCGCAGGTCGTTGACCGCAAGCTGTGGGAGCGTTCGGGTCACTGGGACAAGTATCAGGAAAACATGTTCATCGTCGAAGTTGATGAGGAACATGCCCGTGAAAAGGCGGTCAATGCGCTAAAACCGATGAACTGCCCCTGCCACGTCGAGATATTCAAGCAGGGCTTGAAGTCCTATCGCGATCTGCCTCTGCGTATGGCCGAGTTCGGCTCGTGCGCGCGTTACGAGCCGTCGGGTGCCCTGCACGGAATCATGCGTGTGCGCGGGTTTGCCCAAGACGACGCACATATTTTCTCAACCGAGGATCAGATCGGTGACGAATGTGCGCGTTTCATCGGGTTTCTGACGGATGTCTACAAAGACCTCGGGTTTGAAAGCTTCAAGGTCAAGTTCTCGGACCGGCCCGAACAGCGTTCCGGCTCGGATGAGGTGTGGGACAAGGCAGAGGAGGCCCTGCTCACCGCGACCCGCGCAGCAGGTGTCGAGCCTGAGCTGAATCCCGGCGAAGGCGCGTTTTATGGGCCTAAGCTGGAATTCGTGCTGACCGACGCAATCGGGCGCGACTGGCAATGCGGAACCTTCCAGGTGGACTTCGTCCTGCCCGAGCGGTTGGACGCCACCTATATCGGGGCCGATGGCGCGAAACACCGCCCCGTCATGCTGCACCGCGCCTGCCTTGGCTCGTTTGAACGCTTCATCGGCATCCTGATCGAAGAACACGCCGGTAAGCTTCCGTTCTGGCTGGCTCCGCGTCAGGTCGTTGTTGCGTCGATTACATCCGAAGCCGATGAGTATGTCCTAGAGGTTGTCGAAACCCTCAAGGCGGCTGGCGTTCGGGCCGAAGCCGATATTCGCAACGAAAAGATCAACTACAAGGTCCGCGAACACTCGGTCGGCAAAGTGCCCGTCATTCTGGCCGTCGGTCATCGCGAAGTTGACGAGCGCACGGTCAGTGTCCGTCGTCTTGGCGAAAAACAAACGCAGGTACAGTCACTTGAAACTGTAACAAATGAACTGTCCAAAGCTGCGACACCACCAGATCTGCTGTAACAAAACCCGGCAAATCGACTGAAATCCGGCCCTCTCATCAGGGCCGGATTGAAACAATTTACATTTTCGATTTCAAAAACAATATGTTAACCTGCAAGGACGCATGACGATCTTTGACGGGGTTGTGAGACACGGGCTCGTGAATTCAACTAGGGCACCCAAGCCATTACCTTTGTCATTGTCAAAAGCAGACATACGCAGTCATCAAAAGGATTACCGAGATGTCGAAAACCGCAAAATCCCTTGTAATCGCAAGCGCCGTTGCAGCCGCTGTATCGGGCATGGCCACCACAGCAAGCGCGCAGGCAAAAGAAAAGTGCTATGGCATTTCCAAAGCTGGCGAGAACGATTGCGCCGCAGGTCCGGGCACCACATGCGCCGGGACCTCGACCGTTGATTATCAGGGCAACGCCTGGACATTGGTTGACGCCGGAAAATGCACCGAGATCGAACTGCCCAAGGCGGCCGACGGCTCGGATCGCAAAGGTTCACTGAAGCCGCTGGAGCGTGACCTGCCCGCATAAGCCTGAGCCAAGATGAATTCGAGGGGCGGGCCAAAACGCCCGCCTCTTTTTCGTGACCGGGGGAATTCACATGCTGGACAACGCAATCCGATCCAAGAGGCTGCCTGCCGCGCCCGGCGTCGGCTACAAGCCCCAGCATTTTTCCCAGATTCTGGAAGACGCAAGCCCCGTCGCATGGCTTGAGATTCACGCCGAAAATTACATGGGCGACGGCGGTCGTCCCCTTGCGCAGCTTCGCCACCTTTCAGAAAAATTCCCCATTTCAGTTCATGGCGTCGGCCTGTCGATCGGCGGCGAAGGGGCGTTGGACCCCGACCATCTCGCCCGGTTGAAGCATCTCGTCGGATGGCTCAACCCCGCAAGTTTTTCCGAGCATTTGGCGTGGTCTACTCATGACAGCCATTTTCTGAACGACCTTCTGCCCCTGCCGTATACCGACGCGACGTTGACCCGCGTGTGCGAACATATCGATCAGGTGCAGCATGTTGTCGGGCGGCAAATGTTGCTGGAAAACCCGTCAAGCTATCTGGCTTTCGAGGAAAGCACCTGGTCCGAGCCTGAATTTCTGCGCGAAATTGCCCGCCGCACAGGGTGCGGTCTGTTGCTGGACGTAAACAACGTTTTCGTCTCAGCGACCAATCTGGATTTTTCTCCGCAAGGTTATATCGACGCCTACCCTCTGGACAAAGTTGGAGAGGTTCACCTTGGCGGACATGATGAGGACGAGGATGATTTTGGCCATCCTCTGCTGATCGACAGCCACGGGCGCGAAGTTGTCGATCCGGTGTGGGCATTGCTCGACTACGTGCTAGAGCGATCCGGCCACAAACCCGTTTTGATCGAATGGGACACAGACGTACCTGACTGGCCCGTTCTCCGGGCCGAGGCAGTGCGGGCACAAGCGGCATTGGACCGCATACCGGCATGAGCGTCTCGCAGACAGTATTTCGCGCGGCCCTTCTGGATCCGTCCGCGCCGGTCCCTGACGGGCTGACAGACGCGGCAGCACGCGCGGCAGGTCGCCGGTTCAGCGTCTATCGCAACAATGTCGCCGTTTCACTGACCGAAGCCATGCATCAGGCGTTTCCGGTGATCACCAGCCTGCTGGGACCTCAGAACATGGACGGTTTGTCGGGGCTATTCCTGCGAAAGCACCCTCCTTCGACACCGGTGATGATGTTCTACGGCGAGGCGTTTCCTCAGTTCCTAGCCGAAATGGCGCAGTTGTCTCATCTTGGCTACCTTGCGGATGTCGCCCGGTTAGAGTTGGCGCTGCGCAGCTCTTACCACGCGGCCGACAGTAACGCAGTCGACGCCGAGGCGCTATCTGTTTCACCTGAAGAAGTCATGCGGGCGAAACTGGATTTTGCCCCATCGATGAAAGTTATCCGATCCGAATGGCCGATTTTCTCGATCTGGCGCTTCAACACGCAAGACAACGCCCCGAAACCTCAGGCCGTTGGCGAAGACGTTTTGGTCACACGGCCGGAATTCGATCCCGCACCACATTTATTACCCGTCGGCGGCGCGGATTGGATTGCAGATATGATGGCCGGTTTGACGATTGGTCAGGCGTTTGAAAACACCTCTGCAACCACCCCCGAGTTTGACCTCGGGACCACTCTGGCGCTGCTGCTGCAAGGTGGCGCTGTTACTTCCGTGACTATCGAAAGGCTGGCACAATGACTGCCCTGATCTCTTTTCACAACAACGTTCTGGGACGGCTGGACAGTTCAGCCAACTGGCTGACCCCGACGCTTGCCCGGTTGGTTTTTGTTGCTGTCTTGTTTGTCTACTACTGGAATTCGGCGACCCTGAAAATCGACGGGTCGATCTTTACACCATCGGCCGGAGCCTTCGGCCAGATATTCCCCAAGGCGGCCGAAGCGGTGCTGTATGACGTCACCCAGATGACCTTTTTCCAGCGCATTGTGATCTTCTTTGGTACGGTTGCCGAGTTTGTTCTGCCCGTTCTGCTGCTGATAGGTCTGCTGACGCGGGTCGCAGCACTTGCCATGATCGGGTTTGTGTGGGTTCAAACCATTGTCGATGTGACCGGCCACGGCATAAAACTGGGTGGATTGTTCGACAATGCCGTTACCCTTCTGGATCAGCGCGTCATGTGGACGTTTCTGTTTCTGGTAATCGTCATCAACGGCGCGGGGCCGATCTCGCTGGATCGTCTCCTGCGCCTGAAGTGATCTAGAAATGCGCCTTGGGCTCGTCCGGTTTACCCGCGGCCAGCCCAAGGAGGCCCGCAACTACGGCAAATGCCACCGGGAACATGGTGAACGCATTGAACCCGAAGGCATAGTACATCCCAGCCGCTGAAATCAGCAGCAAAACCCCACCGAACAAGGCCCGCGCATGCGCCATGGCCCCGCCCGCGATTGCCAACAGGGGCGCAATAATGGACATGGCTTGGATAAGTTGAGCGTTGTCTACCTGCTCTGCCAGCCCTTCGACTTCGCCGAACCGGTCTATCAGCTCAACATACCCATAGCCAAAAAAGCCGACAATCATACCGATCAGCCCGGCAATCACACCCAAAATCATCGCTGCATTACGCATCTTTTGTCCTCATTCTTGCGTCAAAGCAGATAGGTACGCATTCAGGATACGCCAAGCCCCAACCTCGTTTCCGGCGTCCAGCCCAGAAATAGCGCGCCCTCACTCTCGATCAGGGGGCGTTTCATAAGGGTCGGATGATCCTGTAACAGCTCTAACACGGGCCGCGCTCGCTGATCTTGGTCCAGACCACGCCAGGTTGTAGAGCGTGTATTGAGCAAAGCCTCGCCGAACTGATCCAGTGCCTTTTTTAGCACTGGCTCGGGCACACCCTCGGCGCGAACGTCAACAAAATCGGCAGAAGAAAGCGATTTCAATGCCTTACGGCACGTATCGCATGTCTTTAGGCCAAATAGGCGCATTTATTGGCAACTCCTGTAATTGTGCTAATTTTTAGCATTTTTGCCTGCTTCTATCGGTATTTCTTGATTTTTTACTTCACCGTGCAATGTTGAAAAAGACGAAATGCGCAATTCGGGCCGTGGCGTGTGGGCGATACGGTGATGAGTTGCGGTCGCGTCAATCACTACCCCCACCGATTTGTGGGACAACGTGTAAGTAGAAGGAGACACGGGAAATGCCAACTGGCACCGTGAAATGGTTTAATACCACTAAAGGCTACGGGTTTATTGCCCCTGATGAAGGTGGCAAGGACGTATTTGTTCATATCTCGGCCGTAGAACGGTCCGGTCTGACCGGGCTCGCTGACAATCAGAAAATCTCGTACGAGCTGCAAGACGGACGTGATGGCCGCCAAATGGCTGCTGATTTGAAGCCGCTTTGATTTCCCCGGTTACTGCGGGAACTAAAAAACAGGCCAACGGCTAATTTCCGGCCGTTGACCGCCCCTTAAGGTGTGTCACCTTACCCTCGCGCCGGTTTCTCATCGGCACGAGAGTGCCAGTTTTGGCCCATTGCCACGATGCAGGACGTTCCGGTTGAATACGTGACAACCATAGTCCAATCGCCGGAATTGCTGGTCCAGACCTCCATCAACTGCTCTGGCCCGCGTAGACCCGTCGCCTCGCGCGTTGCCCCGAATTGACCAGTCAACTTGTCGTACATTCTTTGCGTCGGCTCACAGATCACCTCAGCGATTGGTGATTTGGACTGAGCCGGAGTCGCCAGCAGAAACGCAACGCACGCATATCGGAAGCCGTTGGAAAACGTCATGACCCAAGTGTAGCAGGGTCACGACAAAATGTATAGACAAACGATATGCCTTAACGGGGTATCACCCTTTCCGAATGACGCCTTCAAACTCGCGCCATTCCCGCGCAGTCATGCCTGAGCTTTCCTGCGTCACAGCCTCGCCCGACAGCATTCTGCGCAGGCAGTCAACCATCTGTGCGGACAGGTTTACAGCACCCAGACGGTAGTCTTCAAACGCACGATAGGCAAATGGCACCCAGTCGGCGACGATCTTGCACATGGTGTCGGCATAAACACGGATTTCATACTGCGCATGCGGATCAGCACGCAGACGCAGGAAGTGGAACAGGTTGTGAAGATCAACCTTCCAGTACCACTGGGTGTAGATATTTGCAGGCAAGTTCATTCGCGCCAACTCGCGCGCCAACCCTTGCTGACCGTCTTGGTTGATCATCGCCTCGTAGTTGTCATAACAGCGCGCGCTATCCGCCTTTAGAATCTCCAGCACGCGCGCGGCCTCTTCACCCTGAAGCGCGTCACCCCTGCCCTGGTTGTTCACCTCAGATTGCGCGGCCACGTGGTCCGGTGCCGGGATATAGAACTCTCGGTCGAGGATCGAGTAACGCGCCGAGTATTCGTTCACGTTTGCCGTGCGATGACGGATCCACTGTCGCGCTACGAATACCGGCAATTTGACGTGCAGCTTGATCTCGCACATCTCAAACGGGGTCGAATGCCAATGGCGCATAAGATAGCGGATCAAACCCTCGTCGTTTTGAACCGACTTGGTGCCCTTGCCATAGGAGACACGAGCGGCCTGACAGATTGCCGCGTCGTCTCCCATATAGTCGATAACGCGCACGAAACCGTGGTCCAGCACCTGATGCGCGGTGTATAGATGATCCTCCATTCCCGCTGCCACAACGCGGCGTGTTGGATGCGATTGCGCCCGTTGCGCTTCGATCTCGGCCAGTTGGTCGGTGGACAGCGGCATGAATTTTCCTTTCCAGCAATGAGTCGCAGACAACTATATCTCGACAATCCGATGACCGGAACCGCGATATGTGCGCCTTTGCCCGCAAACTTAAAAATGTGCTCGTGCGACCTCTCGACACTCTTGGTCTGCGCGCTAAGCTGCTGACTATCACCGAAATAGAAAGGAAGCCGCAATGGGGCTTACATACCTCCACACCATGGTGCGTGTTAAAGACCTGGAAAAATCCATGGCATTCTATGAGTTGCTGGGGCTGAAGGAAACACGGCGCTACGACAGCGAGGCCGGACGTTTTTCCCTGATATTCATGGCTCCTCCCGGGCAGGAGGACCGACCGATTGAACTGACGCACAACTGGGATGGTGATGATGAACTGCCCAGCGACAGCCGCCACTTCGGGCACCTCGCCTATGGCGTCGACAATATCTACGAGGTGTGTCAGCACCTGCAAGATAACGGAGTCGTCATCAACCGACCTCCGCGCGACGGAAGAATGGCGTTCATACGCTCACCCGATAATATTTCGGTCGAGCTGCTTCAGAACGGCGAGGCTCTGGAACCTGCGGAACCTTGGGCCAGCATGGACAGCACTGGCCACTGGTGATCCGCTGGCTGACAACACTGGGCCTGGCCATCATGGCCAGCCCCCTGCGGGCCGAGACCTGTCGCCTCGCGCTGGCGTTGGCAATGGACATTTCCACTTCGGTTGACGCCAACGAGGACGCGTTGCAGCGCCAAGGCTTGGCTGCAGCATTGATCGCGCCAGAGGTGACCCAGGCGTTCTTCTCATCGCCGATGCCCGTCGCTTTGGCCGTCTATGAATGGAGCGGGCGCAGCACGCAGCATGTCATTCTTGATTGGACAATGATCCGCACACGCGCCGATTTGTTGTCTGCCGCGACGACGGTGCAACGGTCGGTGCGAACAGACAGCGGCTCTGCCACCGCAATGGGCTATGCGCTGGCGTTCGGGGCGACATTGATGCAGCAAGCTCCGGCTTGTCTATTTCAAACGATTGACCTGTCAGGCGACGGCTCGAACAACGACGGGTACGGGCCGGACTCGGCATACAGGCACTTTCCGTTTGCAGATATCGTGGTCAACGGACTGGTCATCAATGCCGCTGACTTCGAGGGCGAGCTGTTCCTCATCCCGTTTTTCGAGAACAACGTCCTGCACGGACCGGGCGCGTTTCTTGAAATCTCCCAAGGCTTTGAGGACTTTGAACGTGCAATGCGCCGGAAACTGGAGCGCGAGTTGGCTGGATTGCAAATCGGTGCGCTGCAAGGTGGAGGCCATGAATGATACGATTGCTGGCGGCCATTCTCATGCTGCTGGGCAATTCAGCCGCATCCGAGTGCAGGCAGGCATTGGCGTTGGGGCTGGACGTATCCGGGTCGGTGGACAGCGGGGAGTACCGGTTGCAGCTTGGTGGGTTGGCGGCTGCGTTGCAACGGCCCGAAGTCAAACAACTGATCCTGTCTGAAATTTCAGCGCCAGTGCGCCTGGCGATATTTGAATGGAGCGAATCTCATCACCAACGCATCCTATTGCAGTGGACCGAGGTTCGCTCCGAACAGGATCTGCAACGAATTGGTTCCCTTTTGAACAACGTGAAACGCAGCAATGCGCCGCAAGGCACGGCGCTTGGCTCGGCAATGCAGTTTGGTGCCGAACTTCTGACCGAGCAGACCGAATGCTGGAAACGAACACTGGACCTATCCGGGGACGGAAAGCAAAACCTCGGCCCTCACCCCCGCGAGGTAAAGGGCGCGCTGGCCGATTCCGGGATTACGATCAACGGGTTGGTGATCGGGGTCGATGACCAGAGTCCTTCCGACAAGCGGTTCGTGCAAGTCGGTGAATTGTCTGCCTACTACACCGCATGGGTAATTCTTGGCCCCGGCGCATTCGTCGAAGTCGCTTTGGGATTTGAAGACTACGAGGATGCCATGACCCGAAAGCTGATCCGCGAGCTTGAAGGACTGACCTTGTCAGAGGCCGTCGGCATCAAGCTACCCTGATCAATAGATATAGCGGATTTGGTCGGTCCAATAGCGTTCGACCCGACGCAACGAGCCGGTAATATCCTCGATTCCCTGAAATTCCAGAACGCCGCGCGATTGCAGACCTTGCGCGTGGCGCGAGAACAGTTCGGACACAATATCGCGGATTTCGCGCCCCTGCGGGGTCAGCCGCACCCGGACAGAGCGGCGGTCGATCTCACACCTTTGGTGGTGCATATACCCCATTTCCACAAGTTTCTTCAGGTTATAGCTGACATTGCTGCCTTGGTAATATCCACGGCTTTTCAACTCACCAGCGGTGACTTCGTGATCCCCGATGTTGAACAACAACAATGCCTGAACCGCATTAATCTCAAGCACACCGACGCGTTCAAACTCATCCTTGATGACATCCAAAAGCAGTCGGTGCAGCCGTTCTACCAAGGCGAGCGCCTCAAGGTAGCTGGTCATGAAACCCTTGGCCCCGGCCGCAGAGACCTGCATTTCGATACTCATCCGATCCTCCGATTCAATCGCGCTGTTTCACGCAGCATGAATCGAAAAACCGAAAAATCAGTTAAGCTGCTTTTCCGTCATTTTTGAAAGGTTTGCGCGATATCGGATACCAGATCGGAAAATTGTGGGGGCGGCGCGACCTGCCCCGTGACCCATTGATACAGGTCCTGATCGTTTTCGTGCAGCAGCGCGTCGTATGTATCAAGGCCAGAGGAATCCATGTCCGCCAGATTTCGGTCTGCATAGGCGGCAAGGATCAAGTCCATCTCCTTGATCCCGCGCCGCATGGAGCGCATCTTTAGCCGCTTGATCCTGACATCTCGCGTTTCGGTCACTTGCCTTGCTCCAACATTAGACGGACACGTTTTTCCAGCCGCGCAGCGCGTTCGGCGCTGGCACGCATCTCACCTCGGATCGAGCGCAGCTCGGCCACGACCTCGGCGAGTTCCGGTGCGCCTTCGTCGGGATCAACGGGGGCATCCATCCCCTCGCCTTCGCCAGTCAACAGCCACATGATCGAGACATTGACCATCCCGGCTATCATCGAAAGGCGGTTGGCCCTGGGTTCGGACAGGTCATTTTCCCAACCGGTGATCGTGGCCTTTTTCACCCCCAACCGGCGGGCCATTTGGGACTGGGTCATCCCAGCCGCCTCACGAGCGCCTGCCAGACGATCCCCGAATGTCGCGGCGTCCGGCCCGTACCAGTCGTTTTCGTCAGTCATCGGGTTCTCCAATTCCACAATTCATATCGCTTGATCGTCATTCGGGCGCACCCTATGACAGACAGGTTGAACATACAAACCGAGGCCCCCCATGAGTTTCCTGTCTGCGACACTGTCACGCGTAAAACCATCACCTACCATCGCGATGACGGCCAAGGCAGCCGAACTCAAGGCAGCAGGGCGTGATGTAATTGGCCTGAGCGCGGGCGAGCCAGACTTCGACACCCCTCAGAACATCAAGGACGCGGCGGTTGCGGCCATCGCTGCAGGCAAGACCAAATACACAGCGCCCGACGGTATCCCCGAGCTGAAACAGGCCGCCTGCGCCAAGATGAAGCGCGACCACGGGCTGGACTACACGCCTGCTCAGATTTCCGTGGGCACTGGCGGCAAGCAGACGCTCTATAACGCGCTGATGGCCACGATGAACGAGGGTGATGAGGTGGTCATCCCCGCCCCCTATTGGGTCAGCTACCCCGATATGGTGCTGCTGGCGGGTGGCACTCCGGTGGTCGTGGAAACGACGCTTGAGAACAGCTTCAAGCTGACCGCCGAACAGCTTGAAGCCGCGATCACACCCAAGACCAAGTGGTTCATCTTCAACTCTCCGTCCAATCCGACCGGCGCTGGGTATAGCCGCGCCGAGTTGAAGGCGCTGACCGATGTGTTGATGCGTCACCCGCATGTTTGGATCATGTCGGACGATATGTATGAACACCTCGCCTATGACGGGTTCGAGTTTTGCACCCCGGCAGAGGTTGAACCGGGTCTGTACGAACGCACATTGACCTGCAATGGCGTGTCAAAAGCCTATGCCATGACCGGCTGGAGGATCGGTTATGCAGCCGGGTCAGTGGAATTGATCGCGGCAATGCGCAAGATTCAGTCTCAATCGACATCGAACCCCTGCTCGGTCAGCCAATGGGCGGCGGTCGAGGCGCTGAACGGCACTCAGGCGTTTCTGGCCCCGAACAATGAGACGTTCAAACGCCGCCGCGACTTGGTGGTGCAGATGCTGAATGAGATTGACGGCATCACCTGCCCAACGCCCGAGGGTGCATTCTATGTCTACCCATCCATCGCGGGGCTTATCGGCAAGACGTCACCCGCAGGTACCGTGATCGAAAACGACGAGGCGTTTGCAACAGCCCTTCTGCAAGAGGCAGATGTTGCCGTCGTCTTCGGCGCAGCCTTCGGCCTGTCGCCAAATTTCCGCGTCAGCTATGCGACCTCGGACGAGGCGCTAACCGAAGCCTGCACGCGCATTCAACGCTTTTGCGCGTCCCTGACCTGATCGGAGGTTCCATGACTGCCGAGCTTCCTGAATACTATTTCCGTGTGCGCGAGAATGGTGCTGCGGTTTTCAGAATTGACACTGAAAACCGACAACGCCGGATCGAGATGGATCAGATTGCCGTCATCAACATCCGCAACGGTGAGGTCAAACCGCAAGGCCAACGGACGCTGTCCGAGGCTGATCGGGCTGAAATCGTCCGGTGGATGGACGCGCGCAAAGAGCTGTTGGCCCGCCGGGATATCGACGACATTCACCGTGCAGTCGATTACCTGAACCTGACCACGCAATGGGCGCAATCAAAGGCAACCGACGAACAGCTTGAAGACGTCACCGATCGGTTGCTGCTGGCGATGCACGACCTACGGTCGGTACTGGTGCGCAAAAAGGCGGATCGCTTGGATAAAGGCTGATCAGGCCGAATTGCTGGCGGCCATCGGAACCTCGCGAACGGACCTAAGCCAGAACCGGGCCATCAGAAGAACAGCTGCGCAGGCCAGCCCCAGAACGAGGCCGAGCCAAACACCGATGCCGTCCATCCCACCGACAAAGCCAAAGTAATAAGACGCCGGAATCCCGATGACCCAATAGCTGAGCCCGGCCATCACCATCGGTATCTTGGCGTCCTGAAGCCCTCGCAACAGGCCCAGCGCGATGACCTGTGCTCCGTCCACCAGTTGGAACAGTGCCGCCATCGCCAGAAGCCCAGTTCCGATCAGCAGGATTTGCGAGCGCTGCGGGTCATCGGGCTCCATGAACAGCGAAATCAACGGCTCGGCACAGGTCAGGAACAGAATCACCGTCAGGATCGACATCACCAAGGACATCCCCGTCACCGCAATCGCACCCTTTTCAAGATGCGCCCGATCTTTGCGTCCCAATGCGTTGCCCGCGCGGATCGTGGCCGCATTGGACAGCCCCAGATGCACCATGAACGTGGCTGATGCGAGGTTCAGCGCGATCCCATGGGCCGCCAGCGGCACTTGCCCCAGCCAACCCATCATGATCGCGGACATTGCAAACAGGCTGACCTCGGCCAAGGTCGTCAGGCCGATGGGCACGCCCAAACGCAGGACGCTGAAAAAGAACTCCCAATCCGGGCGCCAGAAGCGTTGAAACAGGCTGTGTTCGGGCAACACGCGCACGGCATAGATCACAACGAACACCAATGACACGATCTGCGTCACGACCGAGGCGACAGCCGCACCGATAACGCCAAGCTCTGGCGCGCCCCAGTTGCCGAAGATCAGCGCATAGTTGGTGAAACCGTTGACGACAGCGGCCGTGACGGTGATCCACAACACGATCTGAGTGCGCTCGAGCGCCGCCAGATAAGACTTCAGCACCATCACGATAAGCGCCGGGAACAGCCCCCAGCCCGCAACCCGTAGGTATTCAGACGCGGTCTTGGCCACCTCCGGCTCCTGATCCAAGGCAATCAGGATCGGGTAGGACCACCACAGAAGCGGCATCATCAACGCGGCGTAGATCAACGACAGCCACAGCCCCATACGGGTCGAGCGGCGAATACTCGTTTCGTCCTCCTCTGCCGCAGCCGTGGCGACCATCGGCATAACCGCCCAGCCGAATCCAGCGCCAAACAGGAACAGCACAAAGTAATAGCTGCTGGCCAGCGTGACTGCGGCCAGCGCCTCGACCCCATACCAGCCCAGCATGATTGTATCGGTCAGACCGATAGCAAACTGCGCCAGATGCCCGCCGATCAACGGCAGGCCCAGAACTGCAATGGCCCGGAAGTGGCCGCGATATGTCATCACCTTGTTCATTGCCCCAGCCTTATGCCCGGCCAGAGGCCGGGACAAGACTAGAACAGCGATATTTCACAATGAGACATCATTTCCGGGGCCGGACTTAATCCCCGGACGCGCCCTCTACCGCGCGTCGGGGTGCAGCGAATTTCCGAGTATATGCTCGGACCTGTGAATCACATGATGGGCCTGTCCGACGATCAGCGGATCGGGCTCACCCACAATGTCATGGTCCTTGTCCGGGTAATCTACCGTCGACAGGAAATGACGCATGCAATTCAGCCTCGCGCGTTTTTTGTCGTTTGATTTGACGATGGTCCACGGCGCGTCGGCGGTGTCGGTGTAGAAAAACATCGCCTCTTTCGCCTCGGTATAGTCATCCCATTTGTCGAGACTGGCCTTATCGATGGGAGACAGCTTCCACTGCTTCAGCGGATCAGTCTCACGGCTTTTAAAACGGCGCTGCTGTTCGGATTGCGTGACCGAAAACCAGTATTTGTAGAGCTGAATACCGGAACGAACCAACATACGCTCCAGTTCCGGCGTTTGGCGCATGAATTCAAGGTATTCGTTCGGCGAGCAGAAACCCATGACCCGCTCAACACCCGCGCGGTTGTACCAAGAGCGGTCGTAGAACACCATTTCCCCAACCGTTGGCAGTTCCTGAACATAGCGCTGGTAATACCATTGGCCCTTTTCTTCCCACGTCGGCTTGTTCAACGCCACGACGCGGGCTTGCCGAGGGTTCAGGTGCTCCATGAACCGTTTGATCGTGCCGCCCTTACCCGCTGCGTCGCGGCCTTCAAACAGCAGGACAAAGCGCTGGCCTGTCTCCTGCGCCCATAGCTGGACTTTCAGCAGCTCAGCCTGCAACTGTGCCTTTTGCTCCTCATAAGTCTTGCGCGCCAGTTTGCGGTCGTAAGGATATTTGCCGGTCTCAAAGGCGTGGCGTATCTTGTCCGGTGCGGGCTGGCTTTCGGCCTCGCTGGAAGCTGGCACAACTTTGATGTGAGAATTTTCTTGTTCGATCTGAGCCGCTGTTTCCATTCAGTCTCTCCTTGCTACACTGTCCAAAGAGACGCCTAGCAGACGATCGAAAAATGCGCTTTGATTGGTGTCAAACCGCAGCACCTTTTGCTGTAATTCCGGTTAACCAACAAAGGGTTCCAATGATGGAAACCAGATACACGAACATAAACGACCAGCGCTTTTTTCTACGATGCTGGGGCAACCCCGAGCATCCCGCGATGTTGATGCTGCACGGGTTCCCCGAATACGGCGGCGCGTGGTGTGATCTGGCCCCGCATCTGGCCAAGCACTTCTATTGCATTGCCCCCGATCAACGGGGTTACGGCCAGAGTTGGAGCCCGGAAGGAACCGGAAAATATGCTCTGTCGCAACTTGTGTCCGACATGGCCGCACTTGTTGAAAGCCTTGGCGGGCCGGCCATTGTTCTGGGTCACGACTGGGGCGCGTCGGTGGCTTATGGGCTGGCCATGTTTCGCCCGGAACTGGTTGAAAGGTTGATTATCGCCAACGGTGTCCACCCGGTCCCATTTCAGCGTGCTTTGGCAAAGGGTGGTGCGCAATCTGAAGCGTCGCAATATATCAACGACTTGCGCGCACCGGATGCGGCACAGCGTTTCGCTGCGGACAATTTCGCGCTGCTTGAGCGCTTTTTCCGCCACGGCATGGGCCTGAACTGGCTGACGGATGAGCGCATGCAGGATTACCGTAATGAATGGGCGCGCCCTGGCAGGTTAGAGGCAATGTTGAACTGGTATCGGGCGTCTCCCCTGGTCGTGGCCGAACCGGGAGTACCCCGTACCGATCTGCCGCCGCTGCCGTTGGACCGGCTGATGGTTCGATGCCCCCACCTGTTGCTATGGGGACCCGAGGACAAAGCTCTGCTGCCCGAGGCCACCTCTGGGCTGGAAGACTTTGCCCCTGATCTGACGCGGATCGATATTCCCGGCACTGATCACTGGCTGCACCACCAGCGCCCCGAAGAAATAGCGCAGGCCATTCTGGACTGGATGCAGAGCTAACGCATCACCGATGCCCCCAATCCGCAGGGTCGTCCGAGTTGTTGGGCGACAGTCCAAGAATATCTCCGTCCGTGGAACAACCGAGGCCCAAAACCGTTCTGTTGGCGTATGAGAAATAAGCACAGACCTGATTGATCTCGAGTATCTCACCATCATCCCAACCTGCGCGGCGCAGACTCTCGATATCAGCTTCGATCATTTCCGAGGGCGCTTGGGTCAGTTTGCGTGCATAGGTCATCGCCGCAATCTGAGCCGCATCCAGTGGGGCGGTCGCCGGTGTACCGGCCTCAATCGCGGCGCGGATCGCGTTGCCGCGATCAACATCGCCAAGCAAACGCTGCAAACCGCTGAAATGATGCTCGACACAATAGGCGCAGTGGTTCAGGGAACTGACCCACACACCGAGGACCTCAAGAAACCACTTGGGAATCGAATTGGCCGAATGATGCAGGACGTTCTTGTACAGAGCCATGTGGCCTTCCATCGAATGTGGCCGCAAGGAATGTACCATCATGATGTTGTCGACGTTGTTTCCGGGTCCGGTGACCCGATCATAGAGTTTCTTTAATCTACCCGTCGCCTGCTCGAACGGAATGACCTTTATCCAGCTCATGTTGCCCCGCGCAATTTCTGTTTGTTTCAGGTTCACCGTAGAGGCGTTCCCTGCAATCTGCGAGGTGAAATACGAACCTTTCAGGCCCGTTTTCGCTTGCCATCCCTTACTGCAATCGTCCCCTCTATGCCGATACGCCACTCCAGAGTAAGGTTGCTGAACCCAACGGAGGACCAGAGCCGATGGACGACACAGAGAAAAAAGTCGCGCAGTGGTACGCAGACCACCCGATTTCTGCGCCGCATATCCTCACGAAACTCAAAAGCGCCGGAGGAACGCTGGACGACGTCGAACCGCAAGACCTCTATCCCTATGATCAGGACCACTATGACGGTTTGAAAGCCAACGCGCGGCTGGCGGACAATACCCTCATGCAGTCCGGAGACCGGGTTCTGGATATTTGCGCTGGGTTGTGCGGCCCCGCGCGCTGGTACGCGAATGAGCGCGGCGTTGACGTAACCGGCGTGGATATCAGTCCAAACCGGGTAGACGGCGCCAAACAGTTGAACGCCCTTGTCGGTCTTGCAAATCAGGTCCACCCCGTTCTGGCAAGTGCGATGGACATCCCTTTTGAAGACGGGAGATTTGACGCAGCAGTCAGCCAGGAATCGTTTCTGCACGTTCCCGACAAATCCAAAACTTTGCACGAAGCCTTTCGCGTTCTGCGCCCTGGTGCCCGTTTCTCCTTTACCGACTGGGTGATGCATACGCCCATGCCGCAAGAGGAGTTTGAAGAATACCGGCGGCGTTTTGCCTGCCAATCACTGCTAAGCATTCCGGAATACGAAGAGCTACTTAAGGACGCCGGGTTTATCATAGTGTCCGCAAAAGACGTGACCGAGGCTTGGGGTGACATTCTGGCCAGGCGGCTGAGAATGTATCAAGACCTCGACGCCGAGGCAGAGCGTGCAGGCAACCCCTCGAAAGGGGATGACTTTCTGATAATGTACGCAAAATTCGTGAGCGATGTTCAACAGCACCGGATCGGCGGAGTATGCCTGACCGCTGAAAAGCCGCGCTAGACGTGTTCAAAAAGGCGGCCCAATTGGTCCAAGCAGCGTATCTTTCCTGAGTTCGTCGCCACAACACCTCGCGGCCCTCTTCCCCCGGACCACATCACCTGCCATAATGGGCAAAACCCAAAAACAAGAGCAGCACCGATGCCCGACGATCTGTTGACGCCCAGCGCAACCGCCACCTATGACGCCTCATCGATTGAGGTGCTTGAAGGTCTGGAACCCGTTCGCAAACGCCCCGGCATGTATATCGGCGGCACCGATGAGCGCGCGCTGCACCACATGGTGGCGGAAATCCTCGACAACTCGATGGACGAGGCGGTCGCCGGTCACGCCAACCGGATCGAGGTCGAGCTGCACGCAGACTACGCCCTGACCGTGCGCGACAATGGGCGCGGGATTCCGATCGACCCCCACCCCAAATTCCCGGACAAATCCGCGCTGGAAGTCATCCTGTGTACCCTGCACGCGGGCGGTAAATTCTCGGGCAAGGCGTATCAGACCTCGGGCGGTCTGCACGGCGTGGGTGCTTCGGTGGTCAACGCGCTGTCGGATTCGATGGTCGTGCAGGTGGCGCGCGACAAGACACTTTTTGAACAACGCTTCTCGCGCGGCATCCCGTTGGGGCCGGTGGAAAAGGTCGGCGCGGCCCCCAACCGGCGCGGCACCACTGTTACGTTCCACGCGGACTCCGACATCTTTGGCCATCACAAGTTCAAACCGGCGCGTCTGTTTAAATCCATCAGATCCAAAGCCTACCTGTTCTCGGGCGTTGAAATCCGCTGGAAATCGGCCATCGACGACGGCGAGACCCCGACCGAGGCGACGTTCCACTTCCCCGGCGGCTTGTCCGACTATCTGAAGGAAACGATGAACGGCTCGTCCACCTATGCTGAGCAGCCCTTTGCAGGCACCGTGGACTTCACCGAGAAATTCGGCACCCCCGGCAAGGTCGAATGGGCGATCAACTGGACGCCCTCGCGCGACGGGTTCATCCAATCCTACTGTAACACCGTCCCCACCCCCGAAGGCGGCACCCATGTGGCGGGGTTCTGGGCCGCGATCCTCAAGGGGATCAAGGCGTATGGAGAACTGATCAACAACAAGAAAGCCGCGCAAATCACCCGCGATGACCTGATCGCCGGCGGCTGCGCGCTGGTGTCGTGCTTCATCCGTGAGCCTGAGTTCGTCGGCCAGACCAAAGACCGCCTTGCCACGGTCGAGGCGCAGCGACTGGTCGAGAATTCGGTCCGCGACCATTTCGACAACTGGCTGGCCGCAGACACGAAATCCGCCGGTGCGATACTCGACTTCCTCGTATTGCGGGCCGAAGAACGCCTGCGCAGACGGGCCGAGAAGGAAACTCAGCGCAAGTCCGCCACTAAGAAACTTCGTCTTCCCGGCAAGCTGGTGGACTGTTCCAGTTCAACTCGCGACGGCACGGAACTGTTCATCGTCGAGGGCGACTCGGCGGGTGGCTCTGCGAAAATGGGGCGCGATCGCAAAACGCAGGCTCTTTTGCCCCTGCGCGGTAAGATCCTGAACGTGCTGGGCGCGGCCAGTTCCAAGCTGGGCACGAACGCCGAGATCAACGACCTGACGCAGGCGCTGGGTGTGGGGCTTGGCACCAAGTTCAACGTGGACGACCTGCGCTATGACAAGATCATCATCATGACCGACGCGGATGTGGACGGGGCGCATATCGCCTCACTGCTGATGACGTTCTTCTTTACCCAGATGCGACCCATGATCGACGCGGGCCACCTGTACCTGGCCTGCCCGCCTCTGTACCGCCTGACCCAAGGCGCCAAGCGCGTCTACTGTCTGGACGAGGCCGAGCGCGACGAGTGGTTGGAAAAAGGTCTGGGCGGCAAGGGCAAGATCGACGTCTCGCGCTTCAAGGGTCTGGGCGAGATGGACGCCAAGGACTTGAAAGAGACCACGATGGACCCGGCATCCCGCAAACTGATCCGCGTCACTATTGACGAGGACGAACCCGGCGAAACCGGCGACCTGGTCGAGCGTCTGATGGGGAAGAAGCCCGAACTGCGGTTCCAATACATTCAGGAGAACGCGCGGTTTGTGGAGGAGTTGGATGTTTAAGGCTATTTAAAAAGGCTATTTTAATGCATTTCTTTTATCTTGATGAAGCTGGGTGTACAGGTGCCCAGTTAAATAACCCGCAGCAGCCTATTTTTGTATTGGGAGGCATTTCCGTTAAGGATGTAGGTTGGACCAGAACCGTTGAATCCATGCGAAGGATACTTGTTGATTTTTTCGAACAAGATTTACCTGAAAGATTCGAACTACATTCACACGAGCTAGTGAACCAGCAAGGTGCGTTTGCAGGGTTTTCACGAGAAGATTGTTCTGAACTCGTGTTCGAGTTGTTGGGCTTGCTAGAAAGCCGGAAACATCCCGTTCACTTAGTTGGGGTAGACAAATACAAGCTCGCCGAAGCAGAGAACGGCCAGCAGCACCCCAAAATTGACCCTAGTATTCCTTATCAACTCTGCTTCAACTATTTCGTCAACTATGCAGAGAAATACACCGGTGAAAAACTAGGTCGCACCGCCCGTTCGATGATTATCATTGATGAGAAAGAAATCTACCAATCGTCAATTGACGAGTTGGTAGAGTACCGAAGATTTCACGTCGCTGCGGCACGCAGAATTAAGCAAGTTGTTGAATTTAGCTACCCGATAGACTCGATTAGGCACCCCATGATTCAGTTTGCTGATTTAGTTGTGTTTTTGTCGAAGAAGTTTTTTGAAATTGAAGGCGGGTACAAAGATGGTTGGCCACAAGAAGCAAAAGACTTTTACGCGACTTGTTTCTCAAAAATCGCATCGCGTATGCCGTGGCGTGGTCTAATTGACATTACCGGCGTCGAGGAACGACCTTCAAAACAGCTTTTGCAACAAGCCTCCGCTTTCCCCACACGTCGGTGGAAATATCACTATAACATCAATTGAGATATCCGTTCAGCGCCCGCTCAAAGAAATTGTGTGTGCATGCATAATGCAAAGCATAATACATGTGCACACAGCGAGAGACATCTAAAATAGCAGCCTACAAAGACTCCCTTGCCTAACCCGTTGATCTCGTTCACACTTACCCTCAAACCGTCATTCAAGAACGACATTTGAGGTTCTCGAGCGTCCAAGACCCAATAAGACCAATGGATTTTGAACGGGAGGACGACATGAAAACACTAACCCTCGGGCTGGCGCTGGCATTGCTGGCCAGCCAAGCAACAGCACAGCAGACGCTCAGCACCGCATCGCCAATTCCGGATGGGGCCGAGACCCGGTTCTGCTACTACGGCGGCATGGCCTATTCGATGGACGCGTTCGTGGTCATTTTCGGCGACAACACGGTGACCGACACGATCAGCACGCGCGAGGAGCACCTGCTGCGCTGCGTCAAGAACGACGATGGCTCGCTCAGTTGGAAACCCCAGAGCAGCTTCCAGATCAGCCGGTGACACCCATCGTCTGATCCAGCCAGCCTGCAATCTGTCCGGCCGGGCCTTCCCAGCCGGGCTCCATGAACAGGAAATGCGCGTGGTTTTCCACGGGCAGAAAGGTCGCGCGGTCTCCGTACAGCTTCGCCAACGCGCGGCAGGTGTTGGGGTTCACAGCCCGGTCCTCGGTGCCCGATACGATCAGGACGGGGCAGTCGACCTTGTCCCTATCCACCTTCATCGCGTGGTGGTCGTCGAACATCCAAAAGAACATCTCGAACATCACCCGCCCGCTTTCGGGGCCGAGCTGGTCGAACACCGCGTGCTGCTGCGCCTCGGGCATCTTGTTGAGCGCAAAGGGGGCCATCAAGTCGAAATCGACGCGCATGGGCTGTTTCCAGAACGCCCCACCCTCCATCAACGCGCGCGGCACGGCGCGTTCGTCGTCGGTTTCGGGCAACGTCCCCCAGGCCGCATTCGGGTTGATCAGAACAATGGCGCTGGCCAGCCCGCGAGAGGCGACCTGCTGCGCCACCACCCCTGCGATGGCGTGGCCCAACAGCACCGGCTTGCTGTCCAGCCCATGCACAAAGGCGGCAATGTCATCGGCGTAATCCATGACGCTGGTGTCGGTTAGGCCCGGATCGGGCTCGGCCTTGGGATCTCCGCCATGATAGCGCAGCGCGGGGGTGTGCACCGTCCAGCCGCGCGCGCGGAAAAAGCCTGCGTAATCCTGCATACACCACGGCCCGGCAAAGGCCCCGTGGATCAAAACAATCTCTTTGGTCATGAAAATCTCCCTCACCTGCGCGAAGTATGCGAGGTGAGGGAGCGGGTCTGCAAGCCTGTTACAGCGCGGCGTTGAACAGAGCGGTCAGGTTGTCCTCGGTCAATTCAATCGGGTTGCCGCCGCAGGATGGATCGATGATCGCGCCTTTGACCAGCTCGGGAACCCGTGCCTCGGACACACCCAGTTCGGACAAGGTGCGGGGAATGCCCAGCATGTCGTTGAAGGATTGGACAAAGGACCGGAAACCGTCAAAGCCGCCATCAATGCCCAGATAGGCTGCGGCCTGCTGGAAACGGTCGGCGATGGCGGGCGCATTGAAGTCCAGTACAGCCGGCATGCAGACCGCGTTGGTGGTGCCGTGATGGGTGTTGAAAACCGCGCCAATCGGGTGGCTCATCGCGTGGATCGCGCCGAGGCCCTTTTGGAACGCCGTTGCGCCCATCGCCGCTGCACTCATCATCTGGGCGCGGGCCTCGATATCGGTGCCGTCAGCATAGGCGCGTGGCAGATAGTCCTTGACCAGCCGCATCCCCTCCAACGCGATGCCTTGCGACATGGGGTGGTAGTGCGGGCTGGAAAACGCCTCGACACAATGGGCAAACGCATCCAGACCAGTGCCAGCGGTGATGAATTGGGGCATCCCGACGGTCAGTTCCGGGTCGCAGATCACCACCGTGGGCAGAACCTTGGGGTGAAAGATGATCTTCTTGGCATGAGTTTCCGAGTTGGTGATGACGCTGGCCCGCCCCACCTCGGACCCCGTCCCGGCGGTGGTCGGCACAGCGATAATCGGAGCGATGGCATCGGCGTCGGCACGGGTCCACCAGTCGCCGATATCCTCGAAATCCCACACTGGGCGCGTCTGGCCACACATGAAGGCAACCATCTTGCCCAGATCCAGGCCCGAGCCGCCACCAAAGGCGATCACCCCGTCATGGCCGCCCGCGTTATAGGCGGCCACTCCAGCCTCGAGGTTCTTTTCATTGGGGTTCGGGTCAACCTCGCTGAACAGGCCACGGCCCAGCCCTGCGGCCTCCATGATATCCAGCGTAGCCGTGGTAATCGGCAGATCGGCCAGCCCCTTGTCTGTCACCAGCAGCGGACGCTTCATCCCAGCGGCCGCGCAAGCCTCGGGCAGTTCCTTGATCCTGCCAGGGCCGAACTTGATCGCGGTCGGGTAGGACCAGTTTCCAACAAGGCTCATGATGTCACCTTTTTCAGATGGTAGGATTTGGGACGCGTGAGGTTGTGATAGCCGATGACCGACAACCCGCCTCCGCGCCCGGTATTCTTGCAGCCGGTCCAGCACAGGCCCGGGTCCAGATAGTCGGCCCGGTTCATGAACACAGTGCCGGTTTCGATCTGGTCGCCCACACGCGACGCGCGATCCACATCGCGGGTCCAGAGGCTGGCGGTCAGACCAAACTCGCTGTCATTCATCAGCGCGATGGCTTCCGCGTCCGAGGACACTTTCATGATGCCCACCACCGGGCCAAAGCTCTCATCCCGCATCACGCGCATGTCATGGGTGACATTGGTCAGGATTTGCGGGGTCAGATAGGCACCACCATCATCCTCGGGGAATGTCTCGATATGGGCAACAGCCCCCGCCGCGACCGCTTCGGCAATCTGCGCGCGCACCTCGTCGGCAAAGCGCGCATTCGCCATCGGACCAATCGTCGTCTCTGCATCCAGCGGATTGCCCAACTTATAGCCCTTCACCACCTCAACCACCTTGGCGACGAACGCGTCATAGAGGCTCTCATGCACATAAATCCGCTCGATCCCACAGCAGCACTGGCCCGAGTTGAACATGGCCCCGTCGATCAGCGTATCAACCGCCGCATCCAGATCGGCGTCGTCCATCACATAGCCCGGATCCTTGCCACCCAACTCAGTGCCAACGCCGGTAAAGGTGCCTGCCGCCGCGCGTTCCATTGCTTGCCCACCACCGACCGAGCCGGTGAAGTTCACGAAATCAAACGCATTACCCGCGATCAGATCATCGGTCACGTCATGGCTGAGGAACACATTCTGGAACACATCCTGCGGCACACCGGCCGAATGAAACGCCTGCGCCATCCGCTCACCCACCAACAAGGTTTGCGTGGCGTGTTTCAACACCACCGTATTGCCCGCAATCAGCGCAGGGGCCACCGTGTTTATTGCGGTCATGTAAGGGTAGTTCCACGGCGCCACCACAAACACGACCCCATGCGGGATGCGCTTGATATAGCGCCTAAAGGTCTCATCCTCACCCACAGCGATATCGTCCAAAGACGCCTCGGCAATCTCAGCCATGTGGCTGGCGCGTTCGTTGAACCCACCAAACTCACCGCCATAGCGCACGGGACGCCCCATCATATGCGCAAGCTCCGGCACGATCTCATCGTTCATCGCGCCCACAGCGGCCACGCCCGCCATCACAAGGCGGGTCCGCTCCTGTAATGGCCGCGCCGCCCACTCCACCTGCGCCGCCCGCGCCCGCGCAGCAGCCTCAAATGCCGCCTCCGCCGACAGCACCTCACGCTCTGCATAGACCGATCCATCAATCGGTGAGACACATTTCAACATCTGCCCCATAGTCACTCCATTTCCGAAAGAAACAGGATCCCTGCTTCATCTGGCCAAAAATATCCCGGGGAGCGCGAGGGGCTGGCCCCTCGCTCCGACCCGTCTCAAGCCCGCTCAAACCCGCGGGCAATTTCCCAATCGGTCACCACACGCTCGAACTCTTCAATCTCGACCTCTGCCGCACGCGCATAGTGATCGACCACCTCATCCCCCATAGCCGCGCGCAACATGGCCGACCCGTGCAACGCATCCCGCGCCGCACGCAAATTGCCGGGGATCATCCCCGTTTCGCCCTGATACACATCACCCTGCGTCGGAGGCTGCAGCTCCAGCCTCTCGTCAATCCCGGCAATCCCGGCGGCCAGCATCCCGGCCATCGCCAGATAGGGGTTCATGTCCGAGCCCGGAATACGGCACTCAACCCGCACCGCCTTGGTGCCATCTCCGCACAGCCGGAACCCTGCCGTGCGATTGTCTACCGACCAGATGATCCGCGTAGGCGCAAAGGTTCCCTTCATGAACCGCTTGTAGCTGTTGATATAAGGGGCCATGAAAAAGGTATAGTCGGCCGCATATTTCAGCAGTCCGGCCATGTAGCTTTTCATCAAGCCCGACATGCCCAGCGCATCCGATTTGTCAAAAAACGCCGGTTGCCCATCTGCCCACAATGACTGGTGCACGTGGGACGAACTGCCCACCTTCTCATGATGCCATTTCGGAAGAAACGTCGCTGCGTGCCCGTGCTGCCAGGCGATTTCTTTCACTGCATTCTTGGCGATCGAGTGATATTCGGCCGTGTCCATCGCAGGCGCGTATTTGATGTTCAGTTCTTCCTGACCGGTCTCGGCCTCGCCCTTCGAGTTCTCGACCGGAATCCCCGCATTCCACAGATGGTTGCGGATCGGGCGCATCACATGTTCTTCCTTGGTGGTCTGCAGGATGTGATAGTCTTCGTTATAGCCCGAGACCGGCTCAAGATCGCGAAAGCCTACCTTGCGGATCTCGTCAAAGCTCTTTTCAAACAGAAAGAACTCCAGCTCAGTGGCGCACATGGCGTCATAGCCCATCGCCTTCAGCCGGTTCACCTGCTTTTTCAGAATGGAACGAGGCGCGTGGGGCACTTCTTCATGTGTGTGGTGATCCAACACGTCACACATCACCATGGCGGTCCCCTCTAGCCACGGTACCGGGCGCAGAGTGCTGAGGTCGGGTTTCATGACATAGTCGCCATAGCCCCTCTCCCAACTGGTGGCGGCGTAGCCATCCGGCGTGCCCATCTCAAGATCCGTGGCCAGCAGATAGTTACAGCAATGGGTTTCTTCCCACGCACCTGCCACAAAGTGACCGGCGTGGAACCGTTTGCCCATCAAGCGCCCCTGCATGTCGACCATGCAGACCAGCACGGTATCGATGTCTCCGGCAGAAACCTGCGCCTTCAGATCGTCGAGTTTCATATCAGCCTCATTCCCCGTTGGTCAGGGCAGGCGCTGCCGCCTGCCCTTTTGATTTTAGCCGTAGCGATAAGGCCGTCCGGCCTTGAGCATGTCGGCATTGTACTGCTTGAAGATTTCGACAACCTTCGCCTTGGTCTCGGATTCGGCTGCGATCTCATCCCAGAAGGCAACCGCCGCTTCTTCAACCGTCGCCCATTCTGCATCCGGGATCGAGGTCAGCTGCATCTTGTCACCATTGACGCGCAGGCTGGCTTCACCACCCCAATACCACCACTGACGATAGTAATGCGACTGATCACAGCAGACGCGGAACAGAGTCTGCAGGTCTTCAGGCAGTTCGTTCCAGCGGTCCATATTGGCAAAGAACGATCCAGCCCATGCGCCCGAGATGTTGTTGGTTAGGAAGTAATTGGTCACATCCGCCCAACCGACAGTGTAGTCTTCGGTGATACCCGACCATGCGATGCCGTCCAACTCTCCGGTCTGCACTGCAACTTCGATGTCTTCCCACGGCAGAGTAACCGGCACGACACCAAACTGGCTGAGGAAGCGGCCCGCTGTCGGGAAGGTGAAGACGCGCTTGCCCTGCAAGTCGGCCAAGCTGTTGATCGGGTCTTTGGTGGCAAAGTGGCACGGATCCCAAGCACCAGCGCTGATGTGCTTAACGCCGACCTTGGAGTATTCCTCGTCCCAAATCTCGTTCAGGCCGTACTGGTTGAACAGCACCGGCACGTCCAGGGAATAGCGAGACGCAAACGGGAAATAGCCACCGAAAACGGTGACTTCGGTGGGCGACGCCATCGAGTCATCGTCGGACTGCACCGCATCAATCGTGCCCTTCTGCATGGCGCGGAACAGCTCTCCGGTGGGGACAAGCTGATCGGCATAGAACAGCTCGATCTGCATCCGGTCACCGGCGATCTTGTTGAACATCTCGATCGCGGGGTCGATCACGTGGGCCGCCAGCGCAGGCCCGGCATAGGTCTGCATCCGCCAGGTGATCGTGCTTTGCGCCAATGCGGGCGCTGCCAAAGGCGCAGCGGCAACACCGACCCCGGCGGTTTTCAGAAACTTACGTCTTGTTGTCATGTCATTTCCTCTCTGTTGCAGGTTCTCGTGCCGCTTCAACGGGCATTCTTGTTAATTTCCATAGACATATCCGGGCAGCCACAGGGCGATCTCCGGGAAAATCATGATGATCGTCAGCGCCAGTACCATCACCGCGACAAACGGAAAGATCGAGCTGTAGATGTCGCGCAACGTGATCTCGGGCGGGGCCATGGCGCGCATCAGGAACAGATTATAGCCGAAAGGCGGCGTCATATAAGCGATCTGGGTGGTGATCGTGTACAGCACCCCGTACCAGATCAGATCAAAACCCAACGCACCCACCAGCGGCACATACAGCGGCGCCACGATGACCAGCATCGCCGTGTCGTCCAGAAACGTGCCCATGACGATAAAGCTGAGCTGCATCAGGATCAGGATCATCCACGGCGACAAGCCCAGTTGATCGGTGAACAGGTTGTCGATGGCTTTCACCGCGCCCAACCCATCGAACACCGCGCCAAAGCCAAGGGCGGCCAGAATGATCCACATGAACATGCACGAGATTGCCAGCGTCTGCTTGGTGCAATCCTCGAAAATCTTCCACGTCATGCGACGTTTGACGACTGAAACGACCAAAGCTGTCAGCGCTCCGATGGCCGAGCTTTCAACCAGCGAGGTCCAGCCATTCACAAACGGCACCATCATCGCCGCAAAGATGATCAGCGGCAGTGCGCCCGCGCCCAAAAGCCTGATTTTCTCAGCCCGTGGCACCTCGTGCGCGTCTTCCATCGCGGGGCCAAGCTCGGGCTGAATGCGGCAGCGGATCCAGATATAGAGGATGAACAGGCTTGCCATCAGCAGGCCCGGAACGATCCCCGCCAGCCACAACTGCCCCACCGGTTGCCGCGCAATCATCGCATAGAGCACCAGCACCACAGAGGGCGGCACAAGGATGCCCAGACTGGACCCAGCCTGAATGACGCCCGTGACCATCGTCTTGTCATAGCCCCGCCGCAGCAACTCCGGCAGTGCAATGGTCGCGCCAATGGCCATCCCCGCCACGCTGAGCCCGTTCATGGCCGAGACCAGAACCATCAAGCCAATCGTCCCAATCGCCAGCCCGCCATTTACCGGCCCCATCCAGACATGGAACATACGATAAAGGTCATCCGCCAGACGACTTTCCGACAGCACATAGCCCATGAAGATGAACATCGGCAGGGTCAGCAGCGGATACCATTTCATCAGCTTCATCGCGGCCGAGAATGTGATGTCCTGTCCGCCCGTCCCCCACAGGGCCAGCGCAGCGACAGTAGCAACCGCGCCGATCGCGCCAAAGACGCGCTGACCTGTGAACAGCATCAGCATCATCGACGCGAACATGAAAATGGCGATGTATTCCTGGCTCATGCCCGACGAACCCCGATTTCCTGCCCGTTGATCCGAGCTATGTCTTTGAAAAATTCCGATATCGCCTGTAGCAGCATCAGGAAGAAGCCGAACACCATGATCGCCTTGACGGGCCAGATATAAGGTCGCCACGCGGTGGACGAGCGTTCAAGCCGCCCGATCTCTTCGCTGCCGGTCAGAAGGCCGGTGAAATACGACACCGGCGCGTCGCCCCAATAGCCCAAACTATAGGCCGTTGATCCCAGCCCGCCGTAAAACAGCACGCCCAGATACAAGATCAGCAACAGCACGGTGAAGGCGTCGAACCACGCTTTCCTTTTGTGGCTCCAGTTGTGATAGAACAGGTCCATCCGCACGTTCGACCCCAGTTGGATCGAATATGGCCCACCCATGATGTAGTAGGTAACCATCGCGAACTGCGCCATTTCCAATGTCCACAGAGACGGCAGGAAGAAGGTTTTCGAGATCGAGGACCAGAGCAGAATGCCCATCATCACGAAAAGGCCCCACATCATGACCCGCCCGATCCGGTAGTTGATCGCATCGACAACGCGGACATATGAGCTCATGACCCGGATCACATCGCCACCTTCTTATTGATGCCCGACAAGACACCTGCAATCCACGGCACCAGAGTGTCGGCCACAGCCGATTGCTGTTCAGGCGTTTCAATCAGGTCGTTGCGGATTTCGATCATCACGTTCAGCAACCCGCGCGGCAAAGCCTGCGCGTCGAGAGTATGCGCCACACCATCGGCGGCCGAGTAAGGCTCGTTCAGGCGGGTGACATAGGGGTTTTGGGCTGACTGTTGAGCCATCATTGCGGCGGCAAACCGGTCATCCTCTCCGTGCAGAATGCCCAGTTCGACCTTGCGTTTTTCGCCAAGATAAACGGGTGTGAAACTGTGAACCGTGACCATCATCTCCAGCGAACCCCGGTACTGGTCCAACACATCCGACAGTGTTTTACGGAAAGGCTCGTAGACACCCTCAATGCGCGCTGTACGCTCTTTTGGCGTCAAGTCCGCATTGGCCGGAATGTCCCAGTCTTCGCTGCGCACCGGCATGGCCCCGGCTGCCTCGGGCGGGCGGTTGCAGTCGTAAACCAGACGCGAAACGCCACCATAGACCAAGGGGGCCGACATGCGAGCAGCCATCAGTTTAGCCACGGCTAATGCGCCGGGATCCCACGCGATATGGCTTTGCAACGCGTCCTGCCCCAATCCCATATCGCCAAGAAATGCTGGGATTCGATTGGACGCGTGCTCACAGACCAGCACCACCGAAGGCGTGTCGTCTGCCAAATCCGTGTGAACGACTGTTCCGAAGTCCAATTTACCGCCCTGCGATTCCATGTGTGATCGTTGCGGAAAAATTTCCACACTCAACAAACACCTGTCAATAATTTTCCTGTATAATTTTTCCCACGCTTGATCTTGATGAAAAATTATTCACATTATACCCCTAGCACATGCAGGAGGAATTTTTAGTGCGGGTGACAGACAGGCTGCTGGCTCATCGGGACAAGATGACCCCATCGGAACGGCAACTGGTCAGTGTTCTGCTGGACGACTACCCCATGGCCGGGCTTGGCAGTATCACCGAACTAGCCAGCGCAGCCTCGGTTTCGACCACGACAGTTGCGCGGATGCTGCAGAAAACCGGGTTCGACGGCTATCCGCAGTTTCAGGCCGCCCTGCGCGGCGAGGTGAAAGAGATGATCTCGGGGCCCGTCGCCAAGCGCGACGTCTGGCAGAATGACCTGCCCGAAGAACACATCCTGAATCGCTATTCTCAGCAATCCCTCGCCAATCAGAAGCGCACGATAGACGAAGTTGACCCCGAGGAATTCGATAGCTTTTGCAACCTGTTATCGGACCCGAACCGACGGATTTTCATCACCGGGGGGCGCATCACGGGCACGTTGGCGCAGTACCTTTATCTGCACTTACAAATGATCCGACCCGACGTCCGGCTACTGCCGGTCGCGGCCTCTTGGACGCATGACCTGCTGGATGTGCGCAAGAATGACGTTCTGGTTGCGCTGGACGTGCGCAGGTATGAGAACTCGACCATGCTGATCGGACAGTTGTGTCAGGAACGCGAGGCCGAGATCGTGCTGTTTACCGACCAGTGGCGCTCGCCCATTCACCGGTTCGCCAGACACACTTTTGCGGCCCGGATCGCGGTGCCCTCGGCCTGGGACTCGATGGCTTCGATCCTTGCGCTGATGGAATGCGCCATCGCTGAGGTGCAGGAACGGCTCTGGGACTCGGTCAAGGAACGCACCGACGAATTGGAGCAAGCCTTTGACCGCACAAAGTTGTTTCGGAAATTCGGCCAAAGCTCTGGCTCGTGATGTCTGGTCCGACAAAGAGAACAACAGCCCGTGAGGAGTGTTGCCACGTCGTGAACGCACCGTCACTTTGTATGCATGACGTTTATTGCCGACAATCAACTGCCCCTGTTGATCCTGTTCTTTCTGATTGGATCGGTTGGAACCGGATTTCTGTTCCGTAAACCGGCAGGTCACCGCGCGTGGAAACTGGCCGATCTCGTTTGGGTCGTGCTTGGCGGGATCGGTGCCTTGGTCGCGGTTCTTGCGGGTTTGTACACGTCCGACAGTTCACGACTGGACCGGCAGATTGACGTGGCTTATGCCGCAACGCTGGCGTTTGACCGGGATGCCGCTCGGTTCCGGCTGCGCTTCTGCGACCCGGCCTATGATAAGGATATCGGGGTTCTATGCGAAAAGGTCGAGTTTCTGTCCGCGTCCACGGCCAGCAACGCAGAACTTCCTCTGTTCATTGCCGTTACCAACGAAGTTGCGCCGCTACAGGGTCTTCACTTCTTGTTTGGGCAAAGCGCACGGGACGAGCAGGACGACATGCGTGCGATGGCCTCCAAGGTCGAATCCTTCGACATAGATCAGTTTCTGGTCTTCACATCGCTGGACGACAAAACTCAGGCCGCTATCGATAATATGCGCCGCAAAGTTCCGGCAATCGCCGGGGACTATGTTATTCTCGCCCAAAGCTATGACGATCTTGTCGCGCAAGTCGGAAAGCTAAAGGACGAATGGGAATACCTTCAGGCCAACGCGCATATTCTGGTTTTGCAGATCATCGCATTATGCCTGGTAAGCTTTGCTGCCCCGTTTCGGCTGGGTAAATCCATTGTCGAGCTGCGCACGACCTTCATCGCCGATACGACCGCGCCAGCCTCTCGGGGTCGGCCCCAAAAAAATACCGAGTCAGAGTCCACAGATTCCGCGCACCCCGACGCATCCAACCCGACCTCTGATAGCGATCCGCACTCGTGAATGCATGGACAGGCAAGACTGTGACGCCTCTCAGACGCAAGGTAAGGGCCACGTCCTCCATCAAGGATTGGTCCGGGTAGCCGCCTGCTGCTGCATAAGCTCGTCTATGGACCAAAAGACCCTGATCGCCATATGGCAGCCGAAATAGACGACTGCGCATATTGGCCCAGCCCGCCACCCATGCAGGCGCAAACCCGGCAGCACGGAAGGCAAGTCGAAAGGTCGCCGGGTCGCCCGTGCGCAGATGATCGCCAACGGCTTTGCTCCAGCCTTCTTGCAAAACGGTATCCGCGTGCAGAACCAGTAGCCATTCGCCTGCCGCCATCTCGCACCCCCGCCGCAACTGCCCCCCGCGCGACGCAGCCCCGGCCACGATCTCGGCCCCGGCTTCGTCAGCGATTTCAAGGGTTTTGTCGGTCGAGCCGCCGTCTGAAACGATCAATTCCCGGATTAGACCGGCGTGCAACCCTTCCATCAGTGCCTGCAGCGTTTCAGGCAGAGTGTCCGCCGCGTTCAGCGTGGGAATGACGATACTAATCAACGCTGGCATGATTGAAACCCTCTGGTCTTGGCGGCGTGAACTCCTATATCACGAGGCCAAAGGAAAAGACGAGGACGTAACATGCCCAATCGCCGCATCCTGCGCTTTGGCGGCGCCGACACTGACAGCTTCCTGCAAGGGCTGGTGACAAATGACATAGCCGGGCTTGAGGCTGGGATCGTCTATGCCGCTTTGCTGACGCCGCAGGGCAAATATCTGGCGGATTTCTTTCTTGTGCGTGACGGTGACTCTGTGTTGCTGGACGTGGCCGAAGAACTGGCGGACGGGCTTACCAAACGGTTGGGTATGTACAAGCTGAGGGCCGACGTCACGATTGAGCATAGCGGCCTGAACCTTCAACGCGGCACAGGTCCGGCCCCGCAAGGTGCCCTGCCCGACCCCCGTCATCCTGATATGGGCTGGAGAGCGTATTCCGCCGACCCCGAAGGCGACGACGGAACGGATTGGGACGCAATCCGCGTGCGGCACTGTATTCCCGAAACCGCGATCGAATTGACGCCCGACAGCTATATCCTTGAATCCGGCTTCGAGGCGTTAAACGGCGTCGACTTTAAAAAAGGCTGCTATGTCGGGCAGGAAGTCACCGCGCGGATGAAGCACAAGACCGAACTGCGCAAGGGTCTGCGCAGAGTTCGGGTCGACGGCACTGCACCGGTCGGCGCGGAAATTCTGGCCGACGGGAAACCGGCAGGCACCCTGTTTACGCAGTCCAACGGAAAGGCGATCGCCTATCTGCGGCTGGACCGAGCCAAAGGCAATCTGCAAGCCCAAGGTGCCACGGTCACTCTGGACCCCTAGTTGTTGCCAATCCAGCACGTCCGCCGGATCAGTTGCCTCGCCACGGTTTGATCAGCTTCAAGGCGCTGTCACACTGACTGCGGCCCTAAGAACCGGATGTGCAAATGTTTCAACTGTATAGAGCGATCTGGCGTGCCAGTGCCGGACGCCAGATTATCCTCATTGTCCTGTCCATTGCGATCGCAGGGCTGGCCGCTGTGCCGTTGGAATTTCAGCGCGACATCATCAACCATCTGACCGAAGACAACGTCGATACAGAACGCCTGATCTATCTTGGCAGCGGTATGATGTCCGTGATCCTTCTCAGCCTGGTGCTGAAATGGGTGCTGGGCTATCGCGCCGGAACCCTGGGTGAGGACATGATCCGCATGATCCGCCAAAGACTGCTGTTGCGGTCCTCTGATCTGGGCGAAAATGGCGAAACTGTACGCAAAGGCACCATGACGACCGCCATTTCAGCCGAGGCCGAGGAACTTGGCAAGTTCGCGGGCGGTGCGTTTTCGGATCCCGTGGTGCAAATCGGCACCCTGATCAGCGTGATCGGCTATATTTCATCAACGCAACCGGGCTTGGGATTGATTGCCTTTTCGATGATCGTGCCGCAGATCGTCATCGTGTTGATATCACAGCGCAAAGTGAATGTTTTTGTGGCCGAGCGCGTCCGCATCCTGCGCAGCGCAACAGACAGGCTCACGACCGACGACATTGACGCGGTGGCCCGTGACGTCGAAGCGCAGTTCGATGAAATCTATAACACGCGCCGCCGGATGTTCATCTGGAAGCTCTCGGCCAAATTCCTGCTTAGCGTCATCAACGGTGCCGGCACCGTAGGTATTCTGATGCTGGGCGGGTACCTTGTTTTACAGGGCAAGACTGATGTCGGCACGGTGGTTGCCGCGACCAGCGGGCTGGGCCGCATACAGGGGCCAACGGCCTTTCTGATTGCCTTCTACAGACAAGTCAGCGCCAACCGCATCAAGTATGAGCTGATGCTAGAGCTGTTTGGCCCCAATCCCGAGAAATACCGGTATATAAAGGATCGCAAATAAAAAGCCCGCACAGCGCATGCCGTTGCGGTCTTTAATATCTCCGGGTGCGCGGTCAGTTACGCGCGTTCGGAATATTCCATGGTTTCGGTGTTGACCACGATCATCTCGTCCTGGCCGATGAACGGCGGAACCATGACCTTGACACCATTGTCCAGAATGGCCGGTTTGAACGAATTCGCCGCGGTTTGGCCTTTGACGACCGGCTCTGTCTCGACGATTTTGCAGGTCACTTTCTGGGGCAGAGTCGCGTTCAGCGCCTCGGATTCATAGAATTCGACCACAATTGTCATGCCGTCCTGCAGAAACGGGCGGCGTTCGCCCAGCAGTTCTGCGGGCAATTCGATCTGTTCGTAAGTCTCAGAGTCCATGAACACCAGCATGCCGTCGGATTCGTACAGGAACTGCTGATCTTTCTGCTCAAGACGCACGCGCTCAACTTTATCCGCCGAGCGGAACCGTTCGTTCAGCTTCGAGCCGTTGCGCAGATTTCGCAGCTCGACCTGGGCAAAAGCTCCGCCTTTACCGGGCTTTACGTGATCGACTTTTACGGCAGCCCACAGCCCGTCATTATGCTCAAGCACGTTGCCGGGGCGAATTTCGTTCCCATTTATCTTGGGCATAACATAAATCCTTCACAAAAGGTTGATGCGTCAGTTGTGGTCCCTATATCTGGCGTGGCTGCACCTGGCAAGACAACGAAACCTTGTGCTGCAGCTGCAGCAAGCCATGCGAATGACGCAACGCAACTATGCATATTAGGTGTATCCGAATCGCACTTAATCGGTCATAAGGACCGTCACGCCGAAAATGCAAGAGCAAGAACAACAAGGAAGACGAGATGAGAGATTTCGTTGACGGCACAGCCTTTAACAATGAGCAAGGCAACCGTGCTCGTAAACTATTCGCGGCCGTTGTGTTGGCTGCACTTGATGATGCCATCGCCGACGACAAAAAGTACGGCAATGGCCCCGAACAGATCGCTCGTTGGGCACGCTCACGCGATGGCCGCGAGGTATTGTCGTGCGCGGGCATTGACCCCAATGAACGCGTTGTCAGCGGACTGATGGAGTTCGTCGGACGCGGGGTACGCACCTCGGTCGCGCTGTCGCGCGAAGAGAGTGAGCGCCGCAACGCTGCGCAGCAGGCCGAAGCAGCCTGATCCAGACTTCTGTTCCAATGAAAAAGCGCGCTTCTTAATCAGGAGCGCGCTTTTCATTTGGCATGATCGTCTAGTGCGAACAGGCCGCGTCTTGGGTCAAAAGATGCGCTTGACCGTTCATCCGGGGCTTTTCCTCTGGCCACAAATCAGGTCATGTGCCCGACAGGTTGAAGGAGACTCGGCATGGTTCGCGCCATTATGATTCAGGGCACCGGCAGCAATGTCGGCAAGTCGGTTTTGGTGGCAGGGCTGGCGCGCGCCTATACGCGGCGCGGGCTGCGGGTGGCTCCTTTCAAACCGCAGAACATGTCGAACAACGCGGCTGTGACCGAAAACGGTGGTGAGATCGGACGGGCGCAGGCGCTACAGGCTCGGGCCGCCAAGCGCGCCCCGCATACAGACATGAACCCGATCCTGCTAAAACCTGAAACGGATACTGGCGCGCAGATAATCGTGCATGGAAAACGTGCGGGTACGATGAAGGCGGGGGACTACCGCAAAGATAAGTCCAAACTGCTGGACGCGACGCTAGAGAGTTTTGACAGGCTGTGCGCGGATTCCGATCTGCTGTTGATCGAAGGCGCTGGCAGCCCGGCCGAGACCAACTTACGAAACGGTGACATCGCCAATATGGGCTTTGCTTGCGCCGCAGGCGTTCCGGTCGTTCTGGTCGGGGATATACACCGTGGCGGAGTGATCGCTCAGATCGTTGGCACCCAAGCTGTGCTGGACGAAGGCGACCTAGCGATGATCCGGGGGTTTGCTGTTAATCGGTTCAAGGGGGATGTTTCCCTGTTCGACGACGGTCGCGATGATATCGCCGCGCGAACGGGGTGGCCGTGCCTGGGCGTCGTTCCGTGGTTCCACGATGCCTGGAAATTACCCGCCGAGGACATGATGGACATCAGGTCGCACAGCGGAGGCACCTGCAAGGTCGTGGTGCCGCAACTGGAACGCATGGCCAATTTCGACGATCTCGACCCATTATCGGCCGAGCCTGGCCTGACCGTGGAAATCGTGCCTGCCGGTCGCCCCCTGCCGGGAGACGCCGATCTCGTGCTGCTGCCAGGCAGTAAGTCTACAATCGGGGATCTGACCTTTTTCCGTGCGCAGGGATGGGACATCGACCTCTATGCTCATGTCCGGCGCGGAGGGCATGTGCTGGGCTTGTGCGGTGGCTATCAAATGCTTGGAAATACGATCGCTGATCCCAACGGCGTGGATGGTCGTCCCGGCACGGTTCCGGGCTTGGGTTTGCTGGATGTGGACACGGTCATGTCCAACGAAAAGCAGGTGACACTGCGCCAAGCGCAGGCGCTTCCGGGCCACGAGCCGGTCTCGGGCTATGAAATTCACATGGGAAAAACCCAAGGTGCCGATTGTACCCGCGCATGGCTTGAGATCGAAGGTCGCCCCGAAGGTGCCGCAGACAAAACTGGACGCATTCGAGGCAGCTATTTGCACGGGATATTTTCGTCGGACTCCTTCAGGGCCAGCTACCTGTCACAGCTCGGAGCGGTATCGAACCTGAGCTATGAAGACGGGGTAGAAGAAACGCTGGACGCGCTTGCGGACCATTTGGAACAACACATGGATCTGGATTGCCTGCTGGAACTGGCACGGACACCCACGCGCGCGTAAAGGTCAGTCCGGCTTATATTCCGCCAGCGCCCTGTAAATCTCACGGCGCACCATCTTGCGAACGTTGCGGGTAATACGCTCACCCAACACGCCCTGCAATTCCTCGCGTACGACCTGCGCGATCAGTTGGCGCAGCGCAGCCTCGTCTTGCGCCGGAATTTCCGCTGGTGCTGCGGCTGAGACTGCGGCGGCGGCAGCCGTCACTTCGGGATCGCGAATAAAGGTTGCCTTGGACTCTAGGTCTTCGGGTTCTTGGCCGGCTGTCGCTTCGCTTTCGTCGGCAGAGGGTTCATCTTCAGCGTTCCACTCTAACGAGATTGTCCGCGTTCCCGAATAGTCGTCTTCGCTGTCACCATCGGGCTCCCACTGATCTTCGGTCCGCGCGATTGCAGCCTCAAGCGCCTCAATCTTTGCACTCAAACTATCAGCGGGATCTTTGCTGGGAGATTCCTCAGATGCTTGGTCTTTTTGGTCGACAATGTCCGAGGCGCGCAGAAGCATGGGTTTAGCCGCAGCGTTGGCCGACCCCTTCGCCTCAGTCCCGGATTGAGATTGTTCTGGACCCTCAGGCGTTTCACTGACGCGCAAGGCGTCCGTCAGCACCAGTCGGCCGGGGCGTCGCGCTAACGAAGTCGGAACCAGATCAGGGATTTTCCGACCTTCTTCCCCGACCAGACGTTTGATAGAGGACAAAACGTCCTCTACGCTCCCGTTTGCGACTTTATCCGTCATTCCGCACTACCACTCTGTCCTCAGAATCGAGTGTAGCCAAACACTTCGGACCTCACAACAGTCAGAGTCGCCCCTTAGTCGCGACGCAACGCCTTGAGAACGCGATCCAAGTCCTTGCTCTGCTTGCTGACCTGCGCCGGTGCGCGCTTGACCAGATTGTAGTACAGCGTCGGGTCGTAGATTTGCACAGCCAGACCCAGACGTTCGGCCGTCAGCAGACCCTGCGCCTGCAGCAAATCATAGGCCGCACGTGACCGCTCTGTGCGCGATCCAACCTCGGTCAACTGCGCGTTCAGCAAGTCCTGCTGAGCGTTCAGGACGTCCAGCGTGGTCCGAGCGCCCAATGTCGCTTCTTCCCGGATACCGTCAAACGCAACCTGCGAGGCGCGGACCTGCTCGGTCGATGCTCTCAGGCTAGCGGTCGCTGCTTGGAAACGCGCATAGGCGTCGGCAACGCCCTGCGTGATGTCTTTCTGCACGTTCAACAGGTTCGCGCGCGAGGCATCACGGGTTGCCATGGACCGCCGTACGTTCGCCGCCAGACGGCCGCCAGCATAGATCGGCTGGTTGAAGTTCAACGAGATGGACGCATCTTCAAGGTTATCGTCGTTGTCATAGCTTTCACGGATACCCGCGTCTGCGTTCAGGCTCACGTTCGGGCCAAGGTTTGCACGCTGCTGCTGAACCGCCAGGTCAAAAGCCCGGACTTCGTGCTGAGCGGACAGGATTGCAGGGTGGTTGCGCTGTGCCAGCGCAATCGCTTCCGACTCAGAAGCCGGAAGGTTGGGCAAGCTCGGCTGACCCGCAGTCGCCCCCGGCGATTTGCCGACAGCGTTCACATATTCCGCCTGAGCCCTGCTCAGGTTACCGCGGGCAATCGCGAGTTCCGCCTGAGCACTGGCAAGCTGCGCTTCGGACAGCGCCACGTCAGTGCGCGTCACCTCGCCCACGTCGAACCGGTCCTGAGACGCCCGAAGTTCTTCGGCAGACACATCGACGTCATTAAGCTGAATCTGAACTGTTTCTTCCTGAAGAACGACTTCCAAATAGGCGTTCACAGCGCGGAAAAGCACAAGTTGTTCAATATCAATCAGGTTTTGCCGGGTGGACAGAACGATTTCCTGTGCCGCCTGCTTGCCCAGGATTGCGAAGCCGCCATCGTAGATCAACTGACTCAGCGTAAGGCCGGTGAAAAAGGTCGAGGGCTCGTCCCTCACGACCACGTCGTTTACATTCGAGCGCGTGTAATCCTGACTAACCTGCACGGTCCAGTTGATGATCGGCCGCAGCGCAGACAGGGCAATGGCCACATCTTCGTCCGCTGCACGCAACAGCGCCCGGTTCTGCTCAAGCAGCCCGCTTGTGTTGTACGCGCCAATGAAAGCATCGGTCAGGTTGTCGGCCCAAGCCGCCCGCCCCGGAACAACGCTGAGTGCGATACCAGCCGTCAACGCCAAAGCCTTGACCAGCTTACCTCCCGACTTAGAACTCATTACGAAATCCTCTCAAATCAAAATTACGCAGCCCTACGTGTAGTTTGCGCCTTTGTTTTCAACTAATCAAGGCGGCAGAATAATCTGTCTGCAAATTATAGCGAAAATGCACGTTCCGCGGAAAATGCCTGCAGTATCGGCGCGTTGGCGTTAAACGCATGGCGCCAAGTCACGCGACCACCGGATTTATGACCGATCCGCACAGTCCCCAGCTCACCCTCCATGAAAAGGCAAGCGATGCGCCCATGCTCTTTAAGCTGGTCAATCAGTGCATCTGGCACTTGCTCTACACCGCCTTGGACCATGATCACGTCATAAGGGCCATGTTCGGTCGCGCCTTGCTCAAGGGGACCGACATGCACGATAGCGTTGTCCGCGTCCGCTTCCATAAGGAGCGTTTGGGATTCTGCTGCCAGATCCTCATCCTCCTCGACAGCCACGACCAACTGAGCCATGCGCGCCGCTACGGCGGTCGAGTAGCCGATCGCCGACCCCACGTCGAGAACCACTTCTTCGTTTGAAATATTAAGCGCGTCCAACATCTTAGCCAGAGTGCGAGGCTCCAGCATGCTACGCCCGCCACCAAGGTCGATCAATCCCTCGACATATGCGGCCTCTCGCTGGGCATCCGGTACAAAGTTTTCCCTTTTCACGTTCAACATCGCGTCGATGATGGGGAACTTCGTTACATCGGAAGGCCGGATTTGCGTATCAACCATCGTGCGGCGCCGGGCTGCGAAATCTGTCATTGGATCGCTCTTACTATTCCCTTGGATTACCGGCTTTTGCCATATCGCGGCTGAACCGGCAACGGCCAGACGACGAAACTTTTGCCGCAGAACAGGAAATCTTTGCAATGAGCTAAGGATGCTGGCGCTCAAGGCGTGGAATTTTGAGTGCAACCCTCTGGACGCCCCAGACGAAAGCTGTTAAAACGCCTGTCACACCACGGCAAGTATTTGATTTTACTTGAAAAGGCGAGTTGGCGGAGTGGTGACGCAGCGGATTGCAAATCCGTGTACACCGGTTCGATTCCGGTACTCGCCTCCATCTCCTCAATATGACCACAAAATTCCCGCGCCGCGCCGAATTGCGTCATTCGGCCCCACGACCCGTCGGGACTACCTCATAGCCGGGTTCTTCCGGCTCATCGTCTTCCATTTCAACGGGAAACCCGGGGGCGGTGATGTCTAGACCCGTCGCGTCCTCAAGACGGCGAATAATGTTGGGAGAGAGCTCTCGGTCGCCGTAACGCGCTATTCCATCGTCAAAAATGCGCATCATCAGCGGGTTCATTTCCAGCGGGACACCCGCGCGGTCTGCGACCTCTTGAAACAGGCCAATGTCCTTTTTCACAAGATCCATGGTGAACGAAATATCCCTTGAACCGTTCAGGATGACCTGGCTTTCGGTCTCATGAACGAATGAGGTCCCCGAGGAGATCTTGATCGCTTCGTATGTCGTATTCAGGTCCATCCCCGCAGCCTTGGCCGTTACCAACGCTTCGGCGCAGGTAATCAGATTCGCCGTTGCAAGGTAATTTGTCAGGACTTTCAACACTGACGCGGACCCCAGATCCCCGGTATGTAGAATACGCCTGCCCATTGTTGTCAGGAACGGCAATATGCGCTCGAAAGTCTGTCGGTCACATCCCGCGAAGATCGAGATATTGCCCGTTGCCGCGCGATGACACCCACCTGAGACCGGGCAATCAACGGCAGCCCCTCCGCGGTCCATGACCAGTGCGCCCAGACGCTTTACCTCGGCTTCGTCTGTCGTGGACATCTCCATCCATATCTTTCCCGGCCTAACCTCGGGCAACATGTCCTGCATCACAGCGTCCGAAGCGGCAGGAGACGGCAGACACGTGATCACGGCATCGCAATCGCGCATCATTTGCGCCGGGCCTTCGGCGGCCTGCGCGCCTTTGGCGACAAATTCGGAAACCAGATCCGAGCTTAGGTCATGGACGACCAGATCAACGCCGTTTCGCAAAAGCGAGCCTGATAGCTTCGCGCCGACATTGCCCAATCCGATAAAGCCCACTTTCATAGCGATTCCTCCCGATAGATTCACCCCGACTATCCTTGTTGCGAAACACGAACTGAAACGAATAATAATCGGCTTTATGACATGAATTTTTTGGTGATAAATGGATCGTGTTCCCAACCTCGTATGGCTGCGCAGCTTTGAATCCGCGGCACGGCACTTGAATTTCACGACAACGGCGCGTGAACTTGGGCTGACCCAGACCGCCGTATCGCTGCATATCCGGTCTCTGGAAGCTGAGCTGGGCCAGCAACTGTTCACCAGAAAAGCGCGGCGGCTGGACCTGACCGAACTGGGCCAGTCCTATTCTCTGACTGTCAGACGTGCGCTGGCCGATATCTCGCTGTCTACCAACAGTCTGTTCGGTCCAACATCGCGCCAGACATTGACGGTAAGGGCTGCGATCTCAACGGCGACATATTGGATCGCCGCCGAGTTGCCAGATTTCTGCGCACGGCACTCAGGTACTCCTGTCCGCCTTGTGTCACATATCTGGAATGACAACCTCGCTCCTGATGACGTGGATGTTGAAATCAGGTTGGGATACGGGGACTGGCCGGGTGTGACATCGGAAAAGCTGACCGAGGAAAGGCTGGTTCCCGTAAAGCGCGCAGGCGGGGCGCTGTCAAAGCTGAAAGACCTGCAATCCGGCCCCCTGATCCACATCCTTGGATACGAGGACAATTGGGCACGTTATTTTGAAGCGACCGGGCTGGCGCATCCCAGCATGCCGCCGCTGTATTCTGCCGACACCTCTGTCGCCGCGCTGCAACTGGTGATGGCCGGAGCGGGTTATGCGACGATATTGGAGCGTTTTGCCAGAAACGCCATTGCCCAGGGCGCGCCCATTGAACTGGCCGGACCCGCGATTCCCTTTGCGCAATCGCACTACCTGATCTGCGGGCCAGAAGAACCTCATCCCTCGGCGGCGGTCGGGCTGTTTCGTGCCTGGCTGCGTGAAAGGGTGGCAGAACATGCCGCTGACTGACATTGGCTGGTCGCTTTTCTAACCTAGAGGATTTCATACCGTCCGCCACGCTTGACAAGCCCCCCACCCGTGCCGCATGTCCGATCCGTTGGTGTCCTCGATAGAGGATGAAAAGGGAATGTGTCAGCGGATCTTCCGTAAAACACAGCCGCCCCCGCGACCGTGACCGGAGAGGGTGCCCAAAGCCACTGGCCGAAAGGCCGGGAAGGCGGGACATCCGACAGAGGCCCGCCTCTGACATCCGCAAGCCGGGAGACCTGCCAGCACCCGAAGATGTAACCGGACGGGGTGTTCCGGTGTCGGGCCCATGTCGCAACACGTGGCCCGCATGAGACCCCGTCCCCCACAAAGAGGATTTGGGGGGATGAGAGACATGACCGAGACCGCTCCGGTCGAACTGCTGGTCTGCACCACCTGCCGACGGGGTCTGCCTGTCGAGGATGACGCGCAGCGGCCTGGCGCTTTGCTGCACAAAGCTCTTGAGCAAGCCGAACTGCCAGAGGGCGTGACCCTGAAAGCGGTGGAGTGCCTGTCGAATTGCGATCAGGGATGCTCGATCGTTTTGCGCGGCGGGCCGGATCGCTGGACGTTCGTGTATGAACACCTCAATGAAAGCGATCACGTCGAAACCATCGTCGAAGGCGCGACCAAGTACCTTGCGACCGAAGACGGCCTGGTCAAATGGCGCGAGCGCCCTGAACATTTCCGCAAAAACTGCGCAGCCCGCATTCCCCCGATTGGAGCCCTGAAATGAGCAATCTTGAGAAACTTCCTGTCACCGTGATCACCGGCTTTCTGGGCTCGGGCAAGACCACGTTGGTGCGTCATCTGATGCAGAACCCACAGGGCAAGCGTCTGGCCATCGTGGTCAACGAATTCGGCGATGTGGGTGTGGATGGAGACATCCTGAAGTCCTGCGCTATTCCTGATTGTCCGGCGGAAAACATCATGGAACTGGCGAACGGCTGCATTTGCTGCACCGTGGCCGATGATTTCATCCCCACGATCGAGGCGCTGATGGCGCTTGAGCCGCGTCCAGATCACATCCTGATCGAAACATCCGGTTTGGCGCTGCCGAAGCCGCTGCTGAAGGCGTTCGACTGGCCCGATCTCCGCTCGAAAATCACTGTCGATGGCGTGATCGCTCTGGCCGATGCCGAGGCCGTCGCCGCCGGTCGCTTTGCCCCCAATGTCGAGGCGGTGGATGCCCAGCGCATGGCCGACGATTCCATCGACCACGAAACGCCTCTGTCCGAGGTGTTCGAGGATCAGATTTCCTGCGCCGATATCATCCTGCTGACCAAGCCCGATCTGGCCGGTCCCGAGGGCGTCGCCAAAGCCAAAGAGATCATCGCAGCCGAAGCCCCGCGCCCTCTGCCCGTGGTTGAGGTCGCCGAAGGCGTGGTGGACGTGCGCGTCGTGTTGGGCCTTGAGGCCGCCGCCGAGGATGACATGGACGCCCGCCCCAGCCATCATGACGGCCACCACGATCACGAGCATGACGATTTTGAAAGCATCATCGTCGAACTGCCCGAGCAAACCGACCCCCTCGATCTGGTTGCCAAGATCGAACGACTGGCCAAGGAACTGAATATCCTGCGCGTCAAAGGCTATGCGGCCGTTCAGGGCAAACCGATGCGCCTGCTGGTTCAGGCCGTGGGTGCGCGCGTGCGTCATCAGTATGACCGCCCGTGGGAACCCGGCGAGGATCGCTGCTCACGTCTGGTGGTGATCGCCGAACATGACGACATCAAAGAGGCTGAAATCCGCGATATCCTCGTGGGGGTCACCGAGGCCGCCGAGTAAGCACAGGGTAAACCATGCACGTCGTCTTCCGCGAAAGCCACGGGCTCGAGGAATCCGAGACCCCGACCGATCTGGGCCAGAGCCCGGCGGATTTGGTGGTGCTGTCCTTCTCGGACAGCGACCTCGGCGCTTTCGCGGCGGGCTGGCATCGCGGTGGCGGGCCGGAAGGTCGGATGCCGACCCTGCGGCTGGCTAATCTGACGGCGCTGAAACATCCCCTCTCGGTGGATACCTATGTCGAGCAGACGCTTGATGGTGCAAAGGGCATCCTGATCCGTCTGATCGGCGGAGTGCCTTATTGGGCCTACGGGTTGCAACAGGTTCTGGCGCTGGCGCAGGCCAAGGGGATCGCCGTGGCCGTCCTGCCCGCTGACGGGCGCGAGGATACAAGGCTGGACGACTATTCCACCCTGCCCGTTTCGACCCTGCGCCGGTTGGCGCATCTGTGCGATACGGGCGGCGAAGTTGCAGCTCAGGCTGCCTTGGCGCAAATGGCGCTGGCTGCGGGGCTTTATGCCGGGCCGGTAATGGGTGCCAAAACCCTGCCCGAATGTGGCGCATGGTGCCCGGATCGGGGCGTGATCCCGGTAGAAAAGGCGTTCACTGGTGATGCAAAACGTATCCCCGTCACGTTCTATCGCGCCTATCTGACCTCGGCCGATACTGCACCGGTGGCCGCGCTGATCCGCAGCCTCCGTGCGCGGGGATTGGACGCCGTGGGCCTGTTCGCCCCCTCGCTGAAAGCCCCGGCCGCCGCTGACTGGCTGCGTGAAAACATCTCAGCGCTGAACCCGTCGGCTATCATCAACGCCACCTCATTCTCTGGCAAAGGCGCGTCGGGTACGTCCCCCTTGGACGCCGCGAATGTCCCGGTGTTTCAGGTCGCACTGGCCACCTCGCGCCGCAAAGCCTGGGCCGAGGCGGAGCGCGGTCTGTCCCCCGCCGACCTCGCCATGCATGTGGTGCTGCCCGAAGTGGATGGGCGGATCAACGCGGGCATTGCGTCCTTTAAGGAACCAGGCAAACGCGATCCCGATCTCGAATATTCCCGTTTCGCGCACCGGGCCGAAAGTGAGCGGATCGAGGCGATCATCGACCATGTCACCGGCTGGCTGAACCTGCAGGACAAACCCAAGGCCGATCAGGTGCCTGCGCTGGTGCTGTCTACCTATCCCGGCAAGGACTGGCAGATGGCCCATGCGGTTGGTCTGGACGCACTCGCCTCGGCCGAGGCAATGCTGTCTGATTTACAGGCCGAGGGCTATGATACCGCCCCCGCCGAACCAATCTCTGAGGCGCTGTTGGACGCGCGTATTTCGTGGCCGCTGACCGAGTATCAAGCCGCGCTGGCGGACCTGTCCGAACAACTGCGCACTGACCTGCAAACGGTTTGGGGCACGCCCGAGGATGATCCCGCATTCGCCGATGGAGCCTTCCATTTCACCGCGCTGCGCCGGGGCAAGGCTCTGATCGCGCTGCAACCCGAACGCGGAACGCCCGAACTGCGCGATGACGACTACCACGACCTGTCGCGCACCCCGCGCCACAGCTATGTTGCCTTCTACCTGTGGCTGCGCAAAAGCCTGCGCGCCGATGCGCTGATCCATATCGGCGCGCACGGCACGCTGGAATGGCTGCCGGGCAAATCCGTCGCGCTGTCTGCCGATTGCTGGCCCGAGGCGCTGATCCGCGACCTGCCCGTGATCTACCCCTTCATCGTCAATGACCCGGGCGAAGCAGCTCAGGCCAAACGCCGCATCGGAGCCGTCACACTGGGTCATATCCCGCCCGCGCTGAAGGAAAGCGGCACGCCGGATCGGATGGTTCGGCTGGAATCGCTGCTGGACGAATTCTCGAACGCCGATGGTTTGGACCCCAAGCGCCGTGACCGGCTGCAAGAGGATATCCGCGATGAAGCGCAGGCCATCGGGCTGGAAAGCGATCTGGGTCTGGATCAGGCCACCTGCACCGCCGAGGCGATCACCCGCATCGACCGCTTTGTCTGTGACATCAAGGAAAGCCAGTTCGGGGACGGCCTGCACATCTTTGGCCGTGTGCCCGACGTCACCGGCAATTTCGACCCCGCGCCCTCGGCCCATGCTGAACGCAGCGCTTTGATCGACGCGCTGGCCGGGAAACGGATCGAGGCCGGGCCGTCCGGCTCGCCCTATCGCGGGCGCTCGGACGTGCTGCCGACGGGCCGTAACCTCTATACCACCGACCCGCGTTCGGTCCCGACCCGCGCCGCTTATACGCAGGGCGTGAAACTGGCCGAGGAACTGGTGCGGCGGCACCTGCAAGAAGAAGGCGACTATCCCAAAGGGCTGATCGTTGACCTCTGGGGGTCGGCCACCATGCGCACGGCGGGCGAGGAATTCGCCATGGCGCTGCACCTGCTGGGCGTGAAACCGGTCTGGGACAAGGGGTCGGAACGGGTATCGGGCATCGAGGTTTTGCCGATCACCGATCTCAGCCGCCCGCGTCTGGATGTGACGCTGCGCGTCTCGGGCCTGTTCCGCGACGTGTTCCCGACGCTTTCGGCGCTGTACGGTCAGGCGGTGCGCGCACTGTCGGCGCGGGATGAAGCCACCGACTGGAACCCCTATGCCGGTCACGAGCCCGCTGCCCGCGTCTATGGCCCTGCTCCGGGCAGCTATGGTCTGAACATGACGCACCTGTCCGAGACCTACACCGATGAAGCGCGCACGCAGGCGGGTGAGGCATGGCTGAACGCCAGCTCCTATGCGTTGGAAGGCGAGCATATCGCGCAGGACAAGGACGGGATCACGCAGCGCGTCGCCAGCGCCGACAGCTTCGTCCACCTGCAGGATCTGGCCGAGACCGACCTGCTGCTGGCCAACGACTACGCCACGCATGAGGCCGGGTTTGCCGCCGCCAAAAAGATCACCGGCGGCACGGCGCAGCTATACCATCTGGACAATACCAACCCCGACACACCCCGCGCGCGCACCCTGCCCGAGGAGATCAGCCGCGTGGTCCACGCCCGTGCCGCCAATCCCGGCTGGATCGCAGGGATGCAACGCCACGGATTCCGGGGCGCGGCCGAGATCGCGGCGACGCTGGATCACATGGCCTCATTCGCGCATCTGTCGGGTACGGTCGCGCCGCATCTGTTCGACCTCTACCACGATGCCACGCTGGGCGACGCAGACGTTGATGCCTTCCTGCAAGAGGCCAACCCGCAGGCGTATCAAGCCATGCAGGACCGGTTCCGCGCTCTGCTGGAGGCAGGGCTTTGGAACACGCGGCGAAACTCGATCTGCGCCGATCTGAAGGGGCTGGGATGAGCGCCCCTATCGTTCAGGGCTGGTGCCCCGGTGCACATCGTCCGATGATGTCCGGCGACGGGCTGGTGGTGCGGGTGCGCCCTCGGCTGGCGCGACTGACGGCGGAACAAGCAGTGGGTCTGTGCGATCTGTCGGACCGCTTTGGCAACGGCACCATTGACCTGACCAACCGCGCCAACCTGCAGTTGCGGGGCGTGTCCGAGGCGGATCATCAGCCCCTGCTGGTCGAGCTTGCCGCGCTGAACCTGTTGGACGCCGAGCCGGGGATCGAGGTGCGGCGAAACATTCTGGTCTCGCCCCTCTATCGCGCCGGAGACCTGACCGCCCGGCTGACGCAGGAATTGATCGACCGGCTGGCCGAACTGCCCGCCCTGCCCGCCAAGTTCGGTTTCGCCATCGATACCGGACCTGAGCGCCTTTTGGCGAGTGACTCAGCAGATATTCGGCTGGAGAGCAGCCCCGAGGGTCTGATCCTACGCGCAGACGGGGTCGAGACTGGCCGTCTGGTTACGGACTCTGAGGCCATCGACCAAGTGATCGCGCTTGCGCGTTGGTTTGCCGATACATACACGCCCGAGACCCGCCGCATGGCACGCGTGGCCTCAACGCTGCCGCAAGAGTGGCAAGGTGCTGAACCGGGCCGCGTGGGGACGCCTCTACAACCCGGCCACTGTGATCAAGGCACGCTATATGGCGCGGCCTTTGGGCAACTGCCTGCACGCGCGCTTAAAGACCTGATCTCGCAAAGCGGTGCGCACGCCCTGCGCGTCACCCCGTGGCGGTTGATCCTGCTGGAAGGCGGGGCGGCGATCCCTGCCCCGGGTTTTGTGACAGCCGGCACCGACCCTCTGATGACCACCGACGCCTGCCCCGGCGCACCGTTCTGCCCGCAGGCACAGGTGGAAACCCGCGACATCGCACGCGCTCTGGCTGCGCGTGTACCCGGCACGCTACATGTCTCAGGCTGCGCCAAGGGATGCGCGCGAATGGGATCGGCCGATTTCACATTGGTCGGCGCTACAGGGCGATTTGATCTTGTTAAAAAGGGTCGCGCAGGGGATGAGCCCTGCCAGCGCGGTCTGACCAAAGAAACACTGTTGAATATGGACTTCACCTGATGCCCTACACTTACGAAACCGATGGCGCGGCGATCTACAAGGAAAGCTTTGCCACCATCCGGTCCGAAGCCGATCTCGCGCGGTTTGACAGCGATGAAGAACAGGTCGCCGTCCGCATGATCCACGCCGCAGGCATGGTTGGGTTGGAGGAGTTCGTACACTTCTCACCGGGATTTGTTTCGACCGCACGTGCTGCGCTGGAATCTGGCGCACCGATCCTGTGTGACGCGCGTATGGTCAGCGAAGGTGTGACCCGGTTCCGTCTGCCCGCCGACAACGAAGTGATCTGCACCCTGCATGATGAACGCGTGCGCCCTCTGGCTGCTGAGATGAGCAACACGCGATCCGCCGCCGCGCTGGAACTGTGGCGCCCGCATCTGGAGGGCGCTCTGGTCGCCATTGGCAACGCGCCCACCGCGCTGTTCCACCTGCTGAATATGCTTGAAGACCCCGACTGCCCTCGTCCCGCCGCGATTATTGGCTGTCCCGTGGGGTTTGTTGGTGCGGTCGAATCCAAGGACGCCCTGTGGGAGGCGCAACCTGTCCCGTCGTGCATCGTCAAAGGTCGTCTGGGCGGCAGCGCCATCACCGTCGCCGCCGTTAACGCCATCGCGAGCCGCGCCGAATGACTGCGGGTAAAATATACGGTGTTGGCCTTGGCCCCGGCGACCCGGACCTGATGAGCGTTCGGGCCGATCGACTGCTGCGCAATGCCCGCCATGTGGCGTTCTTTCGCAAACCCGGCCGCAGCGGGCAGGCCCGCAATATTGTCAACGGCATCATTCCGGGTGAAGCCATCGAGTTCCCTATGGAATACCCGGTGACGACCGAAATCCCGGTGACCGACCCGCGCTATAACGAGTTGCTGTCAGCCTTCTACGAAGATTGCGCCGCGCATCTGAAGGCATTGTCCGAGCAAGGCGAGGACGTTGTCGTCCTTTGCGAAGGAGACCCTTTCTTCTACGGCTCTTTCATGCACCTTTATAATCGCTTGCGCGACGAAGCTGATGTAGACGTTGTGCCCGCAATTACCGGAATGTCCGGCGCATGGACCGCGACCGGGGACCCCATTACCTGGGGCGATGACGTGTTGACCGTTTTGGTCGGAACCCTGCCCGAGGACGATCTGGCGCGACGCATGGCACAGACCGACGCTTTGGTGGTCATGAAGATCGGTCGCAACATCGACAAGGTGAAGCGGGCGTTAAAGAGCGCTGACTTGTACGACCGGGCTTGGATCGTCGAGTTCGCGCAAATGCCCAACCAAAGGGTGATGAAACTGTCCGAAGCAAGCGACGACGTCACGCCCTATTTCTCGATCATCGTTGTACACGGTCAGGGGCGGCGACCATGAGCGGTTGGGTCAAGATTGCAGGACTTGGGCCTGGGGATGAAAACCTGGTGACGCCCGAAGTTACTGCGGCGCTGGCCGAGGCAACGGATGTGGTCGGCTACATCCCCTACGTCGCGCGCGTGGCCGAACGCGCGGGGTTGACCCTGCACGCCAGTGACAACCGGGTCGAGATCGACCGCTCGCAGCATGCGTTGCAAATGGCGGCAAAAGGCAAGCGCGTGGTCGTGGTGTCCTCGGGCGATCCCGGCGTCTTCGCCATGGCAGCCGCTGTGTTTGAGGCGCTAGAGAACGGCCCGGAAGAATGGCGCAATCTCCAGATCGACGTTCTGCCCGGGATCACGGCGATGCTTGCGGCCGCGGCCCGTGCGGGCGCACCGCTGGGTCACGACTTTTGCGCGATCAACCTGAGCGATAACCTAAAACCGTGGTGGCTGATAGAAAAACGCCTTCGTCTGGCAGCGCAGGGTGATTTTTCCATGGCCTTCTACAATCCGCGCTCAAAGTCCCGGCCTGAGGGCTTTGAGAAAACACTGGATATCCTGCGTGAAGAATGTGAACCCGGGCGCGTGATCCTGTTTGCCCGCGCGGTATCCCGCGCCGATGAAGCGATCCGAATTTCGACTTTGGCCGAAGCAACGCCGGACATGGCGGACATGCAAACCGTCGTTCTGGTCGGTTCCTCGCGAACACGCCTGATCGAGCGGGACGGAACGCCCATCGTCTACACGCCGCGCTTTACCCCGGAAGAGGATCAGGCCGAGGTTCAGGGATGATCCAACCAGTCCAGAACCTGAGCAACGCTCGTCAGTTCTGTTCTTTGCGGCAGGACCGGTCGGTCGATCATCAAAACTGGCACGCCCAAAGATCGGGTAGCGTCCAGTTTGGCTCGAGCCCCGGTTCCGCCTGCGTTTTTGGAGACGACCAACTCGGTCCCGTGCCTTTGCATCAGCGCGCGGTCGTCCGCTTCGGCGAAAGGTCCACGATCCACAACAACCTCGCAGTTCGGCAGGGGCAGCGCACCGGGCGCATCCACAAGCCGCAGCAGGTAGTGGTGCTGGGGTTGGGCTGCAAAGTCCTCAAGGTGCATACGCCCGACCGCAAGGAAAATGCGGCGAGGATCGCCGGACAGCGCCGCAACCGCCGCCTCGATATCGGGAACGTGGCGCCAATCGTCACCAGCCTGCGCAGTCCAGGCGGGCCGGGTCAGCGCAGCAAGCTTTGTTTGTGCAACCGCGCTGGCCTCAATTGCGTTTCGGCTCATCTGGGCGGCAAACGGGTGGGTTGCATCGACAATGTGGGTTATTTCGTTGTCATGAACGTAAGCAACCAGCCCGTCAACGCCACCAAAACCGCCAACCCGCACCGGCAGCGGTTGCGGGCGCGGCTTGTCCACGCGCCCGGCATAGGAATAGGTCGCAGGTATCCCCAGATCCGCCATGGCTTGGGCCAATGCATTCGCTTCGGTTGTACCACCAAGAATCAGGAGGTTGGGCATGTCTGATACTCCGTGGTTGACCGTTCTTGGCTTAGGTGAAGATGGACTGGATGGCCTTTCGCCCGCAACCCGTCAAGTGCTGGAACAGGCCGAAGTCATCATGGGCCCGCCGCGCCATCTATCATTGATACCGCAAAGCGAGGCTGAACACATTGAATGGCCGGTCCCGTTTTCCGACGGCCTGCCCATCCTGAACGAGCTGAGGGGGCGCAAGACCGTGGTCTTGGCTTCGGGTGATCCATTCTGGTTCGGCGCAGGCTCGGTGATTGCCCGCAATTTTGACGCCAGTGAGTGGACCGCCCTGCCCGGGCAATCGACCTTTTCACTGGCCGCCGCGCGGTTGGGCTGGCCGCTGGAGGGGACCCAGACTTTCGGCTTGCACGCCGCGCCCCTGACGCGATTGCGGCCCTATCTGGCACCGGGCCTTCGTGCGATACTTCTGTTGCGCAACGGAGCAGCGGTCGCAGAGCTGGCGCAGTATCTGACCGAAACCGGCTTTGCCGATACCCGGCTTCACGTGATGGAGGCTTTGGGTGGCCCCCGAGAACGATCGCGCAGCCTGACCCTGACCGAAGCCTTGCTGGGCGGGTTCGATCACCCCGTTTGCGTCGCGCTGGACGTGGCGGGGCACGGCAGCGCCTTTCCCAAAGCCTCTGGCAAGCCCGATGAGATATTTGAAACCGACGGCCAAATCACGAAACGCCCCATTCGGGCACTGACCCTGTCCGCGCTGGCCCCTCAGAGGGGCGAGCACCTGTGGGATATCGGAGGCGGAACCGGCTCGATCAGTATCGAGTGGCTCATGTGTGATCCGACGCTAAGCGCCACTACGATCGAACCGCGCAAAGACCGCGCCGACCGCATTCGGCGCAACGCGGACGCGTTGGGGCAAGACCGGCTGGACGTGGTGCATGGCACTGCGCCTGACTCTCTGACCTCGCTTCCAAAGCCCGACGCTGTCTTCATCGGCGGAGGTCTGAGCACCGCCCTTCTGGAATGGATCAGTGAAACACTACCGGCGGGGACGCGATTGGTCGCAAACGCCGTGACATTGGAAAGCGAAGCGCTGCTGGCTCAGTGGCACGAGGAACTGGGCGGTGAGCTGTTGCGGATTGAACTGGCGCAGGCATCGGCTTTGGGCCCCCGTCGCGGGTGGAAGTCATCCTACCCGGTCGTCCAGTGGAGCGTGACGCTATGATTGTGGCGGGCCTTGGTTTTTCGTCATCTGCGACGGTCGAAAGCCTGCGAGCAGCCTATGATGCGGCGTCCGCTGGTCACGACATTTCGGCCTTGGCGACGGCCAGCGACAAAGAAGGGCATCCGGCTCTGGCAGCCTTTGCCGACGCACTGGCCCTGCCCTTGCACTACGTGGCGGCCAGCGAACTGGCCGGACAACGCACCCTGACATGCTCGAACCGTAGCCGGGCTACGTATGGCACTGGCAGCGTATCCGAAGCATCCGCTCTTGCTGCTGCTGGGCCTCAGGCCCGGTTGCTTTCCCCCAGACACATATCGGACGACCGGCTGGCCACCTGCGCCTTAGCCATCGGAGGACAATCATGACCGTTCATTTCATTGGCGCCGGACCCGGTGCCGCCGACCTGCTGACCCTGCGCGGCCGAGACATCATCGCGTCGTGCCCCGTGTGCCTGTACGCAGGCTCGTTGGTGCCCGAGGAAATCCTTGGTCACTGCCCCGAAGGGGCGCGGATCATCAATACCGCCCCCATGGATCTGGACCAGATCATGGCCGAGATCGAAGCGGCGCATAAAGCGGGCCAAGACGTCGCGCGTCTGCATTCCGGCGACCTGTCGGTCTGGTCCGCAATGGGCGAACAAATTCGTAGGCTGAAAAAGATGGGAATCCCCGTCAGCGTCACGCCGGGCGTGCCCTCGTTCGCTGCTGCGGCGGCGGCGCTGGGGACCGAGCTGACACTGCCCGGTCTAGCGCAATCCGTGGTTCTGACCCGGACGCCGGGCCGCGCGTCCTCGATGCCCGAAGGTGAGACGTTGGAAAACTTTGCCCGCACAGGAGCAACGCTGGCCATCCACCTGTCTATCGGCAATCTGGACAAAGTGCTCGCCGACCTGATCCCGGCCTATGGAGCAGACTGCCCCGTCGCCGTTGTCTATCGCGCAAGCTGGCCGGACGAGCGCATCATTCGCGCCACGCTAGACACGCTAAAGGATGCGCTGGACGAAAGTATCTCGCGCACGGCTCTGATCATGGTTGGTCCGGCTTTGGCAGGTGAAGGATTTGACGAAAGCTGCCTGTATTCCAAGGATTACGACCGCCGCTATCGTCCACAGAGCGCGGACAGCCCGTGGTCAAGCTGGAGCCACGGCGATGACTAACCCTCCGGGTCTGCTGATTTCCGCTCCGTCTTCGGGGACTGGAAAAACCACCGTCATGCTGGGGCTTCTAAGGGCGCTGGCCGAAGATGGGCTGACCGTGCAACCGTTCAAAAGCGGACCGGATTATATCGACCCGGCCTTCCACAGGGCGGCTGCTGGTCGTGCCTCGTTCAATCTTGATAGCTGGGCGATGGGAGAGCCGCTGTTGGCCGCAATCTCGGCACAAGCCGAGGGCGCGGATATCGTTGTGGCCGAGGGGTCGATGGGCCTGTTCGACGGTGTTGCCAAGCCCGGCGAGCTTGGGCACGGCTCTAGCGCGGAAACCGCACAACGGATGGGGTGGCCCGTCGTTTTGGTGCTGGATGTCGGGGGGCAGGCACAATCTGCGGCGGCAACGGCGCTGGGATTTCGGATGTACAATCCCGATCTTCCTTTTGCAGGCGTAATCCTAAACCGCTGCGCCAGCCCTCGTCACGAACGTTTGACACGGCTGGGCATGGAACGCGCCGGGTTACCTGTTTTGGGCGTCTTGCCGCGCCGGGGCGACCTAACGCTTCCTGAGCGGCATCTCGGTCTGATTCAAGCTGTTGAGCACCCTGACCTTGAAAGCGCAATCGTTGGATATGCCGCGTTTCTTCGGGAACACGTGGATCTTGAGGCCATCAAGCGTGCGGCTTCCTCAGGCCCCAAGAGGCCATCTTCATCCGCGCTGCCGCGGCCTCCGGCGCAACGAATCGCGCTGGCTCGGGACGCGGCGTTTTCCTTTACCTACCCACACTTGTTGGAAGGGTGGCGCGCAGCAGGGGCAGAAATTCTGCCCTTTTCACCACTGGCGGATGAGCCGCCCGCACCTGACGCGGATTTGGTCTGGTTGCCGGGCGGCTATCCCGAGCTTCACGCAGGCACACTCGCCGCTGCCACAACGTTCTTAACCGGCTTGCGCAAACACGCAGAAACCAAGCCCGTTCACGGTGAGTGCGGAGGTTACATGACCCTTGGACAAGCCCTTGTCGACAAGGAAGGCGCCCAACATCAGATGGCAGGATTGCTGGGACTGGTCACGTCCTATGAGAAGCGCAAGTTCAACCTTGGGTATCGCCGGGCCGAACTGTTGGCCCCGATGCCCGGATTTGACGTCAAGACACCGCTAAGGGGACACGAATTCCACTACTCCTCCATTCTCGAACAACCGGACGCACCATTGGCGCGCGTTTTCGACGCTGAAGGAGCTGAAGGGCCGCAGACCGGGTCGGTACGCGGCAATGTGACCGGCACGTTCTTTCACCTGATCGCGGAGGCCACGGCATGAGCGGGTTTGTCTCATTCATAGGTTCCGGCCCCGGCGATCCTGACTTGCTGACGCTGAAAGCAGTGGACCGGATGCAAAAGGCGGATGCCGTGCTGTTTGACGACCTCAGCAGCGGACCGATCCTGTCCCACGCGCGGGAGGATGCTGATCTGGTTGGAGTCGGCAAACGGGCGGGACGGCCCTCGCCCAAGCAGGATCACGTTAGCCGACTATTGGTTGATTACGCCAATACCGGCGCACGTGTTGTGCGTTTGAAATCGGGCGATGGGGGCTTGTTCGGACGGCTCGAGGAAGAACTTGTCGCCCTGCGCGAAGCTGGCATCGAGTACGAGATCATTCCGGGCATTCCTTCGGCGGTCGCCGCTGCGGCCGCCGCTGGTATTCCCCTAACCCGTCGGCTGACCGCCCGGCGCGTGCAATTTGTCACAGGCCACGACGTCAGCGGCAAACTGCCCGACGATCTGAATCTGCCCGCTTTGGCCGACCCGGACGCAACCACCGTTGTTTTCATGGGCAAACGGACTTTCCCCCTTCTGGTCAGAGCGCTACACGATCACGGCCTGCCGCTGGACACCCCGGCATTGATGGCCGAATCCGTGTCGACACCCGACCAGAAATTGCATCGCTCCTCGGTCGGTGAACTCTCCGAGAAGTTGGAGGCTGAGATCGGCACAGCCCCTGCCCTGATCCTTTACGGCCCATTGGCAGAGCTTGAAGATGTTTGATCTGACCCTTGTCGGCATCGGTACCGGCAATCCCGACCACGTCACCTTTCAAGGCGCAAAAGCCATTCGGTCGGCGGACCTGATCCTGATTCCCCGCAAGGGTGAAAACAAGGCCGATCTTGCAGGGCTGCGTGAGGAAATCATCCAAGCCGTGACTGATACGCCTCCTCAGATCGCCTATTTCGATATCCCTAAACGCCGCTCGGATGACGGATACCTCCGCGGCGTGGACGAATGGCACGATGCTATTGCCCTTCGTTGGCAACACGCCATATCGGCCCACCCAAAGGCGCAACATGTCGCCCTGCTGATCTGGGGCGATCCGTCGCTTTATGACAGCTCGCTGAGAATTGCGTCGCGCCTGAACCCCCAACCGGAAACTCGGGTGATTCCCGGCATTACTGCTTTGCAGGCGTTGACCGCCGCCCACGCGGTTCCGATCAACGAACTGGGCGCGCCGTATGTCGTGACAACCGGGCGCCGAATCCGAGAGGAAGGATGGCCGCGAAACGCCTCGAAAGTCGCTGTCATGCTGGACGGGGAATGTTCTTTCCAGAGCCTTGAGATGAAAGACTATGACATTTGGTGGGGCGCCTACGTGGGAATGAAAGAGGAAATTCTGATCCAAGGCCCGCTGGCCGAAGTCTCTGGGCGGATTTTGAAAACCCGTGCGCAAGCCCGCGCAGACCACGGGTGGATCATGGATGTCTATTTGCTGAAAAAGCGCGGTATCTGACGCAAAAGGTCGCAAATGGCGATTGCGCCCCTGCCCTCATAAGGGCTAAATGGAGGCGTCTGGTCCTGCCGGAGAAATCCGGATGCTAAGAGGGAATTTGGTGCGACTGCCCATGCAGTCAAGTCCAGAGCCGCCCCCGCGACTGTAAGCGGAGAGCCCTTGTTCAACCAGCCACTCCTGATTTCAGGGGGAAGGCGAACAGGGGCATCGACCCGCAAGCCAGGAGACCTGCCAGGCGAAAAATTGAAACACCGGCCGTCGGGTGCGGCGGCAAAGGAGAAAAAAGATGGCAACACAAACAACAACGGCATCCGCATCGCGCGCTGGCTTCTTTCCGGTCATGTTCGCAGTGGTTCTGGGCCTGGGCGTTATCACGCTGACCGGGCATGTTCAGGCAGCCGCCCTGCACGACGCAGCGCACGACGTTCGTCACGCGACCGGCTTCCCCTGCCACTAAGACCATGTTTAGCCGTATTCTAACCAGCGCGTTGTTCGCTGGTGCTGCAGCGGGGCTGATTGCCGCCTTGCTGCAGTTGGTCTTTGTGCAACCTGTGCTGTTGCACGCGGAGCTGTATGAATCAGGCGAGTTGGTCCATTTCGGCGGAGAGGCCGTCAGCGCTCACCCTGAGCTGCCGGGCATGTTCTCGGACCTGTTCCGCGACGCCCTGAGCGTGATTTTCACCATGCTGACCTATACCGGCTACGCCTTGGTGATGGTGGCGCTGATGTCGGTAGCGGAAGGCAATGGGCACAAGATTGACGGTCGAACTGGCGTGCTTTGGGGTCTGGCCGGATTCGTCGCGTTCCACCTTGCGCCCGGCTTTACGCTGGCCCCTGAGGTGCCCGGAGTTGCTGCGGCCGACGTTTATGCGCGTCAGGTCTGGTGGTTTGCCACCGTTGCGGCTGCGGTAGTCGCCATGTGGCTGATCGCATTCGGCGGAAACCTGATCAGCTACGTGATCGCGGCTGCTCTGCTTCTTGCGCCTCATCTGATCGGAGCGCCGGAGCCGGATGTATTCACCGGACCTGTCCCAACCGAGATCGGCGCGCTGTTTGCCGCTCGTGCTTTTGGTATCGGACTGGTGGCTTGGGTCCTTGTCGGTGCCTTCGCCGGTTATTTCTGGCAGCATGAAGGCCAACGCACCGAAGCAACAGCCTAATCATCGGACAGACACGCGCGCCGGGCTTCACCCGGCGCGTTTTCTTTTTGTTTTCAAGGAACTGAAATGGCACGTTCACTTGCCCTCTTTGCAATCGGTCTTGTTTTCGGCGGGGGCGCTGGTTTCGTCGTTGCCGCCGCAAACGGGGTCACTTTCGACGGTCACGACCACGGAGATCCGTCACACCACTCAGGCACTGCCGCGGAATCGGTGGCGCATGATCACTCTGCCACCGTGAACCTACCCTCAGGCGAAAACGCGCCTGACGTCTCTGTCGCGCTAACGAAAGATCCAATGGCGGGGTGGAACCTGCACGTCATGCCCGAGAACTTCCGGTTCTCACCGGAGAACGCCTCGACCGAGGACAAACCCGGAGAAGGCCACGCACATGTTTATGTCAACGGCGAAAAACTGGCGCGGCTCTATGGCAACTGGATGCATATCAGCGACCTGCCGAAAGGTGAGGTCGAGGTGGCTGTCTCGTTGAACTCGAACAGCCACAGCGCACTGACCGTTGACGGCGCACCCGTCAGCGCCACGATCACGGTTCAGGTCGACTAAAGCGCGGGAATGCGCGCGCGCAAGCACATCCGAAGCCGCCCGCATGGACGGGCGTCTTCGATCCATCCTTCTGGGCTGCTCAGGTAGGTGAGGCAAGTCGCGGCGATATCGTCCGCATCCGCCACCACATCGACCCCCGAAAACACGTAAGACGCCCGCCCCTGCCCTTGCAGCGCCAAGGCTGTGGGTTCAGCGCAACTTCTGAAACAGGCTTGGTCGCCCAATGTTACCTGATCCTGCAGGCCAGCTGTTTTCAGCGCTTGCTGCACTGCCTGCAACTCAGCCGCGTGGTCGCGGGAACCGGAACAACTCTTGCAGATCAATAAGCGTATCTGATCCAAAGCAGACCTCGTTTCCTGTCATCCGCCTGTTTCTGAGCCTTTATGATCCGCCGCGCAATCCTGAAAGCGCACAAGATTGTGACTGCGCGGCGCAGTTGTTTCTGGCAAGTTTCGCTTGGGCACGTCTCAGGAGATCGTCATATGAAAGCTCTCTGGTTTGCGTTGGCAATTTTACCGCTGTCTGCTTGGGCCGAAGGGCCGCTGACCGGTTGGGCTATCTATCCGACCGAGAAAACCTTTGCCGACTTGGTGACTGACACCAAAAAAGCCGTCAAAGAAAACGGGCTGATCGTTGTGACGCAAGCTGGGCCAACCAAAGCAGCCGCTGCGCGCGGGATCACTATTCCGGGCAATCTGGTCATAGGTGTTTTCAACAATGACTACGCGGTAAAGGTTCTTGGGACATCCGTAAACGCGATGATAGAAGCCCCGATCCGGTTTTACGTTACCGAAAACCCCGATGGCACCGCCACGTTGTCTTACAAGACGCCCAGCTTTGTTTTCTCACCCTATTTGCCTGAAGGCGGTGACACGCTGAAAGACATAGCGTCAGACCTGGACACAAAGTTCCAAATTATAGCCGAAACCGCAGTCAATTAGTCACACTGGCGTGATCCGCCTTGCGTCCCGGGCTGTCCTCCGCAATCTGCTGTGAAACAGTTTATCGGAGCACGACTGATGCAGGACCTTTCGCCGCGCGCTGCGGACCTTCTGGCCGAACGTCTTTACGAGGCCGGGTGCCGCCACGCCTTTGGCATGCCGGGTGGTGAAGTTCTGACACTGGTGGACGCGCTGGAACAGGCCGGGATCACCTTTCACCTGACCAAACACGAAAACGCAGCAGGCTTCATGGCCGAAGCCGTGCATCACCGCGACGGCGCGCCGGCCATTCTGGTCGCGACGCTCGGCCCCGGCGCGATGAACGGGATCAACGTGGTCGCCAACGCCCTGCAGGACCGGGTGCCCATGATCGTGCTGACCGGATGCGTCGACGCGGATGAGGCGCTGACCTATACCCATCAGGTCATGGATCACGCGCAGGTCTACCGCTCGATCACCAAAGGGACCTTTACGCTTACTGCAAAAGGCGCGGATATCATTGCGGACAAAGCCGTTTCGCTGGCCAACCAGCCCCGTCCGGGTCCGGTGCATATTGATGTGCCCATCTCGGTCGCGGATACCCGCGTATCGGGTGTCAAACGTCGCAGGCTCACCAAACCCGGCGCGGTCGCGCCCGAGGGGAATTGCGTTGAGAAAGCCCGGCGCTGGGTCACCGAGGCTGAACGCCCCATCGCCATTGTCGGACTTGATGTCCTCTACGATGACTCACGCAACGTCGTGCAGGCGTTTCTGGAACACTTCAACATTCCATTCGTCACCACCTACAAAGCCAAGGGCGTTGTGCCCGAAGATCATCCCTTGTGCTTGGGCGGTGCGGGTCTGTCGCCGTTGGCAGATAAGCACTTGGTGCCGTTGGTCGAACAGGCGGATCTGGTGCTGTGTCTGGGCTACGATCCGATCGAAATGCGCCCCGGCTGGCGCGAGATTTGGGACCCTGATGAGAAACGGGTCATTGATATCTCGGCCGTGGTCAATGACCACTACATGCATCAGGCCGGGTTGAATCTGGTGGCCGATACCGGTGCTACGCTTGAAGCGATTGCCAAGGGCAACCCCGCCCGCAAAACCTGGCCCGGCGATGAGCCTGCCAAGGTCAAATCCGCGTTGGCCCAGGCTTTTCCAACCGATGATGAGTGGGGACCGGCTGCCGTCATCGCTGAAACACGGGCTGTCCTGCCGCTGGAAACGCTGGCCACGGCTGACAGCGGGGCGCATCGCATCCTGCTTAGCCAGATGTGGGAATGTGCCGAGGAACGTGGGTTGATCCAGTCCTCAGCCCTTTGCACGATGGGCTGCGCCGTTCCTATGGCGATCGGCCTGAAACTGGCCGAGCCCGACCGCCCCGTGATCAGCTTTTCCGGGGACGCCGGGTTCCTGATGGTCGCCGGAGAGCTTTCGACCGCCGCCGAATTGGGCGGCAACCCGATATTTCTGGTCTTTGTGGACGCAAGCCTTGCCCTGATCGAATTGAAACAGCGGCAACGGCAGATAGGAAACAAGGGCGTAGACTTTGACCGCCACGATTTCGCGGCAATGGGCCGGGCTTTTGGCGGCAGCGGCCATACGGTCCGCAATCGTTCCGAGTTGCGCGCGGCGCTGGACGCTGCGATGAAGTCCAAAACATTCACTGTGATCGCCGCAGAAATCGACCGAGGAGGCTATGATGGCCGGATCTGAAGGCCCGCTCAAAGGCGTAAAGGTATTGGACCTGTCTCGCATCCTTGCGGGGCCGACCTGCACTCAGCTTCTGGGAGATCTGGGTGCCAACGTGATCAAGATCGAAAACCCCGCAACCAAAGGGGACGACACACGCCAATGGGGGCCGCCCTATGTGGCAGATGCCGACGGAAACCCCTCGGACCTGAGCGCATATTTCATGTCGACCAACCGCAACAAGAAATCGGTCGCCATCGACATCGCGACAGCCGAAGGTCAGGCCGAGATCAAAAGGCTGGCCTCGCACGCGGATATCCTGATCGAGAATTTCAAACCCGGAGGGCTGGCGAAATACGGGTTGGATTACAAGGCGTTGTCGCAAGAGCTTCCCGGACTCGTTTATTGTTCGATTTCGGGCTACGGGCAGACAGGGCCGAATTCGTCGAAACCCGGCTATGACCTGATGGCGCAAGGGTATGGCGGCATCATGTCCTTGACCGGCGACCCCGAGGGCGCTCCGATGAAGGTGGGTGTGGGCATCGCGGATGTGATGTGCGGGATGTACGCAACCGTTGGCATTCTGGCCGCGCTTCGCCATCGTGACCTGACCGGAGAGGGCCAGCAGATCGACCTTGCGCTTGTGGATGCTCAGATCGCATGGCTGATCAACGAAGGGGCCAACTACCTGACCTCTGGCGACGTTCCACAGCGGCGCGGAAACGGCCATCCGAATATCGTGCCTTATGATGTTTATGAAACATCGGACGGCCACGTCATTCTGGCGGTCGGGAATGACAGCCAGTTCGGGCGTTTCTGCGACTTTATCGGACGCACGGAATTGGCCGATGACACCCGTTTTGCCACCAACCCGGCCCGTCTTGAAAATCGGGACGCGTTGAACGCGATCCTTCGCCCCGCCGTTCGGTCTTTTGACACAGAAACCGTGATTACCGAGCTTGAAAACCGCAAAGTGCCCGTCGGCCCCGTGCAGACAATGGATCAGGTATTTGACACCGAACAGGTCGCGGCAAGGCAGATGCAGATTGCAATGCAGGCAGACCCGGCCGAGGTGAAATTGATCGGCAATCCGCTCAAATTCTCGCGCACGCCTGTCACATATCGTGCGGCACCGCCGGTCTTTGGAGCGGATACTCAGGATGTTCTGAACGCTGAAAATCCGTTCAAAGATTGAAACACAACGCCGAATTAGGCGGCATGTTGCTGAAACATGCCGTTGAATCGGCGGTTTTTTTCACGTTTTACACACACGGCCTTTCACCAATTCGAGAGGTTGGTCGATACTGATACGACGCCGCTAGAGTCTCTGATAAGTCGAATATTGTAAAAAATTCTCAACTGGATCGGACCACAAGCATGAAACAAGACGTTTTCGGACAGATGAACACTCTGAGCCACCCGGCAAGCGTCGATGCGTGGAACGGAGTGCTGCTTGGGTTCATGGCGCACGCTGCGATCACCCCGCAGCACTTGGGCACAGTGCTCGAGCTTGAGCCCGACTTTGCATTGGGTCATGCGGTCAAAGGGTTGTTCCTGGTTCTCTTGGGTCGGCGTGAAATGATGCCCGTTGCGACTGACGCCCTGGCTGCCGCAAATGCCGCGATGGAGCGCCAGCCGGTCACAGATCGCGAACGTCTGTACGTTGATGCATTGGGCCTTTACCTGTCCGACCTGCCCTCGCACGCGATCCAGAAGTTCGAGGAAATCTTGCGCGCACATCCGCAGGATACGCTTGCGATGAAGCTCAGCCACGCCACCCGGTTTGTTCTGGGCGACTCCGCTGGGATGCGCCGCTCGATCGAACGGGTGATGCCCGCGTATGAACCCGACCACGCAGGGCGCGGGTATCTGCTGGGCTGCCACTCTTTCGCGTTGGAAGAAACAGGCGCCTACGAAAAGGCCGAGATTGCTGGTCGTCAGGCATTGTGGATGGTGTCCGACGATGCATGGGGTCTGCACGCCGTGGCCCATGTGCACGAAATGACAGGCAATGCTCAACTGGGTCTGGACTGGCTGGCCGGGCGTGAGGACGCCTGGACCCATTGCAACAACTTTCGCTATCACGTCTGGTGGCACAAGGCGCTGATGCATCTGGATCTGGGTCAGGTCGATCAGGTGATGGAGCTGTACGACAACTACATCCGTCAGGACAAAACCGACGACTACCGCGATATCTCGAACGCGACCTCGCTGCTGTCCCGGCTCGAGCTTGAGGGCGTCAATGTCGGCAACCGCTGGGAAGAATTGGCGGACCTCAGCGCCACGCGCACAGAGGACGGCTGCCTGATCTTTGCCGATCTGCACTATCTGTTGGCCCTCACAGGCGACAATCGCCCCGAGGCAACCGGAAAGATTCTGCAACGCATCCAGAAAGACGCCCAGCGCAATCACGGCGACACACCGATCCGCATGTCCGACCCGGGGATCGCTGCGGCCAAAGGGCTTGAAGCCTTTGGCGAAGGTCTTTATGGCGAGGCCTTCAACTTTTTGTCGAACGCGCGCGACCGTATGCAACTGGTAGGGGGCAGCCATGCCCAACGTGATGTTTTTGAGCGAATAACGATTGACTCCGGCCTGCGCGCCGGGCGCTTGGATGATGTCGAGCGCATCCTGGACGACCGCCGGTCCAAACGGGCTGGTGGAGAGGACAATTATGCCCTTGCGCGCCGCGCTCTGATTGACGCGGCCCGCGACAGCGGCGACGCACAAAGCGTCCCAGCTGAATAACAAAAAGACTAAAGAAGGACAGAAAACGTATGGCGACTGCATCGCCCGCTTCTGATTTTGCGCCGGTGGCGTCCTCGACGGCTGCCCCTGCCCGCACGCGCGACCCGCGCCTTGATTTCTATCGCGGCATCGCGATGTTCATCATCCTGATCGCCCATATCCCGAACGACCCTTGGGCCAAATGGATTCCCGCTCGGTTCGGGTTCTCGGACGCAACCGAGATTTTTGTGTTCTGCTCGGGCATGGCTTCGGCCATCGCGTTTGGCGGTGCCTTTGTGCGCAAGGGCTGGTGGATGGGCACAGCGCGCGTCGCCTATCGCATCTGGCAGGTATACTGGGCGCATATCTGCCTGTTCTTCTTTGTGGCAATGTCGATGGCCGCGCTGGATCAGACCGGGCTTTTCGAGAAAACCTACGTCTCGTCGCTGAACCTACAGCATTTCTTCAACGACCCTGCCCCGCAAATGGTCGGGCTGTTCACGCTGACATACGTTCCGAACTACTTTGACATCCTGCCGATGTATCTGGTCGTTCTGGCCCTTATGCCCCTGTTCATGGGCCTGCACCGGATCGGATTCTGGGCCGTTGCCACCGCTTCCATTGCGATCTGGTTGGTCGCACAGACGGGTGCGCTGGCCTTGCCCGCCGAGCCGTGGTCAGAGCGGCAGTGGTTCTTCAACCCGTTTGGCTGGCAGTTGCTGTTCTTCACCGGCTTTGCCTTCATGCGCGGCTGGATTCCTGCCCCGCCAGTGTCAAAAACACTGATCTGGGCAGCGGCGCTTTTCCTGATCCTCTCGATGCCGTTCGGGTCCTGGAAAGTGTTCATGTGGATCAATGCGGCAGCCCCTGACCTTGCCGACGAAATCCGCAAGGTCTGGCCCGTGACCAAGGAATTCCGCGACAAGACCGAGTTTGGCTTATTCCGCTATATTCACTTCCTGTCCTTGGCCTATCTGGGCTGGGTTGTCGCAGGTGAACACGGCCACCGCCTGATTGCCACCGGGCACGGGGCTGCCGCGCGGGTGTGGCAATTCCTGTTGACCGTCATCACCAAAGTTGGGCAGCAATCGCTGGCTGTCTTCGTTTTTTCCATGGCAGCAGCACGACTTATCGGCGTCGGCCTGGACCTGAGTGGGCGGGATGTTGCCAGTGTATTTGCCGCCAACATGATTGGCTTTGCCATGATCATCGGCGTCGCATACATGGCCGCCTGGTTTAAGTCACAACCCTGGAAGTCGAAAAAATGAATTTCACACGTCGCGCATTTCTGGCCTCAACCTCGGCGCTTGCATTCGCCCCGGCGACCTTTGCGGTAGGTGGTGAAGTTCCTTTCCAGCGCGATGACGTGATCGCGCTTGCCCGTGATCTGGCCAGTCGGCCATTTGCGGAACGGGAAATGGTCCCGCAGGAATGGCAGGATCTGACCTATCAGCAATACCGTTCGATCCGGTTCCGTCTGGATCGCGCGCTGTGGTACGAGACCGAGACGCCGTTTAACGTCGATTTCTTTACACCCGGCCTCTACTTCCCCCGCACTGTCAAAGTGTCCACGGTCGAGGGTGGCATGGCCACACCGGTCGCTTTCGATCTGTCGATGTTCGACAAGTCCGAAGACGTGCCGCAACTGCCCATCGACGATACGCTGGGCTTTTCAGGCCTGCGCCTGCGGACCGAGATGCACCGCCCCGGCGAGACAGACGAGTTCTGCGTCTGGCAAGGGGCCAGCTATTTTCGCGCTATCGGGCTGCACGAAGTCTACGGCCTATCGGCGCGCGGTCTCGCCCTGAAAACCGGCGACCCGGACGGCGAGGAGTTCCCGGAATTCATCCGCTTTTGGCTGGAACGACCTGAACCCGGCCAGCGCAAAATGGTTGTGCATGCCCTGATGGACAGCCCCAGCGTGACCGGTGCCTATCGGTTCAACGTCACCGCCGGCGCGGATTGCGTGATGGATGTCGAAGCCACGCTGTTCCCGCGAGAGGACCTGACCCATGTGGGTATTGCACCGGGAACCTCGATGTTCCTGTTCGATCAGACCAACCACAGCCGCTTTGACGATTTCCGCCCCGCCGTCCACGACAGCGACGGGCTGTTGATCCGCAACGGCGCCGGAGAAGTTCTGTGGCGGCCATTGGCCAACCCCACCCGCCTGCAGATTTCCTCTTTCGTCGACCTGAACCCGCGCGGTTTCGGCCTGATGCAGCGCAAGCGGGAATTCTCGGACTACGCCGATCTTGAGGCCAATTACCACAAACGCCCCAGCCTGTGGGTTGAACCGAACGGGGACTGGGGCAAGGGCACCGTAACGCTGGTGGAAATTCCGGCCGATCAAGAGATTTATGACAACATCGTCGCCTATTGGCGGCCGATGGAGCCATATGCGGCAGGCAGTCAGGTTGACCTGTCCTATCGGCTGATCTGGGGCGAAGAACCGCAGCGCACCCCAATGCCGCGCGTGATCAACACGGCGATGGGTGACAACACCTTTGGCGAAGGCCGTCTGGCTGTCATCGACTTTGAGCCCAGCGATCTGTTCGATGATCCCGAGGCGATGACCATCTTCGTGGACTCGCCCCACGCTGAAACCTCGGATGGCGTATTGCAGCGTAACCCCGATACGGGTGGGTTGCGGCTGGCGTTCTCGTTCCAGCCGGGTGAGCGTAACCACGTCGAACTGCGCGCTCAGTTGATGAAAGACAAGCAACCGGCCTCTGAGGTCTGGCTGTACCGTTGGACCACATGAGCCACGACCTTCATATCATGCCGCCAGAAACCCCTTTGGCGATGCCAGCGCAAGATTTCCGCGCGGGGTTCCGTGATGCGCAGGTGCCGGGCGGCAAGCGCCCTTCGGCTGGTTTCTGGCGCGCGCTTGCGTTCTCGCCCGCGATGGCGGCGACGCTGGGCTTGCTGTGGGTCATGGCGGACTGGTTTGCGGCAGAAGGGATCAATCTGGTGGAAGGCATTCTTCTGACCCTGATCTCGTTCAATTTCTTCTGGATCGCCTTCACGGTCTGCACTGTTCTTCTGGGCATGATCTCGCTGTCCCGGCAAGAGCCGCCGCAACGACAGGATCGCGCGCAGCCACTGCGCGTAGCCCTGCTCATGCCCGTCTACAACGAAGTGCCGTGGAATGTTCTGGGGAATGCCCGGACGATGCTGGAAGACCTGCGCGCGCAGGGGGGGCAGCACCACTATGCCATGTTCATCCTGTCCGACACTCGCGACCCCGAAATTGCGGCGCAGGAACAAGCCAGTATCGAAGCATTGCGCACCACGCTCGCCCCGGGGCTGGAGCTCTATTACCGTCGGCGCGAACAGAACACGGACCGCAAGGTCGGGAACATCGCCGATTGGGTCAGTCGCTGGGGCGCTGATTGGGACGCGATGCTGGTGCTGGATGCAGACAGCCTGATGACCGGCCAAGCGATCCTGCGCCTGACCGACGCGTTGGCGCGCGACCCCGGCGCGGGTCTGATCCAAAGCTATCCCCAACTGATCGGCGCGCAGTCGGTTTTTGCCCGCATGCAGCAGTTTGCCAATGGGGTTTATGGCATTGCCTTTGCCGAAGGTCTGGCTCGCTGGTGCGGGCAAGAGGGCAACTATTGGGGTCACAACGCCATTATTCGCACCAAGGCTTTTGCCAATTGCGCGGGTCTGCCAAAACTCCGGTCGCTGAGCGGCCAGGAAAAGCTGATCATGAGCCACGATTTCGTCGAGGCCGGGCTGATGCGCCGCGCCGGTTGGGGCGTTCGGTTCCTGCCGCGCATCCGTGGGTCATACGAAGAGACCCCGCCGACGCTGATTGATCACGCATTGCGGGACAGGCGCTGGTGCCAGGGCAACCTGCAGCACCTGAAACTGTTGGACTCTGCCGGGTTTCGGGCCGTATCGCGGTTCCACATGTTCCACGGTGCTGTTGGATACCTGATGTCACCGCTTTGGTTCGCCTTGCTGGTCATGTGGGCGCTTATCGGTCAGGGCCAGGACGCTTCGGTTCTGCACTATTTCAGCCCCGATAACCCTCTGTTCCCGCAGTGGCCGGAAATGTCGGAAACCCGCCACGTCCTGATCATTCTGGTCATGTATGCCATGCTGCTTGCCCCCAAAGTGCTTGGCGTTCTGGCCCTGCCCCTAAGCGGTAAGCGCTATTCCGAGTTCGGTGGCGGCTCCAAGTTCCTGACCTCATTTCTGGCCGAGGTGGTCCTGTCCGTCCTCTATGCTCCGATCCTTATGGTGCAGCAGATGATCGCCGTTTTCCGCACTGCGTTTGGCGTGCAAAAAGGCTGGTCCCCGCAGGCGCGGGACGGCGGCAGCTATGGGCTGCGCACCTTGATCCTGTGCCACGCGCTGGAAACGGTCAGCGGCATCGCCGTAAGTGTCGGCATTCTGTCGGGCCTCGTGTCGATCTGGCTGGCCCCAATTGCCATAAGCCTTGCGTTTGCCATCCCACTGTCAGCGCTCAGCGGCGTATCATCTGCACCCGCGCGCCGAATGGTCGGAATGAAAGAGGACATTCAGGAACCCGCGATCACCAGATCGGCTCGCCGCCACCGGGACGAGTTAAAACGTCTGATTGAGGGAAAGGGCGTCATGACACCTGCCGAGTAAGGGGCTTTGATCACCCCCCCGGCAGACCCTCATACCAGTCAACCATCATATCGGCCCACCCCTTTGGCACGTTGTGCCCACCGGGAAACAGCGCGAATTCCAGCGCGCTGCCATCGGCGCAGCCGCTCCAGTGGCGGCGCATGAATTGGCCCGTTGTGGAAAAGCCCGTGGGCTTGGTGTCTGCGCATTCATTTTCCACACGCCATATTTCCAACCCGGCGAAAATGTCACCCTGATGAAAGCGGCCTCCACCAAGGATACGGCCTTCCAGCGGGACCACATTGTCCGTCCAGCCATGCGTGTGAAACATACGCACCGGTCCGTCGCAGCTTTGGGGGTGAGGCCGCCAAAACCCGCCGGATACCGGCACATAGGCCGAAAATGTCTCGGGCGCGGCACAGGCGAGATAGTAGACCATGAAGGCACCGGCTGAGAATCCGCCCAGCACCACGCGGTCGGCGTCAATACCGAACCGGTCCGAGGCGTCCTGCACCACTTCGGTCAGGAAGGCGGTCTCGTCCCTGCCCTCCCATCCGGGGAAAAAGTTCCAGCTTTGGCGTCCGTTTCGCTCGGACCCTTCCGGCGCCATAACCGCATAGCCACGGGCCAGCAGAGGATCGACCATACTGCGGTTTTTCAATGTCCCCGTCGCGGTGCCGCCATACCCGTGCAGAAAAACCACCAGCGGCGGATTTTCAGCCTGTGGCAGCTCAATGTGATACCCGCCCGAAGCCGTTTCGCACATCCTGTCCTGATCGGCGCAGGCGGCAAGGCCGGTCTGTCCTGCAAGCGATAATCCAAGTGCCAGAGTTACCGTTCGGATCATAGAATTTCCTCGCTATATGCGCCCACAGGCAACCCCGTACGAAGCCATCCCGGTCCAGCGGCGGACCCGAGCATTCCTTCGGGAACGTCAATAATATTGGAGAACCCGGCCTCGCTCAGACGGTTACTCAACCGCGCAGATCGCACACCGCGCGCGCAGATCAAAGCGATTGCCGTGGTCCTGTCGCCGTCTGTCATTTGGTCCAACACGTCGACGAAGTCCTCCCGGCGCATGTCCAGCGGTGCCGCGCCTTCTGCGACGCCTGTGGCCTTCCACTCTCGCGGCGTGCGGATATCCAGCAACAAAATCTCACCGGAAACAGCCTGCTGATGCGCGTCCCTGACGCCAATCTGGTCCCCATCGTATGGAGGAGGGGTAAGCTGATATTCCCGAACAGCGAAGCCGGCAGCCAAGACAGCAGCGCCACCCAGCAATATCCATCTACGCGCTTTGTTCATTTTGTCCGACACGCCGCCTTCTCCTGAACCGACGCAACCGGTTTATCACAGCATAGGTTTGAATTCCGCGCCGAAATTTTGCGCAGTCATCAAGATCGCGTCATTTCATCGCGTCAAAAACATCGGTTTGCGACCGCACTAGATCAAAGCTCTAAACTTGCAATAGCTGGACAGTCGGAAAAATTTCCTTACAAAATCAGTACCACTTTTGACCGCCCAGACCGGAGTATCGCACTTGTCCCTATTCCTCATCGCGGCCCTTCCCTTTCTCGGCGCTGTGTTTCCAGCCCTACTTATCAGGGCGGGACGCAACGCAGCTGCATCAGCGGCGGGTTTGACCACTTTCCTGGCAATTATGGGACTTTTGATCCACATCCCTTCGGTCATGCGCGGCGAGGTCGTAACGGCCAGATTCGACTGGATTCCAAGTCTTGGGCTGAACGCAAATTTCATGCTGGACGGGCTGGGGTTTCTGTTTGCCCTGCTTATCCTTGGGATCGGCCTGCTCATCATTCTGTACGCGCGATTTTACCTGTCGCGCGAAGACCCGATGGGGCAGTTCTATACCTACCTGCTGCTGTTTCAGGGCGCGATGGTGGGTATTGTTCTGTCTGACAACGTCCTTCTTCTGCTTATTTTCTGGGAACTTACGTCGCTGAGTTCATTCTTGCTGATCGGCTATTGGAAACACCTTCCCGAAGGCCGCCAAGGTGCGAGGATGGCGCTGGCTGTCACGGGCTCAGGTGGGCTTGCCATGATCGCGGGGATGCTGATCCTCGGCAATATCGTCGGCTCCTATGACCTGAGCGTCATTCTCCAGAACAAAGAGCTGATCCAGTCGTCGCCATACTACCTACCAGCGCTGATCCTGATCCTGCTGGGGTGTTTCACCAAGTCGGCCCAATTCCCATTCCACTTCTGGTTACCCCACGCGATGGCTGCGCCAACGCCAGTTTCGGCCTATCTGCACTCTGCCACGATGGTGAAAGCGGGGCTTTTCCTGATGGCGCGGATGTGGCCGGTTCTGGCCGGAACCGACGCGTGGTTCTATATCGTTGCGACTACGGGTCTGGTCACGATGCTGATCGGCGCGTGCATCGCGCTGTTCAAGGATGACCTGAAGGCGCTGCTGGCATTTTCGACGGTGTCACATCTGGGGTTGGTGACGATGCTGTTGGGCTTTGGCACCAAGTTCGCAGCCGTCGCCGCCGTTTTCCACATCATCAACCACGCGACGTTCAAAGCCGCCTTGTTCATGACTGCCGGTATTGTCGATCACGAGACCGGAACCCGTGACATCAAGCGGCTGGGCGGTCTGCGTCAGCTCATGCCGATAACATTCACCATCGGAACGATTGCTGCACTGTCGATGGCCGGGCTGCCGCCGTTGAACGGCTTTCTATCCAAGGAAATGATGCTTGAGGAAACCGTTCACACCACTTGGCTGAACTCGCACTATCTGGTGCCGGGGCTGGCTTTGCTGGCGGCGCTGTTCTCGGCCGCATATTCGTTCCGTTTCGTCAGTCACGTGTTTCTTGGCCCCCAGCGCAACGACTACCCATCGCGTCCGCATGATCCCCCGGTCGGACTATGGCTGGCTCCGGCCTTTCTGGTCGTTCTGGTCGTTTTGATCGGTCTCTATTCTGCGGCCATCGTGGGACCTATGGTCGCGGTCGTATCCAGCGCGGTGATTGGTGGAGAGAAGTTGCCCTATTACTCGCTGAAGCTGTGGCACGGCTTTACGCCCGCGCTTTACATGTCGATCGTAGCCACGCTGGGCGGTCTATTCCTGCTGGCCCTCCACCGCCGGGGAGAGCAGCTGTGGACCACCATGCCCCGCCCCGAGGCCAAAGCGATCTTTGACAGGGTCATCGGCGCCCTCACGATCCTGAGCCGGTGGATCACAGACGCGCTGCACAACGGCGTTATTAGCCGCTATGCCATCATCATGATCGCTTTCACGGTCGGGCTTGGGTACTACGCATGCGCGACCGGGTCGATCGGTGCCGCAACACGCGAGCCGCTGCCCGCTCCGATCATCCCGATCATTGGCTGGATCTGCCTTGTAGGTGCAACGCTGGCGATCATGTGGTTCCACCGCAACCGGCTGCTGTCGTTGGTTCTGATCGGAGTCGTCGGCCTCATCGTTTCAATGGCGTTCAACTATCTGTCGGCACCTGACCTCGCCTTGACACAAATCTCCGTCGAGGTGGTGACTATGATCCTGCTGTTGCTGTCGCTGAACTTCCTGCCCACGGATACGCCGTGGGACAGCAGCGCGGCACGGCGGTGGCGGGACGCGGCGATCTCGGTTGTGGCGGGGATCGGATCGGGCGCTTTGATCTACGCGCTCATGCTGCGCGACTTTGCGTTCCCGACCATTTCCGAGTTCCACCTTGCCAACTCGTACAAGGGCGGAGGGGGCACAAATGTGGTCAATGTAATCCTGGTCGATTTCAGGGGCTTTGATACCTTTGGCGAGATCATTGTTCTGGGCATCGCAGCCCTGATTATCTTTGCCCTGACAGAATCCGTTCTGGGCACTAATGTGCGCAGCTACCTGCTGAACCGCAAACCACACTGGCCTCAGTCAGGAGACGCGCATCCCCTGATGATGGTGGTGGTGACTCGAATGATGATGCCTATTGCGCTGATGGTTGGCGCATACATCTTCTTCCGCGGCCACAACCAGCCCGGAGGCGGCTTTATCGCCGGTCTGATCGTCGCCATCGCCTACCTGATGCAATACATGGCCAGTGGGTACACCTGGGCCATCGAGCGGCAGCGGTTCTATTATCACGGTACGATTGGATGGGGTGTGTTGATCGCCGCCGCCACCGGACTGGGCGCGTGGTTCAATGAACGCCCGTTCCTGACCAGCGACTTCGGGTATCTCCACTGGCCCCCGCTGGAAGAATTTGAATGGGCGACTGCGATGCTGTTCGATACCGGCGTTTTCCTTGCGGTTCTGGGGGCCGTGATGCTTGCGCTCGACAGCCTGTCACGGTTCGCTTGGCAGCCGGGCATGGCGCAGGAGTTTCCAATGGACATCAACCCGCTTCGGGACGATCCGCCGGAAGAAGAACTAGAGAAGGAGCAATCCTGATGGAAGCGCTCGTAGCCTCAGCAGTAGGCATCATGACCGCCGCCGGGATTTTCCTGATCCTGCGCCGCCGGACGTTCCCCGTTATTCTCGGCCTTTCGCTGCTGACCTATGCGGTGAACGTGTTCCTGTTCGCGACGGGGCGGCTGGCGCTGAATGCACCGGCCGTTCTGAACAAGTACGAAGACGTACCCTATACCGACCCGCTGCCGCAGGCACTTGTGCTGACGGCCATTGTGATCTCGTTCGGGATGACGGCGGTGATCGTTATGATTGCACTCAGCGCGTATTTGTCCTCGAAGGACGACCATATTGACATGAAGGCACAGGACAGCACCGATGCTGCGGGAGAAGACGCATGAACCATTGGATCGTTGCGCCGATCGTACTGCCCGCGATCCTGGCCCCATTCATCATCATGGTCCTACGATACCACCTGGACCTGCAACGCATCTTCTCGGTCGCAGGTGTTGTGGCGCTTTTGGGCATTGCCCTGACCATCACCACTCAGGCTGCTGGCGGGGACATCCAGGTCTACGAACTTGGCGACTGGCCTGCGCCGTTTGGCATTGTTCTGGTGCTCGACCGGCTGTCCGCCATGATGGTCCTGCTCACCGCGTTGCTGGCCGTGCCCATCGTGCTCTATGCGATTGCGTCAGGATGGGATGACAGGGGCAAACACTTCCACGCCCTGTTCCACTTTCAACTGATGGGCGTATGCGGCGCGTTCCTGACTGGCGACGCCTTCAACCTTTTCGTGTTTTTCGAGGTTTTGCTGATCGCCTCTTACGGTCTGATGACGCATGGTGGCGGCGCGGTTCGCCTAAAGGCCGGCGTACAGTACGTGGCCTATAACTTGCTTGGCTCGACCCTGTTCCTGTTTGCGCTGGGGACACTGTATGCCGTGACCGGAACGCTAAACATGGCGGATATGGCAGTGCGCGTTGCGGAACTGCCCGCAGAAGATACCGCGCTCTTGCGGGTTGGCGCTGTGCTGCTGCTGCTGGTGTTCTGCATCAAGGCGGCCGTACTGCCATTGCACTTCTGGCTACCTGCGAGCTATGCCAACGCGCCTTCGCCGGTGGCCGCGCTGTTTGCGATCATGACGAAAGTCGGAGCTTATTCCATCCTGCGAATGTACACGCTTGGCTTTGGCCCGGACGTCCAAGCGACACAGGGGCTGGTCGGTGCATGGCTGCAACCGGCAGCATTGGTGACACTGGCCGTTGGAACAATCGGCATCCTCGGCGCGCAGCATATCGCGCGAATGGTGGCCTTTTGCGCTATTGCCTCGATGGGTACTTTGCTGGTTGCAATCTCGCTGTTCACCGAAACCGCGACGGCCGCAGCGCTTTACTATATCTACCACTCGACCCTTGCGACGGCCCTTCTGTTTCTGGTGGCCGACCTTGTTGTGGAACGCCGGGGCGGAGCAATCGCCCCCACTGCGCCCATGCCGCAGGGCGGTCTGATCTCAGCCCTGTTCTTCGTTGGCGCGATCGCCTTGGCCGGTATGCCGCCGCTGTCGGGTTTTGTTGGCAAGCTGCTGGTGCTGGATGCTGCGCGGGATGCGCCAGATGCCACCGCGATCTGGGCGGTGATCCTGATCGGGTCGTTTGTCACAATCGTCGGGCTGGCCCGAGCGGGGTCACTGATCTTCTGGAAAAGCCACGACGCCCAGCACAACACGGAACAAGACCCGGAAAACGAGGACAAAGCTGAGCCCGCCCCGGCACCTGAACCTCAACCCGGCCTGGCGTTCACCGCCGTGTTCGCAGCCGCTCTGGGCCTTGTTGTGCTGACCTTGTTCGCGGGTCCGGCTTTGCAATACGCAAGCCGCACGGCCGAGCAGTTATTCACCCCAGAAGATTACATCGCAGCCGTATTGGGAGACGAAGAATGATGAGACTCCTGCACCGGGTTTTTCCGCACCCTCACCTGACCTTTCTCTTGACGGTTGTGTGGGTTCTGCTGGCAAACAAACCCTCTCTGAACTCGTTGGTGTTTGGCCTGCTTCTGGGGATTATCATCCCATTCATCACGCAACCCTACTGGCCAGACCGCCCCAAGCTGCGCAACTGGCCCATGGTGGTTGAATACATCCTGGTTGTGCTTTGGGACATCGTGATCGCCAATATTACGGTTGCCCGGATCATCCTGTTCAAACGGGACGCTGACCGCCAGCCGAACTGGATCAGCGTTCCGCTGGACCTGCGCACGCCCGAAGCGATTACGGTTCTGGCCGGAACCATAACAATGACCCCCGGCACCGTTAGCTGCGATCTGTCGGCGCAGGGGCATAATCTGCTGGTACATTGCCTTGATGCGCCCAACCCGGACGAGGTGCGCGATCAGATCAAGCAGCGATACGAGCGTCGGCTAAAGGAGATTTTTGAATGATCACCTATGCGATCTATTTTGCCTTTGCCTGTTTCGGAGCCGCCATCATGATGTGCCTGTGGCGGATTATCACTGCCGATGGCGTCGGCACCCGCGTCTTGGCGCTGGACACTATGGTCATAAACACGATTGCGCTGATGATCCTTTACGGGCTGTCGCTGGGGACCGAGATTTTCTTCGAGGCCGCCATGATCATCGCGATGCTCGGCTTTGTTTCAACCGTTGCTTACGCGCGCTTCATGCTGCGCGGCAACATTATCGAGTGAGGGCGCCATGACATATTTCTTTGAACTGCTGATCGCCTTCTTTCTTGTGGTTTCAGGCATCTTTGGCTTTGTGGGATCATACGGGATGATCAAACTAAAAGATCCGATGTCCCGACTGCACGCGCCCACCAAGGCGACGACACTTGGGGTGGGCGGTGTGTTGCTGGCCTCGATATTCCACTCTGTTCTTCTGGAACAGAAGCTGTCGCTGCACGAGCTGCTGATTACACTGTTCCTGTTCCTGACCGCTCCGATTACCGCTCTGTTCATTGCCAAATGGCATATTCACCGTCACGAAAAGCCTGATACCCTGCCGGACGCGGGCGAAGACGAGCTTTGGGCGACCCATGCGGTTGAACAGGTCGAAGACGTTCCGGACCATACGGCGAATTAGTGATATGCACACACCTCCGCTGCCCCTGACCCGCGACCTGGTTCTGATTGGCGGAGGCCACACCCACGCACTGCTGCTGCGCAAATGGGGAATGGACCCGTTGCCGGGCGCACGGGTCACCGTGATCAACCCTGATCCAACGGCCCCCTATTCGGGAATGCTGCCGGGCTTTGTCGCCGGACATTATAAGCGGCACGATCTGAATATTGATCTGGTCCGACTGGCCCGGTTTGCTGGCGCTCGGGTGGTTCTGGGGCCGGTTGAGGGCATAGACTTGGACAATCGCGTTGTTCACGTGCCCGGACGCCCTCAGGTCGCGTTTGACGTGGCATCTATCAATGTTGGCATAACCTCGGACATGCCGTCTCTGCCCGGATTTGCCGACCATGCCATTCCAGCCAAACCATTGGGGGCTTTTGCGACAAAATGGGCCAACTACCTTGAAGCCCCCGGCCCTGCCTCAGTCGTTGTTATCGGCGGCGGCGTTGCGGGTGTCGAATTGGTCATGGCAATGGCCTATGCCTTGCGAAAAAAGGGCCGTCCGGCTCAGGTAACGCTGGTTGACAACGCACAAGCCCTGACCGCGACCGGAGACAAAGCCGCGGCAACCATTCGTCACGCCATGAGCGACCTTGGCATTGACGTCATCGAAGGCGCTGAGATCGTCGAAATAACCGGCGACCATGTCGCACTGAAAGACGGGCGGCAGATACCTGCGACCTTCGTGACCGGAGCAGCAGGTGCGCGGCCCTATGAGTGGATAGCCCAAACGGGGCTGGACCTTCACGACGGCTTTGTTCGCGTCAACGGGCACCTTCAGTCGAGCGATCCCAGCATCTTTGCGGCCGGAGACTGCGCGCATCTGTCCGAGAGCCCTCGACCCAAGGCGGGCGTCTACGCCGTCAGAGAAGCGCCGATATTGTTCCAAAACGTGCGGGCTGCACTGGGGGCCGGGAAATTTCGCAGGTATGTCCCCCAAAATGACTATCTGAAACTCGTATCATTGGGCGCTAAATCCGCGCTGGCCGAACGTCTGGGCACCTCGTTCAAGGGGCCTTTGATGTGGAAATGGAAAAACCACATCGATCAGAAATTCATGGATAAGTTTCGCCACTTGCCGAAGATGCCTCAGCCAGCCCCACCCAAGCTGCACGCCAGCGGTGTTCACGAAGCAATGGGCGAGAAACCCCTGTGCGGCGGATGCGGGGCAAAGGTAGGGCGCGACGCATTACAAAGCGTGCTGCGTGATCTACCCAAACCGGCTCGTACTGATGTGGTTCCGCTTCCGGGTGACGATGCGGCCTTGCTGCAAACCGGGGGCGCACGACAGGTCATGACCACGGATCACTTGCGCGGGTTTACCAACGACCCTGTGCTGATGGCGCGGATCGCCGCCGTTCACGCGCTCGGAGACATCTGGGCGATGGGGGCGCAGCCACAAGCGGCGACGGCAACGATAATCCTGCCGCGCATGGCCCCGGACCTTCAACACCGCACGATGGTTGAAATCATGACCGCTGCACGTGAAGTCATGGGGGCGGCGGGTGCTGAAATCGTCGGTGGCCACAGTTCGATGGGGGATGAGATGACCATCGGATTTACGCTGACCGGACTATGCAGCAGCGATCCGATCACCTTGGCAGGCGCTCGCGCCGGGGATGCCCTTATCCTGACCAAGCCCTTGGGCAGCGGGGTTTTAATGGCCGCAGAAATGGCTGGTGAGGCCGCCGGAGAATGGGTCGCAAAGGCGTTTCAACACATGACCCAACCACAAGGCGACGCGGCGCGCATCCTGAATGGCGCCCACGCGATGACCGATGTCACCGGATTTGGGCTGGCCGGTCACCTACAGGGCATTTGCGAGGCTTCGGCGTGTGGGGCAACGCTTGATCTGGATGCCATTCCGACCATGGCGGGCGCGTTGGAACTAAGCGAACAGGGTGTCAGGTCTACCATCTTCAATGACAACCGCTCGGCCGCGCCAGAGCTTCCCTTGGGCGGCAAGGTGGATTTGCTATTTGACCCTCAAACAGCCGGCGGACTCTTGGCCGCCGTCCCCTCGGATGACGCGCTGGGGATATGCGATGACCTGCGCAAGGCCGGATACCCGGCAGTAGTTATCGGACATATGACCGACGCGCCCGGTCTGAAACTTCAAAGCCGCTCCAGCACGCGCTGAACCTGGGCTGCAGCGTTCTCAAGCCCGGTCTCGTTCAGTTCGGACACATTGATTCGCGCGACCACATTCACGTCACGCGCACGGCTGGCCTTTGCATAGGCCGGATCGTAGTGCTGTTCCATCAATGCGCGGGTCAAGACCAGTTTGTCCCCGGCCTCAATCATTTCCAGCCACCCGTCCACAACGTCGTGGCCGCGATGAAACCGTAGCGGAGACAGCCGATCCCGCAGCCGGTCGCTGTCCGAGAGTACGTCATCATAGGCCGATACCAGATAGCTCGAGCGAACTTCGATCGGCGCGCTGATCTGAATTCGCGGAGCAGCACGCAAAGCGGCCCAAACGGTCGGCGGCAGGATCAAAGACCCGATTTTTGACGATTCCGCCTCGACCAGAACCGGGCGTGCGGGGTCCAGATGACACAGACGCGCCGCCAACGCGGACTCGAATGCCTTTTGGCTGGGCTGTCCTCCGGGCATTTCACCCAGTAAGGACCCCCGGTGATTGGCCAGCCCTTCCAGATCGAGCACCTGAACGCCGCGTGCGCCGAGCTTGGCCAACAATTCGGTTTTTGCAGTACCCGTGTAACCGTCCAGCGCAATCAAACGGTGGGGCAACGGGTCGTCGTAAAGGTATCGGTTCACCAGTCTGCGATAGGTGCGATAGCCACCTTCAACGACCTCGGCACGCCAGCCGATTTGCTGCAACATCCAAGTGAACGAACCCGACCGCTGCCCGCCTCGCCAGCAATAAACCAGAGGCTTCCACCCCCCTTCATGGTGGGACAGGCTGCGTTCGATGTGGTTCGCCGCGTTCCGAAACACCAATGCCGCACCCAGCTTTCGCGCCAGAAAAGGGCTTTGCTGCACGTATATCGTTCCGACTCTCGCGCGTTCCTCATTGTCCAGTACCGGCAGATTAATCGCGCCGGGCAAATGATCTTCGGCAAATTCCGCAGGGCTGCGCACGTCGATCACGGTGTCGAAACCATGCGCATACAGCTCGGGCAGGTTGGAAAATTTCAGAACCATGTCAACGGTCTAACCCGCCCTGTGTGGTTTGAAAAGAAGTGTGGTCACGCATCGACCGGCTCAATCAGGTCTGGTCCGGCCGCCCGGTTTGAATTTACAACCGGGTCCACCCGGTGAAAGCTCAGAACATTTTCGGCGCCGGGCTGCATCAACCGCGCGGCCCCCTTTCCAGCTTCGCCCAACCACAAAGGCCAGGCGTCTTGCTCGAGTATCAGGGGCATTCGGTGATGGATCGCGCTCAGGTGCTTGTTGGCAGGGGTTGTGACAATCGCGCATGTCCCCTGCCGCGCGCCCTCAGCCCCCCAGTTCTGCCAGACACCGGCGAACGCAATGGGCGCGCGATCATTGCGCTGAATATACCAAGGCAGACGATCACCTTGATCCGTCTTGGTCCATTCGTAAAACCCGGTGGCCACAATCAGGCACCGTCGCTCGCGGCAGGCTGCACGAAAGGCGGGCTTCTCGGCCAGCGTTTCGGCCCGCGCGTTGATCAGCAAGGGACCGGCGGTTTCCGTCTTGTACCAATGCGGCAGAAACCCCCATCTCAGAGGATCCAGCGTGCGGCCGTTTTCACCGGCCCGCACCACATGCACCTGATTTGTCGGGCAAACATTGAAATTGGGCACCGCAGGCAACGTATTGGCAGGCCGAGCCGAAAAAAGCTGCGCCATTGCGTCGTTGGGAAGAGTTATTGCAAACCGTCCGCACATGGGTAATGAACCATCAACAGTATTTCCTACAGGCACAAGTTCTCACGGGGTCACATGCAAAATCAAACGGCGAATTCCCTCAAAAGCAAGGCGCTGTCCGCCTTGGACGCGGGCAAGCTGCAGCAGGCACTGAAAAAAGCGCAACTGGGCCTAAAGAAATTCCCCAAGGACACGGACTTTCACGCCATCTCAGGCTTTGTCCTGACCGAGATGAAGCAGTACCGGAAATCTATACCGCATTTCATCGAAGCCTCGCGGATGAAGCCGGATGATCCGCAATTTGTTGAAAACCTTGCCAACGCATTGATGCAGACGGGCCAGATTCCGAAGGCCATGGAATTTGCCGAACAAAAGCTGGAAAAATTCCCGAACAACAAGGAGCTGACTCGCGTCATCGACGAGATTCAGCAAAAGGGCAGCAACTGGCGCCTTATTATCGACTATACCACCAGAAAGCTGGCCTCTGACCCGGACAACGCGGGTCTGTTGTGCGCGCGGGCACGGGCCTATGGACGTATCGCATTTGTCGAGAACGGCACACGCGACATCACGCGAGCCTATGCGCTGGAACCTGAAAACAACAATATCGCGTTTCAAATGGCAGTTAACCTGCACCAGAGTGGCGACAAAGCGGGTTCAAAGGACATTATGCAAGGCATTGTGGCCAAAGACCCAGGCCACGTGGCGACGCTGTTTCAACTCTCTACAATGGCAAATGCCGAAACAGCGCCGGATCTGATGCAAGCGGTTGAGGCGGCCCGCCAAACTCATGAGCATGGCGTTTCCGAGCTTGAGTTCGCCAAGGCAGAGCTGATTTCAAAAACCGAAGGGCTGGGTGCCGCGCTTCCGCAATTCGCACGGGCCAACGCGATACAACACGAAGCAAACCCCTACGATTTCGCCGCCGAAGAAGAAAAGCTGGCTCAGATCACAGACCTTTTCCCCACGGCCTCTGCACCGGTTGTGCCCGATCTTTCAGAGACCCCCAAACCGATTTTCGTGCTGGGCCAGCCGCGTTCAGGCACCACGCTGATGGAGATGATGCTAAGCACAGATCCCAAAATCGCCGGGTGCGGGGAACTGACGATCGGCAGCGATCTATCGCATGTTCATTTGAAAACGCGCAAACGATTTGGAGCTAAAGAAGCTGCGGAATTCGCGCGGGAGTTCCGCAGGCTAATGCCGCCAGTCCCTGAAGACTCGGTCGCATTCGTGGATAAGATGCCGCATAATTTCCAGCGCGCAGGGTTCCTGTTGTCGGCCTTTCCGAACGCAAAAGTCATTAACATGCTACGCGACCCTCGGGATGTTGGTTTGTCCAAGTGGATCAGAAGGTTCCCCGCCGGCGGGATGCGCTATGCGTCGAACCTTGGGTCCATTGCTCATTCAGCGAACTTGTACCGCCGCTACATGGCGCATTGGATTGATGTGTTTGGCGACAGAATCCTGACTGTCCCCTACGAAGAGCTGGTTTCTGATCCAAAGACCTACAGCCAGAAAGTCGCGGAGTTCTGCGATATCGAGTGGTCCGAAGCCATGATGCATCCGGAACAGAACAAGCAACAGGTCAGAACTGCCAGCATTGACCAAGTGAGGAAAAAGATTTCGACCAAGTCAATCGGCGGTTGGCGCGATGTCTCGGAACATTTGCAGCCAATGCTGCAAGGGTTCGACCCCGAGCTTTGGCCGGAATATGATTTTAGCTGAGCAACCCGCAACCAGAAAAGGCCGCATCAAATGATGCGGCCTTTCTTGTTTTCTATAGGCGCTGTTACTTCTGTTTGATGCGTCCGTCCAGATAAGGTGTGTAAGGCGCGTTTTCGGCCAGATACTCTGCCGTCACATCCGCAAGGTCCGGCCCGAAGTCGTAGGCGTTTTTGTCGTCGCCCTCAAACATGCTGTAGCCATCCCCTCCGTTGCGAACATAGTTGTTCGTCACGACCAGGTACGTGGCGCCGGGATCAATGGGCTGAAAGCCGTCACCACTTGCCACCATGACCTCGGACACGCGACCCTCGTTTGGCGCCACGGCTGGATCCCACGTAAAGGTAAGCCCTGCCACCTGCGGAAAGCGGCCCTTGACCTCTTCCACCTGACTTACGCCATTTTCCAACGCATCGATCACGCCCTGCCCGCTGATTTCAAAGGTCGATAGCGTGTTCTGGAACGGAAGAACCGTCAGCACTTCGCCCATTGTCACATCGCCCGGATCAATCGAGGCACGCAATCCGCCAGAGTTGGCAATCGCGATCTGAACGCCCTGATCCGCAACGCGCGCAAGCATCGCGTCGGCGACCAGATTGCCCATCTGACATTCCTGCACCCGACAGATCGAGCGGTCACCCTCAATCGCGTCGGCTGCACTGGCGACAACCTTGTTGCGGATTTCGTCCAACGGCACCGCCAGTTCCGCGATACGGTCCAGCGCAGCCTGATCTTCAGTGACGGTATTGTCCATGATCAGCGGCTCACCCGCTGCCTCGACCACATTGCCGTCATCGTCGAACGTCACATTCAATTCGCCCAGAAACTTTCCGTATGCATAAGCCTGCACGATCTGAACGCCATTCACTACGGTCGGATAGGGACCAACCGCCCGGTCCGAAACGTTGGACAGGTAGGTATTCGAGTGGCCACCCACGATCACGTCAACACCAGTTGTCTCCTGCGCGACCCGCTGGTCCACGCCATACCCCGAGTGGCTCAGGACTATGATCTTGTTGACGCCCTCTCCGGTCAGCTTGTCGACTTCGGCCTGAACAGCCGGGACAGGGTCCGAGAAGGTGACATTCGGGCCGGGTGATGCCAGCTCATCGGTATCCTCGGGTGTCAGCCCGATCAGGCCGATCTTTTCGCCACCCACTTCGATCACCGTCGATTTCTTGATCTTGTCGGTCAGCAATTCTTCGTCGCGAATATCGGCGTTCGACATCAGAACAGGAAAATCAACAGAGTCGACAAAGCCGCGCAGCACTTCCGGGCCGTCGTCGAATTCGTGGTTGCCCACGGTCATGGCATCATAGCCCAGCTTGTTCATGAACTCGGCCGCGACTTTGCCCTTGTAGTAGGTATAGAACAATGAACCCTGAAACTGGTCTCCGCCATCCACAAGGATCGAGTTTCCAGCCCTTCCGCGCGCCTCGTTCACCGCTGTGACCAGCCGGGCCGAACCACCAAAACACTTGCCTTCGGCGTTGTCTTCGTCGCTGCACCCACTGTCATACTTGTTGATCGGCTCAAAGCGCGCGTGGAAATCGTTAGTGTGTAGAATCGTTAGCTTGTACTCGGCTACGGCCATACCTGCGGTCAGGCCCAATACGGCAGCCGAAGCCAGGAAACGGGTCAACATATTGAAACTCCCTGTTGTTATTGCCGCCGATGGTGCGCCTAACGCGGCTAAGAGTCAAAGGGGGAAATCCGCCTTGATTCTACTCGTCTCGCGGGGCATCACGACCCCATGCTGATTTACAAGATATTTCGGGCCGACGAATGGGCCACGCTGCAGGCAAACGGAGAGTCAGACGGCGCGCCGATTGACGTTTCAGATGGCTATGTTCATTTTTCAACCGCTGCGCAGGCCGCTGAAACGGCGGCCAAGCACTTTGCCGGAGTCGAAGGTCTGTTTCTGCTTGCGTGCGACGCGGACGCAATGGGTGACGACCTGAAATGGGAGGTGTCGCGCGGTGGGGCGCTATTCCCGCATCTTTACCGCAGAATTCGCATGACCGATATCGCCTGGTCGCGTCCCCTGCCTTTTGATGGGCAATCGCACCAGTTCCCCGAGGAAATGAAATGACCGGTTTCATCGACCCAGAACGCGCCCAGTTCGAGGCGTTCAAGGCGCTGGATCGCGATCATCCGATCGAAATGCTCAACCTTGTGAAGTTTCGCCCCAAGGCTGAATATCCGGCCGGGCACGAACTGGCTGATGTGGGGCTAACCGGCGCACAAGCCTATCAGAACTACGGAGCCGAGACCGCCCCCATTGTGGCGCGGTTAGGCGCTTCCATCCTGTGGCGGGGCGCATTTCAAACCACTCTGATCGGCCCGGATGACGAAACCTGGGACGCCATGTTCATCGCACGCTATCCCACTGCTCATGCATTTCTAGAAATGGTCACGGACCCGGTTTATCGAAAGGCGGTTGTGCACCGTCAGGCGGCTGTCGCAACATCGCGCCTGATCCGTTGTGCCCCAACCCACGGTGGAGATTCCTTCGGATGAAACTGACTGAAAAACTTGGCCTTGCCGCCTTGCACCGGATGGACCCGGAAGCCGCTCATGGGCTTTCGATAAAAGCCCTGAAAGCTGGGCTGGCCCCGGCACCGGGACCGATTACTTCGCCCCGTCTGCGCACGTCTGTTGCAGGGCTTGATCTGCCGAACCCAGTTGGTTTGGCCGCAGGTTTCGACAAGAACGGAGAGGTTCTGGCCCCGCTGTCTCGGGCAGGGTTCGGGTTTATCGAGGTCGGCGCAGTCACGCCGCGCCCCCAGCCCGGCAACCCGAAACCGCGCCTGTTTCGCCTGACCGAAGACAGGGCGGCCATCAACCGATTTGGCTTTAACAACGAAGGCATGGAGGTCATGGCACGCCGTCTGGCACAGCGCCCAAAGGATGCCGTGATCGGCCTGAACCTCGGCGCGAACAAAGACAGCGACGACCGACCGGGCGATTTTGCCAAGGTGCTGGCCCATTGTGCCCCGCATCTGGATTTTGCCACGGTGAACGTGTCCTCTCCCAACACCGAAAAACTCAGGGATTTGCAGGGTAAAGCTGCACTGAGTGCCCTGTTGAGCGGCGTGATTGAAACACGGGACGCGCTGGCGCGTCCTTTGCCGATTTTCCTGAAGATTGCACCGGACCTGACCGAAGCCGAGCTTCAGGATATAGCGGACGTGGCCCGCGAAACTGGTGTCGACGCCGTAATCGCCACCAATACGACACTGTCGCGTGACGGGCTGAGCAGCCCTCACAAATCCGAGGCCGGTGGTCTTTCCGGCGCGCCGCTGTTTGAAAAATCCACCCGCGTTCTGGCGCAGTTGAGCCAGTTGACGAACGGGCAGGTTCCGTTGATCGGTGTCGGCGGCATCAGTTCGGCAGAGCAGGCTTATGCCAAGATTTGCGCCGGGGCGTCGGCCATTCAGTTCTATACGGCCATGGTATTCGGCGGCATTTCCCTTGCCTCGGACATCGCGCTGGGGCTGAACAAACTATTGGCGCGCGATGGGTTTGAAACTGTCGCACAGGCCGTTGGCAGCAAACGAGAGGATTGGCTGTGATCGAATATTGGCACAACCCGCGCTGTTCCAAATCTCGGGCCGGGCTTGCTCTGCTGGAGGAAAACGGCGCAAAGGTTGAAATCCGTAGGTATCTGGACGATGCACCTTCGGCAGAAGACATTCGCGCCGCCCAAAAGCGATTGGGCATACCTGCCATCGAAATGATGCGGACCGGCGAAAAGCGTTTTAAGGAACTGGGCCTGTCCAAGACGACGCCTGAGGATGACTTGATTGCTGCCATGGCCGCCAATCCGATCCTGATCGAACGCCCTCTGGCGATATCAGGCGACAAGGCTGCTATTGGGCGGCCTCCTGAAAATCTGCTGGCCCTGCTTTAAGCGATCTGGGCTTCCAGTCTGGGGTATCGCCATCCCAAGGTGACGCCCCGGGCAATGTTCAGCACCATCAGCGCGGCCCATAATCCGTGATTGCCCAGCAATGGGACAAGGACAAACAGCGCCACGACATAGATCGCAACGGACTGGATCATCGCCTGCCGCATGGCTCGGGTCCACGTCGCGCCGATGTAGATGCCGTCAAACATCCAGCTTGCCACCCCGATCACGGGCGCCAGTGCCGCCCAAACCAGATACTCTCGCGCCGCGACGCGCACATCCGGCGAGGTGGACATCACGTCGATCAGCGCAGGCCCAGCCAAGAAAAACGCAGCGCCCAGCACAAAGGCTCCGCCCACGCCCCATTGCGTTGCCATGACAGAGGCCCGCCGCACCTGATACCGGTCCTTTGCGCCAACGGCACCGCCGACAAGCGCCTCGGCCGAGAAAGCGAACCCGTCCAAGGCAAACGCCGTGATTTCAAGGAATTGCAGCAAGACCTGATTGGCGGCGAGGTTGACGTCGCCCAGATCTGAACCGACAAACAGAAAGGTCGTGAACGAACCGGTCAAAAGGACCGAACGGATCATGATATCCCTGTTCACCTGCATCATGCGGCGCAGACGAGTGGGATCGAAAATTCGCGGCCAGTCGCGCCATTGATTGCCGCCAAACGCACTGCGGCACAGCCAGAGACCCAGCGCCAGCCCGGTCCATTCCGCGATCAATGTGGCAATCGCGACACCTTCGACGCCCCAGCCAAGGCCCAGCACAAACCAAAGATCCAACGCGATGTTCAAGCCGTTCATCCAGACCTGAAGGATGAACACCCCTCTTGTCCGCTCGATCGCGATCAACCAGCCGGTCACCGCATACAGGGCGATGGTCGCCGGTGCCCCCCAGATGCGAATCTCCAGATAGTCGCGCGTCAACGCCTCGACTTCTGGGCTGGCTGGCGACAGGGCAAACGCCCCCCAGAACACCCAGATTTGCGTCAGGACAAAGAACAGTCCCGCCGCGCCGCCCAAAAGCAGGCCACGCATCAAAAGGGCGCCAGTCTCGGCTGTGTCCCCTGCCCCGCGCGCCTGTGCTGCCAAACCAGTGGTTCCCATGCGCAGGAACCCAAAGATCCAATATATCGTGGACAGGATAACGGCGCCCATTCCGACGGCCCCAATCGGCGCGGCCTGACCCATTTGCCCGACAACACCGGTATCCACAGCCCCCAGAATGGGAACCGTGGCGTTTGACAGCACGATGGGCACCGCAATCTTCAGCACCCGCCTATGCGTTATGGGTGCCGAAGCATCCTGCACGGCCGCTACTCTTTTTGGGCCGGTGGCTGAGGCATCAGGAAATGCCCTGTGGCCTGCGCATAGGGGCGCGCGTGATTGTCCTGCCACGCCTCAACCCGAACAGAGGCATACCGTCGCCCCGAGCGGCTAACGAAGGCCCGGGCATATGCATCGCGTGGCAATCCCGACCGCAAGTAGTCAACGGTGAAATCCACCGTTTTGGGAAAGCGCACGGAGTCATCCTTGAAGATGTCGCTCGCATCCAGTTCGCCGCTTTCGATCCGGGGAAAAAAGTATTCCCAACTCAAGGTGATCACGGCCGTCACTTCGAGAAAGGCCGCTGTGACGCCCCCGTGCAAAGCTGGCAGAAACGGGTTTCCGATCAGCTTGTCGTCAAAATTCAGAACGCCGGTCAGTTCATCCCCGCGCCGATCAAATCCGATATTGAGGAACCGGATATAGGGCACACCATCAACGATTGCGTTCAACGCAGCGTCGCGGCGCTGCTTGACGACTTGCATGGGCTCAGGACGGGTACGTGCCATTACAGCCCCTCCACGGTGAAAGACCCGGATGCCGTCGCCACTGGCAGATCCTGATCTTCGTCCATTGCAGTTGCTCGGACAAAAGCGACGTTGCGCGTGATGTGATAGCAGGTCGCATGCGTTGTAATGCTCTGCCCCGGCGTGGCCGCGCGCATATAGTCGATCCGCAGATCAATCGTGGCCGTCCCGCCGGGGGCCGAAGGGTGGCTCATGACCGCCGCGCCGCAACAGGTGTCCAACACGGCAAAGACCGCCCCCCCGTGGATCACCCCGGTGCGCGGATCACCCACAAGATCCTTGCTGTATGGCATCGTGATCCCGGCCTCGCCATTGCCGATTTTGGTCAGCGTCATGCCCAAGGCTCTGGCATGAGGAATCGCCTCGATGAACTGACGCGCGATAGCTGATTTGTCGACCATGTACTTGTGTCCTCTTGGTTTCTCCCTTTATGAGCGAGGGGCTAGTAAAAGAGCAAGCCTGCCTGTTGCGCTTGATGCCGGCACGCCATAGGCTAATTCAGAGGAGATCAGGAATGACTGACGACCGATTATCATTCAAAGAGATGTGCGCCGAGTTTGACGTAACTCCACGCACCCTGCGCTACTATGAATATATCGAACTTCTGCAGCCCGAAAGGGAAGGAAGATCGCGCTATTATGGTCCTCGGGAATGTGCCCGGATGACTTTGATCATGCGGGGCAGAAAATACGGATTTCCTCTGGAAGACATCCGCCAATGGCTTCTGATCTACGAAGATCAGGGAACTCAGGCCCAGATGAAAACATTCGTGGAAGTGGCCGACCAGCAGTTGATCGAACTGGACAAGCAAAGAAAACAACTGGACGAAGCGATCGACGCGCTCAAGCAAATGCGTGAGCAAACCGCCAAGTCGCTAGAATGACTGAAGGGCAGCCACCGCTGCCCGATCCCTTGACCCTCTCCCCAAGAAATTTCCAAGGCCCGCACCCCGCAAGCGCAAGAACTCCTGTGCAGTTCTCGCTGCGGGATCAAGCCGGTGCACCGTGTCAGCGACACAATTTCGTGACGCTACGTTCGTAGAATTCCCGCCCTCAGAACCTTGACGCGAGTGGATGTTACGTCAACTTATTTGTGACGTAGCGTTTGCATTACGCGAACGTCATCTCCGTGTTGTAAGAGGCGCATCAACTGCGCAACTGACCTTGATAGACGCCAGTGACAAGAGTGCTGAAACCATGACCGAAGATCTGCTGACCATTCGTGAAATGTGCGAGACATACGATGTCACGCCCCGCACATTGCGATTTTACGAGGCCAAGGAACTTTTGTTTCCCATCCGTGAAGGGCAGAAACGCCTGTTCACCAAGCGTGATCGGGCGCGATTGAAACTGATCCTTCGCGGGAAACGTTTTGGGTTCAGCCTGGAAGAGATCCGGCAACTGCTGGATCTGTATCATGTGGGTGATCAGCAAATGACACAGATGACCCGCACATTCGATATCGCCCGCGAACGTCTGGCGGATATGGAATCGCGCCGCGAGGAGCTGACACAGGCCATCGACGATCTAAAGGAACAGTTGCGTTGGGGCGAGAAAGTTATCGCCTCGATGAAAAATGACAAAAACGCCGCCGAGTGACTTGGCGGTCTCAATCTCCGGACATCTGAATTTAAAGGGAGCTTCAAATGCCCGTTTACAACGCGCCAACAAAAGACATGCAGTTCATCCTGCACGAAGTACTGAACGTTTCGGGATCGGATATTCCCGGATACGACGAACTCGAGGCCGAATTCACCAGCGCCGTGCTGGAAGAAGCCGGTAAAATCGCCACAAACGTTCTGCACCCGCTGAACGTCGTGGGTGACACCGAAGGCTGCCGCCTTGAGAACGGCATCGTCTACACGCCGACCGGCTTCAAAGACGGTTTCGAGCAGATGAAAGAGGGCGGCTGGACCGGTCTGGACATGCCCGAAGAGTTCGGCGGCCAGAACATGCCCTACGTCATTGGCAGCGCCGTTGGCGAATTCTTCCAATCTGCGAACCAGGCGTTCACCATGTATCAGGGACTGACCCACGGTGCAGCCTCGGCAATCCTGGCGCACGGTACGGACGAGCAGAAGGCAAAGTACCTGCCCAACATGGTCAGCTGTGAATGGACCGGCACCATGAACCTGACCGAACCGCATTGCGGCACCGATCTGGGCCTGATGCGCACCAAGGCTGAACCGCAGGACGATGGCAGCTATAAGGTGTCGGGTCAAAAGATCTTTATCTCGGCCGGTGATCACGACATGGCCGACAACATCATTCACCTGGTTCTGGCCAAGATCCCCGGCGGCCCCGAAGGTATCAAGGGCGTTTCGCTGTTCATCGTGCCCAAGTTCATGGTCAACGATGACGGCTCGCTGGGCGAGCGCAACGGCGTCTCGGTCGGCAAGATCGAAGAGAAAATGGGCATCCACGGCAACTCGACCTGTGTGATGAACTATGACGAGGCCACCGGCTTCTTGCTGGGTGACCTGCACAAAGGTATGCGCGCCATGTTCACCATGATGAACGAAGCGCGTCTGGGTGTGGGCATGCAGGGTCTGGCACAGGCCGAAGCCGCCTATCAGAACGCTGTGGAATACGCCAAAGACCGTCTGCAAGGCCGTGATGTGACAGGTGTGAAAAACCCCGATGGCCCGGCCGATCCGTTGATCGTGCATCCGGACATCCGTCGCAACCTGATGGATCAGAAAAGCTTTGCCGAAGGCGCGCGCGCGTTTGTTTTGTGGGGCGCTACGCTGATCGACCAGGCGCATCGCAAGGATGACAAGGACGCGGACGGCCTCATCTCGTTGCTGACTCCGGTCATCAAGGGTTTCCTGACCGATCAGGGTTATGACATGACCGTTCAGGCGCAGCAGGTTTACGGCGGCCACGGCTACATCGAGGAATGGGGCATGTCGCAATATACCCGCGACGCTCGGATCGCGATGATCTACGAAGGCGCGAACGGCGTTCAGGCTCTGGACCTCGTTGGTCGTAAACTGGCCACCGACGGCGGCAAGCACGTCATGGCCTTCTTCGAGATCGTCAAGAATTTCTGCAAGGAAAACGGCGGCCAAAACGAAGCCTATGACAAGGCGTTCATTGAACCGCTCAAGGCGGCTTCCAAAGACCTGCAGGCCGCTGGCATGTACTTCATGCAGAACGGCGCGAAAAATCCGAACCACGCGCTGTCCGGCTCGAACGACTTCATGCACATGTTCGGCCATGTCTGCCTGGGCCTGATGTGGGCGCAAATGGCAAAAGCCGCCTACGCAGCCCTTGACGGTGGCACCTCGGATACCGAGTTCTACGAGACCAAGATTGCCACCGGCCAGTTCTACATGGCGCGTCGCCTGCCTGCCACGGGTCTGCACCTGTCGCGCATCCAGACCGGCGCTGACACAGTGATGGCGCTGGAGGCGGCAAGCTTCTGATCCTTATCTGGTTCCGGGGGAGACCTCGGAACCAGTTCCTCGGGAGGGAAAGATATGCCAAAACGATTTCGCCTGACCCGCCGTTTTCCGGTCGCCATGACCGAGGACGGGTACCGCAAGCTGAAGGGGTTCGCCCGCGAAGCTGGTCTGGACGAAGGCGAAGCGCTGTCATTCCTTTTTGAAAACTTCAACAGCGTCATAGATCAGGACAACCTGACCCACCGCCTGCGCGTTTTCAATTCCGAACTAGAGGCGCGCAAGCGCTGAACCACGAACAAAGTTTACCAGGGAACAAACGTAGTTTCAGCAAGAAGAAACATTCCGAAAAGACCGCAACGTCATTCCAGAGAAACACTTTCTTCTTGCTAAAGAGACGCATGATTCACAGTCGGCAACACGCCACGGGAGGGGCGCCGCAATGACCATAAAACTGTATTGTTTCGGCGAAAGCGGCAACTCTTACAAAGCTGCTCTGGCGCTAGAATTGTCCGGCCTGAATTGGGAACCGGTCAAAGTCGATTTCTTCAAGGGTGAGACTCGGTCTGCTGAATATCGTCAGAACGTCAATGAGATGGGCGAAGCGCCGGTCTTGATCGACGGCGATTTTCGCACAAGCCAATCTGGTGCGATCCAAGCCTATATCACCGAAAAAACCGGCAAGTTCGGCGGCACCACCCAAGAGGAGAAATACGAAGTTCTGCGCTGGGTGCTATGGGACAACCACAAGCTAAGTTCGATGGCAGGCATGACCCGTTTCCTGATGAATTTTCTGCCGGAAGAACACCGCAATGCAGATGTCATCGCATTTAATCAGGGCCGCCTGAAGGCCGCCTACCAAGTTCTGAACGCTCATCTGGACGGCCGCGACTGGATCGTGGGCAACGCCCCGACCAACGCCGATTTCAGTTGCTGCGGCTACCTTTATTACCCCGAACCCTTTGGCTTTGACCGAGCCGAATGGCCCCACATCGACGCTTGGTTGACTCGGCTATCCGAACAACCCGGCTGGAAACACCCCTATGACCTGATGCCCGGCAATGCGCCGGATCGAGCTTAAGGAGAGCTACTCATGACCGAAGCTTATATCTATGACGCCCTGCGCACCCCGCGCGGCAAGGGCCGCAAGGATGGCAGCCTGCACGAGGTGACCTCGGTGCGCCTGTCGGCCGTTGCCCTGAACGCAATGAAAGAGCGGAACAACCTCGAAGGGCACGCCGTCGAAGACGTGATCTGGGGCAACGCCACGCAAGTAATGGAACAAGGCGGCTGTCTGGCCCGCACTTCGGTTCTGGCCTCGGACCTGGACGAGCGTATCCCCGGCCTGTCGATCAACCGTTTCTGCGCCTCGGGCATGGAGGCCGTAAACCTGGCCGCCAACCAGGTCAAAGGCGGTGCCGGTGACGGCTATATCGCTGGTGGCGTCGAAATGATGGGCCGCGTGGCAATGGGCTCGGACGGCGCGGCGATCGCTGTTGATCCTTCGGTGGCGATGGACACCTATTTCGTGCCGCAGGGGATTTCCTCGGACATTATCGCGACCGAATACGGCTTTACCCGTGATCAGGCCGACCAGCTGGCGATGGAATCGCAGCGTCGTGCAGCGAAAGCATGGGAAGAAAACCGGTTCGAGAAATCGGTCATTTCGGTCAAGGACCGCAACGGCCTGACCATTCTGGACCGTGACGAGTACATGCGCCCCAGCACCGACATGCAAAGCCTCGGCAGCCTGAACCCCGCCTTCCAGATGATGGGCGAACAGATGCCCGGTTTCGACAAGGTCGCGCTGCTGAAATACCCGCACCTGGAAAAGATCAACCACATCCACCACGCGGGCAACAGCTCGGGCATCGTGGACGGGGCTGCGGCTGTTCTGATCGGCAACAAGGAATTTGGTGAAAAGCACGGCATCAAGCCGCGCGCACGCATCAAAGGCACCGCCAAGATCGGTCTGGACCCGACCATCATGCTGACCGGCCCGGTTCCGGTCACCGAGAAAATCCTGGCCGACACCGGCATGGCGATCTCTGACATGGATCTGTTTGAAGTCAACGAAGCCTTCGCCTCGGTGGTTCTGCGCTTCCAGCAGGCGTTTGATGTCGATCCCGAGCTGGTCAACGTCAATGGCGGCTCGATCGCGATGGGTCACCCGCTGGGCGCAACCGGTGCGATCATCATCGGCACCCTGCTGGACGAGCTGGAACGCCAAGACAAGGAAACCGGTCTGGCGACCCTGTGTGTGGCTTCCGGCATGGGTGCGGCCACGATCATCGAGCGGGTGTAATGCCCAAGCTGGATCTCACTCAGATCCCGTTTCAGGGCGGCTCGGCCTATCCCGGCAAGCTGGCCGAGGCGACCGCAGGTCGTTTCGTACAGCGCATCGGTGATGCGGGCGGGCTGACCCAATACGGGGTCAACATCGTGCGGTTGGAACCGGCGGGGCAATCCTCGTTGCGTCACTACCACATGGAGCAGGACGAGTTCGCCATTGTGCTAACCGGCACCTGCACCCTGATCGACGACGATGGTGAGCATGAGATGCAGCCCGGCGACTGCGCCGCTTTCCCGGCTGGTGAGCCTAACGGACACCAGCTTGTGAACAATACCGATGCGCCCGCGACCTTTCTGGTGGTGGGCACGCGGACCCCGACCGAGACCGGCTATTACAGCGATATCGACATGATGGTGAAGGATGACGCCGATGGCGCGACCTTCACCCGTAAAGACGGCAGCCCCCTGACGGCTGACCAGATTGGAGACGACGGATGACCGAGTTTACGCTCAGCAAAGACGCAGATGGCGTCGCAACAATCACCTGGGATGTTCCCGGTAAATCAATGAACGTGATGTCCTATGACGGACTGTCGCAATTGAACGACTGCATCGATCAGGCATTGGCCGATGACGAGATCAAGGGCGTCATCATCACAAGCGGCAAAGAAGGCTCTTTCGCCGGCGGAATGGACCTGAACCTGCTGGCCGTCATGAAAGAACAGGCCGGTGATGATCCGGCCAAGGGTCTGTTCGAGGGCACGATGAACATTCACGCCCTGCTGCGCAAAATCGAACTGGCAGGCATGGACCCCAAGACCAAAAAGGGCGGCAAGCCGATTGCGACCGTTCTGCCTGGCACTGCCGCAGGGATCGGCATGGAGCTGCCCCTGTCCACACACCGTATCTTTGCGGGCGAAAACCCCAAGGCCAAATACGGTCTGCCCGAAATTCTGATCGGTATCTTCCCCGGCGCGGGCGGTACAACCCGGATGGTCCGCAAGGTTGGCGCGATTGCTGCTGCACCTTTGCTGCTGGAAGGTAAGCTGCTGGACGTCAAGAAAGCCAAGGGTGCCGGCTATGTCGACGAGATCGCAGCCGATCCGATGGCCGCAGCCAAAGAGTGGGTTCTGAACGCAAAGGACACCGACCTGGTCAAACCTTGGGATGCCAAGGGGTACAAGATGCCCGGCGGCGCTCCGTTCAGCCCGGCTGGTTTCCCGAACTTCGTCGGTGCCGCCGCGATGGTGCACGGCAAGACCCAAGGCGCCTTCCCTGCGGCAAAGGCTCTGCTAAGCGCGGTCTACGAAGGCGCGCTGGTTGACTTCGACACCGCCATTCGCATCGAAGCCCGCTGGTTCACAACCGTCCTGTTGAACCCGTCATCGGGCGCGATGATCCGCTCGTTGTTCCTGAACAAGGAAGCACTGGAAAAAGGCGCCGTGCGTCCTGCGGGTATTCCGGATCAGTCGGTCAAGAAGATCGGCGTTCTGGGCGCAGGCATGATGGGTGCCGGTATCGCTCTGGTTTCTGCGCAGGCCGGGATGGAGGTTGTGCTGATCGACCGTGATCAGGCTGCCGCCGACAAGGGCAAAGCCTACACCGAAGCGTATCTGGACAAAGGTATGAAGCGTGGCAAGGTCACGGCCGAAAAGAAAGAAGCCATGCTGGGCCGCATCACCGCGACGCCCGAGCTTGAGCAACTGCAAGGCTGTGATCTGATCATCGAGGCCGTCTTCGAGGATCCGGGTGTCAAGGCCGAGATGACCAAGAAGGTCGAAGCGATCATCCCCGAGGATTGCATCTTTGCGTCGAACACGTCGACCCTGCCGATCACCGATCTGGCCAAGGCGAGCGCGCGGCCTGAGCAGTTCATCGGTATCCACTTCTTCTCGCCGGTCGAGAAGATGTTCCTGGTCGAGATCATCAAGGGCAAGGAAACCGGGGATCGCGCGGTCGCCAAGGCGCTGGACTATGTACGCCAGATCCGCAAGACACCGATCGTGGTCAATGACGCGCGGTTCTTCTACTGCAACCGCTGCATCATTCCTTACGTCAACGAAGGCGCGCGGATGATCACCGAAGGCGTCAGCGCCGTTCTGATCGACAACGCGGCCCGTCAACTGGGCTTCCCGGTGGGTCCGATCAACCTGACGGACGAGACCTCGATTGATCTGGGCGCCAAGATTGCCCGGGCGACCAAGGCCGCGATGGGTGATGCTTATCCCGAAAGCTCGGCAGATGATCTGATTTTCTGGATGGAAGAACAGGGACGTCTGGGTCGCAAGGCCAACGCTGGTTTCTTCGACTATGACGAAAAGGGCAAGCGTCTGGGTTATTGGAAAGGTCTGCAGGAGAAGTATCCGCTGGCCGACGAGCAGCCCGACCTGATCGAGGTTCAGGAACGTCTGATGTTCGCGCAGGTTCTGGAAGCCGTCCGCGCGCTGGAAGAAGGCGTGGTGGAAGACATCCGTGAAGCCGATGTGGGCGCGATCCTGGCCTGGGGCTTTGCACCGTGGTCCGGTGGCCCGCTCAGCTGGGTTGACATCATCGGCACGCCTTACGCCGCCGAGCGCTGCGACCAGTTGGCCGCCAAATATGGCGAGCGTTTCGCTTGCCCGCCGCTGCTGCGTGAGATGGCCGAAAAAGGCCAGACCTTCTATGGCCGCTTCGACCCCGAAGCCAAAGCTGCCTAAACGAAAAAGCTGGCGCATGACCCTATGCGCCAGCTTTTCAATTTCTGTGAAGCCCGTACCTACCTTGTTGCTGAGCTTCACCGCGCAACCCTCTCAAATATTGTTTGAATTCGCGATCAGGACGACGGGTCGAACTGGTACCCAAACCGGTCGATATCTTCTGCACATGCACGCGCAATAGCCGACGCTGTGCGGGCTGAGTAATATTGCCTATACCCTTCGGAACGCAGAGACGGGTTCAGGCGCGGCAGATCGAACCGAAATCCAAGATGCGCAAATAATGGTTCTGCATCCTGCTCAAAATGTTCCAGCCGAATGTAGGCCTGACAACACTCCCGCCCCTGTGCCGTGGTCATATATTGGCGCGCTGGATGCTTTTGAAATGATCGCAATGTTGCGGGGTGCAAGACGAAGTCTTCAAAAGGCAGTGCCTTGGCCAGCGAGACCGCAGGATGATCAAAATCCTGATCCTGCAACCAGTGAAAATAGCTAACCATTCGGTCCCAAGGATTGCGTACCAGCGTGAAGGTAAACATATCCTTCACCTCGTCGGCTGTCAGAACACCGTCGATATCCGCGAGTGTCGAGTGTTTCCACAGCCGCCCACGGGCAGTAAGCGACTTGACCCGCCTGCGACGCCTCTTGGCTTTGGGTGTGTCCCCCAACAAAATGTCATCTTTCATCGCACGCTGTTCCAACGCCAGTGAAAGCGATGTCCCCCCTGTTTTGGGAATGTGGACGAAAACATAGCGCCGCCCGCGCGAAATAATCACGCTGCCACCTTTCGCGCTGCTTCGCGTGAGGCGCGCCACCCCAACAATGCCCCAGCCGTGGCGATCAGGCCAATTCCCACCGTCTGCAACATTCCGATTGTTTGACCGAACGCGAACCATGCAAAGAGAGGCCCAAAGACCATAACCGAGTATTCAAAGACCGCGACATATGACGGCTCGCCAATCTGGTACGACTTGATCAGCATAAAAACGGCAATCGTTGACCCTCCGGCCTGCAACAAAATCCAAGGGACGGCAGGCATCATATTGGATTCCCACCCGCGGGTCGCAAAGCCTTGCGCTCCGGCGGCAGACTCCAGCGGAAAAACGGACAGGACTACAAGCCCGATTGCCCCGGCCATCCCCAAGGTGATGACCATGGCCGCCAATAGCGAAACAGTACTTTCCTCAGAGCAATAGCTACGGGTGATTATGGCGCTCAGGGCATAGAACAAGCCCCCTGCAACAGGCAGCAAGCTCAACGTGTCAAACTCATACGAATTCGGCTGCAAGACGCATAAGATACCGCAAAACCCAAGGATGACCGCAAAGATACGCCACGGCCCGATGGTCTGTTTCAGCCACAGGGCCGAGATCAAAAGCACGAAAATCGGTGAAGTGAACAATCCCGCCAGCGCCTGGGCAATCGGCATCAGCGCCAAGGACGAAAAGTAGAACAACATAGCCAGGGTGATCAGAACACTGCGCAGAACAACCGGCCCCAGCCGTTTCGGGCGCAAGCTGCCCAGCCCCATCAGCGACAGCCCGGCAATCAGCGGCAACATCAGCAAAGAACGGCTCAGGTGGAACTGCCACAATCCGATCGTTTCGGCCAACAATACCACCACATTGTCGATCACCCCGATAATCGCCATGGCGCTGATCATCAGTATCGACGCGAGTATTGGTGATGTCTGCGCTTCTGACTGCATCTGCCGCCCCGACACTGATCCCGACCGCGAAGTTTTCCCCGCGCGTCGTGATATCCAGCACAATTCCCGATTGACGTGCAACAGGTTTGCGCCATTGGATTTTAGCGTGCTAAACTAAGTTCAAATAAAAAAACGAGCAGACCTCACCTTGATGACGGCATTGAAACAGTACCAACGGATCGAAGCCACCGGTCTGTGGCGTCCCTCGCCCGATGTGCAACGGCGCGAGGTCGTGGTTTCGATTGGCGAAGCAACCCTGACGATTTCGGATTTCAATGACCGCGCCCTGACACATTGGTCACTGGCCGCGCTAGAGCGGCAGAATCCCGGCAGCTTTCCCGCGATATTCAACCCCGACGGTGACCCGGAAGAAACGCTGGAACTGGCGGAATCCGAAACCACGATGATCGAGGCCATCGACCGCCTGCAACGCGCAATCGACCGCGCGAGGCCACATCCGGGTCGGCTGCGCTGGCTGAGCGTTGCGGGCGTTGTCGGGGCAGTTCTTGCGCTTTTGCTGCTATGGGTGCCGGCGGCCTTGCAAAACCACGTTGTGTCTGTGGTGCCAGAGATCAAAAGGCAGGACATCGGCGACGCCATCCTGAGCCGGATCGAAAGGGTATCTGGGCAGGCTTGCACCTCAGCGGATGCACAGGACGCACTGGACCGATTGGCAGAGCGGACGGGGGTTCGCAGCGTTGTTATCCTGCCAGCGGGCGTGCAAAGCAGCCTCAGCCTGCCCGGAGGGATCATCCTCCTGAACCGGTCATTGGTCGAGGATCACGAAGACCCCTCGGTCGCGGCAGGCTATATCGTCGCCGAGCGCGCGCAGGCCGCAGCGCAGGATCCACTGGACGATCTTCTGGACCGAACCGGAGCACGCTCTGCCTTTCGTCTGCTCACGACCGGAGAGCTGACACCCGAGATCGTCGATACCTATACCGAGCAAGTCTTGTCAGAGCCGCGCCCGACATTGTCGGACGACGACCTGCTTGAGCTTTTCGCGCAAGTCGCCCTTCCCTCGACACCGTATGCCTATGCGATGGACGTGACAGGCGAGACTGTTCTTGGCTTGATCGAGGCCGACCCGATGGCGGGACGACCTTTGCAACAGGTATTGCCGGACCGCGATTGGGTCCGGCTTCAGAACATCTGCGGAGAGTAGACCGCTTATTTGGTGCCGAACATCCGGTCCCCGGCGTCACCGAGACCCGGCATGATATAGCCTTTGGAGTTCAGTTCGCGATCCAGCGAGGCGGTCACGATGTGAACATCGGGGTGCGCCTCTTTCATACGCGCAACACCTTCGGGGGCCGCCAACAGGCACAGGAACCGGATATCGGTGGCGCCCGCCTCTTTCAGCAGGTCGATCGCTGCGGCCGAGCTGTTGCCCGTGGCCAGCATCGGATCGACGGCGATGACAAGGCGGTCTTTTAATCCTTCGGGCGCTTTGAAGTAGTACTGAACGGGTTTCAGCGTTTCTTCATCCCGGTACAGCCCCACAAATCCCACGCGGGCCGAGGGGACCAGTTCCAACACACCATCCAGCATCCCGTTGCCAGCCCGCAGAATGGACACCAGCGCCAATTTCTTACCTGCCAATATCGGGGCGTCCATCTCCTCCATCGGGGTTTCGATGTGCCGGGTGGTCAGAGGCATCTCGCGCGTGATCTCATAGGCCAGCAGCAGCGTAATCTCGCGCAGCAGTTGGCGGAAAACGGCGGTCGATGTGCCCTTGTCCCGCATGAGCGTCAGTTTGTGCTGAACCAGCGGGTGGTCGACGACGGTCAGGTGTTCGCTCATGATCTCTCCAGTCTTTTCTTTACCCGCGCGCGGGTCTCTTCATCGCAAAAGGCCGCTGTCAGGGCCGTTTCATTCAGGGCTGCAAAATCGTCGGCTGTCCAGCCGAAGGCTTTGGCCAGCATCTCATATTCCCGTCGCATTGTGGTATGGAAAAACGGGGGATCGTCGGTTGAAACCGTCACTTTAACACCAGCGTCCCGCAGATTTGCGATTGGGTGGGCCGAAAACTCGGGGAAAAGCCCCAGAACCACGTTCGAGCCGGGGCAGACCTCAAGCGTCACCTCGCGATCCACCAGTTCGTGGACAAGATCGGGGTCTTCGTACGCGCGAACCCCGTGGCCGACACGCTCTACGCCCAGTTCCCGGATGGCGTCCCTAACGCTTTCGGGGCCGCCGAATTCACCCGCATGAGTGGTCAGACGCAACCCGGCCTCGCGCGCGCAGTCAAAGGCCCACTTGTAATCTCCCTGCGTTCCGACGGATTCGTTGCCACCCATTCCAAAGCCGGTGATCCAGTGCCCCGCAGTTTCCGCAGCGCACCGGGCGCTGACCTTGGCCTGTTCCGCCCCGAAATGACGCACACAGGTGACGACACCGCGCAGGGTAATATCGTATTTCCGCTCGGCTTCATCAGCCGCATCCTGAATGGCATTCAGGTAGTCGCGCCAGGCATGCAGGTCTCCGCCGCCACAGAAGTCGGGGCTGAGGAAGGTTTCCGAATAGACCACCCCGTTCGCCGCACTTTCTTCAAGGATCGCCAGCGTAAGCCGTCGAAAATCCTCGGGCGATTTCAGCACTTCGCAGGCGGCCTCATACACGCTGAGGAAATGCGCGAAGTCCCGGAAATCATAGCTGCCATCGGGCTTGAAAATCCCACTCAGGTCGATGCGCTTTTCATGCGCCAACTGGCGGATAAAGGCGGGTGGTGCCGCGCCTTCGTGATGCAGATGCAGTTCGATCTTTGGCAGGTCTGCTACGGTCATAGAAAACTCCGTCCCGGCCCTTGGGCCGGAATGTTCAAATGGGTCGCAATGCTTGCGGCGATATCAGCGAAATTGACGGCTCCGATTTCACCCCTGCCCAATCCGGCGATCAACACCGGGACTTGTTCACGTGTGTGGTCCGTTCCGATCCAGCTTGGATCATTTCCGTGATCTGCGGTCAACAGCATCATATCTCCGGGGCGCAGGCGCGAAAGAAGGGCGCCGATCTCACGATCAAACCATTCCAACGCACGGGCATAGCCGCTGATATCCCGGCGGTGACCATAAAGGCTGTCAAACTCGACGAAATTGGCAAAGGTCAGACTGCCCTCTTCGGCCTCATCCACCAGATCGGACAGGTGCCCCATCAGTTCCGCATCCGAGCCCTTGCGCAGCGTATCAATCCCCTGCATCGAGAAGATGTCGCCGATCTTGCCCACTGCATGCACCCGCCGCCCCGCGTCCTGAACCCAGTTCGTCAGAACCGGCGCAGGCGGTAGAATGGCAAAGTCCTTGCGGTTGGTTGTGCGCGTAAAGCCCGTGTCCGGTGAGCCGATGAAAGGACGGGCGATCACCCGCCCAACCTTCATTTCGTGCAACCGGGGGGCAAGCGCACGGCACATGTCCAAAAGACGCTCAAGACCAAAGCTTTCTTCATGGGCAGCGATCTGAAAGACGCTGTCTGCCGACGTATAGCAGATCGGCCAACCGGTTCGCATATGCTCGGCCCCCAATTCCGCGATGATCGCTGTGCCCGAGGCATGGCAATCGCCCAAAATCCCTTCTGTTCCAGCCGCTTGTGCGGCAGCATGGCTCAGATCATCGGGAAAACTGGGGGTTGTATCGGGGAAATAGTGCCAGTCCCAAGGTACAGGCAGACCTGCCAGTTCCCAGTGCCCTGACGGTGTGTCCTTGCCTCGCGAATGCTCGCGCGCGCAGCCCCAAAGACCGATTGGCTCGACCTGCAATCCCGGCGTTTCATCGCCAGAGGCCAGCCGAGTGGCCGCCCCCAGCCCCAATGCGTCTAAGTTCGGCAGGCGCAGCGGCCCAGACCGCCCTTCTTCGGCCCGGCCCTCGGCGCAGGCCTGCGCGATATGGGCCAGCGTGTTTGCTCCGGTATCTGGCACGTCACCGTTAAAGAACCGATCCGCGTCCGGTGCGCCGCCGATGCCAACCGAGTCCATGACGACCAGAAATGCACGGCTCATGCTGTGATCCTTTCGTGCACGATACCCGAAAGCGACGGGCTTTCAGGGCCAAGGCTGATGGCGTGCAAGACCGATAGTGCGGCCTGACGCGCCGCATCCTCACGGGCGGCGTGGATCACGGCCAGGGGCGCGCCCTTGTCAATCTTTCCGCCCAATCGCACGATATCGGAAATGCCAACGGCCGGGTCGATCACGTCATCCTCGACCTGTCGGCCACCGCCCAGCGCAACAACGGCAAGGCCCAGCGCCTCACCATCCATTGCGGTCACATATCCGCTGGAAGGTGCCGGAACCTCGAGAATAACGCTGGCTTCGGGCAAGTAACGCGACCAGTTTTCGACAAAGTGCAACGGGCCGCCAACAGCAGCCATCATGCGCCCGAACCGCTCCGCGGCGCGGCCATTGCGGATGACCTCAGCGACCTTGTCGCGCCCTTCATCCAGTGTTGAGACCATTCCGGCATCGACCAGCAGAACACCGCCCAGTTCTGCCGATATCTCGGCCAGTGGTGCATTCTGCCCACCGGTCAGAACCTTCATGACTTCGCAGATTTCCAACGCATTCCCCAGCGCCGGGGCCAAGGGCTGGTTCATATCCGTGATTACGGCCGATGTCCGGCACCCGGCGGCATTCGCTGTCTCGGTCAATGCCTTCGCCAGTTTGCGCGCGTCCTCATGCGTTTTCATGAATGCGCCGCTGCCAACCTTGACGTCCAGAACCAGAGCGTCCGGGGTGGCCGCCAGTTTCTTGGACAGGATCGAAGCGGTGATCAGATCAAGGCTTTCCACCGTCGCGGTCACATCCCGGACCGCGTAAAGCCGCTTGTCCGCCGGGGCGATCTGCCCCGTCGCGCCGACGATGGCCGCCCCCTCATCGCGCAATATCTGGGCCAGTCGGTCTTGCCCGATCTGCGTGGAAACACCGGGGATGGCTTCGAGCTTGTCCAGCGTTCCTCCGGTATGGCCCAGCCCACGTCCCGAGATCATGGGAACATAAGCGCCCAATTCTGCCAGCGCCGGGGCCAGTACCAGACTGACGCTGTCGCCCACGCCACCGGTCGAGTGTTTATCGATCACCGGGCCGTCAACGTCCCACGTCAGAACCTCGCCGCTGTCACGCATCGCGACGGTCAGATCGGCCCGTCCCTGCGCGCCAAGGCCGCCCATGCAGACAGCCATAGCAAAAGCTCCGGCCTGCGCGTCACTGACCCCGCCATCCGCAAGCCCCTGCGCAAACCAGTTCAACTCGGCTGCCGTTGGAACCTCAGACCGGCGCAACTTTGCGATAATCGAACGGGCGTCCATGCGATCAGACATCCTCCATATGCGATGCGTCGAACGCGCCGGGCAGAAGATCACCGATCGTTGTGACTAATTCCGCGCCGTCCACGCTGGCTAATGTCACCTTGACGTCTCGCTTGCCGAACTCAGCCAGCTTTTGCCTGCATCCCCCGCAAGGCGGCACAGGCTGAGGGGACGAGGCCACCACATACACTTCGGTCAAGCCCTGCTCACCTGCGGCGACCATGGCAGCGATCGCTCCGGCTTCGGCACAGGTGCCTTCGGGGTAGGCCACGTTTTCGACATTGCACCCGGCATATACCTGACCCGAGGCCGACCGGATCGCCGCGCCGACCTTAAAGTTGGAATAGGGCGCGTATGCGTTTTCCCGAACCGAAAGTGCTGCGTCTTTCAATGTCATGGCGAATCCCCAATTTTTGATCATCTGGTCAGAAAGTAATACCCTAAAGGAATGCACTCGAGGAATTGAAGCCCCAAGCGCAGATTTCCTGAACCAAATCGGTTAGTCCAGCGCCGTGTTAAAGACACCCGGCAGCGTGACCTCCAACAGTTCGACGTCGTCCGACGGGTCGGCCAATCGGGTGCGCATGCCGGGCGGGATGACAAAAGCGTCCCCCTGCTCCAACCGGTACGGATCGCGCCCTTCGCCCTCAAGGGTGACTTCACCGTTCATAACGAACGTAAAGTGGATGTCGGTATCATGCGTTGCCCAAGCCGGCTCACCCTGCCCTTTGCGCACCACCTGCACCCCGGCCACACCCTTGGTGTTTTCGGCAATCGTGGTATCCCGGCAAACATAGCCGGGCAGCCGGAACGCCCCCCATTCCGCACCCTCGGCCCGGTTAAAGACGAACTTCTGGCCCTGCCATTCCCGGTCCGGACGGTGGTGCGGGGTGGGGAGTGTCATGTCGTGGTCAATCTCGGTGACGTGCTCGGCAGGCACTCCGATCTCGATCACTTGTACATTGTCTGATGCTTCAAGCACGCGGTGACGAATTTCCGGCGGCTGGATAAAGCAATCGCCGGCTGTCAGTCGCATCTTATCGCCCTGATCCTCGTAAACCACGTCCACCCAGCCATGGATGCAAAAGATCAACTGAAACCCGACCTTGTGGAAATGCACCATGTCCGGCACCGGCCCGCCATCCGGTATCCGGATATGGCTGGCAATGATCGACCCGCCCAAGCGGTCGGGCACCAGATCGCGGTAATGCATTCCGGCGCGCCCAATAATCCACGGCGCCTGATCCTTGAGCCTCCGCACCACAAACGAATGAACCGTATCCGGCATCACCATCGGAGGGTTGAGTTCTTCGATCTCGACCCGCGTACCATTCGGGGCGATCAATGAGCGCTGACCATCGGCAAACCCGTCAGGATCATCGGTCAGAATACGCAGTGTCCCCGGGCTTTCCGGTGCATCTTTTTCAATCCGAAGTCGCAACTCGTGCCCTGAAAACACTGCGATACGCGGATCATCAGCGGGATAGATCATATCCATCCGCATACCCAGAACCTTGGTAAAAAAGGGGATGTCGTCGCGCAGTTCCTGCGTCGGCAGTCGAAATTCAGCGCGGGTCTGGTTGGGGCTGTCCGTCATTCAATGTCCCATCGATTTCAGCTTTGGGCCATCCGATCAGAACGGAGGCCAAAATGCCAATCGAAAAGAACATCTCGAGCATTTCTTCAAGCACGAAAAAACGTACCATCATGATGCCGGAAAACACCTCACGGTAGAGGAAAGATACTTCCTCAAGCCCTTGGGCGACGACTGCACAGGTGCCCGCCAACACGAAAATCACAAGAAACGGCGCGCGATCTCTAGCAGCACGAAACGCGTTTGGTATGCCATGCCAGACCAACCCACCCAGAACGATCAAACCCAACGCTATTCTGACGGCGGTCATATCAAGCGCGGCATCCAGACCGGTCAGAACCTCAAACGGCATACTGCCTACGGGGTATATGTCGGCATCCAGTTCTCTTTCTGCCAATAGCAGGCAGACCAGCCCGATATACATCCGCTTGATACCGGGAAAGCGGTAGAACGCTGCAAGACCCGCAGAGAAAAGCGCCGCGGCGGACAAAGTTTCAATTAAGCCGCCTTCCTGATTGAGCGTAGAACTCTGGACGGGCCAAAGGGCGGCGACACAGAGCAAAACAGCGCCCAAAGCCAACGCAGCCCGAAACGCAATCCACCCGGAACCGAGGAACACTTTTTCCGTAGGAAAAACGTTCCCGGCCTGAAACTCGTCTTTATAGCTCATGGGTGTCCTTTGGTGCCAGACAGGATTGCGACGATTTCGCAGATGCCGGAACGTAACCACTTTGCGACGGATTTCAACCAAGCGGGCAATACAAGGTTTCAAAACTGTTGCAGATTGACGCAACGTAGCCAAGCCGGAAAAAATAGTTTAACCCTCAACCAAATTTCGGAAGGGAGATGAATCGCCGATGTCTGACACACCTAGCCTGCGGCAGGCCGCGCTTGATTATCACGCCCATCCGAAACCCGGAAAGCTAGAGATCAAAGCGACCAAACCTATGGCCAACGGCCGCGATCTGGCGCGTGCCTACTCGCCCGGCGTTGCCGAGGCCAGCCTTGAAATCAAAGCAGACGCGGAAAATGCTGAACTCTATACGGCTCGTGGAAATCTTGTGGCGGTGGTATCCAATGGCACGGCCGTTCTAGGGCTGGGCGATATCGGGGCGCTGGCTTCCAAACCCGTGATGGAAGGCAAAGCTGTCCTGTTCAAGAAATTCGCGGGGATTGACTGTTTCGACATAGAGGTCGATCAACCTGACCCAGAAAAGCTGGCCGATATCGTCTGCGCGCTGGAACCAACCTTTGGCGCGATCAATCTGGAAGACATCAAGGCACCGGACTGTTTCATTGTTGAAAAGCTGTGCCGGGAACGGATGAATATCCCTGTTTTCCACGACGACCAGCACGGTACTGCCATCGTTGTCGGGGCCGCCGCCAAGAACGCCCTGCACGTGGCTGACAAGAAATTCGAGGACATCACGGTGGTCTCAACCGGCGGCGGAGCGGCGGGGATTGCCTGTCTCAGCATGTTGGTCAAGCTGGGCGTCAAACGCGAGAATATCTGGCTGTGCGACATTCACGGGCTGGTCTACGAGGGCCGCGCCGAGGATATGAACCCGCACAAGGACCAGTTCGCGCAGAAATCCGACCTGCGCACGCTGGATGACGTGATTGGTGAAGCTGACCTGTTCCTGGGCCTTAGCGGACCAAACGTGCTGAAACCTGAAATGGTGGCAAAAATGGCCAGCCGTCCGATCATTTTCGCGCTGGCCAACCCCACGCCCGAGATTCTGCCCGATGCAGCCCGCGAGGTTGCCCCCGATGCGATCATTGCCACCGGCCGCAGCGATTTCCCCAATCAGGTCAACAACGTCCTGTGTTTCCCATTCATCTTCCGAGGTGCTCTGGACGTTGGTGCGACCGAGATCAACGATGAAATGCAGATCGCTTGTGTGGACGGGATTGCCGAGATGGCCCGCGCCACCACCAGCGCCGAAGCAGCCGCCGCATACAAGGGTGAACAACTGACTTTCGGACCAGATTATCTGATCCCCAAACCATTTGATCCCCGACTGGTTGGCGTTGTGTCCTCGTCTGTCGCCAAGGCCGCAATGGAGAGTGGGGTCGCCAAGCGCCCCATCGAAGATATCGAGGTATATAAAGAGCGGCTGAACCAGACCGTCTTCAAATCCGCCCTCATCATGCGACCCGTCTTCGAGGCCGCCGCCGCTGCGTCCCGCCGCATCGTATTTGCCGAGGGCGAGGATGAACGTGTCCTGCGCGCAGCTCAGGCTATCCTTGAGGAAACGACAGAGACTCCGATCCTGATCGGACGCCCTGACGTCATCGCCGCGCGATGCGAGCGTCTGGGCCTGACCGTGCGTCCCGGCGAGGACTTGCAGATCGTGAACCCCGAAAACGACCCTCGCTATTATGACTACTGGAATTCATACCACGATCTCATGCAGCGCCGGGGTGTGACGCCAGACCTTGCCAAGGCGATCATGCGGACAAACAGCACCGCGATTGGCGCGATCATGGTTCATCGGGGTGAAGCGGACAGCATGATCTGCGGCACATTCGGCGAATACCGATGGCACCTGAACTATGTCGAACAAGTGCTGGGTGACGGCGATCTGAGACCTCACGGAGCTCTGTCGCTGATGATCCTTGAGGACGGCCCGTTGTTCATTGCCGATACGCATGTGCGGCAACTGCCCACGCCCGAGGAATTGGCCGAAGCCACCCTTGGGGCAGCGCGCCATGTGCGGCGGTTCGGGATTGAACCCAAGATCGCGTTTTGCTCGCAATCTCAGTTCGGCAACCAGGCGGAAGGGTCGGGCAAGCGCCTGCGCGCTGCGTTGGACATTCTCGATTCGGAACCTCGCGACTTTACCTACGAAGGTGAGATGAATTTGGACGTGGCACTGGATCCCGAACTGCGTTCGCGGATCTTTCCGAACTCGCGCCTTGAGGGAGCGGCCAACGTACTGATTTTTGCCCATGCAGACGCAGCCAGTGGGGTCCGCAATATCCTCAAGATGAAGGCCGACGGGCTTGAGGTCGGTCCGATCCTTATGGGGATGGGCAATAAGGCGCATATCGTGACGCCCTCGATCACGGCGCGCGGGTTGCTGAACATGGCGGCAATCGCGGGCACTCCGGTCGCGCACTACGGATAAGACAGCGCCGGGCAACCTATCGGATGTCCGGCCTGATTCTGCCACTGTTTGCACGCAGCGATTTGCAGATTTGCAAATGTGGCAACGCCACACCTTCAAATCCACCGAACACAGTGGATTTGCAAAAATTTGCAATCGAAAATGGGCCTGTCTGCAAATATTTTGCGGTAAAGTGACGCCCCGTCACAGCGGTCGCTTGTGCGGTGCTCTTTGCGCCCCTAACAACAGCGCAGGGAATTTTCGGAGGAGACCACAGTGGCATATCAGGACGTTTACGACAGCTGGAAATCCGATCCAGAGGCATTCTGGATGGAAGCCGCCAAAGGGATAGACTGGGTCCAGCCGCCAACCAAAGCTCTGTTTGACGACAAAGCCCCGCTCTATGAGTGGTTTTCCGACGCCAAGGTGAACACCTGCTGGAACGCGGTGGACCGGCATGTCGAAAATGGCCGGGGCGAGCAGACCGCGATCATCTATGACAGCCCGATCACCCACACCAAGCGCGAGATTTCCTATGTCGAGCTCCGCAATCGTGTGGCGACCCTTGCGGGGGCTTTGCGGGCCAAGGGCATCGAAAAAGGTGACCGGGTGATCATCTATATGCCGATGATCCCCGAAGCGCTGGAGGCAATGCTGGCCTGCGCCCGTCTGGGTGCCGTGCACTCCGTGGTGTTTGGCGGGTTTGCAAGCAATGAACTGGCTGTGCGGATCGATGACGCCAAGCCCAAGGCAATCATCGCGGCCTCTTGCGGGATAGAACCGGGGCGCGTCGTGCATTACAAGCCCCTTCTGGACGGCGCCATTGATCTGGCCAGCCACAAACCTGATTTTTGTGTGATTTTTCAACGCGAACAGGAAGTGGCGCAACTGATTGAGGGGCGCGATTTCAACTGGCACGGCTTTCAATACGGCGTCGAACCCGCGGAATGCGTCCCGGTAGAGGGCAATGATCCGGCATATATTCTGTACACATCGGGCACCACGGGTTTGCCCAAAGGTGTTGTGCGTCCGACGGCCGGTCATCTGGTCGCCTTGAACTGGACGATGAAGAATATCTACGACGTCGATCCCGGCGACGTGTTTTGGGCAGCGTCCGACGTCGGTTGGGTCGTGGGACACTCCTACATCTGCTACGCCCCGCTGATCCACGGCAACACGACCATTGTGTTCGAGGGCAAGCCAGTCGGCACCCCGGATGCGGGAACATTCTGGCGCGTGATAGCTGAGCACAAGGTCAAGAGCTTTTTCACCGCCCCAACCGCCATCCGTGCGGTCAAGCGCGAAGACCCCAAGGGTGAGCTGATCTCGAAATACGACTTGTCCAGCCTCCGCGCGCTGTTCCTTGCAGGTGAACGCGCGGACCCTGACACGATCGAATGGGCACAGGACGCCCTGAAGGTTCCAGTCATCGACCACTGGTGGCAGACCGAGACCGGATGGACCATTGCAGGCAACCCGATTGGGATCGAAGAACTACCGGTCAAGCTGGGCTCTCCGGCCAAACCAATGCCGGGTTACGACGTTCAAATTCTGGATGAAGGCGGTCACCCGATGAAACCCGGTGAGCTGGGCGCGATCGCGGTCAAGCTGCCCCTGCCCCCCGGCACTCTGCCGACACTGTGGAATGCGCAGGACAGGTTCCAAAGCTCATACCTCAACCAATTCCCCGGCTACTATGAAACCGGCGATGCGGGCATGATTGATGAGGACGGATACCTTTACATCATGGCGCGCACCGATGACGTGATCAACGTCGCCGGTCACCGCCTGTCCACCGGCGGAATGGAGGAAGTTCTGGCCGCCCACCCCGACGTGGCCGAGTGCGCGGTCATTGGTGTCACCGATCAGTTGAAAGGGCAAATGCCCGTCGGATTCCTGTGCCTGAATGCCGGGTGCGAACGCGACCATGCAGAGGTTGTACAGGACGTGGTCAAACTGGTGCGCGAAAAGATCGGCCCGGTTGCGGCGTTCAAACAGGCCGTGGTCGTGGATCGCCTGCCCAAGACACGTTCGGGCAAAATCCTGCGCGGAACGATGGTGTCGATCGCGGACAGCAAGGACTACAAGATGCCTGCAACAATCGACGATCCCGCCATTCTGGATGAGATTACGGACGCGCTGAAAACCATCGGTTACGCCCAGTAATCGGGCTGAGGGGCACGGCGCGTCACCCCCTACCCCGGCTTTTTCTTGCAACCCGTCACCGGGCCTCTACTGTCTGACCAAGACAGTGAGGCCCTATGACATCAAGTGACATCTGGCGTCTGAACGCCACCGATCTGACCGCCCTGACCCGCAATGGGGACATCAGCGCCGAAGACGCCGTGAAATCATCCCTTGACCGAATGCAACAGGTGAACCCGGACCTGAATGCCGTGGTTGAGGATCTGAGTGGCGAAGCCCTGACCCGTGCCAGAAATCTGGACAAGTCCGTGGCCAATGGTGCCGAGCCTGGGCCACTGCACGGCGTCCCCGTGACGATCAAGATCAACGTGGATCAAAAAGGCCACGCGACCTCGAACGGGGTTGTTGCGCTGAAGGACGTGATCGCTCCGGCTGATGCGCCGGTTGTGCGCAACCTTCAAAATGCAGGGGCCATCGTCATCGGGCGCACGAACACGCCTGAATTCTCATTCCGGGCGGATACGGACAACGAACTCCACGGTCGGACGAATAACCCGTGGGGCCGCCACATCTCGCCCGGAGGGTCGTCGGGTGGCGCGGGGGCTGCGGTGATGGCTGGAATCGGTGCTCTGGCTCATGGCAATGACATCGGCGGCAGCCTGCGCTTTCCGGCTGCTGCAAACGGAGCCGTGACGGTGAAACCGGGGCTCGAGCGCGTGGCTGCATGGAACCCCAGCCAAAAGACCGAACGGGGTTTGCTGGCGCAGTCGATGTCGGTGCAAGGTTTGATCACACGCTCGGCGGCGGATCTGCACCTTTCGATGCCAAGTCTGATTGCCCCCGACCCGAGTGACCCGTTCCATGTGCCGATGCCATGGCGCGGCCCTGCCGACGACGGCCCGATCAAAGTCGCGTTCACAAAGGACACCTTCGGATACGCGCTGCACCCCGAGGTTGACCGGGCTTTGGACACCGCCCGAGACGCGTTGGTTGACGCAGGTTATCACGTCGAGGAAATCGCACCCCCGGATGTATTTGACTGCGGCCGCGGTGGGTATCGCGCCTTGATGGGCGAAGTGCTGACCCTGTTAAAAAGCGATATCGAGGCGGCCGGATCGCAGACCATTCGCGATATCTTTGAGGTCTATTTTCAGGAATTCCCACCAATCACTGGAACAGACCTGATCGAGATGCTGGGCAAACGTACCCACTACGCCCGTGAATGGTCGCTGTTCATGCAGGACTACCCGCTGGTGCTCTCTCCGTTTCTGCCGCAGCCTTTCTTCAAACCCGACCGCGACACAGAAGGCGCGGAAGGCGTTCATGAGGTTCTGGGCTGTGCCGTCTATTCCTATGCGATGAATTTCCTCGGCCTGCCTGCGGCCAGTGTCCCCGCGCATCTGGCGAACCTTCCGCAAGGGCCGCAGCCGATCAACGTACAGATCGCAGCCCGCCGCTGGCGCGAAGATATGGCGGTGGACGCGGCTGCCGCGATCGAAGCGCGCGTCGGCCAGATGTGCCTTCCGCTTTGGGACAAGATGAGCGCGTCAGCGTAAACAAGCGCTCAGAACAAAATAGACCCCGGGTTTTTGTGCCCGGGGTCCGCTTGCTAAAATATGCCCGGAGATCCGATAACGAGCGTAGCACCACCTACCCCCGCCAGCGCGAAAAATGCGCATTCATTTCGAAAACACCGTTGGCGGCCACTCACTCCCACCTTGATGTGTTCTTCGGGCAAGTTCAGATTAAACCAGCGTTAATCCAATTCCTGTGAACTGGTTCACATAAGCCTAAAAATTTTCGTTGGCCGCAGGGTTACGTGAACTGTTCGGAAATAAGGCGTTCTTCGAGACCATGACCGGGATCGAACAGAATACGGTGTTGGATGGATGGTTCCGACCTGATCTCAACCCAGTCGATATCGGGAAAAGACACCGAGTCCGCATCCGCCATGACCGGCCGCTTGTCCGCATCCAGCACATCAAACCGGACCTTGGCGATTTTCGGCAGCAACGCTCCGCGCCACCGACGGGGTCGAAATGCTGCAATCGCTGTCAAAGCCAGAACGTCCGATCCGATTGGCAGAATCGGGCCGTGCGCCGAATAGTTATACGCAGTTGACCCCGCAGGCGTGGACAGCAACGCGCCGTCGCAGACCAACTCATCCATGCGAACGCGGCCGTCCACGCTGATCTTCAGCCGCGCGGCCTGAGGACCGGCCCGCAGCAGCGAGACCTCGTTGATCGCCAGTGCCTCGTGCATTTTGCCAGATTGATCCATTGCACGCATGGCCAAAGGGTTGATGACCTCTTCTTCGGCAGCAGCAAGGCGGTCCATCAAATCGGTTTCGTGAAACTCGTTCATCAAGAAACCGATGGTTCCACGATTCATACCGTAAACCGGCGTGTCGAGATGCTGCATATTGTGCAGAGTGTGCAGCATGAAGCCATCTCCGCCCAGCGCAACGACGACGTCAGCATCGCGCGGCGCGGCGTTTCCATAACGCTTGACCAGCTTGTCACGGGCGGATTGCGCCACTTTCACGTCGCTGGCGAGAAAGGCGATTCTCTGGATCATCTTTTGCGGTTTCCGGTCTTGCACATTTGGTTCCGAAACAAGCATACCTTTCCCCGATAGGCCAGACTTGACGCCGCAGCAGGCCGATTCGTCGCTTTAAGCCTTTTGCCCCTGATCGGTTTCCGATAGGAAATCCGCAAGAATTACCCCCAGCATGTGGAGCCCCCATGAACGCCAATCTTCGTGATACCGGATTTTTCACCCAGTCACTTGCGGACCGCGACCCCGAGCTGTTCGGCTCGATCACGTCCGAGCTGGGCCGTCAGCGCGACGAGATCGAGCTGATCGCATCCGAAAACATCGTCTCTGCCGCCGTGATGGAGGCGCAGGGCTCGGTGATGACCAACAAATACGCCGAAGGCTATCCGGGTCGTCGTTACTATGGCGGTTGCCAATTCGTCGACATCGCCGAGAATCTGGCCATTGACCGCGCCAAGCAGCTGTTCGGCTGTGAGTTCGCCAACGTCCAGCCTAACTCGGGGTCGCAGGCCAACCAAGGTGTGTTCCAGGCGCTGATCCAGCCCGGCGACACCATTCTGGGGATGAGCCTGGACGCAGGTGGTCACCTGACACACGGTGCAAAACCCAACCAATCGGGCAAATGGTTCAAGGCCGTTCAGTACGGTGTGCGCCAGCAGGACAATATGCTGGACTACGATCAGGTCGAGGCGCTGGCGAAAGAACACCAGCCCAAGCTGATCATCGCCGGTGGCTCGGCCATCCCGCGTCAGATCGACTTTGCCCGTATGCGTGAGATTGCCGATATGGTCGGCGCTTACCTGCACGTGGACATGGCGCATTTTGCCGGTCTGGCTGCGGCGGGTGAGCACCCCAGCCCCTTCCCACACGCGCACGTCGCGACCACCACCACGCACAAGACCCTGCGCGGTCCGCGCGGCGGCATGATCCTGACCAATGATGAGGCGATCGCCAAAAAGGTGAACTCGGCCATTTTCCCAGGTATTCAGGGTGGACCGCTGATGCATGTCATCGCTGGCAAAGCCGTTGCGTTCGGAGAGGCCCTGCGCCCCGAGTTCAAGACCTACATCCAGAACGTGGTCAACAACGCGCAGGCTCTGTCGGATCAACTGATCAAAGGCGGTCTGGATACCGTGACCCACGGGACCGACACCCACGTCGTTCTGGTCGACCTGCGGCCAAAAGGTGTGAAGGGCAACGCGACAGAAAAGGCTCTGGGCCGGGCACATATCACCTGCAACAAGAACGGTGTGCCGTTTGACCCGGAAAAGCCGACTATCACCAGCGGTATCCGTCTGGGCTCGCCCGCCGGAACCACCCGAGGCTTTGGCGAGACTGAATTCCGCCAGATCGCAGACTGGATCATCGAAGTGGTCGACGGTCTGGCCGCCAATGGCGAAGACGGAAACGGTGAAGTCGAAGCCAAGGTCAAGGCCGAAGTGGCCGAGCTTTGCGCCCGCTTCCCGATCTATCCGAACCTTTAAGTCTGTTCAAATTCAGACAGTTAAACGGCGTCCTCAGGGCGCCGTTTTTTTGTCAGATCAGCCCCTGCCACCGCAGAAATACCAACACCAGAACAGTCAAAACCAGCAAGTTGAACGCCAGACTACTCAGCATCCCCAGAAACCAACCCATGCGCCGGTCAGCCAGATTGATCCCGCTTAGATGTTTTTGCACTTCTTCCGATGCCTGAGCCAGCTTTGGCGTATCCAGAACCAGCCTGAGCTTGGGGTGGGCGGCCATCTGCTCGGCTCGGGCCAGTAGCAACGCTTGTTTGTAGATGCCTCGAGGAAGCTGGCGCTTCGCCTTTCTGACCGACTCGGTCAGCGTCTTACCGCGAACACCCAACTTGTCACGCAACAGTTGCACGGTCTGCGCGATCTGAGTTTGAATGTCGGCGGTCTTCGGCATAAGGCGGTCTCCTGATGCGGCACTCTATCCCGGCCGCCCAGATGCGACAATGGGGCTGGTCGTTTCAAATCACGGCGGGTATCACACGGTCATGCTGAACACGATTGTACATGGCGAACCCACCGAAAACCCACCGCTTCTTATCGCGCATGGGCTTTACGGCTCGGCCCGGAACTGGGGCGTCATCGCCCGGCGTCTGTCCGATGAACGGCAGGTTGTTGCCGTCGACATGCGCAACCACGCGAACAGCCTGTGGACCGAACAGCACGACTATCCCGATATGGCAGATGATCTGGCCGAGGTAATCAGGCAATTCGGTGGACAGGCAGACGTCGTCGGACATTCGATGGGTGGCAAAGCAGCAATGACCCTGGCCCTGTTGCATGGTGAATTGGTGCGCAAGCTGGTGGTCGCGGATATTGCTCCTGTCACCTACACGCATAGCCAGATCCAATTCATCGAGGCAATGCGCGCGGTCGACCTGTCCAAGGTCGAACGCCGCTCGGACGCGGAACAGCAGTTGGCGGACCAAGGTGTTGAAAAAGCACTGCAGAGTTTCTTCACACAATCCTTGGATATCAAAGGGCAGCGCTGGCTTCTTAATCTGGATGTCTTGGCGTCTGAAATGCCAAAGATCATGAGTTTTCCCGAACTGAACGCATGCTGGACAGGGCAGACCTTGTTCTTGTCGGGCGGCAGTTCGGACTATGTGCTTCCGGAACACCGAGACAGAATTCGCGCGCTGTTTCCAGCCGCGCGCTTTGCCAAAATACCCGGAGCAGGACATTGGCTGCACGCTGAAAAACCCCGCGAATTCGAGGCTGCGGTCAGAACTTTCCTAAACGCGTAGATCGCCCAACGAAGGACGGCTTTGCGCTTAACTTTCAGAGGTTTTGCCCCCGGCATTCACCCAGTCGGCCAAGCCACCAAGGTTATACACCTGATCATAGCCCATGTCCTTTAGCAGCTTACCCGCAAGGGCTGCCCGCCCGCCTGATGCGCAATACAGTACGATCGGGCGGTCCTTTTTCAGTTCGGGGTCATAAGACTGAAGCGCATCATCAGCGCGAAATTCAAGCATTCCGCGCGGAATATGATGTGCCCCGCTTGCGCGACCCGTATTCTGGACTTCCACCGCGTCTCGGACATCAAGCAACAGGCCGCCCTGCTCTAGCAGGTCTTGTGCCTTTTGCCTGTCGATACGTTCGACCACAGCATTTGCGGCTTGCATCATTTCCTTCACGGTTGCGGGCATGGCTGGCTCTCCTGCTGACAATGACAGGATGCTAACATGCAAAAACTGGAAGGTGTAGGTTGATCGCCCAAGACAGGCGATCAATGTTCCCGGAAGGCGCGCGACATGCTGTCTGTCACCGGTTTCGCAATATAGGCCGCAAAAGTGCGTTCTTCGGTCTGGATCATGATCTCGGCCGGCATCCCCGGCGTGGGAATAAAGCCGCGCACTCTTTCGATTTCTTCCGGCTCAAGCGATATGCGCGCAAGATACACCTCTTGCGGGGAACCAGAGGAATCCTCGACCAGCGCATCGGCTGAAATATAGAAAACCTCACCACTCAACACCGGCGTCGTGCGCTGGTTGAGAGCGACAAGGCGCACCGTGGCATCCTGACCGGTGACGACGCTGTCAATCTCTGTGCGGGGGATTTGCGCCTCGATAATCAGCGGAGCGTCTGCTGGCAGGATTTCCGCGATTGGTTCGCCCGTTTCGATCACACCGCCGGGCGTATGATAGTGCAGGCGAACAACCGTTCCCGTGACCGGAGCCCGCACAACGGCGCGATCCAGAACACTGCGGGCCTGACGCGCCTTTTCGCGGACACTTTCCAGATCGGCTTCGATCACACCCAATTCATCCAGCGCGGCCTCGCGATAGGCAGATCGCGTGCGAGTGATTTGCTCGTCATATTTCAACAACATCTGGTTGATCTCGGCCGTTTCTGCCGCCAGCCGCGCCTGTTGACCATCGGCTTCGGCTTGCACCCTGCGGATCGTGTTCAAGTCACCCTTGCGCACCAGCCCCTTTTCAAACAGCGCCTGCTTGGTCTCATATTCTTCCTGAAGAATTTCCGAGCGCCGCTTCATACTGGCAAGCTGAGCTTCAAAGCCGCTGGACCGAATTTTCAGGGCTTCCATATTACGTTCCAGAAGGGCGATGTCGTTCAGCAGAGTTTTGCGGGACACATCAAAACTGATGCGTTGGCCATCTAGGATCGTCATCACCTCAACATCGTCCGTGGCAGCCAGCAATCCCTGCGAGAATTCAAGCCGGTCGCTTTCGTTGTATTCGGCCTGCAAACGCTCGGTCATGGCCTGCAGGCGGATTTTTCGGATGAACAACTCGCGCTCGTTGGCTTCGGCTGAAGTCTGGTCAAGCGTCATGAGAACTTGACCCTGTTTCACGGATTGGCCCTCGATCACCTTGATGTCCTCGATAATGCCCCCTTCTAGGTGCTGCACGATCTTGTTGCGACCCGTCGCGACAAAGCTGCCCTGTGCGATCACCGCAGCAGCCAGAGGCGCACGGAACGACCAGACGCCGAACCCGCCGAAACACAGGACCAGCAAGACAAAACCAATCACGATCAGCCGGTTGATGGATCGCGGAACCTCGGCATACCAGACGGTTGGATCCTTGGGGTCGTTGTTGATTGCAACAAGATCGTTCATTGTCCATCCCCCTTCTGTCCAGCGATGCCTTGCTGATTGCGCGGTCCGTTCAGTTGTTGCAGAACCTGTTCACGCTGCCCGAACAGGGCCACGCGGCCATCGGTCAGCAGCATGATCTTGTCGACCGCGTTCAGCAGAGTCGGCTTTTGCGTGATGACGACAACGGTGATCTTGCTTTCCTTGGCTTGGGCAATCGCCCGCGCCAACGCCTGATCCCCGGCGACATCCAGATTCGAGTTCGGCTCATCCAGAACAACCATCCTTGGGTTGCCGAAAAAGGCCCGCGCCAGGGCGATGCGCTGTTTTTGACCTCCTGACAATGGCGATCCGTCCGCAGCGACGACGGTCTCATACCCTTGTGGCAGCGTGGCGATCATGTTGTGGACATCTGCAAGAACCGCCGCGTCGTGGATCTGGTCGTCCGTCGCGTCATCGCGCATCCGTCCGATGTTATCCTTGATCGTGCCGGGGAACAGTTGAACGTCCTGCGGCAGATAGCCGATGCTTTCGCCAAACTGCCGCGGGTCCCAGTTGCGAATGTCCATCAGGTCCAGCCGCACGCTCCCCGAGGTTGGCAGGATGGACCCGACCAGCGTTTTACCCAAGGTCGTCTTGCCCGCACCGGAATTTCCAATGATGGCCAGGGTCTCACCCGGGCTAAGAGAGAAACTGATCCCGTTCAGAACAACCCGTTTGGTCCCGCCGGGTACGTAGAGCAAGCGCTCGACATCCAGCCGCCCCTCGGGGCGCGGTAAGCGCAGCTTTTCAAACTGCAGTGCCGAATTGGACAGCAGATTGCTGATGCGACCATAAGCGCCGCGGGTCAACAGGAAGCCATTCCACCCCTCGATCGAGCCTTCAATCGGGGCAAAAGCGCGCCCTGCGATAATCGAGGCCGCGATGACCATACCGCCCGTGATCTCGCCCTGCAGGGCAAGAAACGCCCCCCACCCCAGAATTGCGATCTGGGTCAGCAAACGCACCGCCCGTGAGATTGCGGCGAATATGACGTTGCGATCCTGCGCGCGCACCTGCCACGTCAGCGATTGTGCCGTGTCCCGCCCCCAAATCCGCACGGCCTCGGGGATCATGGCCAGCGCATTGATGATCTGACTGTTACGCGCCATCGAATCCAGATGCTGGTTTGCCATCGACTGCGCCTTGTTCGCCTCGGCAAACGGTTTGGCAGTCATGCGCTGGTTTATCAGGGCTATCACCATCAACAGCAGAGCCGTCGCGATAACGATCGTGCCCAACTGGGGATGTACGAGGAAAATCATCAGGATAAACAGCGGGGCGAACGGCACATCCAAAAAGGAGATCAGAGTTCCTGATACAAGAAACCCTCTTACCTGCTGCAAATCACCCAATGTCTGATACTCACGCCCGGTCCCATGCAGCGATGCATGCGCTGCCGCACTCAGGATCGGTGCGCCAAGGCGTGCGTTGACCTCGACCGCCGTGCGCATCAGCATGAACCGACGCACAGCATCAAAGGCCGATTGAAAGATTACTGCCCCGGCGACTATCGCCGTCAGCATGATCAACGTATCCAACGAACGGCTGGTCAGCACGCGGTCACTGATCTGGAACAGGTAGATCGGGATGGCCAGGATCAGGATATTTGTCGCGCAGGTCAGTACCAGAACGAAAGCCAGGTTCCGCCAGATTGCGCGGAGTGACGTGCGGAGTGTGTTTTTGAAATCCTCGGGCGGGGTACGCTTGTGAAAAGTCTGGGGTGGCCCATTTCCGCCGCCGCCACCTCCGTTTCGGAGCAGCAACGGCTGGTTTGCCTTGGCCTCGATTGTGGTACCTATGGCTTCACCGCCTAGCGAGCGCGACGAGGGGGGTGTTCGTGCGGTCGAGTCTCTGGCGGTCTCAGGATCGGGACCTTTGGCATCGGCCACCCCAGCGCCACGACCCTTCTTACATTCGTCTTGCTTGGGTTGTGGCTGAACGCGCCGGGGGGAAGGTGCGGCGCGCTCTGGAGGTTCCGTTTTCGCGCGGTGCCGCACAAAGCAAGCGGCTGCCGCGCTGATGTCGTCCTTTTCAACTGTTTTTGGTCTTGCTTCTTGGGTCTTCTTCAACCGCATCGCTTCGGTCAGACGCAAACCGGCCATCTTTGCCGGTTTGTGTACTGGCCCGTCGTGTGACGGCTTTTCTTGGCCAACCACGCCTTGACCAACCAACAAGTTGGCAAACGGGGTACGGCGCGACGAAAATAAAATCGACATACTCAAACTTTCGGGTCACTCGTAAATAAAAAGGGGCTTATGCTAGCATGCTCTGCATACCATCATCCAAACTGGCCGCCTCGGATGGCGTCAGTTTGTTTTGACCGGGTGCAAGATCGGAATTCCCCGGTCCGTTTGTTTCCTCCATCAGAAAAGCTATGGCTTCGTTGGCGATCTCTTCGGCCAGATCATCGTCGGGTGAGTCGATCAGGCTGGCCTGATGCAGCAGCACATCAGAGTACTCTCCCTCTGCCGCCATGACGACAGAGTCGACGCCGATCTTTGAAACGCTGGCCGCGTTCAGCAGTGCATTCCCACCGCCCAAAACAGATGCTTCGGCGCCTTTGACCCCTTTCTGATGAACGTCATCCTGATCCTGCAACAACGTAACTTGTTCGATCACGTTTGCCTGAACCAGATCACCTTCGATCTTGAGAACACGGAGCTGCTCCATCCCGGCATATTCAGGATCGTTCAGCAAAGCATCTTCAAGCGCTTCGGTATCCATTTCCTGCAGCGGCAGGACATCAGCCAAGTTCTGAGACAGCTCTTCGTGCGAGTCTTCGCCCGTCGTGTTCAGCGACACCTGGTTCATGACCAGATTGTCCTCTGCCTCGTCCGGGACACCTCCGGTGACGACGTCGTCATCCATCAGCACGATGGTTTGGTGCACCATGTCCACCGAAACCATGTTTCCACCAACCAGTATCAAATCGTAGAAATTGCCAAGCTGAACAATGTTGGTCACGTTGACCATATCGTTGTCTCCCAGCACGTACATGCTGGTCGATGCCGAAATCTCGGTCGAGATGTGGTCTATGTCGGTGGCGTCGATCACCTGCTTGACGAAATTGGTGACAAACAGATCACCGCTTATCCAGCTAATCACGACAAGAGGGTCTTGGCCTGCAGGCGCTACGTTGTCCTCAAGCCAGGGCGCTTCGTGGGCTTCCACGCCGATTTGCGACGATTGGTAAACCTTTGTCTCGCCCTGCGCACCCGGCTCACCCTCGTCAACATCAGACACGACTGCAACCTGACTGACGACGGTCAGGTCATAGGACTTGCCACCAACAGCGATGACAGGTGCGTCGACCCAGCCAACGGTGATTGCGACTTGGTTGATCGCAAGGTTACCGCCTGCGATCACCGTGTGGCCGTCGCCAAATTCGTCATCTTCTGACCTGTCCCATTCGTCAGGAAACAGGTCAGGCTGGTCGCTGCCTTCGTCCTCTGCCGTCTGATGGTGTTCTGGCAGAAGGTCTTTCCATTCCGGCAGTTCCTCTACCCGCTCGCCATTCACGATGAGACCCAAGGCTTCGTCGCCGTGGAATTGATGAACCGTGGCCCCTTCGACCTCGACGACCTTCGCCGATTTCATCTGCTCGGCCAACGCCTCTAGCTTTTCAACCGACTGGTAGTCCGCCATGTCCATTGACGGCACCGGCATCGCGTGTAGGGACTGGGCCACTTCCAGCATTTCGCGGCCTTGCTCCATCAGGACTTCGGCACTCCGAAAGTCGCCATGCCCAATCGTATCGTTGTCGCTGAGGTTCAGTGTTTGGAAAGTATAGGTTACCGCAGAACCGATCAGGTCGGGCACCAACTCGGGAACGAGGATGACCATCTCGAAGGAGGTTGAGAAAACCTGACCTTCTGGAATGGCGTCATCAGGGCCAGTCGGCGGCTCTTGGAAAATCGCTGGGTCAGATGCCGGAGCCCCGCGAACAAAGGGAAGCGAACCCTCATTTGCAGGGGCTTGGAACTTGAAAGGAAGTGCGTCGTATTTTCCGGGATCCAGCTTGAGATCCGCCTTCACCTTGATGACTTTGCCTTCTTCAAGTTCATCCAATTCCTGTTTGCGCCTTAGCGCTGCAAATTCCTCATACTGGTCACGCAATCTGGCCTGTTCACTGGTAAGCTCAAAGGTTCCGATAAAATGCGCAATCGTTTCACTAATACTGTCTAACGACATAACGTTTTCCTTTCCCCATCCGGCCAATAATTTCCGTTTTGGGATAAGCTGGGCCGAGGCCGCCTAAAGCGGCCTCGACGTTTTCTTTCAGCGGGTCAGGGTCATAATCTCTGGCACCCTGACCCTTGCCGCGTCAGCGAGTTACGCGTCGGTGTCGTCGCTGGAGTAGCTGGAGGTCATCGACCCGCCGACCATTGTCGTATCGACCGAGTTGCCAAGCACGTTGGCACCCATGACGATGGACTGGTTGAAGGCCGACGTATCAACAACGGCTGCGGCCGAAGCGTAGGACTCGCCGGTCACAATTCCGTCTCCGGCATTGTTCGAGCCCCACATTCCAGCGTTTCCGCCAGCACCGCCAGCGCCCGAGTTGGCACCAGATGCGTCGCCGCCGTTCACCATTGCGCCCGAAATCGCGCCGTTGGTGGCAGATCCCATGGCGTCACCGCTGGTTCCTCCGTTACCCGCGCCGGCACCACCGCCGCCGCCGATACCCGACATCGCCGAACCGGTCGCGCTGCCCGCGCCAGTCGAGGTGGCGTCATTGTCGGACATCGCATCGCCGCCGTATCCAGCAATGGCACTTGCCAGACTATCGGCTGTTCCGTCGGTATCAGAGACCGAGAACAGACCGGAATCGCCGCCCGCGCCAGCAGTGTTCATGGCATCAGCAGATCCAGCACCGGTTCCGCTGGACATTGCGTCCTGCTGGATCGCGCCGCCGCCACCACCGAAGCCGTCGGCAGTTGACGAACCGCTTCCCGACCCTGTGGCAGAACCGTTGGTGTTGTTGCCGCCACCTGCGCCGCCATCGCCGCTGGTGTTCTGAGGCGTGCTGGCCGTGCCATTCACGTCACCCGGAGATTGCGTGATGTTCGGACCAGTGGTCGCCTGATCACCAACACCCTGCGCACCGGACTGTGCGCCGGCCGTTCCGCCGGTTCCTGTTCCACCGGTGCCGTCACCGCCTGAACCGAAACCGCCAGTTCCGTCGCCACCCGAGCCGAACGCGCCATTGCCGTCACCGCCCGAACCGAACGCGCCAGCACCTTCGCCACCCGTTGCAGGGTTGCCGCCGTTGGTGTCGCCGCCGCCATTACCGGCGCCCGCTTGACCCGCGTTCAGGCCAACCAGACCGTTCTGCTGGTTCAGCGCGGCCAGAGCAGCATCAACCTGACCAGAGGTTCCGCCGTTGGCTTCACCGCCAGCGCCTTCGCCGCCGGTGGCTTCACCGCCGGTGCCTTCGCCACCGGTGCCTTCAGCACCAGTACCTTCAGCGCCGTTACCCTGAGCACCGTCGCCGTTGCCGCCATCGGCGTCTGCGTCGCTGCCAGCCAAGCTACCAGCAAGGCCAAGCCCGACATTTCCTGCCGCAGCATCATTGGCCTCGGTGTCGCTACTACCGCCGTTTACCGCGATCGCGCCAGTGTCTGCGTCACCGCTGCCACCGTTGGCACCATTCGCGTCAGAGTCATTGCCAGCCAGCCCGGCACCAAGTGCGTTCGCGTCCGAGTCGTTGCTTCCGCCAGAGGACGAACCGTCATTGTCGGCATTCGACAGACCCAGACCCAGACCCAGACCAATAGAGCCCGCGTTTCCGCCTTCTCCTGCGGTGCTGGTGCCATCGGAATCTGCGCTTCCGTCATTGTCTGCGCTTGAATCGGCGTCGGCTTGGCCACCATCGCCTGCTGTGCTGCTACCGTTTGAGTCAGCACCAGACAGCCCGACACCCAGACCGAAATTGGTGGCGTCTCCGGTCGCGCCGCCGTTTCCGCCGCTGCCGGTACCGTCTGCATCACCGGTGTGGCCGCCAAATGCCAGTGCCGCACCACCATGAGTGTCGCCATCGGCCTGTCCACCATCAGCTGTACCGCCGTCACCAGAGTTGCCTCCGTCTGTATGCGAACCGATACCTTCATCAGCAGTGGCACTTCCGCCCCGAGCGTTTCCGCTTTGATCAAAGCGTCCGTCGTTGGACACTTCGGCAGTCTCCAGATAGTCGTCGTCGCTCAGATTGACGAGCTGATTGTTGATCGACGACATGTCATTGCCGGGACCATCCAAGCTGATATCCAGATTCAGATCGTCACCCGGGTCATAGTCCAGATCGTTGCCGACAGTGATGACATCACCGAATTCCGAACCGTTCGCATCGATGTCCACGACATCGTCATCACGGGGAATCCACTCACCTCCGCCGAAATCAATATTGACGGAATTGGAGTTGTCGTTGTTACCGTTGACTTGTGCTTGACCTTGGCCCTGTTGCTGACCCTGTCCTTGGTCCTGGCCCTGGCCTTGATCCTGGCCTTGCCCTTGATCCTGGCCCTGACCGTTTTCAACCAATGTCGCCTGGGCCTGACCTTGATCCTGGCCCTGACCCTGATCGTTATCCACGTCAGTGTCCTGTGCGTTTAAATCCGCATCGATATACGCTTCATCAACTTGAAGATCGGCGTCAATCGGTGCGTGTACGCTACCGACATTTACTTCTTCGATGTCGGTCACACTGTTATGCGTTTGATGACGTCTAGACATATCAAATTCCACTTTTTGAGCGCCCTGACCGTCATTCATCTACAAAACGGTTACTGGCGCGGTTAAATTTTGATCTGAGCACCCAAACGCGAAACGCGCTTGCGTGCGGTATGGATTGCTGATTTTTCCTCCCACCCTCCTTTCTCGGCCCAGCCGACACGGCACCTGCGATGGAAAATTGTGAAAATGCACGATTCGCAGGCACATCAGGAAAATTGACTTCAAAAATTGAAGCAAACTCATGATCGCAGGAGGAAAGCAGCCTGAATAGCTAGCCGTAAGCACTAGAACGAACAGTCGGCTGTTATTATTGCGATAAATTGCTTGACGGCAGAACAATGGGAAAGACGGCACAATATGGCCGGATAAAACTGCCAGTTTAGGAAACGCAGTAATTTCCTCTACTTATGCGGGAAAGACGGCAATTGACCTAGCTAAAAGTACTAGAACCTAAACCTTTGGAATCACGCAATGTTGATGAAACTTGCACTTTTCGCTATAGTCTGGCGCTTATACACGTTAATATTCTATTAATTCTGCTCTTCGCGTTTTGTTTACTGTTTGGCCGCTTTAGCGGCGTTGGTTTTTAAAGGGGGGAATAATGAGCATTCTGTTTGAGGATAGTGCTGTTCAAGACAATTTTCGCATTGAAGAATTCTCGATCAATTTCGTCGGCAAAGAACTGTTCTACTCAAACCAGACCTTAAAGGAAGTAGAGAACGAATTCGGTGTCGCCACGCACCGAATTGAAACCATCGCTTCGCTTCCTATCTGGAATTTTCCCGATACAGGGACTGGCAGAGTAGTGATCGTTGACCAGATGATAATGGATGACCTGCTGTCGCGCCCAAAGACGTACAGGGACTGCGCCGGACCGGGCAGCTTGGCTTTTGCCTATCGCAAAGAGGATGCCGCGCGCTTTCTGTTTGAAAACTGGGACCGCAACCGGCACGGCGACATCGGCTATTTACCGATGAATGTTGCGCCAGATGTATGGCGATCGATCCTGCGCCTTTTATTGCACGAAGAATTCTACATGCCGTGTTTCCTGGCAGACAGCCTGGCGGCACAGGACAAATCGATCACGCAGGCGCGTCCAGCGCCCCCTTCGACCGAACCTGCACCGCACCCGGTCTATTCCAAGCTCACTCCGCGGGAAAAGCAGGTGTTACAGTTGGTTTCTCAGGGTCAAAGCAACAAAATCATTGCGTCCAACCTTGGCATTACCGAGCACACCGTAAAGCTCCATATTCATAACGTGGTCGGCAAGATCGGCGTGAGCAATAGAACAGCGGCGGCCCAGTTCTTTTTTGAAGTCGCGCCCGGAGAAGCGCAGGAAATGGCCGTTGACTGATGATTTTGAAACCCGGTTTGACCGCCTGATCCTGCTGGTCGGTCGGTTAAACTATATGTGGACCAACACAGAAAGCTTGTTGATCCACCTGATCGCAGGGTTAAGCGGAACCAACAAGGACGTGGCGGTCATTATTTTTCTGACCCTGAATACGACACGCGCCCGGATCGACCTGGTGGAACGGTTGGCCAAAATGGAGGGCCGCCCCGCTGACATTCGCGATCCCATTCTTGAACACACGCAACGGCTGGCCAAACTTTCAGGCGTTCGGAACAAATATAACCACTGCATCTATTCTTTTGACCCTGACAGCGGGAATCCCAAAACTATTTTGATGAGGATTTCCGACAGGAAAACCGATATTAAACTTGGTCGCGAAGACACCGTTGATGCTTCGGCGATGCAAGATATCGAGGGAATTGTCGATCAGCTCTCGGTTCTAAATCGGGACCTATGGCACCTGATCGGCAAGTTGGGATTTCCGATCTGAACTGTTGTGCGCCACTGTCGCTTGTTCCGCGCTAGTGAGGATGAGGGACGAGCACGCGACGCTCTGACCGCCCTCCGACAGAGACCACGATGACCAGAACGACACTACAAAACGCCGATATGCCGAGCAGAACACCGCCCAAGGCCGTCATTCCCCCGATCAGCACAATCACAAACAGCAGCAACAGAAACTGTCTTGCATTCATATCAGTTTCCCCTTTGTTGTTCATTCCTCACGACTGAATAAATAGGTCATGCCCTTTCCCAAGCCGTGTGGAAACGCGCCAAATTGTTGTGAATCCCGGTCATTTGATTTTTGACAGAAACCCTGTGCGCAATCGCTGATGGGGAGAACCTTGCACTAGCGCAACAGCGCTCAAACGTGGTTTTCCGCGAAAGCAAGCCAACCCCGCCGAATAATGGCGCGTCGGCACACGCTTCTGGCATCAATTCGCAAGCGAAAGCGCCGCGCGACAGTCATATGCGCCGCAGTCCCGTTGTATTGTTTGGTTGAATACCAATAGGGGAGACATGCAGCGGGAAAAGGGGGCGCGGCTCGCAGCTGACGTACCACGCACTCACAACAGTTGCGATGCCCCCCCGACGCGGTTGCCTACTTAGATTTTTGGTCGGGCTTGCCTTGGCTAAGGCTCAGTTATCCGACCGCGCGACTATCTTCAGAGTGTCTGAAAACGGATCGTACTTGCAGAAACCGGGCGCGATTTCAGATCCTCGTTGGTCCTGAAGTCCGATGCTAACGTAGTAGTCATCACCCTTCGTCAGCCGTTGTGGCTTTCTTCCAAAGGGAACCCAGTACCCGGCGTCGTGCCAGAGGATTTTACATTGCGTTCCCCAAGCGGTCTGCGGATCGACAAAAATCCTTAACGCCTGAACGCCAATGACAAATGCGAACACCATAGCCACCGGCCAAAACCATCTTTGAAACCGATGCATTGAGCAGATTCCTTTCCAGAACGAATGGTCTTTGGATTTAAAAGGGCTGAGAACGCGAGTGTTGACGGCAGCCTAGCACGGCTAGACCAGCTAAAGGCGATTTACTTATCGATACCGTTGGGATGGTACCAAATGGCCACTGCCCTTGATGAGACGCCGGACTGCAGCCCTGGCAGATTGGTCATTGGCCCACAAATAGTGCGTGCCCAACAGCGTCAGCGACGAACAAATAGCGAAGGCGGCACTCGCTTCATGAGTACCAACGAGTACCACAGCCAATTTGAAGAAGTCTGGAAAATCCGTTTTTCCTTGCAAAACAAGGTGGTGCGGATGGCGGGGATCGAACCCGCAAGCCCTAGGGCGAGGGATTTTAAGTCCCTTGCGTTTACCAGTTTCGCCACATCCGCAGGGTGCCGAGCTATACAGGCTGGCACCTTTCGGAACTCTTAATGCCATCTAAACTGATTGAAAAGTCGGTAAGTTGATCACAGCCATGCCGAAGCACCCAAAAGCGGCTGTGGCCCTAAAAAAATTCGGGCCAACGACCATTTTTGCGACCACGTCGCCCTTGGGTTCTATGGGCGCCCCTTTTTCACCAGCTATTCAGGCGGCGTATACCAAATCGGGGATGTGTATGCCCTTTCCTGCGTAAAAGTCGGAACCTCCTGAGGGACTTCATCACCAAAGCGGACCGCATCGTAGACCGTCCACCTGGGGGTCGGAATTTCCAGCACGCGAGCATAGTAGAACGCGCGGACGGATGGATCGAATTCGGGGTCCGACCACACTGCGTACAGCTCGGGAGAGCCAATCGAGTTCATAAAGGTCCCGGTCGTGGCATCTACGGTATTTCCGATTGCCGGCAATTTGCCATCTTCCCCAGGCGCTCGATCTCCGGACCAGACGACATCAAAAACCTTCTCCTCGGTTTCTCCGTTAGAGTTCAGCCATCCCTTAACAATTTGAATACGATCGAGATTCCCCGAATATGGGTCTTTCAATGCGGCGACAAGAAAGTTCGGCGCGCTTGCCCCATCCGGAGCGTCGGGAAAGTCGCCACCCATAGGCACGCCTTTTTCGTACCCGATATCAGCAGGCAGTCTGGAGCGGGCATCTTCCTCGTCAAAGTCCCAGCCCCCGAAAAATCGAACCGAGATCCGGCTTCCGGTCGTGCCGTAGACTTCTTTCCGCTCCATCGCATCAAAGATAGCCTCACGGGTGTTGTCCTCTGCCCATACCGCGGCATAGCCCGAGGCGGCCATTTCCCACCCAAGTATGGTTAGCGCATCAAATTCGCCCACGACATGCTGCCATCGCCCGGGCTCAGGTTCGACGCCCGAATGTTTACCGAAAAAGTTGTCCTCTTCGGCGGTCGCAAGAGCGGTGTGGCTATCGGTCGAACCCACCACCCCGAACTTATAGGGGTTTGTTCCAAGTTCCGCTTCCAGTTTCAGCCCGTTCTTCAACGCCTCACGCGCATATTCGTACTGAAGCATCCATTCTTCTTTCGGCGTGGGGCCAAGGTTGGATTTATCCCACGTCTCGTAATCGGCAAATTCGTCGTTCGGGCTTAGGAAAGGGTGTGTTTCACCGTCGCCTTTGATCTGGGTAATTTCATACATGGGCTCCCATTTGGCGCGCCGCTCGGCATAGTCCCCGGTCAGCGGCTCGCCAGTCTCAGGGTTGGTTTCCACTGGGAACATAAGACCGTTTGAAACATTCCCATTGTGGGCCAAGGCCAATACCCGGCCGCCCGTCTCTAACTCGTAGTCCTCCATCCAATCCCACAGGTCTTCTGGATTGAACGTTTCAGCGGTCGTGAAAGGCAGCATTTGCCGGGCACGGATCGCATCGTCCCGATAGATGACGTTTCGGTGCAGATTGTTCCCAGATTCAGTCGAGGTCCACTCGTAACCTATGAAGGCCGTAAACCTGCCCGGATCATCGAACGCATCGGCGGTTTGCGTAAACTCGTCCCAGACAGACTGCACAAAGCGCCGGTCCGAAACCGCCTCGGGCAAGGCTTCACCCGAAATTCCGGCAAAGGTTTCGATAACCTCCATCGTCGCACCCAAAGCAACGTCACCGCCCTGATTTAACCTGTCGTTCCAATCCCGCAAAGTCGGATCGCGCATCAACGTCGCGTTTCCAGCGATAATCTCATTCATCGCGCCCATCGCATCGGAATGATCCGATACAACCAGCCAATCGAGCGGCCTCGATAGCTTTACCCGCAGACCATGCGATGTCGTAACCTCGTCCCCTCGGGCAAACCGGTAGGCATCCGCCGGAGAGAGAACGACACCGAACCCGCGTGCATCAAGTGAATTGGACGTGTGCAGATGCGTATCCCCCCAAAGCGGTCGGGTCGGAAAACCCCGCCCTGCATAGGGTGAGAAATCCGCCGGTTCAGGGTCGCGCATGTCCTCGGCGGATATTGTCATCTCACCGACCTGCCCCCCCTGAACGGCCTCCTGCGCAATCGCTGCCGTGGCAGTTGCGGTGAACGAAAGAATAATCGAAGCGGAAAAGAAATTCACATCGGCCTCCCATAGATGCCCAATCAAGCTTTATGCGAGCACTTCCAACTGCGATGTGTCAAGTGAAGCCTGCCGAATCTCCGACGTCGGCACCAATGGGACAGTTTGGGCCGATTTAAAAAGAGAGGGTCTCTGGCTCATCGCAACCGCCAAAGAATGGGGATGAGACAGAAACCCGGAACCCGTAAGAGCCACGCAAGGAGCGTGCAATCGGATCATAGACCAATGTTCTGATAGCATGACATGCTTCACGCCTGCCCGAAGCGGCGCTAGTCTCTGGTCATAGCAGCACTGAAAGGAGCCGCCAAATGTCCCTCTTCTCTAAACTCTTCGGTGGCGGCGAAAAGTCAGAGCCAGAGCCGGTCTCTTACAAAGGGTTCGACATCTTTCCGGACCTGATGCCCGAAGGTGGCAAATACCGCCTTTTGGCCCGCATAGAAAAGACCATCGATGGAGATCGCAAGACCCATACAGTGATCCGGGCGGATGTCTTTGAAACCCGGGATCAGGGCGAAAGCTTCAGCATCGCAAAGGCGAAACAGGTGATTGACGAGCAGGGCGAGCGCATTTTCGATTAGAACCGAAGCTGTCTGCGCGCCATTCGGGCGCGTCAGTTGAAGAGTATTCAAGTACTGATTGATTTCGAGGATCGGCAGTTCGTCCACGTGAACATCTGCCCAGCGCGAAAAACGCAGCTTAAACGTTATGCGGTAATCCTTGGCGGTTTTCTCGACCATCGGAGCCTTGCCAGACGCCCGTTCGCGTGTGCGGTGTTCTATGTATTGTTCCAGAGCCTCGGCAAACGTCGGGATGCCAAGAACCGCCTTCTGAGTTTCGCGCTCATCCTATGTGAGCACATTGCCTTCGTAGATGTCGAGCAGCGTCGCGCCCATCTGCTTCTTGGCCCAAGCACAGTGCGCGCCTTTGCTCGCCCCCTGCGCCAGCTTGACCGAGCGCGTCTTTTGTGCGCCAGAATCCCTCTTGGCTTCGTACCAAGTTTTGACGCCGCTCTTGGTCACGCAGAAGCGTAACCTTGCAGGACGGGTCTGAGAACCATGTTGTCTTGGTTGTGGACAGCGACTTGAACGTCGAATCCGTGAACTTAATCTGCGGCATACCATGTCCTTGTAATGACCGTTTCGTTACAATGTTCATGATACGTTCTAACCATAATCAAACCCAACCGAAGATTAAGTATGCACCTCAAGTATTTGAGGAAACATCTTATTTTGCCGATGTTTGACTGGTGTTTTAATGGTACCCCCACACGGACTCGAACCGCGGACCTACTGATTACAATCGCTGAACAGCAGGATGACTACCATAACCCATTGGTAATCCTAAGAGTTTCTCCGAGAACCAACATGGTTCGAGTACGACCAATACTGTAACAGAGTCCGCTTAGTCAACTCGTACATGTAAGGGTGAGTCAGATTGACTCAGGCAAATGACAAAACTCAGATTGCTGCCGCCAATTCAAAAATCCAATAAGCCCATCCGCTGTCACAACGAGATCCGCTACGACTGCGTTGAATGCCCTAAGTAGAAACTACTTAAAGCAAAAAGTTAAACTTAGAAGCCAGAAATCAGAAGCACCCGTTAGAATACTAAAATTTAAAATAGGCGGAATTGAATTGGACTTTGAAGAAGGAATGAAATTTGCCGTAGTTGCCATCATGGCAACGCTGGCCTCGCATTTGGCAGCAGCCGTATTGTTTGCCGCTCTCGATAGCTGGCTCAACCTAGACTTCTGGTATGCCTTTGATAGCAATATGTTCCGGCTGACCATAGTAACACTTGCCGCTTACGTCATCGGAGCAAGCGGTACGGTTGACTGATATTCAAAAAAGGGCCAGCGGGTTCACCGCCAGCCCCTCAAATTTCGGTCAAAGAACCCCTCGATCAGACGTTCAGTTCATCGAGTTCCCCGTCTATGGAATGCACTTTAACAGTAGCCGGGTAATGGTAGGTTCCTATCTTCAGCGTTGAATGCTTCCGTTAGGTAGCGCCAGCCGCCATATCGCATGCACGCTCGTGCATACCCTGCGGCAACTACCTCCCGCTGAATATCTACGTGTTTCCTTCACCATCCACGAAGTAACAGCGTCCAACCCGGCGACCATAGAAATATAGCTTCTTTACCGTTACCTCCGGCGAGGAAATACGTAAAGGCAGACGGTACGGACGTGCGGCGGACTGTCACTACCAAAACTATGCCCCGCGCCGTCCGGGTAAGGGAGATAAACAGACGATAGACGGACGCGGAGCGGTAGTTGGAGGAGTTCAACCTACCAAGACACCCATCTTGGACCATCGGGCCCATCGGTTGTAGAGCGTGTTGTGTGGCACATAATCGGATGGAGCGTCTCGCCAGCACAGGTCATTCCGAATGACGTGAATAATACCGCTAAGCACTCGGCGGTCATCGACCCGTGCAACCCCACGTGACTTCGGGAACAGATGTTTAATCCGTTTCAAATGTGCTTCGTGAAGCCAGTAAATATTCAACATGGACAATCCTTCTGTCGCAGTCGAATCACGAAGCCGCAAATATTGGGATCGGCCACAGCAATGTCTGCTTAGCATGGAGCACTAGACATCCGACTAAAACACTCAGATGACCGCCTTGAGACCAAAGGATACGTTCGATCGGTCTCGTTTCTCTGCAAGCAGTGAATGGCAGACCAAAGCGGCTACACTCAACACCCGTATCACCCAAAACAACTGGAGCATAAACCGGGGCATTTCTAGAGTAGTTATCACCCTGAGCATGTCGTTATTTCATGTTCTAGTGAAGTGGCTGGGCTGATCGGAATCCTTGCCAACCGATGATTGTTATCGGCTTTTCTCACTAGCCCGAGAAACTGGGGCGGATTCGGGAGCATTCTGCTGAATCACATCACCAGGGACCTCGGCATAGTCAAAGTTTTCGAAAACCCAACTCATTTTGCGCTTAACCGCTGCTATTGAGCTGTCATCAAAAAATTCGGCCACTGGAACGTCGCCCCATTTGCGAGTTCCCTTGTTTATTTTAGGCAGTGTTTCCAAAGGTTCCTCAAACCCTAATTTCTTCGCGATGCGCTGCAGGTCATCGGTTAGACATTCATATCGGATTGCATCTTGAGGCACAAAATCGTCACCAATCATCACAATATCCGCGTCGCCTGCGTATCGGGATTTCAGACAAAAACTTCGGAAGGCTGAACGAACTTCATTCCAGCTTTCAAATTGGAGGTTGGCATTATTACGCCGCAACCAAAAAAAGTGCGACACTACGCGATCAAAAGGGTTCCGAACAGCCGTAAACTTGAAGTATTCGTCCCATTTTGAACGTCCTATACGCCTACGGGCACGAGCCGCAGAAATATGCGGCCGCCATCCATCTGGTGCGGGTCCACGGATATTGCCTTCTTGATAACGAAATTCATTCAAATGCAAGGGACGTTGGTCTTCCAAACTTGTGCAAAATGGGAATAGAACACGTTCAATACTTGTGCCGGCAGTTTTACGAGTTTTCAGAAAGACAAAGCTGTATCTGTTGCTGACGGCAACCAATGTTTCACTCCCTCGGATTTTGCTGGGTTGACTTTAGAGACTTTCACAGTGTTTCAAAAGTGAGCTTTAACAAGTCAAAGCGTCTTTTCCAACCCGTCAGGAAGGCAGAGAATAAAAAGGGGGGGGGCGCACCGACGGCACAAATGCAAGTTAATCAATACACTGGGATTTTCTGACCCCGATATCCGTTCTCTTTTCGCCTAGCAGGTGAATTTAGAGTAGTAACTGTACAGCCTTTTTAGCAACGGGAAAACAAATGAAGACGCTCTTGTGTGTTGGTGACTCACATTCGCGATTGATAGGCGCAAAGCCACCTGGGTCAAGTTTTAGATATGGGCGTATTAGTTCAATAGTAGTAAATGGTTTCGACACCGCTAACGTAGTAAGTATCAAAGGTGCAACCGCTGCAGGCTTTTATCCTAAGATTGACCGAAAAGCACCGTTTAACCGTGTAAAATCGGCGATCAGACGACTTGATCCCCAGGTTGTTTGTTTCGGCTTTGGGCAAGTGGATACCGAACTCAGCTGTTACTTCATGGCGCTCAGAGATGAAATTCGAGTAGAGGATGCTTTGGAAACTAGGCTGCGCGCCCTGAGCCGTTATCTCGACTCATGCCTAGAAGTAGCAGGGCAAAGACATGTCATAGTAAAAGGCCTAAACACCTCAACAATTCAAGACGCCAAGTCCATGCGCAGAATGTTGAATAGACGGATACGCATCCCGCTGAATATGTCGCGAGATCAGTTCTCCGAAAAGATAGAGTGCCTGGGTGTTAGTTTGGAGAGGCATTGGAAAATCAACGCCGACTTCTCCGATCGACTGCGACAGGAGGCAGAAGCATATGGGCTTCCGTATTTCGATTTGCGCGAAGTGACTGGAGTGATGAACACGCCTGGTTTGTCTAAACCTGAATATTGCATCGGAGGAGGCGATGTACATCTCCGCCACTCAAGTTGGATTGAAAACCAGTTTGGGCAGGCTTTGGCAAGTGCTGAAAACTCGCTCTCGAGAGAATAACGTCAGCCGAACTAGCTCTGATGATCGTAAGCTCGAATGAATTCCTGGACGATCCCTGGAATGAATCGTCGCCTATTAGCCGCCACAAAGACTCCCACTTTGGGGTCATGAATTCGTAGTCGACAGGTCCTCAAGGACCAGCACGTGTACCATGCTGCGTTACAGAATTTGTTGGGTAGCTTGCCCGCGTTAGACCCCGAGCCATTCCTCTGGAATTGGAATCTCCGGTCTTGCCGGATTGTGTCGCGCATCTAGCTTGTGAGGAAGTGCTTGCGTTGGAAGTCGATACTTCACCCGATCATTTCTGATGAATGTTGCCTCTACAACTCGCGGAAATGCCGTTCCGTCAATCTCTACTTGCCCAGATACGTTGTTAGTGTGGATGTGCACGCTGGTAAACGAAGTACCGATTGCGTCAAGCAACGGTTTTGCGCGATCAAAGAATTTTGGTTTCATCAATATCGAAGGTATGCGGTGCAATTCGATTACGACTATCCGAAACCGGGCAAGGCACTCCGGAGGCAGCAATGAAAACACGGGGTACTCAGCCGACTCGATGTCCATCTGTAGAATCAAATCGCTATCATCAGAGGCGCAATCAGCGACCCAGTCTTTCAATGAGATGAGACCATCTTCCGTACGTGGGCCGAGATGTTGTTTGCGAAAAACGGCACCCGGCACATTCTCAGCCGGTCCGTCGACTGATGCGTCCGCCATAAAGGAGTTAATGCCTCGCTTCGCGAGGTCCAATTCGAAACTCGCTTGTTTGGATACACCAGGTGAAAAGCAAGCCCCGATATTCGACAGATCGTCGGGCACAAGATAACCACCGTCACCGAAATCTCCGATCCTGACTAACTCGTAGCCCACGTCAAATGGTCGCAATACACGGGCGACTTCTCTTCGCCGTTCAACTGTCGTCATCAGCAATCTTTCGGCCTTTAGTGTGCGATAACTACTGCACAATGCATTAAAACGATCCGGTATGGAACTCTTGAGGTGTAATCCCTGTGTTTTGTGCCGCCCAATTTAACGCAAGTATTTGTAACTGATGTCGTTCCCGCGACTACCTTGTTCTCGCAAAAATCGTTCACAGGAGCGCCGCGTTAGGCAATGCTGATTTGCTTCGGCTGTTTTGAAAAGGCCTCTATACGGAGTGAAATTCATCTGCAAAGGCGTGTCAAAGGCAGGTATGATTTACCTGAGACAAAGGAGCGGAAGTTTGAAAACATTGGAAATTCAAAGACCAGTAATTACGATGCCAGTCGATGAACAAAAGGTTCTTCGTACCTACTATGAAAAAGCCTCAGTTATCTTAGAGTACGGGTCCGGTGGTTCTACCGTGCTCGCAGCAGAGATGAAGGCTAAAAAAATATATAGCGTCGAAAGTGATCGAAAATGGGTTCGAAAGATGCGCAGATGGTTTCGATCAAACCCGCCAAACAAAGGCACCGAAGTTAATATCCATTGGGTAGATATCGGTAAAACCAAAAAGTGGGGGTTTCCTGCTGATCGAAGCAAAGCCGATCGATATCCCCGTTATCCCCTCTCAATTTGGCAAAATGAGGGATTCAAACACCCGGATGTGATATTGGTCGACGGTCGTTTTCGCGTTGGCTGCGCTTTGGCAACGGCTTTCTGTATATCTCGGCCCGTGACCCTACTATTCGATGACTATGCACATCGCCCTCGTATGCATTCGGTGGAAGAATTTTTGAACAAGCCCAAAATAGTTGGCCGTATGGGGATCTTTAGTATTGAACCAATGCAGATTCCAGCGGACCGCTTGATTAGGGTAATCCGTTTACTGACAAGTCCTTAGCAGTTTTATCAATGCCTTTGAACAATTTAGAATTACAGATTTGGGTCGCTCAATTTTGGCCTGGGCTTACAGTTATAATGGGTCGAACTTTTCCACTCAAGCGACCGCTTCCGGGAGATCGCGCTACAGCGGAACTATGAATTTGGTTTCTTGCAAATGAAAATCTCGTCGTGTCCGCTTTTGGCTGAAAAGTTGGCGATACGGACATTCAAACGGCGCGAAAGTGCTGCGGCGCAGCTAGCGGCCGATTTGTCCCGTAACTCGGTCATAGCCGCATTTTTCGCCAGCGTTTGCTCTCGGTCAAAGTTTCCGTTTAGGCTGCGTTCCTTGTATAGGTCCACAGCCTAGTAAGTTTAGGCGCTTACCTTCCGTTGTCATTTAATTTTCGGCCTGAAAACCGATCTGACAACCAATCGCATTACTCGCTAGGTCTGGCGGGAATGTAACTTCCCACTTGGAACCATTTGGGACATGAGGCTACCTCCGAGTTCAGCATATAGTGCCTCAAAGGTTGTCTTGATTAACCCATCCAATTCAGCCCTCTTCGAATAGACGCTTATGCCCAAATCGTCTTTGTTGGAATGACCGACTGCAAGGTTCCTAGCTTCACGAGCAACGCCAACGTTCACCAATGCCGAAACAGCGGTTCGCCTAAATGAGTGCATGTCCCATTTGGAATGATCACCCTCAAGGTTCTTTCTCGCCTTCTCCAAGGCTTTCCCGAGATAATGACTTGGTCGCTTGTCGTAACCGCCTAGGGTGATCCGAGGGAACAACCGACCTTCATTCTCAGAACAAGATGGTTTGGCTATGGCAGCTTGCTTCATGGCCTGTCTGAGCAATTCACAATCATCATCACCAACAATCATTACCACTCGCTTTCCCGCCTCTGTCTTAGCCTCAGGGATGTTGATGCAAATGTGGCTCCCCTTATCATCTATGTCGGACAGGTACCGTCCACAGATTTCATTGAGGCGGCATCCGGTTACCCAAAGCAACCTGACGGTAAGGAACATCTCGAACTGGTATTTGAGGGCGGAGTTGCTAGCAATGTAAGTGAGAAGGCTCTCAGCTTCTTCTCTGGTTACTGGTCTCAACTTCTTCTCCCTTGGATCAGCTTTCCTCTTTTGTCCCGCCACACGCCTCAGGAGCGACGAAAAGGGATTACGAACGTCTGGGTCGACCAAGCCCCAGTGATCCAAGACGCGCCAGTAGGAAGCAAGACAGCACTGGTACGACTGTAGCGAACGGTCGGACAGTAGTTCCCCTGTTCGTTCTGAGGGTGTTCTTTTGAGATGCTCCATGAAAGCCAATGCCAGCTTTCTGTTAATCTGAGAGACCTCAATGTTCCCAGCGAACGCCTCAAAGCCTTCAAGGTGCTGCCGATAACGCGCCTTGGTTGCGTTCGTGATACCATCAGCTTCCGCCAACCATCTGTGCGCAGTATCGCTGACTGTCGTCCCATCAATAGGCAACTTCTTCTTGGTCTTTGTTTCGACTGGTTCCGGGACAGTTCCTTCGCCAATCGACCTAAGAACTTGCTCCACGACATCCTTCCGCCGAACCAACGCCTCAGCCAAGTCTTGTGTCCCAAGACCTCTAACAATTTCTTTCTTTCCGAGAATCGGTTGGTATTCGGTCGGTACCGCGACTCTCACGGCGTAACCTTTGCCTCGCTTAAAGAGGCCTTTGGGTAACCGTACATCCATAACAAAAGGCTCCATTTCCAGTTACATGAACCGGAAAAACCCTTTGAAAACAATGAGTCTGGTGCCCCCACACGGACTCGAACCGCGGACCTACTGATTACAAATCAGTTGCTCTACCAGCTGAGCTATAGGGGCACTTGGTGTCGATTACTTCCTATGGTTCAGGACTGCAACCCTGATTTTTTATCTTATCTTTAGGTTTTTGGATTTTCATTGCCAGACCCCTCATTTCACTGGTTCTCGCTGGCGGGTTTGACTGCGCCGCAGGCAGCATGTAACTCGGCAGATGGGGCAAAATATGCAAGGGTAAGAACCGAATATGCAGGTTGCGATCCACGCAGGAGCCGCATTTACTGACGAAGGCAGGCTATCAAGGTCCTTACGGGCCAACAAGAATGTGCTTTCTGAACAAGGCGTTGCAACATTTAGGCCGCGCCGATACCGGCAGGTGTTCAAGCCTGCTTTTGCTGCGCCTCCTACGCGCCCGCTAAAGCCACAGGAAATCGATCAAGTTCAGGCAGCCTTGCCCTCTGACCCGCAAGTTCGTCGCACTGTATTTCTAAGCAACGACCTTATTGCCGATGGAAAATCTGCCATACAGCACGGACAGTTTTATCCACTGGCCGGGCAGCGGATGTCCCTATTGGATCAGGCGTTGGGCAGCACACAGCTTGAACTTTTCTTTTCATTGCGAAATCCGGGCAGCTTTGTGCCGAAACTCCTGATGTCACTGCCGGATGCAGACCGCGAAAACATCACCCGAAGCACTGACCTGAGCTGCCTAAGTTGGACAGGAATGATCGACGACGTCCGCGATCTGGCACCGGAGGTTAAAATTACGCTCTGGAGCAATGAGGAATCGCCGTTTCTGTGGGGAGACATTGTCCGATCAATCTCTGGCCTGCCGGATGACACGCCCATTCAAGGCGAGCACGACCTGTTGCTCTCGCTTTTGACCGAGGCGGGGAAGGAGAAGGCGCAGGAAATTGTCAGCGCAGGATCAGATCAGAATCAAGCCAGCACGCGGGACGCGCTAGCTGAAGTTCTGGAAGAACATGCGCGGCCCGATATGGTCGAAGAAGAACTGGAACTTCCCGGTTGGAACACCGAGATTATCGAAGCGTTTTCAGAGCTGTACGAACAAGACCTTGCAAGGCTGGAAACCATGCCGGGGGTTCGGCTTCTGAGACCTTGATTCACACGCCCCGGGGCAGGTTACAGTTCGCTGTATTCCCTTTGGTTTGGAAAGACCCAGCTTTGACCGCAGCACGCCTCAGAGCGGACTGGTCGGAATATCTGGTCTGTACTCGAAGCGGCGCCCTTAACGGACCCTGGGCTGCGCGGTGTCAGCCCATGCCCAACGCTTCTTTGTACATTTCCAGCACCGCCTCTTCTTCGGCGATATCGGCCTTGTCACGTTTGCGCAGAGCAATCACCTTGCGCATGACCTTGGTATCGTAGCCGCGCGCCTTGGCTTCCGCCATGACCTCTTTCTGCTGCTCAGCGATGTCTTTTTTCTCGGCGTCCAGACGCTCAAACCGTTCGATAAACTGACGCAGCTCTCCCGCGGTTACGCGATAGTTGGCGGCGGCTTGATCTTCGGACATATCTTCCATTTATTTTTCTCCCGGAGGCTGAGGTCTGTTACCGCAGAACGGCACTAAGCCGGATACATCGCTGCCGCGCGCGCCGCAAGCGGACAATCCGGCGCCGGGCTTGTGTGGCGCGGGGTGATCCGATAAGCGCAGTAGAAACTTGCAGGCCAATGTGGGGAACCATGTTTGAAATCATCACCTGGGGCGGAGCAGCCCTGTCCCTCGCCGGTCTTTTGGGGCTCGTCTGGTGTATTCTGCGTGTGATGAAAGCGCGCAAATCCGGGCTATCTGACGACGAATTGCGCGCTGTTGTTCAGGGTGTCCTGCCGTGGAACCTGGCCTCGCTATTTCTGTCCGTAATTGGACTGATGCTGGTTATTCTGGGAATATCGTTCAGCTAGCTTTGCGCGTTAAATCGGCAGATTGTCGAACTGAGCCTCCATCGCGTCTTCACACAGCGCAGCATCCAGTCGCCGCAATCGCGAAGGCACACGGACACCCTCTTGCCGCATTCGCTCAATAACCTTTGTCACACTTGGCTGAAGGGCTAAACGCGTTTCAAGGCAAGCCCCTTGCAGCTTCTGCTCAAGCTGTTCAGCCTCGGAATACAAGTTCAGTGTAGACATTTCCATCCTCCCAAATGGTGCCTTATTACCCTGATATAGGTAACCGTTTTAAGACTTGCTGATCTTAACCCGGGGACACGCGAAAACCCGCCTGCGCCAAATGCTGTTTCGGCAGCGAACTGCGGAATGGTTAAATTCTAGGCCGTTCTGCTTTAACCTGCCTTGACAAACATCAAATCACGGACAGTTGATCCCGATACATTCCGTAATTAATATACGTATTGGGCAGCAATGACGGAGGGCGAGATGACACCCAAGGTGAAAGCGTTTTTTGATACAGACACGTTTACGGTGTCCTATCTGGTGCAGGAACCCGAGGGCACGGCCTGCGCGATCATCGACAGCGTACTGGATTTCGACCACGCGTCGGGCCGAACGAACACCGGCTCCGCCGACAAGATTATTGAGTACGTCCGCGACAACAGATTGAAAGTTGAGTGGATTCTGGAAAGCCATGTTCACGCGGATCATCTGTCGGCCGCGCCGTATCTGCAGCAGGAACTTGGCGGAAAGATCGGAATTGGGGACCAGATTGTCACCATTCAGGAAACCTTCGGCAAAATCTTCAACGAAGGGACCGAGTTTCAGCGTGACGGCAGTCAGTTCGATGCGTTGTTCCGCGAAGGCGACAGCTTTCACGTGGGCCAAATGCGCGGTGATGTTCTGCACACACCCGGCCATACTCCGGCTTGCCTGACCTATGTTATCGGTGATGCCGCATTCGTCGGCGATACCTTGTTCATGCCAGATTTTGGCACCGCAAGGTGCGACTTTCCGGGCGGGTCCTCGGAAATGCTGTATGCCTCAATCCAAAAAATTCTCTCTTTGCCCGATGAAACCCGTATCTTCGTGGGCCACGACTACAAGGCTCCGGGCCGGGATGAATACGCCTGGGAAACAACGGTCGGAGAGCAAAAGGCGCTCAATGTCCACATAGGACAGGGCAGATCGGTCGAGGAATTCGTCGAGATGCGCGATGCTCGGGATGCGACACTTGGCATGCCCCGCCTGATCCTGCCCTCCCTGCAGGTCAACATGCGCGCGGGACAGATGCCGCCAGAGGACGAACAAGGGGATGTTTTTCTGAAGATCCCGGTGAACAAACTGTGACCTGCAAGGTGCAGAAGCAAGGAAATAACTATGCAGTCAGAATGGATATGGGGACTGGGCGGAGGCATCCTTATAGGACTGGGTGCCGCCGTCTATCTGCTTGGAAACGGACGAATTATGGGGGCAAGCGGCATACTGGGCGGGCTGGTTGACAACAGCGACCGCACGCTCGAGCGACTGGTATTCGTAGCGGGCCTTATCGGGATGCCCCTACTGCTTCGCCCTTTGCTTTCCCCCGCACCGGAAACGCACCTGACCGGCAACTTTGCTGTGATCATATTGGCTGGATTGTTGGTCGGCGTCGGCACCAGGATCGCCAATGGCTGCACTTCGGGCCACGGGGTTTGCGGTATCTCGCGGTTTTCTTTGCGCGGTATTGTGGCCACTGTCGTCTATATCTTGGCCGGAGCGATCACCCTCGCGGTTCTGCGACATATGTGGGGGGTGATTTGATGCGTTTGCTGATTTCATTAATCGCAGGGTCGCTGTTCGGAGCGGGTCTTCTGATCTCGGGTATGACCGACACGACCAAGGTTCAGGGATGGCTGGACGTGTTCGGGAACTGGGATCCAACCTTGGCTTTTGTAATGGGCGGAGCGATCCTGCCGATGTTGCTAGCGTGGCGTCTGACGGAACATCGCCACCCTTTGACCGGTGGGGACTTTCCCGCCATGTCGCCACCAGAACTGGACCGCCGCCTGATCCTTGGTTCGGTTATGTTTGGCGCAGGTTGGGGATTGGCCGGGCTTTGTCCGGGGCCTGCAATTGCGTCTGTGACATACGGCGGTCTGGGCGGGCTAGTGTTTCTGGCGGCAATGATCGCAGGTATGTACGCTGCGCCAACTGTAGGGGCACAACTGGACAGATCCGCAAACGCAGCCTAAGCAATTGGCATGGAGATTCGACCCATTACCCCCCGCTACGCCGTCTCGCCGCAAATCACGGTCGACGATATTCCAGCCATTGTCGAAGCCGGTTTCGTCAAGGTCATTTGCAACCGCCCGAATACCGAAGTTCCAACAGGCATGCAGTCAGACGCGATCGGTCAGGCCGTCCGTGCTGCGGGACTTGAGTATGAAGTTCTGGAACTGACCCATCAGACGATGACGCCTGAAAACGTTGCCCTCCAACGCGAGCTGGCAGAAAGCTGCAGTGGACCGGTTCTAGCCTATTGTGCGTCTGGCACACGCTGTTCGGTCGTCTGGGCGCTGGGTCAATGCGATCGGATGAGCACCGACGAAATTCTGGATGCAACCACCAAGGCTGGTTACGCGCTGGAAAATCTTCGCCCTGCTCTCAATCAGATACGGAACTCGGGAGAATAAAACCGCAGGATCAATCAAGCTGTCCTGCGTCATCACTCAGACCAGCCAGCTTTGAAATTTCCGCGGCAATCTGATCAGAATCGCCTAACTCCAGGTCGTCCACTAGGCCGTTGGCTTCGTTCAGGACAATTTCGGCTGCGTCCGCTGAGTTGTCTGACGTCGGCTGGTTGTGCGCCCGAGCTGCGAGAAACTCCTGCGCGTCCGCACCCAAGGGCGAAGGCAATGGAACCTGCTCATTCAGACGAACGGCACGCATCCCGCCACATTGCCCCAACCGCCCCACGGCTGCACGAGAACGGTCAATCGTCAATACTTCGGCCTGGTCAAGTCTTGCGCCAGCCAGCGGCAGAATGTCCCCGGTCGCCAGCGCGGAAAGAGAGGCCAGCGGCACCGACATTCGACATATCACGGTGTCCAGTTCAGCGCGAAGAACACCTGCCCCTTGTCCGAGTTTAAGTGCGGCATCTTCATCGTGATCCTCGGCATCTGAACCGCTTGAAAGCTCTGGCAAAAGGACAGAAACTTTCCCTTGCCGCAGGCCATTCCCCAATTCCACGGTCAGGTCATATGAGACATACGCGTCTTCGACCAAAGCAAGCGACATCATTCGCAAATCGGCCAGTCTTAGACGGTATTGAAATCCGGTCAGTCTGTCCTGATCGCCTGCGTCCTCAACCAGATTTGCCGCGCGTCTGAAAACTTCTTCAACCCAAGGCGCAACCATTGCGGCGTCCGTGTCTGTAAATGCGCGTTCCACTGGGGGCGACGGCATCACTTCGCCAACCGTCTGAACCTGCACGATCGCCGACACGGTCCCCAAATCCATGCATACAGCAGCTTGCAGGCCTTCGGCATCGGTGAATTGCAACAACAGCCAGTCATCACCAACCTGACCTCCCAGCGTATCCGGACTCCCCGCCACCTGCTTTGCCGCGATCACCGCCAGCGGCAGCCGCAGCCTGTCAGCAGCGGCGCGTGCCAAGGCCAAACGCAGCGCGCGCAGCACCGAATGAGGTCTATCGCCCCGCCCCTCCTGTCCTGCAGTTAGTTTTCGCGCCAAGGCTGCGCTGACCGGCTGTGTCATGCCCGAAACCGTCAATCCAAACTGTGTCTGGTATCAGGTCTACTCCAACGCAGGTTACGAATACCTTTACGTCGGGACTATTGCGCGGCTTGTCTGTAAGCAAGCGGCACTCTGACACGGAAGGCTGCGCCCCCCTGCCCGGGCAAATAGCTGATTTCTCCACCAAGACGCTGCATGATCTCACGGCAGATTGCCAACCCCAGACCTGCTCCGCCTGCCTTGTCGCCCCCTACTCGGGCGAATTTTTCAAACACCATCGAACGGGCTTCGGGCGGAATGCCGCTTCCGTTGTCCGCAAAATCAATCACGACTTGCCCGCCGACGTCGTGCGCCGAAATAGTCAGGACCGGTTCGTCAGCGTCGCAATATTTCTGCGCGTTTGATATCAAATTGATGAACACCTGCCCTAAACGATCCAAATCTGTGTGCAGGGGGATACGTTCCGAGGTTTTCGACCGACGCACCGTCAGGGACTTGCTGGTACCGGCCAAGGCGCTGGATACAGCCCGATCCAACACCGAGCGCAGGGTATCCCCGCCCATATTCAGGTTGACCTGACCGCTTTCCAGAACACTCAGGTCGAGCAAATCGTCAAGCAATCGCGTCAGCCGCAGAGCCTCATCATGGATGATCGCGGCATAACGTGTCTGCTCCTCAGGGCTAAGTCCGTCGGTGTCTCGCATGATCTCGGAAAAGGCGCGGATCGAGGTCATGGGCGTCCGCAGTTCGTGGCTGACTTGGCTGAGGAAGCTGTCTTTCTGCTCAGAAATCTGCGTTAGTTTGGTATTTGCCTCTCGCAATTGCAGTGCAGTGCGACTGAGCTCTGCGGATTTCACCTCTAGCTGGCTGGAATACTCAAGCAGCTGAGCGGATTCGTCGGCCACCGCCAACAAATCCTCGACCGACACCGAAGACCCGCCGACAATCTGGCCGATCATGGCATGCGCCGTCGCCGCCCCGACCGAGCCGCTCAGTTCACGCTCCAGACGCTCCAGAAAGGCAGGCGTTGGTTCGGGCAGGCTGGACCGTCCGCCTTGTTGTTCGGCTTCGGCCTGAAAGAACTCCTGCGCGGGACCAGCCCCCAGTATTCGCTGGGTCATGATCATCAGATCCTCGCTCTGCGCAACTGAGCCGGTCCAACCGCGCGGTGCGACAGAGTGGTCAAAGACGTTGACGAACTGTGCGCCCTGCAAGCGTTCCAGCGGGCTGGGAAAGCTCAGCAGCGACGCCACGCAGAAAGCGACGGTATTCAGGGACAGCGACCACATGACCGTATGGACCATCGGATCCATACCTTCGATCCCGAACAACGCCTGCGGCCGCAGCCAGCCGATCCCGAACGGACCGTTCTGCAGAACCGAGTCGGACATCAGCGCCCCACCCATTCCGGGCAGAAGCAGCGTGTAAATCCACAGAAAGAACCCCACGGTCAGCCCGACCAGCGCGCCCGTCCGCGTTGCCCCACGCCAGAACAAACCTCCGACCAGAGCGGGCAGAATCTGAGAGATACCAGCAAAGGCCACAAGTCCGATTGAGGCAAGCGCCGCGCCGCCACCGGACAACCGATAATAGAAAAAACCCAGCGCCATGATAGCGGCGATTGAGACACGGCGCGCGACCAATACAACGTGCCGAACGTCGCCGGATACGGACCCCGACCCCTCCTGAGTGCTTAACCAGATCGGCATCACCAGATGGTTCGAGACCATGGTCGACAAGGCCATCGCCGTGACGATCACCATCGACGTGGCCGACGAGAAACCGCCAATGAAGGACAGCATGGCCAGCCAGTCATTGCCCTGTGACAAGGGGACAGTCAGGACGAACAAGTCCGGGTTTGATCCTTCCGGCAACAGGTCCAGCCCCACCACGGCGATCGGCACCACAAACAGGCTCATCAACAGCAGGTACAACGGAAACGCCCACGCCGCGGTTCTCAGGTGTCCTTCATCTGCGTTTTCAACCACCATGACCTGAAACATGCGCGGCAGGCAGACAAAGGCCGCAGCCGACAAGAAGATGAACGTCGTCCAGCGTCCCGCGTCCACGTTCCATTGACCAATCTCCGAGGCGTCTATGCGATCCATCATCGGCCCAACGCCGCCTGCGACCCCCCAGACAACAAAGATGCCGACTGCCAGCAAAGCGAACAGTTTGACCACGGATTCCAATGCGATAGCGGTCACAACCCCGTGGTGACGCTCGTTCGCGTCCAGGTTTCGTGTCCCGAACAGGATGGCGAAAACCGCTAGTCCAGCGGCCACCCAAAACACGCTCGACCCTTCGCGGTAAAGGCCGGACGGGTCGGCCTCGGCAAAAATCGAGAACGACAAGGTAATGGATTGCAGTTGCAGGGCGATATACGGCGTACCGCCAAGCACCGCCAGAATGGTCACGCAGATCGCCAGCGTATTCGACTTGCCATACCGGGACGAGATCAGGTCAGCGATCGAGGTCACCCGTTGGCTGCGCCCGACCCTGACCAGTTTCCTGAGCCCCCACCACCAACTGATCATGACCAGCGTGGGACCCAGATAAATCGTCACGAACTCCAGCCCTGACCGGGCAGCATTTCCAACCGCGCCGTAGAATGTCCATGCCGTGCAGTAGATCGACAGCGACAGCGTATAGATCAGCGGAGATCGCAGCCACGCGCCACGCCCAGCGGCTGCCATTCGGTCAGCAGCAAAGGCCACACCAAACAAAAGAACCACATAGCCCAGACAGACAAGGATCAGAAGGTTCAGCGTTGCCATCGGTCCGCGTCCGGGTCGGTGTCATCCCGCGCCGCCGTGCGACGGGCGGCGAAGCCAAAGATCAGGCTAATCAGTATCAACAGCCCCCAGCAGGTAAAGATATATAGGATGGCCGACGACAAAGTGACCGTCCCGGTTTCCCCCGGTTCGGGCCAAAGCAACGGAATTGCGATCAGCGCAGCCCCGAGAATCGGCAACAACCTAGCCGCATCCGTCAACCGACGGCGGCGATAGCTTTGGCGTTCCAGAAACAGCGAAGGCCGAACACCCTGAGGCTGCCGATCTTCGCCATTGCTCATGATTGTGTGGCCTGTGCGTGCAGATCGCGCACGGCGGTCAGGACCTCGGCATTGGAAAACGGCTTGGTCATAAAGCGGCTGACGCCCGCACTTTCGGCCATTTCGCGATCCCGAAGCTGGCCGCGTGCGGTCAGCATCAAGACCGGCAGACCCCGAAGGTCCTCCAACTCGCGCAGATCGCGCAGAATATCCATGCCGCTTTTGCCCGGCAGCATGACATCCAAAATAACAAGATCAGGATTTGCGCCCTGAATGACCTCGACAGCGTCCGATCCTTCGGCGTGCGTTTCGACCTGCCAACCCTCACGCGTCAGCAGAAACCGAATGGCCTCGGCGATGTTCGGCTCATCCTCAATCAGTAGAACCTTACGGCTCATATGTTTCATTCCTCCCCGTGACAGGATACCCATCCGCAGTCCTGTCTGTGCCAGCTTACGCCGTCTGTCAGGAAAGTGTCAAAAGCCTTCGCTCAGAATCGACGGCTCTCGGCGCGACTCGCAGTCAGCGTTCGGACATACCCTGCAACTTGGTCCGACCTTGGCAACTGGTTGACCGCCCTGCCCGCCTTCTTCGACGGAACGGACCAGCATGACCGAGCGGTAGACAGGCGCGTCGTCATACGCAGAGATCGTCTGCGGCCAAGCATAGGCAAAGCAATCAAACTCGGCGGCAGAACGGCCTAGCTGCACGATACGCTTGCGGATCGGCACCAAAGGTCGGTTCAACGCCTGAAACAAAGGCCACAAAGGACACGCTTCACCAAAGCGCGGCATCGCAAATCCCGGCACCGACTTTGTAAACAAGATACTTCCAGACGCGTCACAAACAACCAACCCGGTCGGACGTGACAGCACCCCGTCGGGCAAAGCCGCCAAGCGCCGCAGAACCGTCGCAATGTTCACTGAAAACTGTGCTGCCAGCCTGATTGGGTCAGGCTCGGCACCAGCCAGAGCATCTACTACTGCTTCCAATGGCATGGCCTTCGCGTCAGCCGCATAAATGTCCAAAAAGCCACGAGTCACAGTTTTCGCAGCCACAGAATCCATCTCGCTCAGGTCTATTGCTGCGATCTCTCCTCCGGCCTCAACCTCGGGAAAGTGGTGCCCGTGCTGTTCAAAAAATGCCTCAACATCCTCAAGAGGAACGCCCCGGCGGTCGTCGGCACTGTCAGAATCGTCGAGATAGGCAACCAAAGACTTGGAACTGTCGGCAAGGCGTTCGGCATCTTGGTGCAGGTTTCGATGAAAGCGGTCCTGCCATTCCGGTTCGATTTCCTGCGTCTCGGCCAGAATCGCTGCGGTCGAACGAATCGCAGCCGCGGTGGACAGAACCTCGTGCATCGAAGCGGCCAGATGTGGATCATGGGTCAAGCGGTCGGACAGGGTTTCGACCGTCCGCTCAAGCGAGACAACGCGCCTGTGCATCTGTGCCAGCACAGCAGCCCACCCCGGAAAGCGCCCCGCGAACTCCTCCAGACTGTCGACTTCGGCCTGTTGCCCCACCGCATCCGCTGCCGCCTCGCGCAGCGCGGAAATAAGCGTCGCCTCCAGCCCCTGCGTCAGCAGAGAAGGTTCAACAGCCAGAGCCGAGGCAATATCAACCAGCAGCTTGCCGCCAATCCTGCGGCGATTGTGCTCGATCAGGTTCAAATACGAGGCCGAGATCCCGACCTGACGCGCCAGCTCTGCCTGACGCAGACCCGCGATTTGTCGCCTCTCTCGGATACGGCTGCCTGTCAGCGTGTCGCGCATGTTCTCGCTCCTCCCCAAGCGGAACTCATCTTCAAGAGCCTTCAGATTTTTCTGAACTCTATATTGTTTTCTATCTTTTAGACCTGAATTTTCAAACCCAATTTACACCTTTGACAAAGTATTTGCACAATCATGAGGAGCGTCCTGACGCCCGTCAGCACCACAATCTGCGTGCTACCCCTTCTAATTCCAACCAATTCCCGGCACGATACCAGGATGAGTGATGCTGCCTTTGAATATGCTCCTATCGGATTGGTCGAGTTGGAAAACCGTATCATCCGTCGCTGCAATCTGCAGTTTGCTCGCACCTTCGGCGGGGACGAAGCCGATTATCGCAACATGCCACTGCTGCATCTTTATCCCTCGGTCGCGGATTGGGAACGCATTGGCGCTCGCAGCCTTCAGGTCATGCGCGATACCGGATATTACACGGACGAACGCGTCATGCGGCGGCGAAATGGTGACTTGTTCTGGTGCCGCGCGCGCGGTCGTTCACTGACCCCGGACGATCCCTTCCGCCACGGCATCTGGAGCTTTTCCGACATCTCGGAAGAACGCCCATTGGTCGAATTGACCACGCGGGAACGCGAAGTCGCCATTTTGTCCTGCCGCGGCCTGTCTGCCAAGGAAATCGGCGTCGAACTTGGCTTGAGCTATCGCACCATCGAAGCATACCGCGCGCGCCTTCTCGAGAAATTCGGGGCGCGTAAACTGCCTGAACTCGTCGCGAAACTTTCCGGAATGCCTCTCTGACCCCTTTCGCCCCTCGCAATCTTCGTTAAAACCCCCATCTGACAGGCCGAGACTGCGCTTTTCATGACCGAGCGCATGGCTTATAACGCTGCGTAATCAGACCAAAGCCCGCAAGACACAGACGGGCCATAGGGGAACCGTCGAGGACACTCATGACTGAAACCAAACACGAAGCGGATGTGGCATTCATCAAGGCATTGGCCGAATTGCTGCGCGAGAATGACCTGACCGAACTGCAGGTCAAACGCGTATATGGCGAGGAAGACAGCCTGAATGTACGCGTCAGTCGCTTGTCGCAAACCGCTGCCGTAGCTCCGGTTCAGGTGGCAGTTCCGACTGCGGCCCCCGCTGCACCTGCTGCTGCTCCGGCCCCGGCTGCTGCTGCCGAAGCACCGGCCGCTGCTGAAGACCCAGCCAGCCATCCGGGTGCGGTAACCTCGCCCATGGTCGGCACCGTTTACATGCAGCCCGAACCCGGCGCGCCCGCATTCATCTCGGTCGGCGCATCCGTGTCCGAAGGCGACACGCTGCTGATCGTCGAAGCCATGAAAACCATGAACCACATCCACGCGCCCAAGTCGGGCACCATCAAGCGCATTCTCGTGGGCGACGGTGATGCCGTCGAATTCGGCACACCTCTGGTCATCGTTGAGTAAGGCGGGCCCATGTTCGACAAGATCCTGATTGCCAACCGAGGCGAGATCGCCCTGCGCGTCATCCGCGCTGCGCGCGAGATGGGGATAAAGACGGTCGCCGTCCATTCCACCGCCGACAGCGACGCAATGCATGTGCGCATGGCGGACGAGTCGGTCTGCATCGGCCCTCCGCCCAGCCCGCAAAGCTATCTGTCTGTGCCCGCGATCATCTCGGCCTGTGAAATTACAGGCGCGCAGGCGATCCACCCCGGCTATGGCTTCCTGTCCGAGAACGCTGAATTCGTGCAGATCGTCGAAGACCACGACATCACTTTCATCGGCCCTACCGCCGAACATATCCGTGTGATGGGTGACAAGATCACCGCCAAGGACACGATGAAGGCGTTGGGCGTGCCGTGCGTTCCCGGCTCGGACGGTGGCGTTCCCACTCTGGAAGACGCAAAGCGCATTGGTGAGGAATTCGGCTATCCCGTCATCATCAAGGCCACCGCCGGTGGCGGCGGACGCGGCATGAAAGTCGCGCAAACCGCCGAGGAGATGGAAAGCGCCTTCATGACCGCGCGGGCCGAAGGCAAGGCCGCCTTTGGCAATGACGAGGTCTATATCGAGAAATACCTCACCACGCCGCGCCATATCGAGATTCAGGTCTTTGGCGACGGCAAGGGCAAAGCGGTTCACCTGGGCGAACGTGACTGCTCGCTACAGCGCCGCCACCAGAAAGTGTTTGAAGAGGCTCCCGGCCCCAGCATCACCCCCGAAGAACGCGCCAAGATTGGTAAAATCTGCGCCGACGCTGTCGCCAAGATCAACTATATCGGCGCAGGTACCATCGAGTTCCTGTATGAAAACGGCGAGTTCTATTTCATCGAAATGAACACCCGCCTGCAGGTGGAACACCCTGTAACCGAAGGTATTTTCGGCGTCGATCTGGTGCGCGAACAAATCCGCGTGGCCACAGGCGAAGACATGTCCTTCGGTCAGGACGATCTGGAAATCAACGGTCACGCCATCGAGGTTCGGATCAACGCGGAAAAGCTGCCCAACTTCTCACCCTGCCCCGGCAAGATCAGCGCCTATCACGCGCCCGGCGGTCTGGGTGTGCGGATGGATTCAGCGCTTTACGACGGGTACTCGATCCCGCCCTACTACGACTCGCTGATCGCCAAGCTGATCGTGCAGGGCCGCGACCGGGCCGAGGCGCTGGCGCGTCTGGAACGCGCCTTGGGTGAACTGATCGTGGACGGAATCGACACGACTGTGCCGCTATTCCATGCTCTGCTGCAAGAAGCCGACATCCACAGCGGCGACTACAACATTCACTGGCTGGAGCATTGGCTTGCGGAGAATATGGCCGAGTAACACAACCACTTCGAGGGGCTTTTGCCCCTCGAACGTCGGACTGTCTGTATGAGCCTTTCTCCCGAACTCCTGCTACATGGTTATTCCATCGGCATTTTCCCGATGGCCGAACACCGCGACGACCCGGACTTGTTCTGGGTCGACCCAAAGTTTCGGGGCGTGATCCCTCTGAACGGGTTCCACATATCGCGCAGCCTTGCGCGGCGAATTCGCAAATGCGGTTTCTCAGTTACGATCAATCAGAACTTCGCTGGTGTTGTCGACGGCTGTGCCGACCGCGCCGACACCTGGATCAATGCAGAGCTGCGGGATCTGTATCAACGCCTGCACCAATCCGGCCATGCGCACTCATTAGAAGTCTGGGACGGCCCCGCGCTTATCGGCGGCGTCTACGGAGTTTCCCTGGGGGCTGCGTTCTTCGGTGAAAGCATGTTTTCGCGGCGAACGGATGCCTCGAAGATTGCGCTGGCCTATCTGGTCGATCGGCTAAGGCGCACCGGTTTTTTGTTGTTCGACACCCAATTTCTAACTGCGCACTTGGCTTCACTGGGCGCGATTGAAGTTCCGCGCACTGAATACAGACAGGCCTTGGAGGAGGCGATCAACGCCAGCGCAGACTTCACCGCAGAGCTGGATCAGTCGCCGGACGGCGTTATACAGCGGATCACCCAGACATCGTAACGTGAATGATCCAACGCATTCAGCGCCGGGGAAGTGGCGATCATCCATCCGTCAAATAGTTGATCTGTCTTGCCCTTTTCCCAAATCGTGAGATAGGCGAAAGCATCCCCGGTCGGGTTTTCTGCCGGATAGCGGCAATCGCCCAACGCAACATCCAAGCCGAATATCGCTTCGGTCTGACCGCTCTGCATCTCGACATCAACGGTCTGTCCGCTCACCTTATCCAAACCACGCAGCATCGCGCCCGGACCAGATTGGACCTTTTGCTGGGCTGCTGCGCCCGTGGACACAAGCAGCGCTGCAATCAAAAATAAGCGCTTCATTCGCTGCCATCCCCGGCCACGAATTTGACCAGAAGCGAAATCAGGCTGACCGCACCCTGCGTATCCTCGACCTGATCACCGGGTTCAAAGAAAAAAGGCGATCCACCGGGCATTACCTCGACAAAGTTTCCACCCAGCAAACCTTCGGACGAGATGACGATCGCGCTGTCATCCGGCACCAGTATCCCGTCAGAGATCGAAAAAGTTGTGTCCGCGCGATAAGTATCGGGGTTCAGTTCAACACCTGTCACGGTCCCGATCTTAACGCCGGCAAGTCGAACATCCGTGCCGACACCGACACCCTCAAGCGATCGGAAGGATGCACCCAATTCGTACCCCGGCCCGCTTTGCGACAGGCCGGTTGACTGGCTGGCATAAACGCCAAAAGCCACGGCACAGGCAAGAACGGCCCCGCCCACCAGGACTTCGGTTACATTATAGCTCGACATTGCTCGCCTCGCTTATTCTGGGGTCCATGCCTCATAGTCCGAACGCTCGACCGGGTCAGGTCGGCGCAACGAACCCGCAGGCGCATAGGCCAGGGCTGTACCTGTCAAATTTTCCTGATGCGGTTTTTCCCAGGACTTATGCTGCAACGGCTTGTCCGTTGGAGGCTCATCCCAGGTCCGGTGCAACCATCCATGCCAGTCAGGGTCAATCCGACTGGCCTCGGCCTCACCATTGAAAATAACCCAGCGTTTGCTGTCGTCGGAATTGCGATAGAAAACATTGCCTTCGTTATCTTCGCCAACCTTCACTCCCTTACGCGCAGTGTAAATCTGCGTATTCAGAGTGGCCCCGTTCCACCAGGTTACGGCCCGCAAAAGACTGTTCAGGATTCCCATCGTCTGACTCCGGCATTTCTGTTCCTGCAGATATGGACCAAAGGCTCGCCAAGGTCCAGTGCCACACGGGCCTCAGCCGCTATTCCGGCAGATATGCGGTCACTTCGATTTCGATCCGGAACTTCGGATCGATCAATGCACATTCGATCATCGTTGTCGCCGGAGGGTTTTCCCCAAACGTTTCACGGAGGATCGGCCAGCAGGATTCAAATTCGCTTTTGTCAGGCAGCATGTATGTCACGCGCACCACATCCGCAAAGCTGGCGCCGACTTCTCTCAACGCCTTTTCAATCACCTCAAGTGCAGATCGGCACTGTTCAACAACACCGTCACCCTGTCCGACCGTGCCAGAGACATGAACCCATCCGCCTGCCACAACAGCGCGGCAATAGCCGACCTTGGCCTCAAATTCTCCGCCCGACGAAATCCGTTTGATTGCCATACCGCCCTCATAAGAAAACGGCGCGGGTGAACCGCGCCGAATGTGCCTGAAATCTTTGGAATTATCCGGCCGAGGCAGACTCGGCTGCATCCGCGTAAATGATCAGCGGCTGCGAGTCGGAAGACACCGCTTCCTCGTTCACAACGACCTCGGTCACGTTTTTAAGACCTGGAAGCTCGAACATCGTATCCAATAGGATATCTTCCAGGATCGACCGCAGACCACGTGCACCGGTTTTCCGTTCAATCGCTTTCTTCGCGATCGCTTTCAGCGCGTCATCCGTGAAGGCAAGTTCAGCGTCTTCAAGCTCAAACAGACGCTGGTATTGCTTGACCAGAGCGTTCTTCGGCTTGGTCAGGATGGTCACCAGCGCGTCCTCGTCCAAGTCTTCCAGCGTTGCCAGAACCGGCAGACGACCGACGAATTCCGGGATCAGACCGAACTTCAGCAGGTCTTCGGGCTCAAGGTCTTTGAAGATTTCCCCGACGCCACGCTCATCATTGTCGCGCACGTCTGCACCAAAGCCCATCGCCGAGCCCTTGCCGCGCTGAGCGATGATCCTGTCCAGACCGGCAAACGCACCGCCGCAGATGAACAGGATATTCGTGGTGTCCACCTGCAGGAATTCCTGCTGAGGATGCTTACGCCCACCTTGCGGCGGCACGCTGGCCACGGTGCCTTCCATCAGTTTCAGCAACGCCTGCTGTACACCTTCACCCGATACGTCGCGCGTGATCGAGGGGTTCTCGGACTTGCGCGTGATCTTGTCGACCTCGTCGATATAGACGATGCCGCGCTGTGCACGTTCCACATTATACTCAGACGCTTGCAGCAGCTTGAGGATGATGTTCTCGACGTCCTCACCCACGTAGCCGGCTTCGGTCAGCGTGGTTGCATCCGCCATAGTGAACGGCACATCCAGGATCCGCGCCAGCGTTTGCGCCAGCAGCGTCTTCCCGCAGCCGGTGGGACCGATCAGCAGAATGTTGGACTTGGCCAGCTCAATATCGCTGCCCGCTTTCTGCGCATGGTTCAGACGCTTGTAGTGGTTGTGAACCGCCACAGACAGAACCCGCTTGGCCGTGGCCTGACCGATCACATAGTCGTCCAGAACCTCGCAAATATCCTTGGGTGTCGGCACCCCATCGGAGGATTTCAGGCCGCTGGCCTTGGTTTCCTCGCGGATGATATCCATGCACAGTTCGACGCATTCATCACAGATGAAAACTGTGGGTCCGGCAATCAGCTTGCGCACCTCATGCTGGCTCTTGCCGCAGAAGCTGCAGTAGAGCGTGTTCTTGCCGTCACCGCCTGAATTCGTCGCCATGTTCTACCTTTCGGACTTCGTCCCTGCGGCCCCCGCCTGAGCGTGTGTACCGCGTGTTGATGCAGCTTAGGCCACCACAAAGGCGGCTACAATCTCAAAAATGGCCCCCACGCCGTTGACGCGGGGACTTATCTTCAAGCCTCATCGCCATCCATTTTGGCGCGGTTTTCGACGATTTCGTCGATGTGACCCCAGTCTTTCGCTTCTTCCGGGCTCATGAAGTTGTCCCGATCCAGCGCTTTTTCAACAGCCTTTTTGGTCTGCCCGGTGTGGCGCACGTATATATCATAAAGGCGATCTTTCAGTTTCTGCGTCTCGGCCGCGTGAATCATGATGTCGCTCGCCTGGCCCTGATAGCCGCCGCTAGGCTGGTGGACCATGATCCGGCTGTTTGGCAGCGAAAAGCGCATTCCCTTCTCGCCACCGGCCAACAAAACCGACCCCATCGAGGCCGCCTGACCGATCACCAGCGTTGAACATTTCGGCTTGATGTACTGCATTGTGTCGTAGATCGACAATCCGCTAGTGACCACACCACCCGGAGAGTTGATGTAGATCGAGATTTCCTTGTTCGGGTTCTCAGCCTCAAGATGCAGCAACTGCGCAACGACCAGATGGCTCATTCCATCATGGATCGGACCGTTGATGAAAATGATCCGCTCTTTCAATAGGCGCGAGAAAATGTCGTACGCGCGTTCCCCACGGCTGGTCTGCTCAACAACCATCGGGACGAGTGTATTCATATAGGTATCAACGGGATCGAACATTAGGAACCTGCCTGCTTTGCTATGGATCGGGACATTACCCGAAGAAACGTTACCTGAGTCTTAGTGTCGCCACCCAAGGGCTGCAAGGGGGGCCGATTACTTCTGACCAAGACAGCGTGTTTTCGTCTGCGTCAACGCCCCATGGTCGTTTCGTGCAAACACATCGTGACGCGAAACAAAGCAAGCGGCTGTTAAAGTTGGCAGGCGGACTTTTTCTCATCACGTCATTTTGATTCATGCATATGGAAATGCGTTGCCAAAATATATAAGTGGGCGGCGCGCGCAGGCGATCATCGAAGACACAGCAGACTCTCGTCCATGACCGGACCAACAAGGAATACACAAATGGCACTGCCTCAGATTTCACAGGAATCGTTTTCCGACAACATTGAACTTATTGCCGGAAGCGCCACGCGTGCGTCGAATTTCCTGAAGGCCATCAGCCATGAAGGTCGTCTTATGATCCTGTGCCACCTTGTATCTGGCGAGAAATCCGTGACCGAGTTGGAGGAACTGCTTTCCGCACGACAGGCCGCTGTATCGCAGCAACTGTCGCGATTGCGGCTCGAAGGCCTGGTATCGCCTCGTCGGGAAGGCAAGGCGATCTTCTATCGGCTGGCCGATGACCGCCCCCGTCGTATGCTCGAAGTCGTTCACGAACTTTTCTGCACCGAGGAGGCGGCCTGACACTGCCAAGGCTCTCGGACATTACGACCCGTTGGCGCATCCCATGTATCCGCTGGCCATCCCACGCAGCAAATCGGCATAGTGTTTTGCACCGGGCTCGATAGATACTCCGATCGGGTCCAGCTCAAAGATTGTCACGTCCGTCCCTTCGATCGCGGTTTCCACCAGCCGCGTATCGAACTGAGGTTCAACGAAGGCGCAATTTATCCCATCTTTGGCGACCTTGTCCTGCAATGCCGCCAGCCGCGCGGGACCGGGATCGCTTGCATCCCCAAGGCTGACTGAGCCGGACGTCTCCAAACCAAACCGCTTCTCGAAATATTGATAGGCATCGTGAAAGGTAATGAAGCGACGGCTCTGCATTTCAGCCAAATCTGTTTCGATCCGTTCGCGTAGGTTGATCAACTCGGCATCAGCCGCCGCCGCATTTTCCCGGTACAACTGCGCATTGTCAGGGTCGGAAGATGCCAAGGTTTCAGCAATCACCTGAACCCAAACTCGAGCGTTCTCGGGATCAAGCCACGCATGCGGGTCTACCCCATCGTGATCGTGCCCGTGATGATCTCCTTCATGAGCAGCGTGGTCGTCATGGTCATCATGACTTTCGTGGTCTGCATGATCGTCGTGACCAGCGTGGTCGTCGTCATGACCTTCGTGGTCCGCATGATCGTCGTGGTCGTCATGGTCCGCGTGATCGTCGTGGTCATCATGAGCTTCACCATGGTCACCAGCGACCACATCCCTGAAGTCATACAGAACAGTGCCGTCTAACTCCAGCAAGGCGATATGCTGCGCTTCTGTGGAAAGCGTGCCAAGTGGCTTTTCCATCCACGGCGTCAATTCATCCCCAACCCAGATCACAATGTCCGCCGATTGAAGCGCCCGCGCCTCAGACGGTCGCATCGCGTGGTCGTGCGGTGAAGCGCCCGGCGGAATAATCAACGCGGGTTCACCCACTCCGTCCATGACACGTGCCACGAGGGAATGAACCGGCGCGATATCGACGGCAACTTTCGGGGGTTCAGCGGCAACCTGGCTAGCCAAAGCCGCACCAAGGACGCTTAGGGTTGATCGTAGCATATTCGCTCCAAAATGATATGTTATTACATTTCTCAATGACTTGATATGTCCCACGTTATAACATATCAAGTCTAAAAAATGCGGAGCAGCTAATGAGCACCGTCGGATTCAGACAACATGATCACGCCCACTGCGTTCATACCGCCTTGGCGCAGGCCGAAGCAAAATGCAAAGCGCAGAGGCTGCAGTTCACCCCGGTCAGGCGCCGTGTATTAGAGATCCTTCTGGAAAAGCATAAAGCCATGGGCGCTTATGACATCCTCGGAATTCTGGCGGCCGAAGGGATGGGATCGCAGCCGCCTGTCGCCTACCGTGCGCTGGATTTTCTGGTTCAGCACGGCTTTGTGCACCGCATAGAACAGCTAAATGCCTACGCAGCCTGCGCACACCCGACCCATGACCACGTTCCCGCCTTTCTCATTTGCCGGTCTTGCAAAGCGGTCGCAGAAACTGAAACTGAACTGACTCAGGGGCGTTTGGGAGCCGCCGCAAACACATCAGGCTTCCTGATCGAACGAGTTGTTGTCGAGGCAGAGGGGCTTTGCCCCGAATGTATCGGGATGAAAGCGTGACCGACCCTTTGATAACACTTCAAGATATGACCATCCGTGTTGACGGCAGGACGATACTCGAGCACGTAAATGCCTCGGTTTCCGCGCCAGAGATTGTGACGATCGTAGGTCCGAACGGGTCAGGAAAGTCTACTCTGTTGCGCGCGATGATCGGTGCCATTCCACCAGCAGAAGGAGCAGTGGTTCGCAGACCGGGCCTTCGCATAGGGTATGTCCCGCAGAAATTGGCCTTGGACGCGGCCTTGCCAATGACCGTTCAACGCTTCCTGGGCCTCCCAAGACGGGTTTCTGCCAAAAAGGCGATAAACGCGCTTGAACTGGCCGGTGTTCCCGACCTTCGGAACAGGCAGATGACAAAGCTGTCCGGCGGTCAATTTCAACGAGTTCTGCTGGCGCGTGCTCTGTTGGAAAACCCGCAACTGCTGCTTCTGGACGAAGCCACGCAGGGGCTTGACCAACCAGGCGCTGCGGCGTTTTACCAAAGAATTGAGCAGGTTAGACATGACATTGGCTGCGCCATCGTCATGGTCAGCCACGACCTTCACGTCGTTATGGCGGCATCCGACCGGGTTCTTTGCCTGAATGGGCACATATGCTGTGAAGGATCCCCGAGAACCGTTGCGGACGCTCCGGAATACCGCGCCCTATTTGGCAGCGGCACCAAGGGCACTATGGCGCTGTATCAACATCAGCACAGTCATTCCCACGACCACGATCACAATCACTCGCAGGACAAGGGCCACTGATGCTAGACGACTTCATGGTACGTGCGGCCCTCGCGGGTGTCGGCGTTGCAATAGCTGCCGCCCCGCTTGGGTGTTTCGTGGTCTGGCGGCGCATGGCGTATCTCGGTGAAGCCACCGCGCACGCCTCGATCCTTGGAGTTGCCTTGGCGCTGGCCTTTTCCCTGCCCTTGCTGCCGGCAATTATCGCCGCGGCTCTGGCCATGGGGCTGGCCGTAACCCTGCTGAGGGGCAAGGGATTTGCGATGGACACATTGCTGGGCGTGATTGCGCACACGGCACTGGCCGCAGGCTTGGTTACGGTGTCGTTGCTTGCCGATGTGCGCCTTGACCTCAGCGCGTTTCTGTTTGGCGACATTCTGGCGGTGACCAAAGGCGATCTGGCAACAATCTGGATCGGAGGCGCCGCCATTCTGGCCGTCATGATCCAGCGGTGGTCCGCCCTGCTGGTGGCCACTCTAAACCCGGACCTGGCATATGCCTCGGGCATTGATCCCAAGCGCGAGGAATTGTGGCTAACGCTGGCAATGGCACTGGCCGTTGCGGTGGCTATCAAAGTTGTCGGTATCCTATTGATCGCCGCGCTGCTGGTCATTCCGGCTGCGGGGGCTCGGTCGCTTGTCAAAACACCGGAAACAATGGCTTTTTTCGCCGCAGGCATTGGCTCTCTGGCGGCATTGGTCGGGTTAGGAGGCGCATATCTGGCGGACACTCCTGCGGGTCCAAGCATAGTCTGCGCGGCCGCTTTGATCTTTGTCTCAACAGCCCTTTTGGGGCCAATAATCCGCAAGGATTAAGGCGAGAGCAAAACGCTGGCTACAGATTAAAAAAACTGTTAGGCACAACCGAAAGAACACCAATGGAGAACGCAATGATCCGTACAATTCTGATTGGATTGACCCTGTTGTCACTTACAGCCTGCGAAACGGCGAAAGGTGTTGGTCGAGACATTGAAAAAGCGGGTGATGCTATTTCCAACACTGCCAGCGATGTTCAGCAGGCAATCTGATCCTGACCATCATATTGCGGGACGGGCCCAACCAAGCCCAACATATGGTTGATCCACACCTCCGGTCGCGGTAATGTACTAATACAGGTGCATAGACGCGGCATTGCATTTCTGACGCGACCTCGGGGTTCTTGTGCACGCACAAGAACCCCGATCCCGTTCTAGAGGGGGTGGAGTGGCAGCCTGTATGAATCCAGAGTCCGGCAAAAGGAAAAGGCGTCAGGTGCGCAGACGCGGTCTTTGCACATGCCCTTGCGGACACTCCTGACGCCTTGCCGGGTCGACACGCCCGAGGGACGCTCCGATCCAGTTGTCCCGGCCCGGATCAGGGCCGAAACCGCCGCGCAGCGTCTGCGGACGCCTTGCAGCACGCACTGACCTTCTGTGAGGGTGATCAAGCGGCCGGGACCTGCGTCCAAGTCAATCAATCATCCACCGGTAAGCCTTTGTGAACAGACGCAAATCCTAAGACCCGCCACTTCCACACAGACCCCCTTGGCCTTTGCGTCCCGCCGCGGTTCCTAAGAACCTCTGCGGTGATTTGACTTTTGCATCCGGGTCAGAGTCCGACAAGAAAATAGCACTGCAGCATGGAAATTAGCCGTGGATAAAGTGTTGATATCCGCTGGGACTGTTTTGTGGACAACTCCAGAAACCGCGATCCTGTGCAGGTTTGATGAAGGAAAAGTTCAAACAGTGGGCGCCCGGTCGATTTTTCATCATTTCTGCGGGTGCAAACGTCTTTTCAGGCGCACGGATCAAGATTTCTACAACTTTCAGACGCGCAGGGCTGCGAATCGTACTGACCAGGATTCGCGGAAACCGCTTGGGAGTCAGGCAGACCAAACAGAAAACCGAGGGCGGCCGGTACCCCCGCAAGCGCTAAGGGTGCCGCCCGCCCTGCCTCCTCCCTGTGGAGACACTGGTTCCGTAAACTGAGAAGCGTCCGGCCCGACCGGCAATACCTACTACGTGCCACGAGCAATCGCAGCCAGTACCCCCTACAGCCCAATCGGGCCAGAAACGCTTCAGTTCACCTGACGCTCCAGAACGGTGCTGTAGGTCGTTCCGTTTCGCAGGCTACGGAAATCCGCAAATATCTTTCCGTCTTCATACCGGGCGTCGATCAGCGCGTTTGCACCAATCACCATTGGCGAGGTCTCGACAATCCCGATCTTGCCGGACCCATCTAGGCTAATCGTCCCGGTGGCCTCATTTTCGTTCCATGCGGTGTCACCGTCCCGGCGCCAGAGGCTTGGCCCCCAAAAGACGTTGTCTTCCTGCACCTGCACATCCAGCATCCACTCGGCCTGATTGAACCGGGGCTCACTACCGCTCTGGGCATGTGTCGGCTGAACAGTCGTATAGGTCCCCACCCATGTGCCGCGCAGATCGGGCGTGGTATCGGCCATCGCAGCCGTTCCGAGGGTGAGTGTCGTGGCCAAAGCGGCTGCTCCGGCAGTCATATATCTGGTCATTGGCTCTCCTCCCTGAGGTTTGGGCCGTTACTGGCCTGCTGAACAGATTGGAGGGGAGAGGGTCGGATGCAACTAACCTTAGGGAAACTTCATGAAGGGTTTAGGTGGCGCTTACCTGCCGCTCAAAGCAAAGGGCGCTCTGGCCCGAGCGCCCTTTTTCTAAGCCACTGTTAAAAATAGAAATTCAGTTCAGCTCCAGGCTACCCGAAATCGTGTTGACGAATTTCTGCGTATCCGGATCAGTGAAGGACGAGAACGTGCCGCCCCCCGTGGCGCTGGCCCAACCGCCCGTGCCGCCGGACACCGACCAGTCGCCGGTCAATGCGCCGTCCGCACCAATCCCCGTGGCGGTCCAGCTCATCACTGCCTTGTCGCCGGAGGTTGTATCAAAGACGCAATTGCCCGCGCCCGACACCTCGGCCCCCTTGACCAGCATCGAACCAAAACACGACCCCGTCGCCCCTTCCAACGGGTGACCGGCGGAGACCTCGAAACTGTCATATTCGGTCTGAGATTTGATCACCGCATGCCCGTCCGAGATGCCAAAGACCTGGTTCGAGCTTACGCCCGACCCCTTACCGGCGGCGTCATAACTTTCGGCCATAGCAAAGGTGCTGGACAGGCCGATGGTCAGGGCTGTGATTGCGGTCGCTGTTAAGAACTTGTGCATAATAACCTCTCATTTCTGAGGGTCTTGCGTTGCAAGCATATAATCAAAAAGGCCGCCTGAACGCGGTCCCTCGGGCCGAGGATAACACATTCCGATCTTTGCGTCTAAACCGCGCCTTAGCCCTCCAACTTGCGCGCCACCATGTATGAGGCAGGGAAAGCCGCAACAAAGCCCGCAACCGCAGCGATCAACATGGCCGTCCACGAGGCAAAGCCCAAAACCAAAACCGCAATCACGGCGGAGCCGGCAAGGGTAGAACCAAGGAAGATGTGAAGGATCAGCGTCAGCGGTGACATAGCGGCCTCGTGTGTTCTGTGTGTTTTGGCGGAGGTTAGAACTGAGGCTAAGGGTGGTCCTTGATCTGGGTCAGGAATGCGGTTGGCTGGAGTGCAATTTCGACGGTCGATCAGTAGCACAGAGGGCCGTGCCGACCCATGGGAGCGGGTCGCGAAGATATAATTTCATACGAATGTATTGAAGTTTTCGGCACCGCAACCATATTCATTCAACCATCTAATAAAAGGAGAAAAAATGGTATATACAGAATCTAAAATTCGGGATGAGGCTTGCAAGGAGCTACTGCACGCCAGAGGGCAAACACTCACAACACCGCAACTAATCGAAAAACTATCTACACGACTCTCACCAACTGGACGAGACTCTGACATCGCTTTGAACCGTAGCGATACATATTTTTCTCAAAAGGTCCGAAATCTGGTAAGTCATCGCAATCAAGGTACGGGGCTCGTTGCTCGTGGAATTGCAGACTACGACAAGCAAAATGAGTCCTGGACCTTAACGAAGACAGGCCGCCGGCACGCAGCCCATCTCAGGTGATCTTCATCTTTTTGTAACCTGTCGGCAACCATTTCAACTCAGTGCTCCCGACGTGATCCTTGTCCCAAACAAACCAAGCATAGGCAGTGGTTCCACTGCCTTTACGCTGTGCACCCTTGGGATAAAATGTGATCCTCTCGCTAAAGACCCATACTTTACTGGGCGCTGCACTTTGAAATATTGTCTGCTGTCGCTTAGCACCCTCCAAAAATGCCAATCTTAGAAGGAGAGCAAATTTCCCTTTGGCAGCCCCAAGCGCCGAGTGCACGAATTCTTCGGCCGCATTGAATGGTGGGTTGGTAATAATATTCTGTGCTTTTCTTGTGGTATTTCGGAAATCCACGCCGACTTCCCCGAAACCACGATCAAAGAGATCAGAGCTCTCGACCCGTTGGCCCGTTTTTTCCAAAACGCTGCTCATCGCGCCATCACCACAAGCGCATTCCCATATATCGCCAACAAATTTCTCGTTGTCGATTAAAGCAAAAGTCGCCCAATCCGGCGTTGGATAGAAGTCTGGCCCATCGACATCAGCAACTCTCTTAAGTGTGGGTTGAGGGGCGGTAACATATCGTTCGTTCATTTTTTCCTCGCGCAACACACACAGTATTATCAAATCCTACACCACCAGCAAGAAAGCTGTGAATCTAAATTCTTTCAATGCCTTAAGTAAAATCTCGACAAGTTACTTTAGACACAGACGAACAATAAACTCAAAGTCCTGGAGGCCGCTTCTTACCTTTCCCACCATGTGAACACCGAGTTGGCTGCGCGAACCGCTTTCGCCCACCGTCACTAAAAATGGACAGTCTCAACTATCCATCTTCAACGCCGAAATAAACGCCTCCTGCGGGATGTCGACCTTCCCGAACTGGCGCATCTTTTTCTTACCGGCCTTCTGCTTCTCTAGCAGTTTGCGTTTCCGCGTGGCGTCGCCTCCGTAGCATTTCGCGGTGACGTCCTTGCGCAGGGCGCTCAGGGTCTCGCGGGCGATGACCTTGCCTCCGATGGCGGCCTGGATCGGGATTTTGAACATGTGGCGCGGGATCAGGTCCTTGAGCTTTTCGCACATCGCGCGGCCCCGCATCTCGGCCCGGTCGCGGTGAACCATGGTCGACAGCGCATCGACCGGTTCGTCATTCACAAGGATCGACATCTTGACCAGCGCGTCCTCGCGGTAGCCGGTCATCTGGTAGTCGAAGGACGCATAGCCCTTGGTTACCGATTTCAGACGGTCGTAGAAGTCGAAGACGACCTCGTTCAGCGGCAGGTCATAGACGACCATGGCGCGGCTGCCCGCATAGGTCAGGTCCATCTGGATGCCCCGGCGGTCCTGACACAGTTTCAGCACGTCACCGAGGTATTCATCGGGCACCAGAATGGTCGCCTTGATGCGCGGCTCCTCAAGGTGGTCGACTTTGGACAGGTCCGGCATGTCGGCGGGGTTGTGCAGCTCGATCATCTCGCCGTCTTTCATGAAGACGTGATAGATCACCGACGGCGCGGTGGTGATCAGCTCGATATCATATTCGCGTTCGATCCGGTCGCGGATGACCTCAAGGTGCAAAAGACCCAGGAAACCGCAGCGGAAGCCAAAGCCAAGCGCGGCCGAGGTTTCCATCTCAAAGCTGAACGAGGCGTCGTTCAGGGCCAGTTTCTCGATCGCGTCGCGCAGGTCTTCAAATTCGGCCGAGTCCACTGGGAACAGACCACAGAACACCACCGGCTGCGCGGGTTTGAAGCCCGGCAGGGCGTCCTCGGTCCCGTTGCGGTCATTGGTGATCGTGTCGCCGACACGGGTGTCGCGGACCTGTTTGATGGATGCAGTCAGAAAGCCGATCTCACCGGGGCCGAGGCTGTCCACCATCTCCATCTCGGGGCGGAAGACGCCGACGCGGTCCACATGGTGCAGGGTACCGTTCGACATGAACTTGACCCGCATGCCCTTTTTCAGGGTGCCGTCCATGATGCGGACCAGAACGATCACGCCCAGATAGGCGTCGTACCACGAATCCACCAGCATCGCCTTGAGCGGCGCGTCCAGATTGCCCTGCGGTGCGGGCAAATGGGTGACGATAGCCTCAAGCGTCTCATGGATGCCCTGCCCCGTCTTGGCGCTGACTTGAATGGCGTCGGTCGCGTCGATGCCGATCACATCCTCGATCTGTTCGGCCACGCGGTCACAATCCGACGCGGGCAGGTCAATCTTGTTCAGCACCGGCACGATCTCATGATCGGCGTCGATGGCCTGATAGACGTTGGCCAGTGTCTGCGCCTCGACCCCTTGGGTGCTGTCCACAACCAACAAAGACCCCTCGACCGCGCGCATGGACCGGCTGACCTCATAGGCAAAGTCCACGTGGCCGGGGGTGTCGATCAGGTTCAGGACGTATTTCTCGCCATTGTCGGCGGTATAGTCGATACGGACCGTGTTGGCCTTGATGGTGATGCCGCGTTCACGCTCGATATCCATGCTGTCGAGCAGCTGTTCTTTCATGTCGCGATCCTTGACCGTTCCGGTCTCTTGAATGAGCCGGTCAGCAAGGGTGGATTTGCCATGGTCGATATGCGCGACGATGGAGAAATTGCGGATATGAGCGAGGTCTGTCATAGCGTCGGGATATGGTTTGAAAACGGGCGCTGGTCAAGGTGGGACAAAGCGGTCTGCGATCCTTATTTCCTTGGCGCAAGCCGTTGGGTCACACGCAGCCGTGTTTAGCCCCATTTTAGCCATTCTTTTCGCCATAATAAAAGAAATCACATTTCTGCATCGTGAGATTGATCCCGAGTCCGGTTTGATTCATACTCACGCACAAGCCGAGAGAGGCGGCAGATCTCTCCGGTCAGGCAAAAACGAGGCTCGAGCATGAAACAGTTCATCTTGACAGCACTATGCGCCACGGCGGTTTCAATGGCAGTTCCAACCGGGGCAGATGCAGCTCAGATCAAAAAGGCGTGTCTGGCATCCGACCGGGATGCCGCGACCCGCGATCGGTGTAGCTGCATTCAACGCGTGGCAAATCAGGCCCTCACGCGCAGCGACCAGAAAACCGTCGCCAAGTGGTTCACCGACCCCCACCAAGCGCAAGAGTTGAAAATGTCTCAAACAGAGCGCGATGATGCTCTGTGGGACAGATACCGGGCATTCGGTCAAATGGCGCAGGCTATTTGCAGCTAGCACGCCTGGAATCCTTGACCTAACCCGCCCTGCGCCCCAGAAATGGCGCAGCGAAAGGTGCGTTGCATGGTTATGAAAGGGCTTACCCTGCGCGGCCTCGAAGTATTCGAGGCATTGGCGCGGACAGGGTCGGTGGCTCAGGCAGCCGAGATCACAGGGCTCAGCCAGCCATCTGTCTCGCAACAATTGCGCAATCTCGAAAATGCCTTGGGCACTGAGTTAGTGGACCATGGACGCCGCCCCATGCGGCTGACGCAGGCCGGGCGCAGTTTCCTGACCCGGACCGAGGCGATTCTGGCCGAACTTCAAATGGCCCAGAGCGAACTGACGGTGATGGACCTTGGCCATCTGACCACGCTGTCCATTGGGCTGATCGACGATTTCGACAATGACCTGACGCCGCGGCTGGCCACGTTGCTGGCCGACAGCCTGACCCGGTCAAAATTCAAGCTGATCACGCTGCCCAGCCTTGATCTGTTCGCGGACCTCGAAGCCCAACGCCTGCACATGGCAGTATCCGCACATTCCGGCGAGGTGCTTGAGGGGGTAGTCGAATACCCATTGGTTCAGGACCCATTCATTCTGGTAACACCCAAAGGGGCCGCGAACGCGATGCAGGAGTTGCCCTTTTTGCGCTATGCGCGCGAACAGCTAATTAGCCGTCAGATCGAGGCGCACCTATCCCGACAACAGCTTGAATTTGAGGAACGATTTGAAATCGGATCCCACCTTGCACTGATGGCGATGGTCGCGCGTGGGCTGGGCTGGGCGATAACAACTCCGCTGGGGTACATGCGTGCAGCACGTTTCCACGACGGGCTCGAGGCGCACCCGGCACCGTTCGGAGATTACGCCCGCATGATCTCGCTGTTCACCCGCACCGACTGGTCCGATCAGGTTCCGCAAGAGGTCGCAGGCATGATGCGCCGCCTTATGCGCACTCAGATCGTCGATCCAACCCTAGAGCAACTGCCATGGCTCAGCGACCGACTGAAGGTCATGGGTTAACGTCTCAGATAGTCAGTCAAGCCGTCAACCGCGTCCTCAATCAAATCCAATGCGCCATCGAAATCGCGGGTGTAGTACGGGTCGGGCACATGATCGGCCCCCAGCTGGGGTGCGAAATCGGTTAGCAGGCGCACGGGGGTTTCATTTCCCGCTGGGCGCAGGCCCTCGATATCCGAAATGTTATTCGCGTCCATACCGATAATCAGGTCGAACCTGTTGAAATCCTCGGCCGCAAACTGGCGGGCACGCAGATCGCCTAGCGCGACCCCACGCGCATGGGCCGCCTCTTGCATCGGGCCGTAAGGTGGATTGCCCACATGCCAACCAGCCGTCCCCGCACTGTCGCTGGCATGGTCCGGCGCGCGCGCCCGAAAAATGCCTTCGGCGGCAGGGGAACGGCAGATATTGCCCAGGCAGACAAACAGGATACGGTGGGTCATGAGCCAAGGTGTAGCGCGAAGGGCAAAGATGGAAAAGATTGTCATTCTGACTGGGGCCGGGATTTCTGCAGAAAGTGGGTTGGGCACGTTCCGTGACGAAGGGGGCTTGTGGTCGCAGCACCGGATCGAAGATGTGGCGACACCCGAAGGGTTTGCCCGCGATCCCGCTCTGGTGCAGGGGTTTTACAATGCCCGACGCGTGCAGGCGGCTAAGGCTGAACCCAACCCAGCCCACCGTGCGCTTGCACGCCTTCAGCAAGACTGGCCCGGCGAGGTTGTGATCGTGACCCAGAACGTCGACAGCCTGCACGAGGCGGGTGGAGCCCAAGATGTAATCCACATGCACGGTATACTTGCAGGCGCGCTCTGTGCTGCGTGCGGCCATCGCTGGACTGCGCCGCCAGAAATGTCAGTGGGCGAACCCTGCCCCGCCTGCGCTGCACCCACCGCACGGCCGGACGTGGTATGGTTCGGCGAGATGCCCTATCACATGGACACGATTTACGATCACCTGGCCGGGGCTGCGATCTTTGCATCCATTGGGACATCGGGCCAGGTCTACCCCGCAGCCGCATTCGTACACGAAGCCGCCATATCCGGCGCCCGCACCGTTGAGCTTAACCTTGAGCCCTCGACCGGCGCATCCAGCTTCGATGATGTGATCCTTGGCCCGGCATCAGAAACCGTGCCGCGATGGGTGGACGAACTGCTGGGGCGGCGATAACCGGCAGACAGAAGCCCGAATTATCGTTATCATTTAAGGTGTAACCATTCTCGAAAGGGCTCTCATGACCGATCCCAATACCCAACAAGGCGAAATTCTGGACGATCAAGGACCGGATGGCCGCGACGCGCTTGGCGATCAACTGGCAGACCTGTGGTGGACCTTCCTGCTGCGCGGCATTCTGGCCGGAGTATTGGGTATCGCGGCGCTGTTCTGGCCGACGGGCAGCATCGCCCTTTTGCTCAGGCTGGTTGGGCTATTGCTGGTCTTCGACGGCGGCCTGACCTTGCTGGGCTTCGGGCGGCGCGGCCTGGTCGGGGGCGTCGGGATTGGCGCCCTCCTGATCGGCCTCATTCTGCTGATCTGGCCCGAGGGAGTCGCACGCCTGACCTTCTTCCTGCTGGGCGCATGGGCGTTGATCGTAGGGGTGGGCTCGCTGATGGCCTGGCGTCAGATGCCCGACCAGAACCCGGACGCAGCCACAGTGCGCAACTCGGGGATTGTGGCGCTGGTCATCGGACTGGTGCTGCTGTTCTGGCCCGGCAGCGGGATGGTCGCGCTGGGTTGGGCAATCGCGTTTTCGGCGCTGGCCTTCTCGGTCGTTATGTTCTTTCTCACCGCACGCTTCAAACGCGCCCATGATCGCATCGCAATGCGGGTCGTGAACCGCTGAGGCGCAACGCAAACAGGCCGGGGTTTACCCGGCCTGACGCATGGATGACGGCCGCATCGCGGCCCGAAGACAGGCGTAACTTTAGTTGTTGTGTGACCCGTGGTCGCCTTTGCGCTCTAGATCAACCGGGATGTCGACCTCGATCTCACCAGCCTTTTCAAAGATCAGCGTGACCGGCACGGTTGCGCCATGTTCAAACGGGGCGGAAATCCCCATGAACATGACGTGATCCCCGCCACGTTTCAGCACATGAGCTTCACCGGCCGGGATAACGAACCCTTCTTCAACATGGATCATCTTGGCCACACCATTGGCGTCAACCTGATGCGTGTGCAACTCGACCCGTGCCGCAACATCCGATTCAGCCGCAATCAACCGGTCGTCGGCCTCACCCGCGTTCTGAATCATCATGAATGCGGCTCCCGCCTTTGCAGATTTCCCCGAGGAGCGCGCATAGGCGTCCTCGACGGTGATGCTATCCTGCGCCCAGGCAGCGGTTGTCAGGGTTGCAGCGGCAACGGTGGCCAGCATTTTGAAAGTGAAGGACATAAAGCCTCTCCTGATTTGAGTTCTTGATTAGTTGGAAAACCGCATCAAGCCCAAAAAGGAGGCGCGCGAGCTGGTTGGGACGCAACCACCGGAATGGTGAGATCGCCCAAATCACGTTTCAACGTCGGCAGGGGTTGCTTGGGCGCGTCTGGAAGCGCCGCTTCTGCCAAAGAAACAGCACCCAGCACCGTCAAAGCGTAGTCGGGACAGAAATGCGGTGCCTGCGTCGGTTGCCCCTCGGCATCGACATAGACAACCACTGGGCCGTTCCCGGTGCATAGCACCATGTGCCCGACCGCAACGTCCATCCCGCGAGAAGCGGCAAAACCCTGCCCCGTCAGAATAACGAGCAGCGAAAGAGCAAAGGGCAGAATTCTATTCAGAGCGGATTTCATTCTGCCCAAGGTATAGGCCAGAGACAATTCCGGCTTCAAGCGCATTCAGGCGCTTGAAGCCTGGGGGTCAGAGGAAAGTGTCAGCTGTCCAATTCCGGTCGTTTGACTGAACCTTTGGTCAGACTTGTATGCAGCCGGTTCACTTGACGTTGCATCCGAAAGCATGTCCCAAAGGTCTTGCCGAAAAATGCGGCCAACACTGAGAAAGAATCGAAAGATTTGAAAGACATGAGGGCAAACTCCGCCAAAAAAATATGCCTAAACATATTCCTCTCAGAGTCCGGTGTATGTGAACAAAGTTACGCTACACGGGTCGATTGCGCCAAAACCGCGAACATCCTTAGCCCACACAAAAGAAAAGACCCTGCACCACTTGGGTCCAGGGTCAAAAAATTCGCAGTCAAAAAGGATTAGGCCGAAGCTTGCGCCTTGGTGATTTCCTTTTTCACTTTCAGTGCGTTCGCGGACAGTTCTTCGTCCTTGGCTTTTGCCAGGAACGCGTCCAGACCACCGCGGTGGTCAACCGAGCGCAGAGCGGCAGCCGAAATGCGCAGCTTGACGCCACGGCCCAGAGTCTCGGACTGCAGGGTAACGTCGTTCAGGTTGGGCAGAAAACGACGACGAGTTCTGTTTTTGGCGTGGCTGACATTGTTGCCAGTCATCGGGCCTTTTCCGGTCAGTTCGCAACGGCGCGACATGGTTTCTTCCTTTGTTTCTGGAGGCCGGGCATACCGCCCTCGGCCAAATCACAAGGGGCGCAACCCGAAGTCGCGCCCGAAAACTGGTTGGATGCGTGTAGTGGGAATCGCCGGAAGGGTCAAGACGGGCCAGCAGAATTCTTTGACTTTACCTGTCACCCCTTCAAGTCAGGGTTATCAACATCTGTTCCGCCGCCGCCGCGGGGCTCATGCGGCCTTGCGAAACTTCGACGCTCAGGCGCTCCATCTCGGCGCGTGCCTGCGCAGTTGACAGCCGCGACAGAAGCGCCGAGCGCACTTCCTGCTCGAACCAATACTGCGCCTGCACCGCCCGGTTCCTCTCCCAATGACCCGAGTCGCGACGCCATAGGGTCAGAGATTGAATTTCGGACCAGGCGTCCTCTAGCCCATGTTCCTCGACCGCAGATACTGTCATGGCCTTGGGAAACCCTTCTGGGTCCTGTGGGCGTTTGCGCAGCAGGCGCAAGGCACCGGCGTAGTCGGCACAGGTGCGGGTGGCCGTGGCCTTGAGGTCGCCATCCGCCTTGTTCACCAGGATCATATCCGCCATTTCCATGATACCGCGCTTGACGCCCTGCAACTCATCCCCACCCGCAGGCGCAAGCAGTAGCAGGAACAGGTCGGACAGTTCGGACACAACGGTTTCCGATTGCCCAACGCCCACGGTTTCGATCAGCACAACGTCAAACCCGGCCGCTTCGCACAATGCGATCGCCTCTCGTGTGCGGCGCGCAACACCACCTAGATGAGACTGACTGGGCGACGGGCGGATAAAGGCGGCGCGCTCGCGGCTCAGCCGTTCCATTCGGGTCTTGTCGCCCAAAATTGAACCGCCCGAGCGGGCAGAGCTGGGATCAACAGCCAGAACCGCCACGCGAAGCCCCTGGCTGATCAGCATCATGCCAAAGCTCTCGATAAAGGTGGATTTGCCCACCCCCGGTGTCCCTGACAGTCCGATCCGCAGCGCCTGCCGTTCTGACCCGGCCAACTGAGCCAGCAACTCTGTCGCCTGCGCCCGGTGATCGGCGCGGCCACTTTCAACCAGCGTAATGGCACGGGCCAAAGCACGCCGGTCCCCGTTCAATATCCTGTCTGCCAGGCCGTCTATTTCCATTTTGACCCCGATCCTTTGCGGCAGGTCTACTTGCCGCCCCAATAGGGGGTTTGTCCAGACCATAGAGCGGGCGAAATGCGCCCACCGCCTGCTATTCGCGCCGGGGTGTTGCCGCCGGTCCTCTGTTGGACGTCCGCGGTGCAGCGACAAACCTGCCGACGCGAAACTCCGACCATGTGCCGACAGGGGAACTGGACGTTGCCGGACCATTCGCGGATAAAGCCACCATGACACGCCTGCCCATCGACGACGCCATTCCCGATCTTATCGAAGCCTTGAAAGCCTCTGGTCGCGCCGTGTTGCAGGCGCCGCCGGGTGCGGGCAAGACGACGCGGGTGCCGTTGGCGATACTGGATGCCGGGCTATGTGACGGTCGGATTGTTATGCTCGAGCCACGCAGACTGGCCGCACGCGCAGCGGCTGAACGCATGGCCGAAACGCTTGGCCAGCGCGCTGGCGAAACAGTCGGATACCGCGTGCGTGGCGAGACAAAAGTATCCAAGACCACTCGGATTGAGGTCGTGACCGAAGGGATTCTGACGCGCATGTTGCAATCCGAACCCGATCTTCCGGGTGTGGGCGCGGTTATCTTCGATGAATTTCACGAGAGGTCCCTGAACGCGGATTTCGGACTTGCCCTATGCCTTGAAGTCACGGGGGCGCTTAGGGATGACCTGATCCTTCTGGCTATGTCCGCCACATTGGATGCCGAACCGGTTGGACGCCTGATGGACGCCCCGTTGGTCACGTCCGAAGGCCGCAGCTTTCCGGTGGAAACGCGCTGGCTTGACCAGCCGATGGGGACACAGGCACGACGGCTGGACGCCTTGGTCGATCTGGTCGTTCAGGCCGAGCGGGAAACCAAAGGGGGAATGCTGGTGTTCCTGCCCGGCGAAGGTGAAATCCGCCGCGCTGAGGCGGCGTTGACCCGGCGCTTGCCCCAAAACTGCGAGATAAGGCCGCTTATTGGCTCAATGCCTTTCGCAGAGCAACGCAAGGCGATCGCTCCGACTGATAGCGGCCGCAAAGTGGTATTGGCCACGTCGATAGCCGAAACCTCGCTAACCATCCCCGATATTCGGGTGGTCGTGGATATGGGACAGGCGCGGCGGGCAAGGTTTGATCCGGGCTCGGGCATGTCCCGCCTTGTGACGGAACGCGTCACTCGCGCCGAAGCGACACAACGCGCGGGCCGCGCCGGGCGGGTGGCTGAAGGCGTTTGTTATCGACTGTGGTCCAAGGGGGAAGAAGGCGCGCTGGCCGCCTACCCCCCAGCCGAGATCGAAGCCGCCGACCTGACCGGACTGGCCTTGGAATTGGCCCTGTGGGGCGCCGACCCCGGTGATCTGGCCTTTCTGACCCCTCCGCCAGACGGCACGATGGCCGAGGCACGCAACTTGCTGCAAATGCTGGGTGCGCTCGACGGCAAGGGCCGGATCACCGATCACGGACGGGCATTAGCGGCACTGCCCTTGCATCCGCGCCTTGGACACATGCTGGTGCAGGCCGGACCCGATGCGGCAGTTCTGGCGGCGCTGATGGCAGAACGGGACCCGCTCAAAGGGGCTCCGGCGGATATTCTGCTGCGGCTTGAGGCGTTGCGGGACACGCGGGCCTTTCAGCGCAGTCGGGTGTGGCAGGTGAACACAGGCGCGGCAGACCGGATCAGGGCCGAGGCCAAGCGACTGCGCAACCGGGGCAGTCGCTCAGACCTAAGCCCGGCATCCATGGCCGCGCTTGCTTATCCCGACAGGATCGGACAGCGACGCAAGGGCGACGTGCCACGCTATGTTCTGTCCGGTGGCAAAGGTGTTGTGCTGGACAGCGAGGATACGCTGGCAGCGGCCCCCTACCTTGTGGTCACCGACACCGATGGAAACCCGCGCGAAGCACGCGTGCGCATGGCCGCCCAGATTTCCGAGCGGGAAATCCGCGACTTGTTTGCAGATCAGATCGACTGGGTCGAAGCGTGTGAATGGTCGAAACGCGACCGGCGCGTCATCGCTCGGCGGCAAGAGCGGTTTGGCGCAATCACTCTGGATGACCGGATATGGAAAGACGTCCCAAGCGATGCCGTCGCCCAAGCCATGCTGGACGGCGTGCGAGACCTCGGGTTGGTCCTGAACGGGGCCGCCGCGCGTCTTGCAGCGCGTGTGGAACTGGTAAGGGCCGAAGGCGTCGACCTGCCGGACTTCTCCGCCCAGGGGCTGATGGACACGGTGGAAGACTGGCTGCTGCCCATGCTCGGGGGGGTGCGCAATGCTGAAGATTGGAAACGGTTCGACCTGCTGCCCGCGCTTCGCTCTCGTCTGGACTGGGGGCAGACGCAGGAACTGGATCGCCGCGCGCCCGGGTCTTTTGAAACACCACTCGGGCGCAAGGTTCCCATCGACTATGGCGGCGCGGTGCCCGAAATATCGGTACGCTTACAAGAACTGTTTGGCGTCACGCGTCATCCGGTTGTCGGTGGTGAGGCTTTGAAGATCACCTTGCTTTCGCCAGCCCGACGACCAATCCAAATCACCCGTGACTTGCCGGGGTTCTGGGCCGGATCCTACGCCGATGTTCGCAAGGATATGCGCGCGCAATACCCAAAGCACCCCTGGCCCGAAGATCCCACCCAGGCCGACCCAACCTTACGGGCCAAACGGCGCAGCTAGGGTGCGCGTTGCGATTCTTTAACTATTACCATCGAATATCATCTTTGCCTGATGGCGGGTTGGCGCGTGGTTCCGCGCAACAATGATAGGTGCATTGAAGATATTGCATTTCGTTGTTATGTCACACGCGTTTCCACGGTTGACTCGTGTAAGTGACCCTGATTTGACAAAATGGCTGCGAAATATCTGGGAGGAGGTCGCCAGACCTTTGTTCCTGCGCCCCCGCCGGGTGCAGTTTGCAGCTTTGTGCGTCCGGGATGCCTATGACGGGCCAGAGGTTTTGCTGATCACCAGCCGGGATACTGGTCGTTGGGTCATCCCTAAAGGTTGGCCGATAGATGGGCTGGACGGGCCTGAAACCGCACGGCAAGAAGCCTGGGAAGAGGCCGGGGTACACCCTCAAAGGCTTGGGAAAGACCCGATAGGCCAATACACTTACGACAAAATCCTCAAAGATGGATCCGCTCAGCCGGTTTTGACCAATGTGTACCGGGTTGAGGTACGAGAGCTGGCAGACGACTTCCCCGAAGCAGGGCAGCGCCAACGGGAATGGGTTTCACCTTTGACGGCGGCCGAACGCGTCTGGGAACCCGAACTAAGCGAACTGCTGCGTCAAATGTAACAAAATCGCAGCTATTTGATGACAGACCGGTTGCTTGCAGAGGTAAAACCGTTTAGCGGCCTGCGTCGAACACAGAAACCCGATGAAACCCCATGTCAAACTCGAACACCAAAACCCGCTGGCAGGCACTGGACAGCGATCTGCACCGCATTTCACGTGTCGAAAGCGCAAATGTTCATGTTGCGCGCCCTTTGCTTGCTCCGGGTATCGCGCTGGCTTTTATTGCCCTGGCGGGCCTCTCGGCTGCAATTCTATTCGGGCGCGCTGATGGCGGTCTGATTGTTGTCGCGGCGGCGGCGTTCGGGGCGTATATGGCGATCAATATCGGCGCCAACGACGTTGCCAACAACATGGGTCCGGCCGTAGGTGCAAACGCGCTGACAATGGGCGGCGCGATCGTCATCGCGGCCATTGCCGAAAGCGCAGGCGCGTTGCTGGCAGGCGGAGATGTGGTCTCAACGATCTCCAAAGGGATCATCGACCCGGCATCGGTTGAGAACAGCAACGTGTTCATCTGGGCTATGATGGCAGCGCTGATTTCCTCTGCAATGTGGGTCAATCTGGCAACCTGGGTCGGCGCGCCGGTATCCACCACCCATTCGGTCGTGGGCGGCGTGATGGGCGCTGGCATCGCAGCAGCCGGGCTGAGCGCGGTAAGTTGGGGCACGATGAGCGCCATCGCCGCAAGCTGGGTGATATCGCCGGTATTGGGCGGTGTCATTGCAGCCGGGTTTCTGGCGCTGATTAAGGCTAAAATCCAATATCAGGACGACAAGATCGCAGCCGCGCGGCGCTGGGTTCCTATTCTTGTTGCAGTGATGGCTGGCGCGTTTGCCACCTATCTGTCGGTCAAAGGGCTTAAAAGGATCGTTAAGATCGATCTGGAAATGGCCCTGCTGATTGGCTTGGCCGCCGGTCTTCTGGCGTGGTCCGTCACCGTTCCGTGGGTCCGCCGCAAATCCGAGGGGCTGGAGAACCGCACAAAATCTCTGAAAACGCTGTTCGGCCTGCCTCTTGTCATCTCTGCCACTTTCCTCAGCTTTGCCCACGGCGCGAACGACGTCGCCAATGCCGTGGGTCCGCTGGCAGCGATTGTGCACGCCGCTGAATTCGGCGATTTTGCCTCGAAGGTTGCGATCCCAACCTGGGTGATGGTGATTGGCGCATTTGGCATCTCTTTCGGCCTTTTCTTGTTCGGGCCCAAGCTGATCCGAATGGTGGGAAGCCAGATCACCAAGCTGAACCCGATGCGCGCCTTCTGCGTGGCATTGTCGGCCGCGATCACAGTGATTGTGGCAAGTTGGCTGGGCCTGCCGGTCAGCTCAACTCATATCGCGGTAGGAGCGGTGTTTGGAGTTGGATTCTACCGCGAATGGCACTCGGACCGCCGGTGGAAAAACTCGAACCACAATCGTCCTCCCGAGCGGCGCCTGGCGCGTGAGGAACGCAAGCGGCGCAAATTGGTCCGCCGTTCGCACTTCATGACGATCGTGGCCGCCTGGGTTATCACCGTACCTGCAGCCGCGACCATGTCCGCCTTGATTTTCTGGATCCTGACAGCGTTTCTATAGGGCACTAGCGTGTAATCTGTTCAGGGCGCAGTGCGTCTGACCGGCCCTGTTCGATCAGCGTGCGCACCCGTTGGCAGATCGGTGTTTGAACGCCGCTTTTTTCGCCCAGCCGGATGATCTCACCCTGCAAACTGTCAATTTCAGTTTCGCGACCCGCCTGAACATCATAGGCCATGGATGTACGTGCCGAAGGGTCGATCTGTATCATCCGCGCCGCGATCCTCGAAAACAGCGGTGTCGGCAAGCGCAGGATATGCGGGGTTATCCACGCGGGCAGAGGCGTGGTCGAGGCGACCGGATGTTCGGCGGCCTTCAGAACGGCCAGCGCCTCATCCATTTGATCCGCCATCAAGCGACGCCAGCTTCGGTCAAGGAGTTGCTGTTTCAATGTTAGCCCCGACAGAGCATTCAGCGCGTTATTGAGGTTGATGACCAATTTGCCCCACTGGACGGAGTCTATGTCGTCACTCTCCACAACCGGCAGATCAGTACTGCTCAGCACGCGCCCCAGTTCACCCGGGCCGCTTTGGACAATGATCTCTCCCGATGTCGCACGGTGGAAACGGCCGGGACCGGACGGCACGACGTTGAATGGAACCATGCCCGCCCGGACATCGTGGTCCGGCAGGGCAGCGCGCAGAATGCGGACGTTCTCCAACCCATTTTGCCAAGACAGGACCGGTGCAGATTTCGGTGTAAACTGCGCAATTTGGGCCGCCATTCCCGCCGTTGCCCCGGTTTTTACCGTCACAATCACCAGCTCTGCACAGCCCATCCTGCTGGCGTCCTGGGTCAGCTCCAAATCCGCTGCTGCTATAGTGCGCTGCATGCCCGAATAGTCAGTAACGGTAAGCCCCCCAGATCGGATCGGATCAAGAATACGCGTGCGGCCCAACAGTGTAACGTCATGCCCGGCATAGGCCAGCAACGCCCCGCAATAGCACCCAATGCTGCCAGCCCCAGCAATCACGATTTTCATGATATCCTCCGTTGGCCGCAAGGATCGCTGGGAATTGCGACACGGGCAAGACCCCCTAACGCTTGGTCAACGCGCAAGCCGGGGGCGGGTGCGATCCAGCTCCTCAGAGATTGGAATGAACTCCTGATCGTCTCCGGGCGGCAACTGAAACGCCCCGTTTGCCCAGTCTGCGGCTTTCCATTCCCGGCTGGCCGCTTCGATCTTTTCCTTGGACGACGACACGAAATTCCACCAGATATAGCGATCCTCGTTCATCGTTGCACCACCCAAAAGCATTAAACGCGCCCCCAGCGGCCCGGCCTTTGCCGACAGGTGATCGCCGGCGCGGAAGACCATCATGCGGCCTTCCTCGAACGTATCCCCCGCGATCTCGACTGTTCCCTGGGTGACGTAGACGCCGCGATCCTCATGATCGTCGGGCAACGGGAAAGATGCGCCCGGGTCTAACTGAACATCCAGATAGAAGGTTTCCGACATCATCGTAACAGGGCTGGTTTCCCCATAGGCCGAGCCAAGAATCAACCGCGCACTGACCCCATTGTCTTCGATGTGAGGGAGAGCCCCCTGTTTGTGGTGTTCAAAATCCGGTGCCATATCCTCATGCGCTTCCGGCAGGGCAATCCAGGTCTGAATACCGAACAGGCTGTGTTTCTTGCCCCGCGTTTCCTCGCTGGTCCGTTCCGAATGAGTCACACCTCGGCCTGCCACCATCCAGTTGACCTCACCGGGGTAGATCATCAAATGTGTGCCGAGACTGTCGCGGTGCTCGAACTCTCCCTGATACAGATAGGTTACCGTGCCCAAGCCGATATGCGGATGCGGACGGACATCAATACCACCATCGGTGATAAATTCGGCTGGACCCATTTGATCGAAAAAGATGAAAGGACCAACCAGTTGCCGCTTGACCGATGGCAGAGCACGGCGCACCTCGAACCCGCCCAAATCTCGAGCGCGCGGGATAATCAATGTCTCAAGCGCTGGATTTTCGGAAACACATTCGGGGCTATGGGTGGGGTTCCAACTCATTCCTGCTTCTCCTGCGGCCAAGGGTCTATCGTTCACAAATGCAAATATAGGGTGGATTTTACCAATGTAATCCGCGCAAGTGCACATGAAACGTGCAGAACATATCGTTATGTTATCTCATAACGCCTCACGCGGCCATAGTTGCGGGAAAAAAGCTCCGTCAATACTGTCGCCCTCGCGATAACCTGCTGCCTCGAACTGTGCGCGTTCACCCTTGGCCCAATCCCCTCGATACCGTATCACGCCGTCTGGCGCGGTCATGCGGAGGGTGAAGCGACGAACGGTTTCGGTCGGCGTGACCGAGGACAACCCGCCATGCAAAGTGCGCATATCAAAGAAGATACAGTCGCCCGGCTCCATATCCCATTGCAGCAGGTCATACGCATCCGGGTCCGCATTTACATCAGGAGGCGGGTGGTAGGTGCGACCGGCAACCTCGGTCGGCTCATAGCTTGGGTGCCCGTCGGCAAATCGGACCCGCATAAACAGCTTGTCCCACAGGTGCGAACCTTTGACGAAGGCTATCCCATTCGCCTTGTCTACCGGTTCCAGCGGCAGCCACAGCACGCACATCGTGCCTTCAAAATCGAAGTAGGACAGATCTTGGTGAAACGGAGGGCGAGAGGTTGATCCAGCTTCACGCAGAAACCAATTGTCCATAACCAGATTGATCGAAGGCGCGCCTAGCAACTGCGCCGCCAGCGGAGCGCAAGGCGAGTTATGGACGAAATCCGAGAATTGGGGAAATTTGTTCCAAGCCCAGTAGTCCTCGAAATAGGCAGGGGCGTCGGGATCTTTAGTGTGACGCGCGAAATTTCCAGTGGGATTGGCGAGGTCTGCGTCGATACCATCGCGCAAGGTATCCAGCCACCTAGTCGAAAACTTTGACCGCAACATCACTGCTCCGTCCCGCTGAAACGCGGCGATCTCATCGTCTGTAACACGATCTGTCTGGGTCATACGGCACGTCTTTCGAGCAAAGATCGGACCCTGAAAAGATTGCACCCCAAGAGGCAGGCGGTCAAAGGAATTCACATTTCCCGCCTCAGCCTCGGAATGTGCGGCAATCGTGCTATTCTTCTAGCCCAGACATGCCCGACATAGCCCGGGCGGGTGACTTGTTTTTGAATACGAGGTTCGCATGACCGGTGTTTCAATTTCTCGACGTTCTCTGATTGCCGCTGGCGGAGCTGTCCTTGCGTCGGGCCTGCTCTTACCTGCGCTGGCCAAAGGTCTTGCACCCACCCCATCGATGCGGGGAGGTGCCAACAATTATCGCCCCGGCGCGCCCATCGTAAAGCAGATCGGAGGCGGTGGCTTCTGGATGACCGGCACGGTGCGACGCGCCGGGGATGGTGCCCCCCTGCCCGGCCAGCGCATTCAAATCTGGGCTCACACGACCGAGGGGCACGAGCGCGACCCCCAAAGTCACGGCGCGACCGTGACCGATGCGAATGGGGTATTCCGACTGGAAATGCCCCAGATTGTACCGGCTTTTGGACAACCCCACGGTCATCTGGCCTACGACAGCGGTGACTTTGAGACAGTATTTCTGCGCCCTGTCATGGCGAGCGCGAAAGACACGACCCTGACCGCTCATTTCGTTTTGCAACCTGTCTGAGACGCGTGTTTCGGACAATCGTGATCTGGGCGACACTTATCGCCGTCCTTCTGGTACAGCTCGTGGCTGCGGGGTTCAGCCCCTATCTGGCGTGGCGCGACCCTGTCTACATCGTTGCGGGTTTTGCCGGAATACTCGGCCTGTGCCTGCTGTTGATTCAGCCGTTACTGGCGGGTCGCTGGCTTCCGGGCCTTTCACCATTGGACAGTCGGCGCTGGCACCGCAGAAGCGGCATCGCGTTGGTTGCGGCTGTTGCTGTGCATGTGGTCGCGCTTGGCATAACCAGTCCGCCGGACGTGGCGGACGCCTTGCTGTTTGTCTCTCCCACCCCGTTCTCGGCCTGGGGCGTCGTCGCAATGTGGGTGACACTCGCGGTCGCTCTGCTGGGTTTATTCCGACAACGCACGAAACTCCGTTTCCGCGTCTGGCGCCTCGGTCACACGGGGCTTGCCTGCGTTGCAGTTGTCGGAAGCGTGGTGCACGCATTACTGATCGAAGGCACCATGGAGATCATGTCAAAGACCCTGCTGTGCGTTCTGGTTGTGCTGGCAAGCGCCCGAACGCTTGCCCGCATGCGTGTATGGGACATGCAGAGGCGCGACTAAACGCCCAGACACCAGCGCATCACCGCCTTTTGCGCGTGAAGACGGTTTTCGGCCTCGTCAAAAATCACCGAATTCGGCCCATCCATCACTTCGGATGTCGCCTCCTCCTCGCGGTGGGCAGGCAGACAATGCATGAACAGCGCGTCGGGCTTGGCATGCGACATCAACTCCTCATTAACCTGATAGGGCCGCAGCAGATTGTGACGGCGTTCCTTGGCAGACTGAGAGTCGTGCATCGAGACCCAAGTATCCGCGACCACGAGGTCCGCGCCCTCGACCGCCTTGAAAGGGTCACGCTCCACCACGATCTTGGACCCTTTTTGGCGCGCAAAACCCATGAATTCTTCTTCGGGATCGAACTGCGCGGGGCCGGTAAATGTAAGGTCGAAACCGAACTGGCCAGCCGCGTGCAGGAACGAGGCACAGACATTGTTACCATCGCCGGTCCAGACAACTTTTTTGCCAGCGATCGGGCCACGGTGCTCCTCGAACGTCAGGACGTCCGCCATGATTTGGCAGGGATGCGTCCGGTCGGTCAGGCCATTGATCACCGGCACGTCTGAGTATTCCGCCATCTCGGTCAGGATCGTTTCGTCAAAGGTTCGGATCATGATCATGTCGACATAGCGCGACAGAACGCGCGCGGTATCGGCGATGGTTTCACCATGCCCAAGCTGCATGTCCTTGCCGGACAGGACCATCGTTTCACCGCCCAACTGCCGGACCCCGACATCAAAGGACACGCGTGTCCGGGTCGAGGGTTTTTCAAAGATCAGCGCGACCATACGACCCGCCAGCGGTTGCTCATCGTCCAGGGCAGCTTTCGGGCGGCCAAGGCGGGCCTGCTTCATTGCGCTTGCCTGATCAATCATGCTCCGTAACTCGGCAGCATCGGTCTTGTGGATATCAAGGAAGTGGTTCATCTGATTTCGCTTTTCTATTCAATTACATATCAGGCAGAGGCCATGTCGCTTTCGATCTGGGCGGCGGCCTTTTCAAGCCTGATGACTGCCTGCGCAATGTCGTCCTCGGTCAAGGTCAGCGGAGGCAGCAGGCGGATCACGTTGTCGGCGGCGGGAACGGTGATGACTTCGTTGTCATATCCTGCGTTCACCACGTCCGTGTTTAGCGGCTGGCACTTGACGCCCAGCATAAGACCGGTGCCGCGCACCTCTTCAAAGACCTCTGGGTGATTGGCGATCAAACCTTCCAGTTTTTGCCGCAGCATCCCGGACTTTCGATTTACGCCCTCAAGAAACGCAGGCGTCGCAACCTGATCAATTACGGCGCAGCCCACAGCACATCCAAGCGGGTTGCCGCCATAGGTCGAGCCATGAGTCCCCGCTGTCATGCCACTGGCCGCATCTTCTGTCGCCAGAACAGCGCCCAAGGGGAACCCTCCGCCAATGCCTTTGGCCACCATCATGATATCGGGTGTGATCCCCGCCCATTCATGAGCAAACAGCTTACCGGTTCGCCCCACCCCGCATTGCACTTCGTCCAGAATAAGCAACAGACCATTGTCGTCACAAATCTGGCGCAGGGTCTTCAGCTCGGCGTCGGGAACCGGACGGATGCCGCCTTCGCCCTGAATGGGTTCTATCAGGATGGCCGCCGTTTGATCGGTAATGGCATTGGTGACACCGTCGAGATCCCCGAACGCGACATGCACGAACCCGGGTAGCAGAGGGCCGAACCCCTTGGTCATCTTCTCTGACCCTGCAGCAGCGATTCCTGCGGACGAACGACCGTGGAACGAACCGTCAAATGTAATGATCTCAACCCGTTCAGGCTGACCTTTGTCATAGAAATACTTGCGGGCCATTTTCACGGCCAGCTCGCAGGATTCTGTACCGGAATTTGTGAAGAAAACCGTGTCGGCAAACGTATGCTCGACCAGCTTGTCGGCCAGCGCCTGCTGCTGCGGGATGTGATAGAGGTTCGAGACATGCCACAGCGCATGCGCCTGTTCGGTCAGCGCGTTCACCAGCGCCGGATGCGCGTGGCCCAGCGCGTTGACCGCGATACCCGCGCCGAGGTCCAGAAAACGTCGGCCGTCCGCCTCGGTCAGCCATGCGCCTTCGCCCTTTACGAATGTCAGGGGCGCGCGGTTATAGGTCGGCAGAACGGACGGGATCATCGGATCATCCTTTTCGATATGTTGAGCCCCGTGAGTGATACACTAGGCCCATGTTAGTCAACTGATTTGGTGGGAAGTGCGCGCTTTCTAAGCGCACGCAGGATCAAACTGGCCGGTTACGCAGCGATGCGTCGGCGTCGGAGGTGCAGTATATGTGCGCGTTTGATCATGGGCGGTCGTATAGCCGTACTCGACACATCTGAAAACCCCGATTTTTCGGGGCGGTCGTTTTTCACCCCGAGACTCTGCATTTGCCACTTGCCATTTGCCAGCCGCTGGCGCACCGGTTGCGCATGACGCCAACTCACCAAAACCCGCCGCTTGCGGCTCTGCTGATCCTCGCGGCAAGCTCTCTGCTGGCGGGGACGACGCTGTTGGCCAAGGCTTTGGGGACTGATGTGCTGGGCCCGGCATTACACCCGCTGCAGATCAGCCATGGTCGCTTTCTGTTTGCGTTTCTGGTGATCGTCAGCGCGGTGGCCATTTTGCGCCCACGCCTTACCCGCCCACATTGGGGGCTTCATGTGGGTAGAACCAGTTTCGGATGGCTGGGAATCACGTTGATGTTTGCCTCGGTCGCCTTCATCCCAATTGCCGACGCAACGGCGATTTCCTTTCTGAACCCGGTCTTTGCGATGGTGCTGGCCATCCCCTTGTTGAAAGAGGGCGTCGGCCCCTGGCGGTGGCTGGCCGCCGCCGTTGCCCTGGCTGGCGCGCTGGTTTTGCTACGACCAACACCACAGAGCTTTCAACCCGCCGCGCTGCTGGCCCTGACTGCCGCCGCCGTGATCGGGATGGAACTGATCTTCATCAAGAAACTCTCTGGTCGCGAAACTCCGATCCAGATCCTTTTGGTCAACAATGCGATGGGGCTGACCATCGCTTCGGTCGCCGTGAGCTTTGTGTATCAATGGCCAACACCTCAGCAATGGGCGGCCTTGGCGGGCATCGGTGCACTGATGGCCTGCGCACAGGCCTGTTTTGTGAACGGGATGGCACGCGCTGATGCGTCATTTGTGGCGCCTATCAGCTATGCCACGCTGTTCTTCGCTGCATTTTACGACTTCGCCGTATTCGGTGTGATCCCGGATGGAATCAGCATGATTGGCTCTGCGATTATTCTGACCGGTGGGATAATCCTGGTCTGGCGCGAAGCACGACACCGCCGCTCAGCACCTGATTCGAGAACCGCTTGTAACTCGGCACACAGTGATTAAAATAGGGACCGAGACGAATTCCCAAGGCGGCCCGAATCCGGGGCCGCTTTCCGCTTTTGAAAGGCAAATGATGTCCTGGACTGACGAGCGTGTAGAGCTGCTGAAAAAGATGTGGGGCGAGGGCCAGTCGGCCAGCCAGATCGCCAAGGAACTGGGCGGTGTGACCCGCAACGCGGTGATCGGCAAGGTCCACCGTCTGGGCCTGTCGAACCGCGCAACCGGCGCGACCCCGGCCAAGGCCGAACCCAAGGAAAAACCGGCACCAGCGCCGAAGGCCGAGGCCAAGCCCAAACCCTCGCCCAAGACCGAGCCCGCACGTCCTGCGCCTGCTCCGGCGGCCGAGGCGAAGCCTGCCGTGCCCGCCCGCCGTCAGATCATCCCGGCGGGCCAACCGCTGCCGCCGCAACCTTCGGCTAATGAGATCAGCCCCGAGGCGCTGGCCAAGGTCAACGAGGTCGAGAAAAAGGCCAAGAAGCTGACCCTGATGGAGCTGACCGAGAAAACCTGCAAATGGCCCGTTGGCGACCCCGCGACCGAGGATTTCTGGTTCTGCGGCCTGCCGGTTGAAGCAGGCAAACCCTATTGCGAGGCGCATGTAGGCGTGGCGTTCCAGCCGATGAGCTCGCGCCGCGACCGTCGGCGGTAACTACAGTCGGATAGCACGCCAATATTCAGGCGTGCATCCTAGAGGCAACAAATTGGCTGGCCATTCGCCCTGAGGCGGCTGGCCGGTTCCATTGATCGAACTGTTGGCATCACACCCGGCTAAATCGGCAGATGTACTCCGATTTAGGCACAATGCATGTATCTGACGGCATGGCTCGTCCAACTGTGTTGCAAACCATGCGCCGAACTCGCCGGTTAAAGCTCTGCATGAACTACGTGACTTTTCCTTTTGCGCAACGGTGACAAGTTACTAGTCCACGTACAAATGGTACTTTCACGGACTGCTGATTGTACACGCTGTGGACGGCCTGAGCCTCTACAACTGGTCCTCAAGAAGACAGAGGTTTGATCCGGTCGAGCGCCCTGGCTTGTTGATGGTACCTGCCAGCAATGCCTGCACGCCAACGTGACACTATTGTGCCGGGTGCGAGGGCAAATCAGGCATCGGTACCCAGCCCGGAAGATCGTCCGGCGATACCGAGACGTGCAGCCGTTCGGAGCGGTCGCGACCCACTTTACGGTGTTTCCGCAGGAGGAAAATCTTGCCCCAGCCGCGCCACGTTCCGACAGATCGGGCAGAAGTATCGGTCGGGAAACGCTCGCGCCAACCTTCTGGCAACGGCAGGCCATGAAGCTCGGCCTTGTCCAACATCCAGATCAGGGAAATGTTGCTGAGCGGGCGGGCTTCTTCAAACCCGTTCAACTGACCACCGACATCGCCATGGGTGCCCCGGAACCAGACCTGTTCAACATGACCTTTGAAGCCAGGGGTACATTTCCAAAGCACGGGTTCAAACACTTCGCGCGTCTCATCCAGCGCCATGGCGTGATAGCCGTGGCGGGTGGCGGGGCCAAGCTGGTGGTTGTGGAAGGCGTGGCGTTCCTCGGCCCAGCGCCACAACAGAGGCAGGCGCAGACCCAGCGCCTTGACGGTGTCCCAGACGCCGACCATCTCGATCGCTACATCCTCGTGACAGAACTTTTTGCGGAACACGCCAGCCGCAGAGCCGTTCGCGTTGCACTCATAGTGGCGATATGCCTGTTTGATATTGCGCTCGGTCGCGTGCTCGGCCTTGAGCAAACCGATCATGTCGATCACTCCGGCAAGGCTGCGCACGCCGTATGCCCCGCGGGAATAGCCGATGAAATAGATACGGTCGCCGGGTTTGTAGCGCGACGCAAGATAGCCGTAGGCGCGCCTGATCTGGCGGTTGATCCCGCGCCCCATCATTACGTCCAGAGAGGATTTCCAGCTTTCCCACTGCACGCCGGATTCGTAGAAAACGGACACTTTGCTGCCCATCTCGCAGCAAAGTCGCAGCGTTTGGCCCGCGTGAGTTTCGTACCCCGGCTCCAGCTTGGACATAGTGCCGTCAAGAATGATCACATGACTGATCGGCTCGCGATGAAGCGCTTCGGCAGAGTGCTCGGACTGTAAAGGCCGTCCGAGCCATCCCAGTACCTTTCTACTCAGCCGCGACAGATCCATACGTCAGCAATTCCCATACTCTGTTGGGTGTGAAAGGCATGTCCGCCTGCCGCACCCCATGTTCCCAGAGCGCGTCCTGCACTGCGTTTGCAACAGCAGCCAGCGCGCCCACCGTCCCGGCCTCGCCGCACCCCTTCATCCCCATCGGGTTTGAAGTTGACGGAACCGGCGCCGAGGTAAACTTAATCATGGGTATCTCGGCGGCGCGCGGCAAGGCATAGTCCATCAACGAAGCCGTGAGCAGTTGCCCCTGCGCATCATGCACCACACGCTCGGTCAGCGCCTGCCCAATTCCCTGGACGACGCCACCATGCACCTGCCCTTCGGCCAGCATCGGGTTGATAAGGTTACCAAAATCATCAACGACTGTATAGCGGTCAACCCGGGTTTCTCCGGTGAAAGAATCAATAACGATTTCGGCAACATGCGCGCCATTTGGATAGCTCCGCGCATCAAGGTTGGCGCGTGCTTCATGCCGCAACAAATCTGTGCGGCCATCGGCACGGGCCATGTCCGCAGCCTCGGTCAATGTCGGCGTCAGGTTCGACCCCGGTGCGCGGAATGTTTCGTGATCGAAACTCACATCGCTTTCCTCCACCCCCATCTTATCCGCCAGATAGGGCGTGAATGCGGCGATCATGATGTCGATTGTGGCCAGCGTCGCCGTGCTTTGCACCGTCACGGACCGCGACCCGCCGGTGCCACCGCCGTGGGGCAGTTGATCGCTGTCACCCTGAACAACATTGATCCGATCCACCGGCACGCCCGTCTGATCGGACAGGAACTGGGCATAGACCGTCTCATGCCCCTGCCCGTTGGACTGAGTGCCGACGTACAGGTTTACCGTGCCGTCCTCGCAGAACTCGACTTTCGCGTTCTCGGAGGGATCCCCAAGGATACTTTCGATGTAGTAGCAAAGACCCTGACCACGGATCAGGCCGCGTTCAGCATCGGCGGCTTTGCGAGTGGCGAACCCTGCGGTCTGGCTGGCGGCGCGCGACAGGATCATGTCAAAATCGCCCACATCATAGGTCTCACCGGTCGCGGTTTTGTACGGAAACGCCCCGGGGCGGATGAAGTTTTTACGGCGCAGCTCCCACGGGTCCACGCCCAACTCTCGCGCGGCGCGATCCATGACCCGCTCAAGGACATAGATCGCCTCGGGCCGTCCGGCACCGCGATAGGCATCAATCTGCGTTGTGTTGGTGAAAAACCCCTCGACCCGCAGATAGGTTGTCTGGACGTCATAGACGCCCATCAAAACTTTGCTGAACAGGTTCGTCTGGATCGCCTGCCCGAAATGGCTGTTATAGGCGCCCAGATTGACCTTGCTGTGGACGCGATAGGCGGTAATCCGATGATCAGCGTCAAATGCCAACTCCGCAAGCGATGTCAGATCGCGGCCGTGGTGATCGGATAGCATTGCCTCGGACCGGTCAGACATCCAATGCACCGGTTTGCCCAGCTTCATCGCGGCTACGGCAGTGCAGAAATATTCGGGGTATGGCATCACCTTCATACCGAACCCTCCACCCACATCCGGGGTGGTGACGCGGATCGCCTCGGGCTCCAGCCGCAGCTTCTCGGCCAGTTGTGCGCGCATCGCCCAGACGCCCTGCCCACCATAGGCAAAATGCAGGCGGCCATCGACCCAGTTGGCATGGCAGCCGCGCGGCTCGATCGAGGTTATGATGACGCGGTTGTCAGCCACATTCAGCGAAACCCGATGCGCCGCTGCCTGAAATGCGGCCTCGGTCGCCACCTCATCGCCCAACCCCCAGTCAAAGGCACGATTGTCGGGGGCTTCCTGGTGCACAACTTCTCCGCCCCCGTCTACGTCCAGCTTTGCGGGCAATTCGTCGATTTCGGCCCAGATCATCTCAGCTGCGTCGCGGGCCTGTAACGCGGTATCGGCGATGACAACCGCGATCGGCTCGCCGACAAAGCGTACACGGTCACTGGCCAGCATGTGGCGGTCCGGCGCGGCGGCTTTCGATCCGTCCCGATTGTTTACGATTGCAGCGTTCATCACGGTGTCGATCCCTGCGGCCTTGAGATCGTCCAGTGTCATCACCAGACGCACTCCATCCGCAGACCGCGCATCTTCGAGATCCAGACCGGATATCACCCCATGCGCCACCTGAGAACGTACGAAAACCGCATGCAGTGCACCCTCTGGCACCACGTCATCCATGTAGTGCCCCTGCCCGGTCAGAAATCGCTGATCCTCGGTCCGTTTGACGGGCTGACTCTTGCCGAACTTTTCCATGGAACGCTCCTGCCGCTGCTCTACTGCGCGACACTAGCCTGCGGTTGGCCGATGTCCATAGGGGCGCTTGGCCCTTCCCCTTCTTGCAACCATTCGCTATTGCAGGCGCTGACCAAGGATTGATGACGCAGGACGCACCCATGGCGATGGAAAAGACATTCAACGCGGCCGAGGCCGAGGCCCGTATTTACAAAGCCTGGGAAGAGGCAGGAGCTTTCAAGGCAGGCGCGAACAAGTCGCGCGACGAGAGCTTTACCATTATGATCCCGCCGCCCAACGTAACCGGCGCGCTACACGTGGGGCATGCGTTCAACAACACGCTTCAGGACATTCTGATCCGCTGGCACAGGATGCGCGGGTTCGACACGCTGTGGCAACCGGGCCAAGACCATGCAGGCATCGCCACGCAGATGCAGGTGGAAAAGATGCTGGCCACCACCCAGCAGCCCAGCCGGACCGAACTGGGGCGCGACGCGTTCCTCGAAAAGGTGTGGGAGTGGAAAGGCGAATACGGCGGTACGATTATCGAGCAGCTAAAGCGTCTGGGTTCGTCCTGCGACTGGTCGCGCAACGCGTTTACAATGGCCGGTGCCGCTGGCGATCCGCGCACGGGGCACGAGAACTCGGCCAACTTCCATGACGCGGTGATCAAGGTCTTCGTCGATATGTACGAAAAAGGGTTGATCTACCGTGGTAAGCGGTTGGTGAACTGGGACCCGCATTTCGAGACTGCGATCTCGGACCTTGAGGTCGAGAATATCGAAGTTGCAGGCCATATGTGGCACTTCAAGTACCCGTTGGCTGGCGGTGCGACCTACACCTATGTCGAAAAGGACGAGGATGGGAACGTCATCCTTGAGGAAGAACGCGACTATATCTCGATCGCCACCACACGCCCCGAAACCATGCTGGGCGACGGCGCGGTTGCGGTTCATCCATCGGATGAGCGTTATGCGTCAATTGTCGGCAAACTCTGCGAAATTCCGGTTGGTCCGAAAGAGCATCGCCGCCAGATCCCGATCATCACCGATGAATACCCCGATCCCGATTTCGGCTCGGGCGCGGTGAAGATCACCGGCGCGCATGATTTCAACGACTATCAGGTCGCCAAGCGCGGCAGCATCCCACTGTATCGTCTGATGGACACGCGCGGCCATATGCGGGCCGATGGCGCGCCCTACGCCGAAGAAGCGGGCAAGGCGCAGGAATACGCCCGTGGACGCGCGTTTACCGAGAACGAGATCGACGCGATCAATCTGGTCCCCGACCACCTGCGTGGGCTCGACCGGTTTGAGGCCCGCGCGAAGGTGGTAGAGGAAATCACCAGCGAAGGTCTGGCGGTCATGACCCGCGCGGATGATCCGCGTTTTGGTACCAAACTGGGCGAGGATGACGATGCCTCCGCACTGGTCCCGCTGGTCGAGAGCAAGCCGATCATGCAGCCCTTCGGCGACCGCTCGAAAGTGGTGATCGAGCCGATGTTGACCGACCAGTGGTTCGTCGACGCCGAAAAGGTCGTTGGCCCTGCGCTGGATGCGGTCAAGGACGGTACGGTCAAGATCATTCCCGAGTCGGGCGAAAAGACCTATTACCACTGGTTGGAAAACATCGAGCCGTGGTGCATCTCGCGCCAGCTTTGGTGGGGGCATCAGATTCCGGTTTGGTATGGGCTGGACTTGTCCGCCGAAGACTTTGTCGACGACGAGAATGACGGTGACCTCGATCTTGTCGAATTGGGTCGTCTGCTGAACGAAGGCGGCATGCTGCACCGTGGCAGCGTCATGGAATGTGCGGCCAGTTTTGAGGCCGTCACCGAAAAATTCCTTGACGACAACGCCAATATTCCCAGCCCGCTGGGCCACGCGACCGTTATCGAAGTTGCTGACAAGCAGGAAGCCATCCATCGGTTCGCGGAAAGCCTCGCTCAATACGCCGTCGAACAAGACCCGACCAAGCTGGTCTATCCTGTCTGGCGCGATCCTGATGTCCTCGACACGTGGTTCTCGTCCGGCCTCTGGCCCATCGGCACGCTCGGCTGGCCCGAGCAGACCGAGGAGTTGGAACGTTATTTTCCGACGGACGTTCTGATCACTGGCTTCGACATCCTGTTCTTCTGGGTTGCCCGGATGATGATGATGCAACTGGCCGTGGTCGATCAGATCCCCTTCCACACCGTCTATCTGCACCAGCTCGTCCGCGACGAGAAGGGCAAGAAGATGTCCAAGACCACCGGCAACGTGATTGATCCGCTAGAGATCGTGGACGAATTCGGCGCCGACGCGCTGCGCTTCACCAACGCGTCGATGGCGGCGATTGGCGGCGTGTTGAAACTGTCCCGCGAACGCATCACCGGCTATCGCAACTTCGGCACCAAGCTTTGGAATGCCGTCCGCTTTGCCGAGATGAACGAGGTTTTCACCGACGCCGTTCCGCTACTGGACGTGGCCGACCTAAAGCCCAAAGCCGCCGTAAACCGCTGGATCATCGGCGAAACAGCGCGCGTGCGCGAAGAAGTCGACGCCGCGCTGGAAAGCTATCGCTTCAACGATGCGGCCAACGGGCTTTACGCCTTTGTCTGGGGCAAGGTCTGCGACTGGTACGTGGAACTGTCCAAGCCCCTACTGCAAGGCGACGACGCCGAGGCTCAGGCCGAGACTCGCGCAACAATGCGTTGGGTTCTGGATCAGTGCATGGTCCTGCTGCACCCGATCATGCCATTTGTCACCGAGGAACTTTGGAGCCTGACCGGTGACCGCGCCAAGATGATCGTTCACGCCGATTGGCCCACCTATGCGGCCAGCGACCTGATAGACGCCGATGCGGATCGTGAGATGAACTGGGTGATTTCGGTCATTGAAAACACCCGCTCGGCACGGGCGCAGATGCGCGTTCCGGCGGGACTTTATGTTCCGATGCTGGTGACTGAGATCGACTCGCACGGACAGGCCGCTTGGGACCGCAACGAGGCGCTGATCAAGCGTCTGGCCCGGATCGACAGCCTGACCAAGGCCGATACACTGCCCAAAGGCACCATCTCGATCGCCGCCCCCGGAGCGACTTTCGGCCTTCCGCTGGCGGATATTATCGACATTGGCGCGGAAAAAGAGCGGCTGGAGAAAGCCAAGGGCAAGCTGGCCAAAGAACTGGGCGGTTTGCGAGGGCGTCTGAACAATCCGAAATTCGTGGCCTCGGCACCCGAGGAGGTTGTCGCAGAAGCCAAAGCCAATCTCGCCGCCCGCGAGGAGGAAGAAGCAAAACTGAACGAGGCGCTTGCCCGCCTGTCCGAACTTGCTTGATCGGAACACACTTGAACACGACAACCCCGCCGTTCGGCGGGGTTTTCTTTTGAGAGCAAAGGACTTGTTCCCGGATACGATTGCTTGCTAGCAGTTGCGGTGAATAACCCTGCGAGGCTCTGATGACGCGCGCACTCCCTCCGATCCAGACGGCCTCAACAGGGCTGGTCGTGGCCGTTGTAGGCTTTTTCAGCTCATTTCCGATTGTGCTGCAGGGGCTTTCCGCAATGGGGGCCACCCCAGACCAAGCCGCATCCGGCCTGATGATGGCCGCAATCGCAATGGGATTGACCGCCATCGGGTTGAGCCTGTGGTATCATCAGCCCATCAGCGTGGCATGGTCCACACCCGGCGCGGCCCTGCTTGCGGTGTCTTCACTTCCCGCCGCCGGGTTTTCGGACGCCGTGGGTGCATTCCTCTGCGCCGGAACTCTGACCGTTGTGGCAGGGCTTTGGCGTCCGCTGGGCCGGCTGGCGTCGGCCATACCGACGACTTTGGCGCAAGCGATGCTGGGCGGGGTTCTTTTGCCCTTGTGCATCGTTCCCTTTCAGGCCGCCGTCGACTTGCCTTGGCAAGCCCTGCCGGTGATACTGACTTGGTTCGTCGCAGGACGGATCAACCGGCTACTTGCCGTTCCTGCCGCGGTGGTCGCGGCCGCACTGGTTGTCGTCCTGAACGCCGGAGACGCGTCAGTCGTTCCAACGCAGATTTTGGCTGCACCGGTTTGGACGATCCCGACCTTCTCGGCTTCTTCTCTGATTGGCGTTGGCGTGCCCCTGTTCGTTGTCACCATGGCAACCCAGAACGTACCCGGGATCGCGGTCATGCGCAGCTTTGGCTACGCCCCAGCATCTGGCAGATTGTTCTCGGCTGTCGGCGGGGCAAGCGTTCTTTCGGCACCGTTCGGAGCACCTGCTACCTGTCTTGCGGCGATCACGGCTGCGATGTGCTCGAACTCTGACAGTCACCCGGACCCAGCCCAACGCTATTGGTCGGCGGTCATGGCCGGAGCGTTCTATTGCCTGTTTGGGGTGTTTGCGGTCGCAATCACTGGCTTCGCGGTTCACGCCCACCCGCTGTTGATGGGAACGTTGACCGGAATAGCCCTGATCGGTGTGATGGCGAACGCTACCTCGGCGGCTTTAGAAGTGCCAGCCGAGCGCGAAGCAGCGATCCTGACCTTTGCCATCACTGCCTCTGGCGTCTCAGTCTTTGGGCTGGGTGCCGCCGTCTGGGGCTTGCTAGTCGGAGGGGCGGTATTTCTGGTGACAAACCGCACCCGCTAGCGGTTGCTTTCTGTGTAAGCTATGGTTGCGCTATGTTTGGATCGCTAGGAAGACTTATCGAGCGCCAGATCAAAAAGGCGCAGGCCGAAGGCCAGTTGCAGGGTCTTGAAGGCGAGGGCCGCCCCCTGCCCGACCACTCGTCCGAGGCACATGGCGATGCGGCAATGGCCGCCGGGCACCGGATCATGGCTCAGGCGGGGGTTTTGCCAGAAGAGTTCAGCATCAAAAAGGAACTGGACGAGGCCAAGGCTTGTTACGCCGCCTTGACCGACCCCGAAGAACGCAAAGTCGTTATGGCCCGCATCGCCGATCTGGAAATGCGGTACAACATCGCACGCGATGCGCGCCGGGCCTTTTTGCGCTAGTTATTTGAACTGAGGCTTGCGGCCCTGCATCTGGGCGGCAATCACCTCAATCTGTTCGGGCTTTCCGATCAGGTCGACCTGCTCTGACGACTCGGCCAGCAAGACTTCGGCCCGCGACTGAGTTTCCGCCACTTCGATCAACCGTTTGGCCGCGCGAATGGCAGAGGGGCTTTGACCCGCAATATTTTCGGCTAATGCAATGGCCTCAGTCAGCGGATCGTCGGACAGCTTTGTAACAAGCCCCCATTCCGCGGCCTGTGCCGCGCCGATGGGCCGCGCAGTGTAGGTCAGCAGGCGGATGACGTCCGATCGCACCAGCCCTGGCAAAAGCACCATGCCGCCCATATCGGGAATGATGCCCCACTTCATCTCCATCACAGCCAGTTTGGACTCGGGGTGCGCTATGCGAATATCCGCGCCCAGCGCGATCTGAAGACCCCCGCCATAGGCAACGCCTTGAATGGCGCAAATCACCGGCACCGGAACGCGGCGCCAGATCATTGCCAGCTCTTGCATATCATTGGCGTCTTCGTGGCTGCGGCTCATCAGCCATTCGGTCGGGTCTACATGGGCCATCGTCGCAAAACTGGCCATGTCCAATCCCGCGCAGAAACTTTTGCCCTCGCCAGAAAGAACCACAGCGCGGACGTCCGAGGCGGCGACCTCCTGCCCTGCTGACAGGATGGCCTTGATCATCGAGTCATCCAACGCATTCATCTTGTCGCCCCGCGTCAGCGTGACATGGGCAATGTGGTCTTTATATTCGATGGATACGCGTGACATGCGGACCTCCCAGTTCCGGTTTCGACAACCATGCCCGGAAGGTTAGTCAAGTTCCAGATCAACGTTGGGGCAGATCTTCGACAGCCATTCGGCCAAACCACGGCGAGTCCAGCGTCATGACGTAAAACTGGTCTCCTACGACCTTGCCTCCTGTCGTTATCCCAAGCCGCCCTTCTGGGTCTTGAAGGGTTTTCAATATGTTCCCGTCCCCATCGAACTGCACCATCATTCCACGGTGAATGGGCGCGGGTCGCACCATCGGCCCCAAGCGCCAGATCACTTTGCGCAAAAATGGATATGGCATCAGGGCTTCGGTTGGCACGCGCGGGCTGGCAAATGCCATCCAATATGTGCCGTCGCCCTGCGCCTCGATATTGTCAGGATAGCCGGGCAGGTTTTCCAACAAAATTTCGCGCTCGCCCGCTTTTGGGCCTTGAAGCCACAATTTGTGCACTCGCGCGCGCCCGGTTTCAGCGATAAGCAGGAACCGCTCATCCGGTGAAAGCGCAACTCCGTTGGTGTAGACGAAACCCTCGGCCACTTTCTCGGTGGTGCCGTCAGGATTGTATTTTGCGACATAGCCCGTGTCTGATTGCTCCCAGATGGTCAGCACGGACGTGGGCTTTGTACCACCCATTGTTTCAGGGTCGAACCGATCAGATGAGTTCGAGAAATAGACGGTCCCGTCCTGCGCCACAACCAACTGATTGGCGTAGACAACAGGCGAACCATCGACTTCTGAGGCCAGCAACTCTAGCGAGCGGGGTCCGGTCCAGCGCATCAGGCCGCGAAAACTGTCGGCAAGATACAGCGCCCCATCCGGCCCTGCTTTCACGCCCAATGGACGGCCGCCCAGATCGTCAACCTTCACCGGAGTATCGCTGTCTATCCGATAGAGCGCGCCGGACATGGCGGTTGTGTAAACCGTTCCGTCGGGCATGACAGCAATGTCTTCCGGGCCTGTGTCGTCATCGGGCAAGGCGACAAGTTCAATCTGGCTCAATGCGTCATTCTCTGCGAAGTCCCCTGTGAAACCAGGGGCTTCCGGTGGCTCCCAGGCTACAGGCTCAACCTCGACCGGCCAAAAAATCAGATAGGCGAGTCCGATCAGGGCCAGTCCGAAAAAAATGCGCATTATCTTCCTCCCAATGCCGTTGCGCGCAGGGTGAAAGGCAATCACACGCAACACAAGGTTGCCCGACAAGTGACCTTACGTTTATCTGCCAATATGACAGACCCACGCTACACCCCGCTTGCCACATCCCTGCCCGCAACCGTTCCGTTCGTTGGCCCTGAAACCCAGGAACGAGAGCGGGGTACGCCGTTTGTCGCGCGGCTTGGCGCAAATGAAAGCGTGTTTGGGCCGTCGCCGCGTGCGATTGAGGCAATGGCGAATACCGAAATCTGGATGTACGGAGACCCCGAAAACCACGACCTGCGAAACGCTCTCGCCGAACACCACGACATACGCGCCGAAAATATTGTCGTGGGTGAAGGGATCGATGGGCTGCTTGGGTATCTGGTGCGACTGCTGGTCGGGCCGGGAGATGCCGTTGTGACCTCGGAGGGGGCTTACCCCACGTTCAACTACCACGTTGCAGGGTTCGGTGGGGTGCTGCACAAGGTCCCCTATCGCGACGACCATGAAGACCCGGCCGCGCTTTTCGCCAAAGCCGCCGAAGTGGACGCCAAGCTGGTTTATCTGGCCAACCCGGACAACCCTATGGGCAGTTGGCATTCGGGTGCGCATATTGTTGCAGCCATGAATTCCTTGCCGGATGGATGCCTTCTGGTCCTGGACGAAGCCTATGTCGAATGCGCTCCTGAAGGTACTGCCGCTCCGGTCTCGGCGGATGACCCGCGCATTATTCGGATGCGAACGTTTTCAAAGGTTTACGGGATGGCAGGTGCGCGCGTTGGGTATGCAATCGGAGCGCCCGGATTGATTTCAGCTTTCAACAAGGTGCGTAACCATTTCGGAATGAACCGTGCTGCGCAGGCCGGTGCGCTGGCGGCTCTGCAAGACACCGGATGGTTGGAAAGTGTCCAGCATAAGATTGCAGAGGCCCGCGTTCGGATCGAAGTGATCGCACGTGAAAACGGGCTTCAGCCACTACCATCGGCCACGAATTTCGTTGCCGTAGATTGTGGTCGGGATGGGGTGTTTGCCAAAGCTGTTCTGGACAGCCTGGTGGCACAGGGTGTGTTTGTACGGATGCCTTTCGCCGCCCCACAGAACAGGTGTATTCGGATAAGTTGCGGAGAGGTGGCTGATCTGGATGCATTTGCGGCAGCTTTGCCAAAGGCACTGGCAGAGGCCGGTGCCCAAACAAAGTGACGTTTTGTTTTGTGGCAAGCGAAACGGGGGCTGTCTGCCCCCATCGCGCTGACGCGCGATTCCCCCGAGGATATTTTCAGCCAGATGAAGGGCGGATCCGCGCAGGGAAAAAGTGTCAGGTGGCCAAGGCAGCTGCGGCGGCTTCCAACGCCCCCTTGCCGCGCGGGATATCAAGCGCAGCCATAGCGGTTTCCATCCCGCCCAACATAGCCATCACCATCTGACCGTTGATGTGCCCCATATGGCCGAGCCGGAAACAGCTGTCCCAGTCCTCCATCCCAAGTCCGATGCCTAGCGTAAGGCCCAGTCGAGACTCGGTGTATTCGCGCAGCAAGGTGCCCTTCCCGCCGGTCAGACGCAAAGCGGTGACGGCATGGCTGCGGTGATTGCGGTCTGCTACGTTAAGTTGCAGTGCGCCACCTTCGGCCCAGGTGTCGCAGGCCGCCCAGATTGCCGTTGCAAGACGTTCGTGGCGTGCCCAGACCTGCTCGATCCCTTCGGAGTGGATCATGTCGAGCGCCGTCCGCAAACCGTACAAATGGTGCGTCGGGGCCGTTCCGTTGAAATACTGGTAGAACAGGTCCGGATTTACGCGCGGTTGCCAGTCCCAATACTGCGAAACCCGTTGCATGCTGGCGCGTTTGGCCTGCGCCTTTTCGTTGAAGAAAACAAATCCAACTCCTGCAGGGGTCATCAATCCCTTCTGGCATGCCGTGACCATCACATCGACGCCCCAAGCGTCCATTTCAAATCTGTCGCATCCCAACGAGGCAATACAATCTGCCATCAGGAGGGCCGGGTGATCCAGATCGTCCAACAGTGCGCGAAGGGCCGGGATATCGTTTCGGATTGAGCTTGAGGTATCCACATGTACGGCAAGCACCGCCTTGATTTCTCGTGCTTTATCTGCGCGCAGTGCGTCAGAGATGCGATCAAAATCCCAAGCCGAGGATGTTCCGAAATCAACCAACTGGGTTCTGGCACCGATTCCTTCGGCCATCTCTGCCCAACCATGTGTAAAGCGGCCCGAGGCCGGGGCCAGTACCAGTTCGCCCGGTGCGATAACGTTTGAGAGTGCGGCCTCCCATGTTCCGTGGCCGTTGGCGATATAGATGGCAACGTGATGGTCCGTCCGCGCCACGCGACGCAAATCACGCGTCAGGGCGGGCATCATCTCGATCAGCTCGCCATCGTAGATATTGGGCGAGGGACGGTGCATCGCTTGCAAAACGGCGTCAGGCATTACCGACGGGCCGGGAATAGCCAAATACTCGCGGCCCTGCGCGAGAGAATTGTGATTTTTCATGGGATCAACCTGTTAGAATTGGCCTCACCCTAACGTGTGGCCGGGCAGCGTCAATCCATCAGCTTGGACGCCTCGCGTGCAAGGGTTTCGATGCCAGCCCAATCCTGATCCAAAACCATCTGCTTTGGCGCAACCCAGCTGCCACCAGCGCAGACGACGTTGGACAATGATAGGTAATCGCGGGCGTTCGCAGGCGACACGCCTCCGGTTGGACAGAACGTGATCTGCGGTAGCGGAGCGCCAATCGCTTTGAGGGCGGGCGCACCGCCCGAAACCTCGGCAGGAAAGAACTTGAGCATGTCATAGCCCTGTTCCAGCAAGCGCATAGCCTCGCTTGCCGTGGCCGCGCCGGGCAACAGGGGCAGGTCTGCGGCTTCGCACGCTGCGATCAATGCGTCGGTCGCGCCCGGAGAGACGCCGAATTGCGCGCCGGCCTCTTTCGCAGCACGGACATCATCGGGGGTCACCAGTGTTCCGGCCCCCACGACACCACCGGGCACCTGAGACATTGCACGGATTGCGTCCAGCGCGGCAGGCGTCCGCAGCGTGACTTCAAGCGCGGGAAGCCCACCAGCGACAAGCGCTTCGGCCAGAGGGCGCGCATCTTTAGCATCGTCGATGACCAGCACCGGAACGATTGGGGCAAGCGCGCAGATCTCGCGAGTGCGTTGGGTTTTGGACATGAGTTAAACTCCGAAAATACTGGCACCAGTGTCGGCGGACCCGACATTCTGGCGGAACGCACCAAAGAGGTCGCGGCCGACGCCGTGCTGGTTTGCCGACAGGTCTGCGGTTGCCGGGGCGCGGTCAAGTACGCCAGCGGTCATGATCTCCAACTCTCCGCTGACCGCATCAACACGCAGGATGTCGCCATCCTGCAAGCAAGCGATTGGGCCGCGATCGAGCGCCTCAGGCACGACATGGATCGCAGCGGGGACTTTGCCCGAAGCCCCTGACATCCGGCCATCGGTCACCAAAGCCACCTTTTGCCCCTTTCCCTGAAGGATCGAAAGCATTGGTGTTAGTGAGTGCAGTTCAGGCATCCCGTTGGCTTTCGGTCCCTGAAAGCGGACAACAACGATAACGTCATCCGTGAACTCTCCGGCTTTGAAAGCTGCCTTGACCTCCTCCTGATCGTGGAAGACGCGTACCGGAGCTTCAACCACTTGATGCTCGGGCGCGACGGCGGACACCTTCATGACGGCGGTGCCCAGATTTCCGGTCAGGCGCGACAAGCCACCCGTGGGCTGGAACGGATCCTTGGCCGGGCGCACGATCTTTTCGTTCAGGCTGTGCCCGGCGCCTTCTTCCCAGACCAGTTCACCCTCTTTCAGCTTGGGCTCTTTGGTATAGTTGTGCAGCCCCTGACCAGCGACCGTCAGCGTATCGGGATGCAGCAGACCATCTTCGAGCAACGTGCCGATGCAATAGCCTAACCCCCCCGCTGCGTGGAAATGGTTCACATCAGCCAGACCATTTGGATAGACCCGCGCGACCAGCGGGACCACGGCGGAGATGTCTGAGAAGTCCTCCCAATCCAAAACGATACCTCCGGCACGCGCCATGGCGATCAGGTGGATCAGCAGGTTCGTGGACCCTCCGGTCGCCATCAACCCGACAATGCCGTTCACAAATGCGCGTTCGTCCAGAATTTGGCACACAGGCGTATAGTGATTCCCCAACGCGCTGAGCGACAGGGCGCGGCGCGCACCTTCCTCGGTCAGCGCATCGCGCAGGGGCGTGTTCGGGTTGATAAAGCTAGAGCCAGGAAGGTGCAGGCCCATGAACTCCATCAACATCTGGTTCGTGTTGGCGGTGCCATAGAAGGTACAGGTGCCCGGCCCGTGATAGGCGGCCATTTCTGCCTTCATCAATTCGTCGCGACCGACTTCTCCGGCGGCAAACCGTTGCCGAACCTTGGCTTTTTCGTCATTTGGCAGGCCACTTGTCATAGGGCCGGCAGGCAGGAAGACCGCCGGCAGATGACCGAACGCCTGTGCGCCGATAACCAGCCCCGGCACGATCTTGTCGCACACCCCAAGAAACACGGCGGCGTCATAAGTGTTGTGGCTCAGCGCAACACCGGTGGCCAGCGCGATCACATCGCGCGAGAACAGCGACAGTTCCATCCCCGCTTCGCCCTGCGTGACGCCATCGCACATGGCGGGAACGCCGCCCGCAACCTGCGCCGTTCCACCCGCCGCGCGGATCGCATCACGGATCAGCGCCGGGTAGCGTTCAAACGGCTGATGCGCCGAGAGCATGTCATTATAGGCGGTGACGATGCCCAGATTGCCAGCCGTTCCAGTTGCCATGGATTGCTGATCTTCACCTGCCCCGGCATAGGCATGAGCCTGACCGCTGCACGACAGGTGCCCTCGGGCTGGCCCTTTGGATTTGGCCTGCTCCATCCGCTCAAGGTGCGGGCCGCGCAGATCGGCGCTGCGGTCGACGATGCGCCGGGTGACGTCGGTGATGACGGAATGTACCATGATTACCCTCCGATCTGACGCCAGCGGCGTCCGTCGCGATGCATCAGCATCAATGCTTCTTCGGGCCCGGAACTGCCCTGATCATATTTGGACGGACGGTCGCCCCGATCTTCCCACCCCTGAATGATGGGATCGACCCAAGCCCATGCAGCCTCGGCCTCGTCCCCGCGCATGAACAGGGTTTGATCACCCCGGATCACGTCCATCACCAGCCGCTCATACGCGTCCTGAGCACGCGCATCCGTGCCCAGCGCCTCGGCAAAGCTCATATCCAGCGATACATCCGACAGGCGGAACCCACCGGGACCGGGGTCTTTGATGGTGGTGCGCAACGTGATGCCTTCGTCCGGCTGTAATCGGATGACCAGCACGTTGCCACGCAAAGGGCCGACATTGGGGAAGATCGTATGCGGCGGATCGCGGAAAAACACAGCGATTTCGGATTCGCGCGCACGCAGACGCTTACCGGTTCGTAGATAAAACGGCACTCCGGCCCAACGCCAGTTGCCAAGGTGCACCTTCAGCGCGATATAGCTTTCGGTCCGGCTGGCCGGGTTGCCGACGTGATCCAGATAGCCGTCTCCGCCCTTGTCTGTGCGGTATTGGCCGCGCGCGATATCCGAGGGGTCCACGGGTTCCAACGCCTCGATAACCTTGACCTTTTCGTCTCGTACCGCATTGGGGGAAAACTTGGACGGAGGCTCCATCGCGGTCAGACACAACAACTGGACAAGGTGGTTCTGCACCATATCGCGCATCGCGCCGGACTGATCGTAATAGGCCCCGCGCCCCTCTACGCCGACGGTTTCTGCGACCGTGATCTGCACGTGGTCAACATGGGTCGAGTTCCAGAGCGGCTCGAACAGAGAGTTGGCAAAGCGCAGAGCCATGAGGTTCTGGACCGTTTCCTTGCCCAGATAGTGGTCGATGCGATAAATCTGATGTTCTTCAAAACAGGCGCGCAACCCTTCGTTCAGCGCCTTGGCAGAAGCCAGATCATGTCCGAACGGTTTTTCCACCACAATTCGGCTGTCTGGTGTTGCCAGTCCGTTATCATTCAACCGCTGCGCAATGCCGGAAAACAGGCTGGGACCCACCGACAGATAGAACGCACGCACCACGTCAGGGCGCAATGTGTCGGCAAGGTCCGCCCATCCCGAGTCACCCAGCGCATCAACCGGGACATAGTCGACCCGGCTGAGGAACCGGTCCAATACATCCGCTTTAAACTCAGGTGCATAATTCTTCATCGACGCGCGAATCTGCTCTCGGAAAGCATCACTGTCTATGTCCGACCGGGCCGTGCCGATGATACGGGCGTCTTCGGGCATTTGGCCCACTTCAAACCGGTGATAGAGACCCGGCAAAATCTTACGCTGCGCCAGATCACCCGTTGCACCGAACAACACCAGGTCGAACGGATTTACCGGAATTACGCGTGAAACCATCTGCAGGCTCCTTCAAATCTGACCCGAACATCATAACATCGTCTACGCACAGCATGCATGATACGGGTCATGTTATCGCTAACATTTGCGGTCTGAATAGGGAATGCAGACGCAGAAAGCAAGCCCGGATCAGACCATCACCCCTGATTTCGCAACCATTCCATAACCGATGGGCGAACGGATTGCTCTCCTCTGTGGCGTGCATCTGCAATGATCTTGCGCAACGATTGCAAATCCGCGCGCAACAGAACCGTTTTGACCGGCCCGATTGAAGCCGGACGCATAGATAGCGACCTGATACCCATTGCAGCAAGGCACAGCGCTTCGACCGGGCGTCCCGCATCCTCACCGCAAAAGCTAAGTGGCGTATTGGAAATGTTGCAACGCTCGACAATACGTTCGATGAAACTCAGAAAACTGACGTTCAGAGTATCGTACCTACGGCGCACCAGTTCATTTTCTCGGTCAGCGGCAAAGAAGAACTGCTTTAAGTCGTTGCCCCCAATGGATACAAAGTCCACCTCGTCAAAGAACTTCTGCGGAGCGAAAGCCAATGACGGGGTCTCAAGCATTGCGCCCACTTCGATCTTTTCGGGCAAGACATGCCCCAGCCGCTTTTCGCGCTCGATCGTCTTGTTGACTTCCCACCGCGCTTCGCGGAACTCATCCGCCTGCGCCACAAACGGGAACATCAGCGTCAGGGGCCGACCGTTGGCCGCGCGCATCAGGGCTTGCAACTGCATCCGCATCACACCGCGCTTGTCCAGTCCCACCCGGATCGCACGCCACCCCAATGCTGGATTGGGCTCTTCCACGTGCTTCATGTAGGGCAGAACCTTGTCCGAGCCGATATCCAGCGTTCGGAACACCACACGCTTTTCCCCCGCTGCATCCAGAACGCGTTGATATTGCGTAACAAGTTCCGACCGTTTGGGCATTTGGTTTCGGATCAGGAATTGCAACTCGGTCCGGAACAGGCCAACACCCTCGGCCCCGGAATTTCCCAGCGAAGGCAGGTCCGCCATGAGGCCGGCATTCATCACGAGATTTATGCGCTCCCCATCCCGAGTGACCGTCGGGGTATCCCGGATCGAGGCATATCGTTCCTGCGCCTTGGCCTGCATCGCGATCTTGTCACGAAATGCGCTGACGACCGTGTCTTCGGGCCGCAGATGAACGGCGCCCTGATCCCCGTCCACAAGAATATGATCGCCGTTCAGCGCCTCGGTCGTGATCCGACCGACATGCACCACCAGCGGAATAGCCAGCGCACGGGCCACGATCGTCGCGTGGCTGCCGACTGATCCTTCCTCCAGCACGATCCCCTTCAGAGATCGGCCATATTCCAACAGATCACCGGGGCCGATGTTACGAGCAATCAGGATTGGGTCCGGCGGTAGGTCCGCCCCGTTTGTACTGCCCTGCCCGGTCAGAATACGCAGCAAGCGGTTGCTGAGGTCGTCCAGATCGGCCAGCCTCTCGCGCAGGTAAGGATCGGTGACCTGCCCCATCCGCGCACGCGCTTGTGACTGTTCCTTTTCAACTGCTGCTTCGGCACTCAGGCCGCGAGCGATGTCCTCCTCCATCCGGCGCATCCAACCTTTTGAGTTGGCGAACATCCGGTAGGCTTCCAAGACCTGTAGCTGTTCGGTGTCCCCGTCCTTGGAAATCTCAAGCATCTTGTCGACGCCTACGCGCAGCTCATCCACCGCTTCGGTCAGGCGCTCGCGTTCCCGGTGGGGATCATCTGCGATCGGGTTCGTGACCACGACGCGCGGTTCATGCAGCCAGACATGCCCTTCGGCAGACCCTTCCTGCGCCGGGCCTCCCATAAGCTGCACAGATTGCTGGTGGCGCGGCGACAACGCGGCACCTTCACCCACGAACGCACCCAGCTCGGCCATTTCAGCCAGAACCATCGCGACAACTTCAAGTGCATAGACCTCGTCAGCAGAGTATTCCCGTGCGTCACGGGACTGCACAACCAGAACACCCAGTTTTTCGCCCAGACGCTGGATCGGCACGCCCAGAAAAGACGAAAACCGCTCTTCGCCAGTTTCCGGCATGTACCGGAACCCCTTGGCCGAGGGCGCATCCGCTGTATTGACCACTTGACCCGACTTGGCCACACGACCAACCAGACCTTCGCCCATACGCATCCGAGTCTTGTGAACCGCTTCGGGCGACAAGCCCTCTGTGGCGCACAGTTCGAGCGTATCCTCATCGCGGAACAGGTAGATCGAGCACACCTCAGCCTGAATGCTATCAGCAATCAGGTGCGTTATCCGGTCAAGACGTTCCTGACCGGCGGCCTCGCTCGCCATTTCTTCGCGCAGCCGCCTCAGCAGCTTGCGGGATTCTGTTTCGGTGCCGTCCGCCATGGCCCACCTAGATTAGTGCGTCAGGCGAGACCTTGGCTGAAATGCTCAGGCCGCCTTGTCCAGTTCAAAGGCATCATGCAGTGCCTGAACCGCAAGTTCCATGTATTTCCTGTCCACAAGCACGGAAATTTTGATCTCGGAGGTTGTAATGACCTTAATGTTGATCCCCTCATCCGAGAGAATCTTAAACATTTTTGCCGCCACACCGGATTGCGACCGCATCCCGATCCCCACGACCGAGACCTTGCAGACGTCTTCATCCGCAACCAGTTCAGCGTAGTTCAGCTCACCAGCGTCCTTGATCGCCAACAAAGCCTTTTCCGCGCGTGCCACCTGATCGGTCGGGCACGAGAACGTCATGTCCGTACGGCCCTCGTCCGAGATGTTCTGAACGATCATGTCCACATTTACGCCCTCATCGCTGAGCGCGGTAAAGATGGTCGAGGCGATACCGGGACGGTCCGCCACGGATACGACGGTCATCTTCGCTTCGTCACGGGAATAGGCAACACCGGCCACAACATTGGATTCCATGATATCCTCCTCATCGACGACCAGTGTACCGGCCTCGTCGGATTGTTCTTCAAAACTTGAGAGAACGCGCAGTTTCACCTTATAGCGCATCGCCAGCTCGACCGAGCGGGTCTGCAGCACCTTGGCCCCCAGCGAGGCCAGTTCGAGCATTTCCTCGAACGAAATCCGGTCCAGCTTGCGCGCCTTTTCACAGATGCGCGGGTCGGTGGTATAGACGCCGTCCACATCGGTATAGATATCGCAGCGTTCGGCCCCAAACGCCGCGGCAAAGGCCACAGCGGTGGTGTCCGACCCACCCCGACCCAGCGTGGTGATACGCCCTTCGGGGCTGATCCCCTGGAACCCGGCGACGACAGCGACCTTCATACCCTCATCGAACTTCTGGGTCAGGTTCTCGGTCGGGATTTCCTCGATCCGGGCCTGACTGTGGGCGCTGGTTGTCATCAGCGGCACCTGCCAGCCCTGCCAGCTGCGCGCAGGGATATCCATCTCTTGCAACGTCAGGGCCATCAGACCGGCGGTCACATTCTCACCCGAAGACACGACCGCATCATATTCGCGCGCATCAAACAGCGGAGACGTCTCATTCACCCAGCCAACCAATTCGTTGGTTTTGCCCGACATGGCCGACACGATGACAATCACATCATATCCCTTGGCCACTTCAACGCCGATGCGTTTCGCCGCGCGGCGGATACGGTCAAGGTTGGCGACCGAAGTGCCGCCGAATTTCATCACGAGTACGGGCATGGGGGCTGGTGTCTCCGCGCCTTGGAATTCAGGTTTCGTGCGTCTTATGTCAGGGGGACCCCAAGGGCAAGTGTCCAAAACCGTTTAGGTGCTTGCGTTGGATCGCTTTACATCGGATCACGGGGGTGTCAGCTTGCCTGCATCAGATTTCTCAAGAGGTTCCCCATGTCACGTTTCATCCTCGCTTTAGCTGTCCTTTCAACGCCCGCTCTGGCACAGGAAACCACGCTGGCCGGAACCGATGGCAAGAATTCGTTGGGCACCATCCCTTGCGCGACCGTTGCAGGCGACGCCCTGCGTAGCTGCAACGCCGAGCTCAGGCGGCGGGACGATGGCGGCGCAACGCTGGCCGTGGGCATGCAGAACGGTCAGGTGCGCAACATCTATTTTACGAACGGCATCCCGGATTCGACAAATTCCACCGCAAAGCTCAGCTATGAAACACGCGGCGACATCCTGGTCATCTTTGTTGAACCGGGCGAAGTCTACGAACTGCCCAAAGCTGCGTTGAGCGACTAATACGCGTGCGGCCGACCGTCATAGGTTTCAAAACACCCCGTCGTGCCCTGAGACAGGGCTGAAAAACGGTCAATCAAGCCATCTGCGGCCTCGTCCACGGAAATGGCGGCCGCCGCTCCGCCCATATCTGTCTGCACCCAACCCGGATGGTAGATTCCCACAGCGATCCCGTCGCCACGCAGGTCTGCGGCCAGATTCCGACCCAGATTAAGCGCAGCCGCCTTCGACGCGCGATAGATGTAGCTCCCCCCCGGCGCGTGCGTATGCGACGCCATTTGCGAGGAAATGATCGCTATTTTACCCTGCGACGCGCGTAGATTGGGCAACAGAGACTGAACGGTCAGGAAAACACCAGTCACATTGGCCGCAAAGGTCTGAGCCCACATCTCAGCGGGATAGCCCTCAATACCTTCCGCCTTGTCCAGATACACGCCAGCATTGCAGATCAGAAGATCAACGGGCCGATCGCCCAGTTGCGCAGACATCGCCGCGTGGTGGTCAGTGTCGGTCACATCCAGAACGACCTCGGCGCTGCCATCCCGCGCGGTTCCCGTCACGTCGTGGCCCTGCGCCCGATACCGATCTGCGAGTGTCTTTCCGATCCCTCGATTGGCTCCGGTAATCACGATATGCATGATCAGTTCGTCTTCCGGCTAGGCAGGAAAGGTAACGGAGCGACGGGCACCCCATCTTCGATCAGGGCTTTGGCCTCTTCCGGCTTTGCCTCGCCATAGATCGACCGCTCTGGCGCGTCACCCAGATGCATTTTCCGAGCCTCGCTTGCAAAGTCCTTGCCAACATAGTCCGAATTTTCCTCAACCTTGCGCCGCAGCTCGCTCAAAACCTGCTCAACATCCGGGGTTGGGCTTGCCATATTCACGGCTTCTTCGGATGGCGCTGTGGTCTCGGTCCGCGCCTCAACACTGCGGGCAGAGCGAACGCGCGGGGTCATGATCGCCTTTTCAACCTGCGCATCGCCGCAAACAGCACAGGTCACCATACCAACAGCAGCCAGCTTGTCGTAAGCCGAGGCCGACTGAAACCAGCTATCAAAGGTGTGCCCCTTGCTGCATTTCAAAGCGTATTGAATCATGGTCCGTCCAGAGTTCGATTGCCAAATAGATACTGACCCGCAATCCAATAGCAAGGCCCGTTGAACCCGCGTCAGTGCGCAAAGAGCGCTACCTTGCGTAAAAACTCGGCGAGATCAAGCGAATGAACCCGAGCAGCGGCCTGTTGCTGCGAAAGCCACGCGCGCCGGCGTTGATGACATTCAGGATAGAGTAACTTCGTCGAGCGGACCGAAAGTGGAAACACGTCTGCCACATGAAGCGTTTTATTCCAAGAACTTAGGGATATTCACATGCGGGCCGCCAGCTTTCGGACCAGATCATCATGCGGAATATCGGCATCCAATGCCAAACGCCGCAAGCCAAAATGGACGCGTGCGATCTGTTGGTAATACCGGGTGTAGACAAAATTTGTCCCTCCGCCCGCAATCGCCCCCAGAACAGGGACAGACTGCGCAGCCAGTTTCTGCCCCAATACAACGGATAATTTCGGCGCAACGGCAGCAATCAACCGCTGCATCGCGGGGCCAGTCAGGGTCAACCGTACCGAGAAAAATCCAAGATCCGCGCCATCGTCAAAAGACAACGGACCAGCAGCGGACAATACGCGGACACAGTCGAATTTCACTCCATCCTCAGATGGGTTGAACCCCTCTTGCGCGGCAGCCCCCTGAATGGCGCGCAACAACATGGTGGTCGTGGCTGGCAACTCCATCAAAGCGGTTGAGACGCCGCCAATTCCTCCGGCCGCACCCATCGCCGTTGTCAGCGCCGTATTCACCCAGGGCCGCTGATCCGGCACGGCCCGGCGAGAGCTTTCCGCCGCGTGCATGGCAATCCACAGCGCCTGCTCGGTCGCCCCTGTCAAACCTTGCCTGACCGATGCCGGCAGTTGTTCCAACAGGGATTCAGCCGACCCCCCGAGACTGTTCAGCAGCTTGATACCCGGCCCTCCGGCAGACCTGTAGTAGCGGGCCAAGCGGTCAAGTTCGGCTTCGGCGTCCAGTTTTTCGACAAGAACCACGTCCTGCATACGTTCCCTCCTGCCCTAAAAACATTGGAACTTACCTTTGCAGATTCAATAGCTCACCGCGTCCAACGTCTAACTGGACCGGTCACACCACGCCAAACACCCGGCTCCAGTTCCGCGCCCAGAACGCGGTCAGGGTTGGTAGGAGGCGGCATCTCCACCCCATTCAGACGCGAGAACCCAAAGCGCGCGTAATAGGGGGCATCTCCGACCAACATAACCCGCTGCCAGCCCATGTCGCGCCCGGCCTGCAACCCCTCATGGATCAGGAAACCGCCTAGCCCCTCACCCTGATGGGTTGGGTGAACTGCGACCGGCCCCAACAGCAACGCGTCGTCACTTCCCACATAAACGGGCCAGAACCGGATCGCCCCCGCCAGAATACCCTGCGCGTCGCGTGCCACCAAAGACAGCCCGGACACCGGAGGAACATCATCGCGCAGGCGATAGGACGACAGCGCCTCGCGGCCGGGCGCAAAACACAGGTCATAAAGCGCCTCAACCTCCCACCAATCGTCCGGCTCTTCCGGCCTGATCCCGAATTGCTGCACGCCTGCCCTCTTTCCCTTGCTGGAATTTGGCCTAACACTTCGTTACGCCTTGGGCAAATGCTTGGAGACCATATGTTCTATCGCCCCGAAGATGGCCACGGCCTGCCACACAACCCCTTCAATGCTATCATCACCCCCCGCCCCATCGGATGGATTTCTTCGCGTGATGTCGACGGGATAAACAACCTTGCGCCCTACTCTTTCTTTAATGGGGTCGCCTACACGCCCCCTCAGGTCATGTTCGCAACGACAGGCACAAAACACGATCAGGATAGCGGAAAAGACAGCGTCGCCAATATCGAGGCAACAGGGTTCTTCTGTGTCAATGTCGTTGCCCACGCGCACAAGGACGCAATGAACGCCAGTTCAGCAGGGCTCGCGAAACACGTTGACGAATTTGAGCACGCGGGTCTTGCCTCGATAGAATGCGAAACGATCCCCTGCGCCCGTGTTGCGGACGCACCTGCAGCGCTTGAATGCAAACTGACGCAAATCGTCACCCTCCCCGGAGCGTCCAACCGCGTTGTGTTCGGAGAAGTTACCGGCGTGCATCTCAGGGACGATTGCTTGAAAGACGGTAAGTTTGACGTAACGACGTTCCAGCCGCTCGCCAGACTTGGATATCGGGACTATTCAGTCGTAACCGAGTTGTTTTCGCTAAATCGCCCTGATGATTGATGGCGCAGGGGGCGCTGCCCCCGCCACCCTTCGGGGGACTCCCCCGGGATATTTTCAGCCAGATGAAGTACGGATCCCCAGCTTCATCTGGCCCCAAATATCCCGGAGCGCGAGGCAGAGCCTCGCAAAACTCAGTGGCCGCCGAGAACACCGGTACGAACTGAGTAGTCGACGGCAAGCTCGTAGTCTGGGTCATCGTCACTGTCGATCATGAGGTGACCGGCCTTATTCAGCAGCTTGTGGCAGTCGCGGCTGAGGTGACGCAGCATGACGCGCTTGCCTGCCGCTTCATACTTAGCTGCAATATTTTCTATCGCTTGCAGCGCTGATTGATCCACGACCCGGCTTTCGGCAAAGTCTACAATTACGGTTTCCGGATCGTTCGGAACGTCAAACAATTCGACGAACCCATCTGACGATCCAAAGAACAGCGGCCCCTGGATTTCGTAGACTTTCGCACCCTTTTCGGTTGCGGATTCGCGGGTAATCGCATGGATGCGTTTGGCGTTGTTCCAAGCATAGGCCAGCGCCGAAACAATCACGCCCACGACAACAGCAACTGCCAAGTCCTCCATAACAGTTACAACTGTAACCAGGACAATGACAAAAGCGTCCATAAGGGGCACCTTGCGCATGATATTGAACGAGTTCCACGCGAAGGTTCCTATAACGACCATAAACATCACGCCGACCAGTGCCGCCAGCGGGATTTGCTCGATCAGGGGCGAGGCGAACAGGATGAACACAAGCAGGAACAGCGCGGCCGCGATACCAGCGATGCGAGTCCGGCCTCCAGACTTAACGTTGATCATAGACTGCCCGATCATGGCGCAACCACCCATGCCGCCAAAGAACCCCGTGGTCACATTCGCCACGCCCTGTGCGATACATTCTTGCGATGCTCCGCCCCGTTTGCCGGTAATTTCGCCAACCAGGTTCAAGGTCAACAAAGACTCAATCAAGCCAATGGCCGCCAGAATGACGGCATAGGGCAGAATGATCTCAAAAGTTGCCCAATTCAGTGGCACCACGGGGATGTGGAATGCGGGAAGGCCGCCTTCGATCGAAGCCAGATCGCCCACACGCGGCACCTCCAAGCCAAGGCCGATGACAAGCGCGGCAACGACGACGATTCCAGCCAGCGGCGCCGGGACAACGCGCGTAACGCGCGGCATGATCCAGATCACGGCCATTGTCAGCGCGACCAGCCCAAGCATCGTATATAGCTGCATTCCTGATAGCCATTCACCGCCGCTCATTCCGTGGCCCGTGTTTTCCATTGTGCCGGGCACTTTGAACTGGCCCAACTGAGCCAGAAAGATCACAATCGCCAAGCCGTTCACAAAGCCCAACATCACGGGATGCGGCACCAGCCGGATGAAACGCCCCCAGTGCATTGCCCCAGCTATCACCTGAAGGATGCCCATTAGCACAACGGTTGCGAACAGGTATTCCACGCCGTGCTCTGCCACCAGCGCCACCATCACAACGGCCAGCGCGCCAGTCGCGCCCGAGATCATACCCGGCCTGCCACCAATCAGCGCTGTGATCAGACCGACCATAAACGCCGCGTACAAACCGACCAGCGGGTGAACACCTGCGACAAACGCAAAAGCGACCGCTTCGGGGACCAGCGCCAAGGCGACTGTCAGACCCGACAGAAGCTCAATCCGCAGACGCGAGGCAGTAAGCCCTTCGTCCGGCACCCAACGCAGGTCGGGTTTTGCAATACGTGAGGCAAAGCTGGCCAGCATAGCTCGGGGCATGAGTGGGTCCTGTAGATTGGTCTGTTCGCGCGAAAGGGGTCTTCTACCTGTGATCCGGCCTCTGAGCCACCGCAGCAGGCGGGAGGCTGCCATGCAATCTGCGCATACCTCGGACTTTTCGTGCAATACCCCGAGTGTTATTTTGCGCGATAAACCGCCTTGGAGGGGACATCGCCGGGCACGCAACATGTTGAACACCAACTTGCTGGCATTGTTACTTGCCAAATCTGGCGACCGAGCGCACAAATCCTTGAACACGCACCATAATCGGAGAAATTCAGTGAACCAAACCAAGATTGCCGTCATCGGCGGATCAGGCATCTACGACATCGACGGGTTGCAGAATTCGGAATGGGTCACGGTTGAAACGCCTTGGGGTGAACCGTCGGATCAAATCCTGACAGGATCACTGAACGGCGTTGAGATGGCATTCCTTCCGCGCCACGGCAGAGGGCATGTGCATTCCCCGACCGAGGTCCCGTATCGCGCGAATATCGATGCATTGAAACGATTGGGCGTAACCGATGCGATCTCGGTTTCGGCCTGCGGTTCGTTTCGCGAACATATGGCACCGGGCGATTTTGTGATCGTTGATCAGTTCATCGACCGGACATTCGCACGGGACAAGAGCTTTTTTGGAACCGGGTGCGTCGCCCATGTCAGCGTTGCCCATCCGACCTGCCCGCGCCTGTCAGATGCCTGCGAAACTACCGGCAAAGCCGCAGGTATCACCGTTCACCGTGGAGGCACTTACTTGGCAATGGAAGGGCCACAGTTCTCGACCCTCGCCGAATCCAAAATGTACCGCGAACAGTGGGGCTGCGACGTGATCGGAATGACCAATATGCCGGAAGCAAAGCTCGCTCGTGAGGCCGAGATTTGCTATGCTTCCATCGCCATGGTCACTGATTATGACAGTTGGCACCCCGACCACGGAGAGGTTGATGTGACAGCCATCATAGCCACGCTGACCGGCAATGCCGAGAAAGGCCGTGCGCTGGTCAAGCAGTTGCCCGCCCTGCTGGGCACGGACCGGTCCCCGTGTCCGCATGGCTGCGACCGGGCGCTTGAATACGCGATCCTTACAGCACCGGAAAAACGGGATCCGGCGGTGCTGGCCAAACTGGATGCGGTAGCTGGGCGGGTTCTCTGAAACCGCTAGGATCACACCGGGATGTGCTTTGCGAAGCAACAGGCAAGCCGGCCATATCCCGTGTCAGCCACCAAGAAGGTCTTGACCTTGCCCCGCGAGCCGGGGCTAGGTGCTGAAAACACAATGACGGATTTTTCCGATGCCCCTTGACCTTTGGCTGGCTTTCGTCGCCGCATCAACTGCATTGCTACTGATCCCTGGCCCAACCGTTCTTCTGGTTCTCAGCTATGCTTTGTCGAAAGGCCGCAGCGTCGCTGTTGCATCGGCCACAGGTGTCGCGGTCGGCGATTTGATCGCGATGACAGCTTCGCTTTTGGGCTTGGGCGCACTGGTTCTGGCATCGGCCACTTTGTTCTCGGTATTGAAATGGGTGGGGGCAGCCTATTTGATCTGGCTTGGCATCAAACTCTTGCGTAGCGCTCCGTCAGGGGGATTGAAGGCGGTTGAAACCGGGCGCGATGTCACTGCGCGCAGTGTCTTTGGCCACGCCGCTGCCGTTACAGCGCTAAACCCCAAATCCATCGCCTTTTTCATCGCGTTCGTGCCGCAATTTCTGCGCCCCTCAGACCCGTTGGGACCGCAGTTCGCTATTCTGATTGCTACCTTTGTTGGGTTGGCCTGGCTAAATGCACTGGCCTACGCACTGCTTGCCGATCGGTTGCGACTGATGATCGGGCGCACCGAGGTCATCTCGGGAATGACCCGTTTCGGAGGGCTGACACTTGTCGGCATGGGTGTTGCAACAGCGGTCCTGCGACGCCCGGCCTAACCCGTCAATCCTCTGCATTTTCCTTCATGAAACTGCGAATGAACCGCCGTATTTCCCGTGCGGCCGAGGTGTCCAGTTCTTTGCACAATTCGACAAAAGCGTCACGCTCATCTTTGTCCAGACGCAAAACCAACTGACTGTTTTTCTTGGTAGACCCCTTACCGTCCTTCTTTCCCACGCGCCTTGTCCCCGTCCAACACTTGATTCCAAAAGCGATGCATTGTATATACATAGCATAGAGGTTGTAATTAACGAGCACCTAACAATAAAAAAGGATTATGGCAATGAACCTTCATACAGCCCAGGCGTTTCTGTTGCGGGATCAGCGTAATTGGCGGAAGCCTCATCTTTCTTGGCTACCTGCTACGCTATATCGCTATTATGGCCTGCCAAACGCCGTTTCTAAACGCCGGTAGAAAAGCTGCGGCAATCTTTCCTTGCATGACTGACCCTGATGGGCCAAACAGCCCAGCGTGTTTTCACGCCAAAGGGGTTGATCATGTCCAGAAACAAGTCGGTCAAGGACTACATCCGAACCATTGTTGATTTCCCACACGAAGGGATCATGTTCCGGGATGTCACGACCCTTTTCGCAGACCCGCGCGGCTTTCGCATGGCGATCGACCAGATGTTGCACCCTTATGCAGGCGAACGGATTGACAAGGTCGTGGGACTTGAGGCGCGCGGTTTTATTCTTGGCGGAGCAATTGCGCACCAGCTCAGCGTCGGCTTTGTTCCGATCCGTAAAAAAGGCAAGTTGCCCGGAACCACCATCAGTCAGGACTACAAGCTGGAATATGGCGAGGCGATTGTTGAAATTCACGACGATGCCATCCAGCCCGGCGAGAAAATTCTGGTCGTTGACGACCTGCTGGCCACTGGCGGCACCGCAGCAGCCGGAATTAAGTTGATCGAACGGCTGGGCGGCGAGATCATTTCCTGCTCATTCATCATCGACCTGCCCGAGCTGGGAGGACGCAAGGTGCTGGAAGACATGGACATGGATGTGCACGTCTTGTGTGAATTTGAAGGTTTGTAACAGCCTTTCCTTCACAAAAACGTGAGTGGAATTCCCGAAACACACTGGCTTAGCGCGTTTCAAAGACCATTCAACGCGAAAAAACCGACAATTGCGGTGATCTCGCTGAGCAGAGCTGCCGTACCCCTTTTTGATGCCGATGAGGGCATTCCAACAAGGGAACTCTTGAAATGCTTCGCAAACTTGCAATTGCCGGTGTAGCCGGCGCTCTGGTCGCTTCAGCATCTTTCGCGGGCGGCAACAAGGACATCGTGGACACCGCCGTTGGCGCAGGCAGCTTTGAAACGCTCGTCGCTGCGGTTCAGGCTGCCGAACTGGTCGATACCCTGAAGGGCGAAGGCCCGTTCACCGTTTTTGCCCCAACGGACGAAGCGTTCGCAGCCTTGCCCGAGGGAACCGTTGAAACTCTGTTGAAGCCCGAAAACAAAGACCAGCTTATCGCAGTGCTGACCTACCATGTTGTGCCGGGCAAAGTGATGTCTGGTGACTTGTCAGACGATATGACAGCCGCGACAGTTCAGGGCGGAGAGGTCACAATCGACCTGGACAACGGCGTGATGGTTAATGACGCGTCTGTCGTTCAGGCGGACATTGAAACCTCGAATGGTGTGATCCACGTGATCGACAAGGTGATCCTGCCCGCTTCGTAAAATCTGATGGGCGGCCCGCGTATCCTCTCGGGCCGCTCCTAGCCTCTTAGTACAGCACCGGGGTTCATTATCCCTTTGGGGTCAAGAGCCACCTTGATCGAGCGCATCGCGTCAAGTTTGACCGGATCGCCGTATCGCTCCAGATCGCCCGCCTTTAGACGCCCGACTCCGTGCTCAGCGCTGACAGAGCCTCCGAATTCGTGCACAAGATCATGGACAGCGCGCTTGATATCACTCCGCACCGCGTCGAACTCAGATCGGCTCCGCCCGGATGGAGGGAAAACGTTGTAGTGCAAGTTTCCGTCGCCCAGATGCCCAAAGCAGTTGATCCGAAACGAACCAAGCGCCTGAACAACGCGAGCCCCCTGCCGAACAAACTCTGGGATCTCGGAAATCGGGACAGAAATGTCATGGCTGGACACTGACCCAACCAACCTATTCGCCTCGGGGATATGTTCCCGAACGGCCCATAATTCCTGGCGTTGCGCCTCGTTCTGAGCGATGACAGCATCCGCAACCAGGTTCCGTTCTTCCGCCGTCTGAAAAAGCTGTTCCAGCGCAGCCGCTGACGACTGTCCAGCAGACAAACCGACTTCAACCAACACAGACCACTCCGGTTGCTCGGAAAATGGCTGTCGGACGCTGGGCAGAACTTCCGAAAGGAATTGCAAACCCTGCCGATGGATTAGCTCAAACGCGCTTACACTATCGCCGATCTGATCCCGCGCAATCGTCAGCAGCTCGATCGCGGCTTCGGGCGAATTCACCTGCATCAAGGCGGTGCCAACATCGGCCGGTTGCGCGTACAGCTTGAGCGAAGCCGCAGTAATGATCCCCAACGTCCCCTCGGACCCGATCAGCAAGTTCCGCAAATCATAGCCCGTGTTATCTTTCCTCAACCGACTGAGGCCGCGCCAGATTTCCCCGCTGGGCAATACCGCTTCCAGCCCCAGACACAAATCCCGCGCATTGCCATAGCGCAGCACATTCACGCCACCCGCATTGGTGGCAAGGTTACCGCCAATCCTGCAAGATCCCTGCGCAGCCAAGGACAAAGGGAACAAGCGGTCGACTTTTTCTGCTGCCGTCTGGACGTCGGCCAACACAGCACCAGCCTCAGCGATCAGGACGTTTTCTTCAGGGTATACCGCGCGAATGGCCGACATACGCTCCAACGAAATCAGCAGAGGCGCGGGGCCGTCTGGCATCACCTGACCACCGACCAGCCCGGTCCCACCGCCATAGGGGACAACAGGCACAGACGCTTCCGAGGCCAACCGCACCAGCTTTGAAACGTCTTCGGCAGACTTGGGCAAAGCCAGCAACCCGACCTGACCGTTATACCGCCCACGGGGTTCCTCGACATACCGCTCGGACACAGGACGCAAAATATCGCCGCCCAAAGCAGCACGAACAGATCGTTCAAAGATGTCGTCGGCCGGGTTCAGTCTCATACGCTTTCATTGCCCAAGGCATGCCCCAGCCACAAGCCCTATTCCAGATCGATCAGGTATTGCGGCTCAAGAACCACAACCGTGGGCCGATCAGGAAGCGTTCGCAACGACACAGTGATATCCGACACCCCATCCCGCCGCACGGGGAAGTCATCGCGAATATCCACAAGAAACCGATCCAGTGAAAAACTGGAAAACCAATGCATCGGAATGATGACCGAGCTTTTCAGCCTTTTTAACACCTGGATCATCTCTGGCAGTGGCATAGTTGTGCCTCCGTCCACCGCGGCCATGACCACGTCAAGCCGCCCCAACGCTGCGAACTGTTCGTCCGAAGGAACATGGTGCAAGTGACCAAGGTGGCCGATGCACAACCCTTCCACCTCGAATACGAAAATCGAGTTGCCGCGTTCTTCAACCCCGCTATAGGCCGAGCGTATATCCGTCGAGACATTCCGCACCAGCATCTCGCCCAAGTCGAGATAATGTTCGATCCCCTGCCCGAACTCGCCCCAGCCCGGAAGAACATGCGGAATAGCCGGGTCGGGATGGGCCGTCCAATGCGTGCCATGCGCATGGTTCATGGTCACAACATCAGGAATAAGGGCGGCGCCGCCAATGAAACCGGTAAAGTCCGTGACGGCATTCAGCCCACCCTGTGTCTGGATAAGAAACGAAGCATGGGCGATATAGCTGATCCGAATGGAAAAATCCGGTACGGGCTCCTGCCAGGACGCCCTGTGCAGATACGCGATGCCGGGCGCGGCATCGGCAATAGCGATGCAATGGCTCGGCCGCCGCTCCTGCGCCGCCACCCCGCCTGAAATCACCATTAATACCGCAACAACCCAGCGCATGCCCTGATAGTAGCGCAAGCGCTCACCAAGTCATGCCCCTTGTTCATCTGGCTAAAAATATCCCGGGGGAGCCGCGGCCCGCCGCGGCGGGGGCAGAGCCCCTACCCCGCCTCAGTCTTTCCCCTGCGGTCCGATCTCAGGCTGGCGTACAGCACATGCGTCCGCCACCGTCCGTTGATCTGAAGGTAAGACTGCGCCACCCCCTCGTACTTGAACCCAGAGCTTTCCAACAGCCCGCGAGACGGCTTGTTCTCTGGCAGGCATGCAGCCTCGATCCGGCTCAGGTCCAGCCGGGTGAAAGCGTGGTGCACAACGGCTCCGATCGCTTCGCGCATATAACCGTTTCGGGCAAAAGCCTCACCTGTCCAATACCCCAGCGTTCCAGCCTGCGCCGGGCCGCGCCGAACATTGTCCAGCGTGATCGCGCCAACCAGCACATCATCCGACCGGCGAAACAGAAACAACGGAATCGCGGTTCCACTGGCAACGGATCGCTGCGCCCAATAAACGCGGTTGGTAAATGACTTGCGGCTCAGGTGATCCTTGGCCCAGACCGGCTCCCACGGGGTAAGATACCCTTTGGACGCACGCCGCAGCGCGGCCCAGTCATTAAAGTCGGAATGGGTGGGCGGGCGCAGGCTCAGGCGCTCGGTCTCAAGTTTCAGCTTGCGTCGGCCCAACAGCATCACGCCGCACGCCTCTCCTGCAATTCTGCCAGCGTCGGCGCGCCTGAAACCGGACCATACAAGGCCAGCGCCGCCGGAGCGTTAATCGCAAGGCGTTCGGCAAAGGCACGCACGTCGCCCGTACTTACAGCGTCGATTTTGGCGATGGTTTCTTCCAGCGGCGGCACGTCGCCCCAGATTTGAACCAGCCGCGCCAATCGCTCGGCCCGGTTCGACGGGCTTTCCAGCCCCATCAACATCCCGGCCTTCATCTGGGCGCGGGCTCGGGCGACTTCCTCCGGGTTCATGTCATCGGCGGCCCGCTTCATCTCGTCGATGGTGATGGTCGCCAGCTCACCAACCTGATCCGCCGACGTTCCGGCATAAATCGTCGTGGTGCCAGTATCGGCATAGGCTCCGGTCTGCGCGAAAATCGTGTAGCACAGGCCGCGTGTCTCTCGGACTTCCTGAAACAGGCGCGAGGACATGCCACCACCCAGCGCAGTCGAATAAATCTGAGCCGTATAGATCGCATCATCCCGGTAGCCGGGGCTTTCAAAGGCCAGCGCGAAATGGGCTTGTTCCAGATCCTTTTGCTGCCGGGCTTCTCCACCGGTGAAGCAGGCGGCCTCGGGGATCAAGCCCTTGCGCGGTTGTAGATGGCCAAACATCTCTTGGGCCATTTTCATCAGCGCGTCGTGGTCCACCGCGCCGGCGGCCGACAGGATCATCTGCTCGGGGCCATAATGCTCGGATACGAAACCGGACAGATCCTCGCGCGAAAACGCGCTGACCCGCTCGGACGGTCCCAGAATGGTGCGGCCCAAGGGTTGGTCGTGATAGCTCTGCTCTTGCAGCCAATCAAATATCACATCGTCGGGCGTGTCATAGGCCTGACCGATCTCCTGCAGGATCACGCCGCGCTCAACCTCGATCTCGCGCGGATCAAAAACCGGGTTCAGAACAATGTCGCCGATCACGTCCATCGCCAGCGCAACGTCATCTTTCAAAACGCGCGCGTAATAGGCCGTCACCTCACGCGAGGTATAGGCGTTGATGTATCCACCCACATCCTCGATCGCCTCGGCGATTTGCAGCGCGGACCGGCGTTCGGTTCCCTTGAACGCCATATGCTCAAGGAAATGCGCGATGCCGTTTTGTTCGATCCGCTCATGCCGCCCACCGGCGGTCACCCAGATGCCGATGGCCGCAGATTGCAGCCCCGGCATATGTTCACTGACGATCCGAAATCCGTTCTTCAGCTGGTCTTGTCTGACAGTCACTCGGCGATATGCCCTTTGATATGATCCTCGAGGGCACCCAGATCATTGGCAATCCGCGTCACCCGTTCCGGTCGTTCATACAGATCAGACATGCGGGATGGAAGGGGCGGATGTTCCCCGCTTGCTTTCTCGACCGCTGCCGGGAATTTCGCCGGGTGCGCGGTGGCCAGAGTGATCATTGGCACATCCGCCGCGCGATGATCCTCACCGACCTTGATCCCGATGGCCGAGTGCGGGCAGACCAGTTCGGCACTATGGTCCAGCGTGTGTTTGATCGTTTCCAGCGTTTCGTCCTCGGACACGCGGCCCGAGTCGAAACTCTCGCGCAGCGCTTCCATCGCGCCCTGGCTTACGTTGAACCCGCCGGTCTTCAACTCATCCATCAACTGCGCGACCGCGCTGCCGTCTTCGCCATAAGCATAATACAGCGCCCGCTCAAAGTTCGAGCTGACCTGAATATCCATCGACGGGCTGATCGAGGGGATGGTGTCGCCCTTGAAATACCCCTCACCCGACAGGCAGCGGTGCAGGATGTCGTTCTGGTTGGTTGCCACGACCAGACGGTCGATGGGCAGCCCCATACGCTTGGCCAGATAGCCCGCGAAGATGTCGCCAAAGTTTCCGGTCGGCACGGTAAAGCTGACCTTGCGATGCGGTGCGCCAACACTGACAGCCGCCGAGAAATAATACACGATCTGCGCCAGCACCCGCGCAAAGTTGATCGAGTTCACCCCGGCCAGCTTCACCCCGTCGCGGAATTCGAAATCGTTGAACATATCCTTCAACGCGGCCTGACAATCGTCGAAGTCGCCATCCACTGCCAGCGCGTGCACATTGCTGTCCGCAGGAGTTGTCATCTGACGGCGCTGCACCTCGGAGACACGGCCGTGGGGGAACAGGATGAACACATCCACCGCGTCCAGCCCCCGGAACGCCTCAATCGCGGCCGAGCCGGTATCTCCGCTAGTCGCACCCACGATGGTCACACGGTCATTGCGCCGTTTCAGCGCCACTTGGAACAGTTGGCCGATCAACTGCATGGCAAAGTCCTTGAAGGCCAAGGTCGGCCCGTGGAACAGCTCCAGCAGGAAGTGGTTCTCGTTCAACTGCTTCAACGGCGCGCGGGCGTCGTGGCCGAAGCCTTCGTAGGCGCGCGCGATGATGTCCTTGAACTCATCCTCGGTGAACGAGCCGCTGACATAGGGCCACATCACGCGGAACGCGATCTCTTCATAGGGCAACCCCGCCAATGCCGCGATCTCATCGTGGCTCATCACCGGGATCTCGGCTGGCAGGTACAGGCCACCGTCGCGGGCCAAACCGGTCAGCATCGCCTCTTCAAAGGTCAGTTCGGGCGCTTGGCCACGGGTCGAGATGTATTTCATTGTTCTTCACTCTCAGAAGGGGCGCGGTTGCGCCACAGGAAATAACCGGTCATCGCGGCCCAGACCAGAGCCAGACCAAACCATGTGATTGCGTATTGCAGGTGATCGTTGGGGATGCCTGCGGTATCCACCGGCAATGGCGTAATCCCCAGACCGGTTTCGGATCGCGCGATCAGTAGGATCGGCTCTGCCCCAAGAGCCGCCGCCAGATTGGGCACGTCGCGCGCGAACCAGATATTGGCATCGATGTCAGGTTCGGGCGTATAGCTGTCAATCTCATCCGGCCAGTGCAGATTGCCGGTAACGGTCATTGGCCCATTCAAACGTTCAGTTTGCTTTGCGGTTGTTGGAATGAATCCACGGTCCACCAGAATGGTCCTGTCCTCGGTGCTGAAGGACTGGATAATCCGATACCCCGCTCCGACCTGCTTGACCGAGACCAGAACGTGGATCTCCCCCGGCTCCATATCGCCCGAGATCGTGACAGGCAGGTATTTGTCCAGCTCAGCGGAAACGGTCGCGGGCAGATCAACTGGGTCAGCGGCAATGCGCGTGTCAATCTCGGCCAGAACATCCTTTTTCCACGCCAACCGCTGTACCTGCCAGACACCCAGCGAGATCAGTACGCCCAAACCGGCGACACCAAAAATCAGCAGGAACAAAATGCGGCGCATGGCGGGGTCGAGACCTTCTTTCAGAAACCGGCGTCTTGTTAAGGGCTGAGCGGCCAGAATTGCAACCACGCAATTGTATGGGGCGCAATCTTGCGCCCAAATAGAGAAAAAGCCGCCCCAAAGGGCGGCTTTTGCAATTGGATCACCCGACCGGCGTCACATCAACGGGGCTTGTCCCCAGATGTAGACGGCGAAGAACAGGAACAGCCAGACAACGTCAACGAAGTGCCAGTACCAGGCGGCAGCCTCGAAGCCCACATGCTTCTCGGGGGTGAAATCTCCGCGTAGGGCACGGATCAGACAAACCGTCAGGAAGATCGTCCCGATGATCACGTGCGCGCCATGGAAACCGGTTGCCATAAAGAAGTTCGAGTAGAACTGATCGCCACCGAATTCCCAGCCCTCATGGGCCAGCAGCTCGTAATATTCAAACGCCTGCAGGAAGGTAAATGCGATACCCAGCACAATGCCGATCGCCAGACCATTGATCAAAGCCTTGCGGTCATTGTCATGCACCAGCGCGTGGTGCGCCCAAGTAATCGCGCAACCCGACAGCAGCAGGACCAGAGTGTTGATCAGCGGCAGGTGGAACGGGTCAACTGCATGGATATCCGGCTGGATGTATTCGGTGCCGGCATAGTCGTACATCGGGTACATGCGATGTTTGAAGAACGACCAGAACCAGGCAAAGAAGAACATCACCTCGGACATCACGAACAGGATAAAGCCATAGCGCAGCCCGATGCGGACAACCGGCGTGTGATCCCCAGCGCGGCTTTCGGCCACAACTTCGGACCACCACGCGAACATGGTGTAAAGAACGGCCACCAGACCAGCCCAGAACAGGAACGGCGTGATGCCGTGCATCCATAGGACGGCTCCGAAAAGCATCACAAAGCCACCGACCGCGCCGATCAGCGGCCAGATCGACGGAGCCAGAATGTGATAATCATGGTTTTTAGCGTGTGCCATCAGCGTCCCTCACCTAAAGGCATTAGTTCGTTGTTGTATCAGCCTGCGTCTCAAGGGCGGCATAGCCCTCGGGCAGGTCAATTTCGTAGAATGTATACGACAGCGTGATCGTATGCACATATTTGGCTTCTAGATCCTCAACCATTTCCGGATCGACGAAGAACGTCACCGGCATCTGAACCCGCTCTCCGGGCTCAAGCACTTGTTCTTCAAAGCAGAAACAGGCGATTTTCTGGAAATACCCGCCCGCCGAGTAAGGCGCGACGTTGTAAGACGCCTGCCCTGCAATCGGACGGTCGGTCGGGTTATAAGCCTCATAAAAGGCCAGACCGGTTTCGCCGATGCGCACTTCCATCTCGCGCTCGACCGGCTTGAACTCCCACGCCATATCTTTGGCTTTGGATGCGTCAAAGCGGACAGTGACGGTGCGATCCAGAATATCCTCGGGCGCGGTCTCGGCCACTCCGGTCGTGCCGCCAAACCCGGTGACACGGCAGAACCAGTCATAGAACGGCACCGCAGCCCATGCGAGGCTGCCCATCAGGATCACCACGCCCACGGTCTGCGCGACAGTCTTCTGAGGACCCGACAACGCCATCAGTTCTGCACCTCTTGCGTTGCCATGTTGAAATCGGTGCCCGAGACCTTGACGATGGTCAGGCCGAAAATGATCACGATGAACGCAGCCAGTGTCAGGCCAACCCCCAGATTGCGGCTGAACCGGCGTTGATGCAGTTCGTGGCTTTTGCGCAGGCTCATGACCAGCCTCCCAAACCATAAGGTTTCAGCAGCGCTTCGACCAAAATCGCACCAAAATGTAGGAACAGATACAACAGCGACAGCTTGAAGAAACTCCGCTCAATCTTGAAGTTGTCAGCTTCCGAGTCATCCTCGGTCCGGCGCGAAATCTGCCACGCACCGCGCAAGAACAGAGCGTTCATCACCACTGCCACTGTCAGATAGATCGGGCCACCTATGCCCGAAAACGCAGTGCCAACGGCCAGCGTCGCAAGCAGCGCGGTGTAGATCAGAATATGCCAACGGGCTGCGCGGCGTCCATGAGTCACCGTCAGCATCGGTACGCCAGCATCGTCATAGTCCGAGCGCATGAACAGCGCCAAGGCCCAGAAATGCGGCGGCGTCCACATGAAGGTCAGAGCGAACATCAGCCACGGCTCGATCGACATCGACCCCGTGGCCGCGACCCAGCCAATCACCGGCGGGAATGCCCCTGCTGCGCCACCGATCACGATGTTCTGCGGGGTCGAACGCTTGAGCCACATCGTATACACGACGACGTAAAAGAAGATGGTAAACGCAAGGAAAGCCCCGGCAAACCAGTTGGTCGCCAGCCCAAGCATGATGACCGACAGCCCCGACAACGCCAGCCCCAGCGACATTGCCTCACCTTCCTGCACTTTGCCCGCGGGGATCGGACGGCCCTTGGTGCGTTTCATCACCCGGTCGATATCCGCATCCCACCACATGTTCAGTGCGCCGGAGGCACCGCCACCGATGGCGATAAATAGAATCGCGCAGAAACCAACAAACGGGTGCACCGGAACGGGTGCCGCGAGCAAACCAACCAACGCAGTAAACACGACCAGAGACATCACGCGCGGCTTCAGCAAGGCGAAATAGTCGCCAAAGCTGGCCTCATCCGCGTGCGCCGAGGCGGTCACTTGGCTGGCATTGATGCTTGCGTCGCTCATGTCTGGTCCTTTTGGGGCAAAAGCTGCGCGATCACCGCGCAGCCCGATTGTTTTAACCTAGGCCGCTTGCGGCTTAGTTCGAGGCAACCTGATACGAAGCAGGCTGGCCCGCATACTCTTCCAGAGCACCTTGCAGCCATTCCTCATAAGCTTCTTCGCTGACCACTTTGACGGTGATCGGCATATAGGCGTGGTCCTTGCCGCACAGTTCAGAGCACTGGCCGAAATAGACGCCTTCCTTGTCGGCCTGGAACCAAAGCTCGGCCAGACGACCGGGAACACCGTCCTGCTTCACGCCAAAGGACGGGATGGTCCACGAATGGATCACGTCAGACGCAGTCACCTGCATCACGACGATCTTGCCAACCGGAACAACGACTGCGGTATCCGTGGCCAGCAGCCACTCATCTTCGCCGTAACCTGCGTCAGCGAGTTTGGCGCGCATCGCATCATCCAGAACGAACGGCGTGACATCGGCGTCAGCCGGGCGCGCACCTTCGTCCAATGTGGCTGGATGGCCCAGCAGATAGCTGTCAAAGGCAAAGTCGTGGTCAACGTATTCGTAGGTCCAGTACCACTGGTTGCCGACGACCTTGATGACCACGTCCCCTTCGGGAATTTCCTGCTGCTTGAACAGAACCGGCAGCGAAAAGGCTCCGATGAAGACCAGAATCAGGATCGGACCCAAGGTCCATGCGATCTCGACCGGGGTGTAGTGAGAGAATCGCGCTGGCGTCGGGTTTGCGCGGCCATTGTAGCGCACGATGCAGTAGATCAGCAGGCCGGCAACAAACAGGCAGATGGCGGTGATGATCACCAAAATCATTCCGTCCAGCCGCTGAATCCCCTCGGCCAGGCTTGTGGCTGCGGGTTGGAACCCCATACCACCATCAACCGGCTTACCAATAATCTCAAGCTCCTGAGCCATGGCGGGCAGGCTGGAGAGGGCTGTCATTAGCCCCGAAAGCATCAAAGCATTCTTCATTTTCTGTCCTGATCGTTTGATCTTTGCGTCCCTGGCGAAAAGGTGTGAATCGGTCACACCTCTCCCGTTGTCTTTGGCAGCGTTAAAAACCATATTCCGGGTGGTAGATAAAGCAAAATGCTTGCGTCAAACAGACGCTATTTTTGATCTGGATCAAACTCGAAAGGTCCCACCCATGCCGAATGACCCGTTTCGCCCCTTTGAAAGTGCTCTCCCCCAGGACGAAGCGCTTGCGGTTCTGCAATCCGCCACGGAAGGGGCCGAGGACGGAGAGTTGTTTGTCGAACGCCGAAAGTCCGAGTCTCTTGTCTTTGACGACGGGCGTTTGCGCACGGCTTCTTACGATGCCTCCGAAGGGTTCGGGCTGCGCGCCGTTCAGGGTGAGGTCGCGGGTTATGCCCACTCGACCGACGTTTCGATAGCCGCACTGAAGCGGGCGGCCGAAACAGCGCGGCTGGCCGTGGGCGATGGCGGAGGCATATTGGCTGAGGCGCCCCGGGCCACCAACACACGCCTTTACACCGACGAGGACCCGATTGAATCGGCCACTTTCCCCGTCAAGATCGAAACCCTGCGCGAGATTGATGCCTTCGCGCGCGATCTGGACCCGCGCGTCGTACAGGTCACCGCCGCCATCGCCGCTGCCGTGCAAGAGGTTGAAATACTGCGACCTGACGGGGTGATGGTGCGCGACGTGCGCCCGATGACACGCTTGAATATATCAGTCATCGTCGAACAGAACGGCCGCCGGGAGAGCGGCTCGACCGGCGGAGGTGGGCGTGTGGGGCTGGACGGCCTGATTGACCCGGCAGACTGGCAGGACAAGGCGCGCGAGGCGTTGAGAATCGCGTTGGTCAACCTCGAAGCAATCCCTGCTCCGGCTGGTGTAATGGAGGTGGCGCTAGGACCCGGCTGGCCCGGCATCCTGCTGCACGAAGCCATCGGACACGGGTTGGAGGGTGACTTTAACCGCAAGGGAAGCTCGGCCTTTGCCGGACTGATGGGACAACAAATCGCCTCAAAGGGTGTGACGGTTGTGGATGACGGCACCATACCGGACAGGCGCGGGTCAATATCTGTCGATGACGAAGGCACGCCCAGCGCGCGCACAGTGCTGATCGAGGACGGTATTCTTACCGGGTTCATGCAGGATCGTCAGAACGCGCGGTTGATGGGGGTCGCTCCTACTGGCAACGGAAGACGCCAAAGCTATGCCCACAAGCCCATGCCGCGAATGACCAATACCGTCATGCTAGGAGGCGACGCGGACCCTGCGTCTCTGGTGGCGGACATCAAGGACGGCATCTGGGCCGTCGGCTTCGGCGGTGGTCAGGTGGACATTACCAACGGAAAGTTCGTGTTTTCATGCACCGAGGCGTACCGGGTCGAAAACGGGAAAATCGGCGCTCCGGTCAAAGGCGCAACGCTGATCGGCGACGGACCTTCCGCGCTCAGGCGAATCCGGGGGCTTGGCAACGATATGGCCTTGGACCCAGGGATGGGAACTTGTGGCAAGGATGGTCAATGGGTGCCCGTCGGGGTTGGCCAGCCAACCGTTCTGATGGACGGCCTGACCGTTGGCGGTTCGGCCACTTAAAGGGAATCAAACAGGGGTGCAGGGTTAACGCTGCGCTCCTGCCACCTTGATACATGCGACCCAAGGAACTTGTTCCGCACATCGCTTGTAAAATTTTTACTTATATTTTTCAACGCATTATATTTCCCTTGTCGCTAATCTAAGAAAATTATCCGGAAAATTTGACCGGATTCAGAAGCTGTTAACCCCTGCAGTCGTAAACCAGTTTTGCAATCAGGCGGAGCAACGGATGACCGAGGAGCAGCTTTCTTCCAATCACCCCACACTCCCACCCACCACGGAAGAGGATCGGTTTTCCTGGCTTCGTCTGTTGCGCTCGCGCAAGGTCGGTCCGGCGACGTTTCGTCGGCTGATGCGGGAACATGGCTCAGCGCAGAACGCGCTGGCCGCGCTGCCTGAAATGGCACGCGCTGCCGGTATAGAAGGGTATGAAATCTGCCCACCCGGTGTGATTGAGGCGGAACTCAAGGCAGCAAAGGCCGCCAATGCGCGGCTATTGTGCCTTGGGGCCGCCGATTTTCCGTCTGCGCTGAACGATCTGAACGACGCGCCGCCGATACTTTGGGCGACGGGGGACACGTCTTTGCTGCACCGGCCGTCTATCGCCATGGTTGGGGCGCGGAACTGTTCCTCGCTGGGTGCACGGATGGCGCGCGGTTTGGCTGCTGATCTGGGCCAGCAGGGATACACCATAGTGTCGGGGCTGGCGCGGGGAATTGACACCTCCGCCCATATCGCCGCGCTGGAAACTGGAACGATCGCGGTCTTGGCCGGGGGCGTTGACGTTATCTACCCGGCAGAAAACACCGATCTGGCCAAGAGTATTGAAAAGTCCGGCCTTCGCATTTCGGAACAGCCTATGGGGGTAACCCCGCAGGCCCGCCATTTTCCGCGGCGCAACAGAATCATCTCTGGGCTGGCGCAAGCCGTCGTAGTGGTCGAGGCCGCCGCCAAGTCCGGCAGCCTGATAACCGCTCGTGACGCTCTGGACCAAGGCCGTGAGGTGCTGGCCGTGCCCGGTCATCCCTTCGACGCTCGCGCTGCTGGCTGTAATCTGCTGATCCGTGACGGCGCGACTCTGGTCCGGTCTGCCGAGGATGTGATCGAGGCGCTGCCGCAGCGCGATGAAGTCACGGTACGCGACCCAGCCCCGTCGACCGCCGCAACCGAGAAACGCGCCATTCCTGTCGATGCTTTGCATCAACAGATTCTATCCCGTCTCGGACCTTCCCCGATTGCCGAAGATCAGTTGATTCGGGATATCGCGGCCACGGCAGAACAGATCGGACCGGCACTGCTGGATCTGGAACTGGACGGGCGCGTTCAACGGCAACCTGGCGGATTGCTGTCGTTGACCGCCTGAGGTGATCTGTCCAAGAGACTACGCAGGTTTCGCGGACGCATCTCTCTGAAATCACCCACAAATTCACATGGCAAAAGGAACGCATTGACAATTCGCTCTTGCCCCACACATTTTGCCCATCATAGAAGGCGCCAATTCCGTCGAGCGAGGTTTTCCCCTAAATGCCTGTAGTTGTTGTAGAATCCCCTGCCAAGGCCAAGACAATCAATAAATACCTTGGCCCCGACTACACGGTTCTGGCGTCATATGGCCATGTCCGCGACCTGCCGCCAAAGGATGGATCGGTCGATCCCGAGCACGAATTTTCAATGAAGTGGGAGGTCGGCAACGACAGCCGCAAGCACGTCAAAGCGATCGCGGACGCGTTGAAGGAAGACAACGCCCTGATCCTCGCCACTGACCCCGATCGTGAGGGCGAGGCGATCAGTTGGCACCTTCAGGAAGCGCTGACCAAAAGGCGCTCGATCAAGAAGGATACGCCGGTCAGCCGCGTGACCTTCAACGCGATCACCAAGGATGCCGTGACCGAGGCCATGCAGAACCCGCGTCAGGTCGACATGCCTCTGGTCGAGGCATATCTGGCCCGCCGCGCTTTGGACTATCTGGTGGGGTTCAACCTGTCGCCTGTGCTTTGGCGCAAACTGCCCGGCGCGAAATCCGCCGGCCGTGTGCAATCCGTTTGTCTGCGCCTGATCGTCGAGCGCGAGATGGAAATCGAGGCGTTCAAACCGGTTGAATACTGGTCGGTGAAGGCATTGTTTGAAACCCCGCGTGGTCAGACCTACGAGGCGCGACTGGTCACGTTGGCCGGGAACAAGCTGGACCGGCATGATCTGAAAAACGCGACCCAAGCGGAACTGGCAGTTCAGGCGATCACCAGCCGTGCGCTGAGTGTGACCTCGGTCGAGGCAAAACCCGCAGCGCGCAATCCGTCGGCTCCGTTCATGACCTCGACCTTGCAACAGGAAGCCAGCCGCAAGTTTGGTATGGGCGCTCGTCACGCGATGCAGGTTGCGCAACGGTTGTATGAAGCCGGCTACATTACCTATATGCGGACCGACGGCATCGACATGGCGCCCGAGGCCGTGGCCGCTGCTCGTGACGTGATCGCCGACCGCTATGGCGCAGAATACGTGCCGGACAGCCCGCGCATCTATAAAAACAAGGCCAAGAACGCGCAGGAAGCGCACGAATGTATCCGCCCCACAGATATGGCGCGCGATGCAAGCGACTTGAAAGTCACGGATGAGGATCAGCGCAAGCTCTACGATCTGATCTGGAAGCGTACCATTGCCTGTCAGATGGCGGCCGCGCGGTTAGAGCGTACCACCGTTGAGATCGGCAGTGATGACGGCCAGGTCGGTCTGCGCGCCACCGGTCAGGTGGTCATGTTCGACGGTTTCATGCGCGTCTACGAGGAAGGTCGCGACGACGTGACCGACGAGGACGAAAAACGCTTGCCGCAAATCATGCAGGGTGATCCCGCTCGCTTTGCCAAGACCTCTCTGCGTGATCAATTCACCAAAGCGACCAGCGACAATGGCGACAAGGTCGCGAAAGAGGCTGTCCTTTCGGAAAACGAGTCCGTGCTGGCGTTGCAGCACCACACGCAGCCGCCACCCCGCTATACCGAGGCGACACTGGTCAAGCGGATGGAGGAGTTGGGGATCGGACGCCCGTCCACTTATGCCTCGATCGTGACCACGATTCAGGACCGCGAATATGTGCGTAAGGACAAAAACCGCCTGATCCCCGAGGAAAAAGGCCGGATCGTCACGATCTTTTTGCTGAACTTCTTCCGCCAGTATGTGGGCTACGAGTTCACCGCCAATCTGGAAGGCGAGTTGGACGATGTCAGCGCGGGCGAGCGTGACTACAAAGACCTGCTGGGCAAGTTCTGGCACGATTTCTCAGCCGCGATTGGTGAGACATCGGAACTGCGAATTTCCGAGGTGCTGGACAAGCTGGACGAGGCGCTGGCCCCACAACTGTACCCCCCGCGTGAGGATGGCTCTGACCCGCGTGTCTGCCCGAAGTGCGGCGTAGGGCAGCTGCATCTGAAAACCTCGCGCACTGGTGGGTTTGTGGGCTGCGGCAATTACCCCGAATGCACCTATACCCGCCCCATCGCGGGTGAAGGGGCCGAAGGCGACGAACGTCTGCTGGGTGAAGATGCGGGCGATGAGATCTGGCTGAAGTCCGGTCGGTTCGGTCCCTATGTGCAGCGCGGCGAGCCGACGCCCGAGAACAAGAAGCCTCCGCGCGCGTCTCTGCCCCGCGGGTGGAGCCAGGATGACATGGATCTGGACAAGGCGCTGACCCTGCTGTCTCTGCCCCGTCAGATCGGTGAACACCCCGAGGGCGGCATGATCAGCTCGAACTTTGGTCGGTTCGGGCCTTACCTGATGCACCAACTGCCGGACGAGGCAAAGCCCGTCTATGCCAACCTCAAGGACCCGAATGACGTGTTCGAGATCGGCATGAACCGCGCGGTCGAGATGTTGGCCGAAAAACGCGCCAACCCGGGGCGTGGACGGCGTGCGGCGGCAAAACCGCTCAAGGAACTGGGTGACCACCCCGATGGTGGCGCAATGCAGGTTCTGGACGGGCGCTATGGGCCATATGTGAAGTGGGAAAAGGTCAATGCAACCATTCCCAAGGACATCAAGCCCGAGGACGTGACGCAGGAAATGGCCATCGAACTGGTCAACGAACGCGCCGCCAAGAAAGGTACCAAAAAGAAAGCCGCGCCAAAGAAGAAGGCAGCGGCAAAAAAGACGACCAAAAAGGCGGCCACATAGGTAGAAATACCACCACCCCCTTGGATTCGTTGACTTCCCCGTGACGTGGCGGCACAACCTGCCCATCACCATGTCATTGGGGGAGTTTCTTCATGAAAAAAGTCTATGCCAATGCCACCGAAGCGCTTGATGGCGTGTTGTCGGACGGCATGCTGATTGCAGCGGGCGGGTTCGGTCTGTGCGGCATTCCCGAACTGCTGCTCGAAGCGATCAAGAAATCCGGCGCTCAGGACCTGACGTTTGCCTCGAATAATGCAGGCGTTGATGATTTCGGCATCGGCATCTTGCTGCAAACCAAGCAGGTCAAGAAGATGATCAGCTCTTACGTCGGCGAAAACGCGGAATTCATGCGTCAGTACCTGGCCGGAGAGCTGGAACTGGAGTTCAACCCGCAAGGCACTCTGGCCGAGCGGATGCGCGCCGGTGGCGCTGGCATCCCCGGTTTCTATACCAAGACAGGTGTGGGCACCGTGATCGCCGAAGGGAAGGAACACAAAGACTTCAACGGCGAGACCTACATCATGGAGGAAGGCATCTTCGCCGACCTCGCCATCGTCAAGGCATGGAAGGCCGACGATACCGGCAACCTGATCTTCCGCAAAACCGCGCGCAACTTCAACGTCCCCGCCGCGACTTGCGGCAAGGTCTGCGTGGCCGAAGTTGAGGAAATCGTGCCCCGTGGCTCGCTGGACCCCGACAGCATCCACCTGCCCGGCATCTATGTGCACCGTATCATTCAGGGCACCCACGAAAAGCGCATCGAACAACGCACCACGCGCAAGAAGGAGGACGCATAATGCCCTGGGACCGTAATCAGATGGCCGCCCGCGCTGCGCAAGAGCTGGAAGACGGCATGTATGTAAACCTCGGCATCGGCATTCCGACGCTGGTGGCGAACTATGTCGGTGACAAGGACATCACGCTGCAATCCGAAAATGGTATGCTGGGCATGGGCCCCTTCCCGTTCGAGGGCGAGGAAGACCCCGACCTGATCAACGCGGGCAAGCAGACGATCACCGAACTGTCGCGCACGTCTTACTTCGACAGCGCGACCTCGTTCGCCATGATCCGGGGCGGCAAGATCGCCGCCGCCGTTTTGGGCGCGATGGAGGTCGATGAAGAAGGCGATCTGGCCAACTGGATGATCCCCGGCGTGCTGGTCAAAGGCATGGGCGGTGCGATGGACCTTGTGGCTGGCGTTGGCCGCGTGATCGTGGTGATGGATCACACCAACAAACACGGCAAGTCCAAGCTGCTGAAAAAGTGCACCCTGCCGCTGACCGGCAAGAAGGTGGTGAATCGGATTATCACCAATCTGGGCGTTCTGGACGTCGCGGAAGGCGGCCTGAAGATTGTCGAGATCGCAGAGGGCGTCACAGAAGACGAAATTCGGAGCGCAACCGAAGCCACCATCGTCAACTGATAGGCATCAAGGGAAAGGCCCACCAGAACGGTGGGCCTTTTTTAGTTCTGCGTCTGGAACACGCACCCGTCCGAGATCAGCTGAGGCGGCGTGGAACACAAAGCCCGTGCAATCTGAAACGCGGCCAGCACCTTGGGAACGTAGTTACGCGTCTCGGAATATGGTGGAACACCACCGTGTTTCCGCACAGCCCCTTCGCCCGCGTTGTATCCGGCAAGAACGAGGATGGGATCATTCCCGAACTCCTCCATCAACCAATTCAGGTATTTTACTCCGCCAGATATGTTTTGGCCCGGGTGGAAGCTGTCTTTCACGCCAAACCGCTTGGCCGTCGCAGGCATCAACTGCATCAGCCCCTGCGCGCCAGCGGAACTAACCGCATCCGAACGGCCCGCTGATTCCACTGAAATCACAGCCAGCACCAAAGCTGGGGAAACATTCGTGCCCACTGTAGAGCGCAGAATCTCAATCCCCTGTTGCTGCGCAATGTTCTGAAGTGTCTGCAATCGTGGCGAGGCAACATTGATCGCAGCCAGTGCATTTATCGCGTCATCCAAACGCCCGGCACCAGATCGGGCCAAGTCGGGCGAGATCTTCTCCCAGAACGCCTTGTATGAGCCGGTGGGCTTTGCTGCCCCTCCCGGAAGGCTGGGGGGCGCGACGCGGGTTCGCGCGATAATCTCGGGAACTGCTATTTCTGTCCCGGTGCTTGGGGCAGAAGGAGCAGTGGCATGTTCTTCGGGCGAGATTTGAACCGTGATCTTGGGTCGCGTTCCCGGCTTTGGCGCTTTGACTCTTTTGTAAACGCCTCTTGGTTCTGCGGATTGCGCAGCAACAGGTGCAGGGCCGAAAAACAACGCAGCCACGACACCGACGCAGAGTATTGCGTCCCTAAGATTCATTTTGCCCGCCTCATGCTTTTATATTTTGGTTGATTTGAACCCCAGAACCGCTCGCAAAACCAGAAAAACCACAGGAAATGGGGCATTTTCGCCTCATTTGGCGCAATTTTGCATCGGGCAAATGGGTCACCCCAACTAATTTTTAATTTTTTTCCATTTTATTTCAGGTGGTTAAAAGAAAAATTACCGGAAAGTTAATCTTCGGAGCAAAAAAATTGGTTTTGGCCCAATTCCTGCCACGCACGGCAGTCAAACATAATGCCATACCGAGACGGTCGGGAGCGGACTGAGAGACGAAGCTCTGAAAGACGCCGCGGTTTAATTTACTTTTTGATCCTTTAGGAGGGACGTAACATGATCAAGTTCATCAAGAACTTCCGCAAAGACGAAGACGGCGCTGTAACGGTTGACTGGGTCGTTCTGACCGCAGCCGTAGTTGGCCTGGCAGCCGTTGCATACACTCAGGTTGGTAACGGTACCAACGAACTGGCAAACACTGTTGAGACTTCGCTGAGCAGCGTGACTGTTGCTACTCCGCAGACCGAAATTACTCCGAAGTAATTTAGCGTCTCGCAATTTTCTGAGGGGGCCGCACTCTTATGAGTTGTGGCCCTTTCTTTTTCGCAAAGTGGTGAAACGAAATGTCCAGCATGAATTGGTTTAAAAATTTCGCGGCGTGTGAGGATGGCGCGGTCACTATTGACTGGGTAATGCTCACTGCTGGTCTGGTAGGGTTCGGAACCCTAGTGTTTGTGAATTTCTCAGCCGGGATTCAACACGTGGACACCCAAACCGGAAACGCATTGTCCGAGATGGAAGTTCAGGAGATCGTGTTTGACTACGGCGGCTAGTGCTGAAGTTCGAAAAACGAGAAACAAAATACGCGGACGGGGAAGAAAATTTAAGATTGTCCACCTTTTCGACACAATTGACTTTTAATCAGTAGCTAGGCGACGTCGTATTCCCTACGGCGATCCAATAGAAAACTTGAATGCGAGGGAACGCGCATGCGTGCAGTATTTGGACTTGTCTTAATATTCGGGTTGGCTTTGGCCGGAGGTGCCGTTTACATGGCGCGTGACTACATATCCCAATATCAGGCCCAACTCGCGGCAGAGCGTTTGGCCGCGCAGGAAGCGTTGGCAAATGTCAGCACGGTTGCGACCGTTGGCGTAATTGTTTCCAACCGTTCGCTGAAATACGGTGAACGGCTGGCGCAGGATGACGTGCGCATCGTGCAATGGCCCGAGGATGCAATTCCTGAAGGTACCTTTCTGGCAATGGCGGAATTGTTTCCAGAAGACGGAAAGGGTGACCGTTTTGTCCTGAGAACCATGGAAAAAGACGAGGCGTTGATGGACGTCAAGGTCACCAAGCCCGGCGAGTCCGCCGGCCTGACGTCACGCATTGAAAAAGGAAAGCGCGCATTTGCAATCAGCGTCGACGTCGCGTCGGGTGTGTCAGGGTTCCTGCGTCCCGGTGACAATGTCGATGTTTACTGGACTGGATCGCTGAGCGGTGCGATCGCCGGAAACAGTGGTGAAATCACGCGCCTGATTCAAACAAACATCGAACTGATCGCGGTAGACCAAAAGGCAGGTTCGGACCTGACAGGCGCAACAATCGCCCGCACCGTGACCGTTGCCGCGACGCCGGAACAGATCGCGGCCCTGGCTCAGGCTCAAAACACCGGTCGCCTGTCGCTGGCCCTGGTCGGAGTTCAGGATGAAACGGTGGCAAGCGCGGTTGAAGTAGACCAGAGAAAACTGTTGGGCATCAAAGAATCGGCACCAGCGCAGGTTAAGGTGGAAGAAGAAGTTTGCACCGTGAACACACGGCGTGGAGCTGAGATCGTAAAAACCGTGATTCCCTGCACAAACTGACGTTTTATCAGAGATTTACATGCACGAGCCGCGCAGATCGCGCGGCTCGTGTCGTTTTGGATGTTGCGGATTATCCACATAAGGAAAATTCCAGAAACCATTGATTATTGCAATAAATTCTCAAGTCGCGCAGTGTTAACAGGCATAAGGCACTAGACCTACAACGAGGCGTGATCGGAGAGGCAGGTCACATGAAAATACATTCCTGGATCAGCGCGACCCTTCTCGGGTTGGCGCTAGTAATGAGTTCTGTCGGCGATGCCGCCTGGGCTCAGAATTTGCGCGTGGTTAAGAAGGGTACGGCTGAAACGCTTGATGTCCCGATGAACCGCGCGATTGTCGTAGAGAGTGAGGAACCGTTCGCCGAACTCAGCATTGCCAACGCAGGTATTGCTGATATCTCGTCGCTGTCGGACCGCACTATTTATGTTTTGGGTAAAGCTCCCGGCTTGACCACTCTTACGCTGTTTGACGGGGCCGGCAACTTGCTTGCCAACGTTCGCGTACGCGTTTCTCCGGATGTTTCGGAGTTTAAAGAGCGGTTGCGGCAGATTTTGCCAAGCGAAGTAATCGAAGTACGCACTGCGAATGACGGAATCGTGCTGTCAGGTACTGTTTCCAGCTCGGCAAAACTGGCCCGTGCTCTGGAACTGGCAGAACGTTACGCGCCTGAGCGTGTTTCAAACCTGATGTCGGTTGGCGGCGTTCAGCAGGTCATGCTGAAAGTTCGCTTTGCCGAGATGAGCCGTTCGGTCGCGAAAAGCCTGACTGCATCGCTGGGCTTCGGCGGCAGTGATGTAACGGGTGGTTTCAACACTCTGAACAACGCCGCCTCGCTGGCTAACGCGTTGAACAACAACATTCCCATTCAGCAGACGAACACAGGTGCCATCCTGTTTGGATTTGGCGCGGGTTCGACCCAAGTTCGCTTGCTGCTCGAAGCGCTTGAGGCCAAAGGGCTGGCGCGCAGTCTTGCGGAACCCAACCTGTCTGCCCTGTCCGGGCAAGAAGCTGAGTTCCTGGCTGGTGGCGAAGTTCCAATTCCGGTTCCGGCCGATGACGGTAACATCGCAATCGAGTATCGGGCATTTGGTGTTCAGGTCATCTTTACGCCGCGTGTCGTGGACGGAGATCTGATCAACCTTGAAATGGGTACATCTGTTTCGGCTATCGACGGTAACTCGGACTTTACGATTGCGGGCAACAACGTCCCTTCGTTCATCGCTCGTAGGACCAAGACAACGGTCGAACTGCGTGACGGCGAAAGCTTTGCCATCGCGGGTCTGATTCAAGACGACTTCGCGGACCTGAACAATCAGGTGCCATGGTTGGGTGACGTCCCCGTACTTGGCGCACTGTTCCGCAGTGCCGAGTATCAGCGTCAGCAGACCGAACTGGTCGTCATCGTCACAGCACATCTGGTGTCGCCGACTCGTGGCGAAGCACTTGCACTGCCAACTGATCGGGTCAAACCGCCTAGCGAATTCGACCTGTTCATCAACGGCCGGACCGCAAGAACCGAACGTGTGGGTTCCGGTGGTGCGTCTGAAGTCGCCAAGCAAGACTTCGGTAGCTCATACGGCTACGTGCTGGAATGATTAGGAGGATAGGACCAATGCAGAAGTGGATCATCACACTGGGTCTTTCGGTCGCTGTCGCCGCATGTACGCGTGAGGCCGGATATGAAGTTGACCAAGGCGCGTTCGGGAACGCGACCCTGAACAATTCGCAAGTCATGACTGGCGAATTGACATATGCCCAGATCCTGGGCCGCAGGTTCGCAGCCGAAGTGCCAACGCAGATCAACTTTGCCTTTGACAGTGCGCAGTTGGATGCAGGTGCACAGCGCGTCCTGCTGAGACAGGCCGACTGGATCAAACAGTTCCCCGAAGCGCGTTTCCGCGTTTACGGCCACACGGATGCCGTTGGATCTCAGGCTTATAACCAAAGCCTGGGCCAGCGTCGCGCTGACGCCGCGGTTGCCTTCCTGACACGTCAGGGAATCTCGCGGTCACGCCTGGAAGCTGTTGTTTCGTTTGGTAAAACTCGACCACTGATCAACACACCTGACCGAGATCGCCGTAACCGTCGTACGGTTACAGAGGTTTCGGGCTTTGTGGATCGCGCGCCTCAGCTGCTGGATGGCAAGTACGCAGAAGTCATCTATCGCGAGTATGTCGAGAGCGCGACCAACCTGAGCTACATCACCGACGTAGACGCGACAGACATCGCTGAATAATCTTTTGAATTGGGCGACATCGTCGCCCAATTCCCAACAATTGGTTCTTTTGCGCCTAATTCTTGCCTAAGTTCCAAGCCACATTTTCAACAATTGGGTGAACTGCGACCGGATAAGGTCGCAACAGGGCAACAGCAAGCCTGACCGGACCGACTCGGTTCGCAAGGTTGGCTGCCCTCTCGACGAGGATTGTGTTAATGACAAGCGCCGCAACGCAAGATGACAACACCGCCATTCTGGCCTGCACGATCAGCCGTGATGTCCAGAACTTCGATCTGTTGATCGAAGACATGGAAGCCGCTCTGGGCGAGCGTTGGGGCGATCTGGGTTTTGCCGAAGCGTTGGCGTTTTTTGGCCAACCCGAAGCTGACAATCTGGAATTCGTCGCACTGGCCATCGATGGCGAGGACGAAGACAACCTCACTTTGATGAGTGAGATCATCACACAGGCCAAAGAAAAACTGATCAAGGTTGTTCTGATTGCCGAAGATGTCACGCCAGCCTCTTTGCATAAGCTCTTGCGGAAGGGCGCGGATGAATTTGTCCCCTACCCTCTACCCGAAGGTGAATTGCAGGAAGCGATCGCACGGATGAACAAGCCGGACCCTGTCGTTGTCGCGCAGGAAGCCGCCGTGTCGCTTGCCACCGGCGAATCGAAAGAAGGGGCATTGTTCGTGGTCCACGGCCTGGCCGGTGGCGTCGGATCAACCACGATGGCGGTTAACCTGGCATGGGAGCTGGCCACCATATCGGAAAAAGAGGCGCCCTCTGTCTGTTTGATCGACCTGGATCTGCAATACGGCACCGTTTCGACTTATCTGGACATGCCGCGCCACGAAACCGTCTTTGAAATGCTGTCAGACACAGCGTCGATGGACGACGACGTATTCTCGCAAGCCCTTCAGACGTATGAAGACAAGCTGCAGGTTCTGACGGCTCCTTCCGACATGGTCCCGCTGGACCTGATCACACCCGAGGACATTCAGCGCGTAATTGATACGGCGCGCAAACACTTCGACTACGTGGTGGTCGACATGCCGACGACCGTCGTTCAGTGGTCGGAAACCGTTTTGCAAGCGGCGCACGTGTATTTTGCGTTGATCGAATTGGACATGCGGTCGGCTCAGAACGCTCTGCGCCTGAAGCGCGCTCTGCAAGCCGAGGAGTTACCGTTCAACAAGCTGCGCTTCGCGCTGAACCGAGCGCCTAAGTTCACAGACCTAAACGGCAAAAGCCGGGTCAAGCGCATGGGTGAGAGCCTTGGAATCTCTATCGACCTGCTGTTGCCGGATGGTGGAAAACCCGTAATGCAAAGTGGCGACCACGGTCTGCCGCTGGCCAACTCTGCCGCCAAGAACCCGCTGCGTCGTGAAATTGCGAAGCTTGCGAAATCGCTACACAGCCTGGGCAGCAGCAACGCCGAGGCCGCGTAACATAGTCCCAAAAGGGGGAGCAGTCGTGTTTTCAAGATACAAAAAACAGCCCGAAGCGCAGCCGGTTCAAACAGCCGAAAAAGCGCCTGCCGCAGCACCCGCACCGGTTGCTGACACGGCACCTGCGGCCAATGCCGTCATCCGTCGGCCTTTGAAAAAGAAGGCTGCTGAACCTGCCGCGTCCGACCGGGAACGTAAACGCAAAGAGCGACTCGGTGAAATCAAGATTGAACTGCACCGCGAGCTTCTGGAAAACCTGAACCTTGCGGCCTTGGAAAGCGCGGGCGAGGCGGAACTACGCGCGGAAATCAGTGCGATCGCCAGCGAAGTTCTGGAAACCAAGAACATCGTTCTGAACCGCGAGGACAGATCGCAGCTAAACAAGGAACTGTACGACGAAGTCACAGGCCTCGGCCCCTTGGAGACATTGCTGCAGGACGATACGGTAAACGATATCCTGGTGAACGGACCTCAGCAGATATTTGTTGAACGCTCGGGCAAGCTGGAAATCAGCGACATCACATTCAAAGATGAAAAGCACCTGATGCGGATTATCGACAAGATCGTATCCGCCGTGGGCCGTCGTGTTGATGAATCAAACCCGTATGTTGACGCCCGTCTGGCAGACGGTTCGCGTTTCAACGCAATGGTTCCTCCGATTGCCGTCGATGGCTCTCTGGTTTCCATTCGTAAGTTCAAAAAGGACAAGCTGGGGATTGACGATCTTGTCAATTTCGGCGCGTTCACAGAAGAAATGGCCGCCTATTTGCAGGCTGCTGTTTCAACCAGGCTGAATGTCATCGTCTCAGGCGGTACAGGTTCCGGTAAAACAACGACGCTGAACGCCCTGTCCAGCTTTATCGACGACGCCGAACGCATCCTGACCATCGAGGATACGGCGGAACTTCAGCTGCAGCAGACCCATGTGGGCCGGATGGAAAGCCGCCCGCCGAACGTGGAAGGCAAAGGTGAGGTTAGCCCTCGCGATTGTCTTAAAAACGCTCTGCGTATGCGACCCGACCGCATCATCGTGGGCGAGACACGTGGTGCCGAAGTGATCGACATGCTGCAGGCCATGAACACCGGCCACGACGGGTCGATGACCACGATCCACGCGAACTCGGCGCGGGACGGTATCTCGCGACTTGAAAACATGATCGCGATGGCCGGTATCGAAATGCCGATCAAAGCCGTTCGCAGTCAGATTTCATCCGCTGTGAACCTGATCGTCCAGGCAAGCCGTCTGCAGGACGGTTCGCGCCGGATGACCTCGATCACTGAAATAACCGGCATGGAAGGCGACGTCATCTCCATGCAGGAAATCTTTAAATTTCAACGTGTTGGATTGACTCCAGACAACAAGATCATCGGTCACTTCACCGCAACAGGCGTCCGCAGCCACTATTCGGAACGCTTCCGTTTGTGGGGCTTTGATCTGCCCCCGTCCATCTATGAACCCACGACGATGTAAGGAGACCCTGATATGCAACTGCCTGTAGAGGCTCTTATCTATGTCGTTATCTTCGTCGCCGTACTGGCGCTGGTCGAAGGTATCTACCTTGTGGCTTTTGGCAAGTCCATCAGCCTGAACAGCCGGGTCAACCGTCGTCTCGACATGCTGGACAAAGGCGTTGGGCGGGAACAGGTTCTTGAGCAGCTGCGTAAGGAAATGCAGCAGCACATGAAAACGCAGAGCATCCCGCTCTACTCGTTGTTGGCTGACAAAGCTCAGAAAGCCGCGATTGCGTTCTCGCCTCATCAGTTGATCATGGTGATGGTGCTTGTGTCTGCTTTCGCATTTGTGGGGCTAAGCATCGGCACCGCGACAGAGACGTATCTGCGTGTGGCTATCTCAATCGCCATTGGCGTCGGGGGTGTTTACGCCTGGATAAACCACAAGGCTTCCAAGCGCATGGCGCTGCTTGAAGAACAGCTGCCTGATGCGGTGGAACTGATGGTGCGGTCCCTGCGCGTTGGCAATCCTTTTGTTTCGACGATCCAGATTGTCGCCAACGAAGTCCAAGATCCTCTGGCCACTGAGTTCGGCGTTATTGCTGACGAATGTGCCTACGGGCGCGATGTTGGTGAGGCGCTGAAGGATCTGGCCGAGCGTCTGGATATGCAAGACTTGCGCTTCTTGTCCGTCGCCGTGGGCATCCAGCAACAATCCGGCGGGAACCTTGCCGAGATTCTGGCAGGTCTGGCTCAGGTGATCCGCGCCCGTTTCCGACTGTTCCGTCGCGTCAAGGCAATCACCGCCGAAGCGAAATGGTCAGGCAAATTCCTTTCGGGTTTTCCCGTGTTTTGCCTGCTTTTCATCCTGGTCAAGGATCCGGGGTACTATGACGAAGTTCTGGATCATCCGTGGTTCATTCCGGGGTGCTTCTTTGTTGGCATCATGCTGACGCTGAACCTGATCGTCATGCGCATTCTCACCAACATCAAGGTCTGAGGTAAGCATCATGGAATTCCTGAACCAAATCAACGACCTGCTGAAAGACAACCTGGGTGAATTCGGCCCATTGATCGTCGTCGGCGTGCTGGGGGTCTTTATGATCCTGGTTGCGGTGCCGCTGATGATCAATCAGCCAGAGGATCCTCTGAAAAAATTGCAGCGCTCGAACGCAGCTCCGAAAAAGAGCAAGAAGGAAAAACGCGACAAGCTGCGCACTGCCAGCCGCAACGAGCAGCTTGAAAAATTTGCCACTTTCCTTGAGCCGCAAAACCAGGAGGAGCTTTCGGCCATGCAGCTCAAGCTGCGCCAGGCCGGGTATCACTCAAAAGATGCAGTGCGGTTTTTCCACTTTGCGCAATTCGCACTGGGAATCGTCGGCATCCTGATCGGCGTCATGCTGGTCACCGTTTTCGCCGGCGATCAGGAGTTCACTTCATCGCAGATGGCGACTCGCGTCATTATTCCAGCTGCGGCGGCCTACTATCTGCCGCGATACTGGGTTACCCGGCGCGTTGCCGAACGGGAAGAAGCGATTATCGCCGGGTTCCCGGATACTCTGGACTTGATGTTGGTCTGTGTTGAGGCAGGGCAATCACTGGATCAGGCTATTGTTCGGGTCGCAGCAGAAATGAAAGCCTCGTACCCAGACATCGCGCAGGAATTCGAGGTTGTTGCGTATGAACTCAAGGCTGGTAAGGACAAGGATACGGTTCTCCGTGACTTTGGAACCCGCTGCGGCGCACAGGATGTCAATTCGTTCGTAACCGTGATGATTCAGTCCGCAACATTCGGGACGTCCATCGCCGAAGCTCTGCGGGTTTATGCCAGCGAAATGCGAGATAAACGCGTGATGCGCGCTGAGGAAGCCGCTAACAAGTTGCCAACGAAAATGACACTTGCCACAATGATGCTGACGGTGCCGCCGTTGCTGGTCATTCTGGTCGGACCTTCGGCAAAAGGCATCGCCGATTTCGCAGGTGGCAACGCAGGGGGCGTATAACCCTATGATACCAATAAGCAGGCGTGTCCGTATCGGGATTCGCCGCGCATTTCAGGCCGCTATGGTGTTCACCATGGTGGCCTCTTGCACGGAAACCAGCCTTTCGGATCAGCTGGACCCTCCGGGAATCGACCCGAACGGGCAGGTCGAAGATCCCCTGGTTGTTGGAAACCGTCTGTTGGTGGCCGGAGAATACGACTTGGCGCTGGATTCATTTGCGCGCGCCGCACTGGATCAGGGCATGACACCGGAAATAATGGCGGGCATGGGCACCGCAAACCTTGGCCTTCGACAACTAGGACCAGCCGAAACCCTGCTTCGCCGGGCCGTCGCGGACCAACCTGAATGGCCTGTGGCCTGGAACAATCTAGGCGTTATCCTTGTTGAGAAAGGCGAATACCCAGAGGCCGCGCAAGTTTTCCGACGCGCCTTCGCCTTGGACAATGGCGAAAGTGACGCAATTCGCGACAATCTTCGCTTAGCCCTCGCAAAAATGGAAAATCCCGTTAATACTACACCAGAAGAACAAGAATACACGCTGGAGCAACAAGGCGACGGGCAATTCAAGCTGCGCAAGCTCCGGTAACATAGGCAAGAGCAGTAAGGGACGCAAAATGCGCCAACAATTCTTGATTCCGGCAATGGTTGTCTGCGGGCTGACCCTGACTGCCTGCGCCAAAGAAACCGAGGAAGAAAAGGTCGAAAAGACGTATCAAGAAGTGAACGTCATCGACGAAACAAACCTGAACGAAGTTCTGCTGACCGCGGCCGACCCGAATGAGGCCGTCACCTATTTCCAGGGCGCAGCGGCCAAGAACCCGGGCCGGATCGACCTTCAGCGGGGGCTGGCAATTTCCCTGTCTCGCGCCAAACGCACCACCGAAGCAGCCGCAGCATGGAAAAAAGTGACGACCATGAAGGGGGCTGGGAACGTCGATAAGATCGAGTATGCCGACGCCCTCGTGCGGTCCGGCGACTGGAATCAGGCAAAGGTCGTTCTGGACTCGATCCCTCCGACTTACGAAAGCTTCAAACGCTATCGCCTTGAGGCCGTCGTTGCCGATTCCAAAAAAGACTGGAAGCGCGCGGATCATTTTTATGAAACAGCGGTCGGCCTTACGACACGTCCCGGCGGCGTCATGAACAACTGGGGTTACTCCAAGTTGTCCCGCGGCGAATACGAAGAAGCCGAGCGCCTGTTCACCGAAGCTATCCGCCAGGATAAGTCCCTGTTCACGGCGAAGAACAATCTCGTACTGGCACGGGCTGCTCAAGGCAACTACAGCATGCCGGTCGTGCCCTTGACGCAGGTCGAACGCGCCATGCTTTTGAATACAATGGGCATTTCTGCGGTCAAGCAAGGTGATGTGACCACGGCCAAGAACCTGTTCCGCGAGGCGATCGCCACGCATCCTCAGCATTTTGAAGAAGCCGTGCGCTCGCTGCGTGCGCTTGAGGAAGCCTGATTCATGACCATTCCCGCTTTGGCAGCGGGCTGGTTTTTGCCGTTCGTTCTGCCGATCTGCTTTTACGTTGCCTATACGGATATGCGCGACATGCTGATCAAGAACCACGCGGTCATCGCACTGGCCTTGGTTTTTGTAGTTGTGGGTCTATTCGTACTCCCCCCTTGGTCAACAGATTGGACCATGGGGCGTGTTGGTCCATTCACCGTCTCGTTGCCCCCTTATCTTTGGCAATTGCTGCATATCGTCGTGGTGCTGGTTTTGGGCATTTTGCTGAATGCCGCTGGCGTCATGGGGGCCGGAGACGCCAAATTTCTGGCCTCTGCGTCAGCATTCGTGTGGGCGGGTGATTACATGGCGATGGCGATGATCCTGATGTCCACGACGCTTGCCGCATTTGTGACCCACAGGTTGGCCAAGAACACCGCCCTAAGAGCAATCGCACCGGATTGGGAAAGCTGGAACAGGCCCAAGCAATTCCCCATGGGCTTTTCGCTCGGCGGAAGTCTGGCCATCTACCTGATACTAGGAACTGTTTACGGGTCGTAAACTATCATCAGCCCGCCTTTTCCCTGCCTTGGTGATGACACAAAGCGGGGCTAGATTTTTCGCAAGCGGCCCAGCAATGGGCATGCGGCGTGAATACTGGATAAGACGGGCGACGCTCATGAATATGCAGACGACTTCGGTAATGGCCCCCCCCACCCCAAAGGGGTTGGGAGAGATGCAGCTACCCATCGTCATGATGCGGGACATTCTGCTGAAGACGATTTTTCGCAAGAACGTTGATACCGTGTCCGAGGTGGCAGAAGCCATTTGCCTGCCCGGATCGGTGACCCAGGAACTGATCGACATTGCGCGCGAACAGAAATTGCTTGAGGCTACCGGCACGCTGAACGCCAACAGCGGCAATGAAATGGGCTATCAGCTGACCGACGCGGGCAAGGCGCGTGCGTTGGACGCGCTCAGCCAGTCCGAGTATTTCGGGGCCATGCCTGTGCCGCTGGATGTCTATCGAGAGCAGGTCAAGCGCCAGTCCATCCGCAACATTCAAGTCACCCGTGACCAGCTCACCGGGGCGATGGGGCATCTGGTTTTGCCCGACAGCCTTCTTGACCATCTCGGCCCCGCCGTCAGCGCGGGCCGGTCCATCCTGATGTATGGTCCTCCGGGCAATGGTAAGTCTTCGATTTCAAACGGGATTCGGGATGCGCTTGGGGACAACGTCTACGTTCCCCGCGCCATCGAATATGCCGGGCAGGTTATCACGGTTTATGACCCGATCGTTCACACCGCGATCGAGCAGGAAGCGGACGACCCCAACAGCCTGCGCCGTCGCAAACGGTTCGACTCACGCTATGTACAATGTGAACGCCCAACCGTGGTTACAGGGGGTGAGCTTTCGCTCAACATGCTGGACTTGGTTTATAACCCAACCGCGCGGACGTATCAGGCTCCGCTGCAGTTGAAATCGACCGGTGGCATCTTCATCGTGGATGACCTTGGCCGTCAGCAGGAACCGCCGCAGGCGTTGATCAACCGTTGGATTGTTCCGCTGGAGGAAAGCAAAGACATCCTCGGGCTGCAGTCCGGTGAAAAGTTCGAGGTTCCCTTTGACACGCTGGTCATTTTCTCGACCAACTTCCACCCGAACGAAATCTTCGACCAAGCGGCCCTGCGCCGGATCTTCTTCAAGATCAAGATTGACGGTCCGAACCAAGAGAACTTCCTGAAAATCTTCGCGATGGTCGCCCGCAAACGTGGCATGCCGTTGGACGAAGCCGCTCTGGTTCATTTGCTGAAGGTCAAGTACCCGACCATCAACAATATCTACGCGAACTACCAACCCATCTTCCTGATCGACCAGATGATCTCGATCTGCGAATTCGAGGGCATCCCCTATCAGATGAGCCCCGACCTGATTGATCGCGCCTGGGCCAACATGTTCGTCAAGGACGAACAGATCGTCAAATAACGCCGTGCCATTTCCGTGACGGGCCGGGTAGTCTGCGACTATGACGCAGATTCCCGCCCGGATCACCGACTGGTTTACCGCCAAAGGCTGGTTCATCCATCCACATCAGCAAGAGATGTTCGACCGCGCCCAAGACCCGGCTGCGTTGCTCATCGCGCCTACGGGTGGCGGTAAAACGATGGCCGGGTTCTTGCCCACCCTGTCCGATCTCGCCACTGGGGATCACACCGGGTTGCACACGATCTACGTCTCGCCACTCAAGGCATTGGCAGCAGACATTCGCCGCAACCTGCGCGGACCGGCTGATGAGATCGGCCTGCCTATCCGTATCGAAGATCGCACAGGCGACACATCGGCCACGCAGAAAAAGCGTCAACGCGTCGACCCTCCGCATATTCTGCTCACTACACCTGAAAGCCTCGCCCTTTTGACCTCATACGGCGATGCGCCGAGGATGTTCAAAGGTGTTCAAAGGGTCATCGTTGACGAAATCCACGCACTGGCCGAAAGCAAACGCGGAGATCAACTGATGTTGGCCTTGGCGCATTTGCAAAGTATCTGCCCCGATCTGCGCCGTGTGGGTCTGTCTGCAACGGTCGAAGACCCAGAGGCTATTGCACGCTTTCTGGCCCGCCACCCGGATCCCTGCCCTGTCGTTCAGGCCGACCCCGGGCCTGACCCCGATATCCGGATGCTTGAAACGCAAGAGATGCCTCCTTGGTCAGGCGGCGGCGCGGCCTATTCCATCCCGGCCGTGTTGGAGCAGATCAAACAACACAAGACGACGCTGATCTTTCACAACACGCGCGCACAGGCCGAGATTTTCTTTCACAACCTGTGGCTGGCCAACGAAGACGCCTTGCCGATTGGCATTCACCACGGCAGCCTTGATCGGCAACAGCGTGAACGGGTCGAGGCCGCCATGATACGCGGCGATCTGCGAGCGATTGTCTGTACCGGAAGCTTGGACTTGGGGATCGACTGGGGCGATGTCGATCTGGTGATCCAAATCGGAGCCCCCAAGAACGTCAAGCGGCTGGTGCAACGGATCGGGCGCGCCAATCACCGCTACAACGCCCCCTCCAAGGCTTTGCTTGTCCCGGCGAACAGGTTTGAGGTGGTAGAATGCGTCGCCGCTCTTGAAGCTGCCAAGGCGAATGATCTGGACGGTGAGCCACGCGGAGCTGGCCCTCGGGACGTATTGTGTCAGCATATTCTGATAGCCGCAGCCTCTGGCCCGTTCGACGCCGATGCACTGTTCACCGAATTGGCCGCCGCCGGACCATACGCGCACCTTCGCCGCGCAGAGTTCGACGCATGTCTAGAGTTCTGCGCCACGGGCGGCTACGCCTTGCGCGCCTATGACCGTTGGCAGCGGCTGCAGCAAAGACCCGACGGGCGCTGGCAGCTTCGCGACCCACGTGCAGCCCAGCGTATTCGTATGAATCTGGGCACAATTCAGGATTCCGACACGCTGAAAGTGCGCCTCAAGCGTAACCGGGGCGGCAAACCGTTGGGGGAAGTAGAAGAAGCCTTTGCCGCCTCGCTAACACCCGGAGATACCTTCCTGATCGGCGGTCAGATCGTGCGGTATGAAGGGTTGCGCGAAATGACGGTCGAGGTGAGCCGCCGCGCGGACCGAAAACCAAAGATCGCCACGTTTTCCGGAACCAAGTTTGCCACATCCACGCAGTTGAGCGACCGTATCCTGCGCATGTTTGCCCAAGACGAATGGCCGCAGCTCCCTTCTCATACGGCGGATTGGCTGGCCTTGCAGCGGCAAATCTCTCGGCTTCCACAACGCGACCGCCTGCTGATCGAGAGTTTTCCCAATGAAGGGCGTCAGCATCTTTGCGTCTATGGCTTTGCGGGTCGAAATGCGCAGCAAACGTTGGGTCTGCTGCTGACAAAACGGATGGAAGAAACCGGGCTTGCCCCCTTGGGCTTTGTAGCCACTGATTATGCGACCCTGATCTGGGGGCTGGACGCCGTAACTGACCCCCGCCCCTTGTTCCAACTGGACGCGCTGCGCGAAGGGGTGGACACTTGGCTGGCTGGCAATGCCGTAATGAAACGAACCTTCCGAGCGTCGGCCACGATTGCCGGTCTGATTGAACGCAATACTGGCGGTCAGCGCAAAAGCGGACGGCAGGCGACGTTCTCATCGGACATATTGTACGACACGCTGCTGAAATACGATCCCGACCACCTTTTGATGCAGATCACACGAGAGGAGGCGATGCGCGGGCTGGTCGATTTCGGGCGGATCGAAGCGATGATCGAACGCATTGGCGATCGTATCGACCTTATACGGCTGGAACGGGTTTCGCCGCTTGCCGCCCCACTGTTTCTTGAGGTTGGAAAAGTGCCCGTCAAAGGGGCTGCAGAGGAACGATTGCTGCAAGAAGAAAGTGACCGGCTGCTGCAGACCGCAGGCTTGGAGCCGATGTAATCCCTCTTGCGCTGCGCGTCGAAAACCGCAAAGAACGTTCCATGAACGAATTGACGTTTTCCTTTGCCGGTCAAAACCTGTGCGCAATGGGATCGGGTGCGTTGTGGTGGCCAGAACAGCGCCTTCTCTGCGTTTCCGATCTGCATCTTGGTAAGTCCGAACGGATTGCGCGTCGTGGAGGCCCGTACCTGCCACCCTATGAAAGCCAGGACACCCTAGCCCGGTTGTCGGCGGATATTTCACAGACCGGCGCCGAGACCGTTATCTGTCTGGGCGACAGCTTTGACGATTTGGATGCGCTGAGCGGTCTGGACGCAGCAGACACGATGCAAATCTCAACGCTTCAGGCCGGACGCCGGTGGATATGGATCGAAGGGAACCATGACCCCGGCCCGGTCAACCTTGGCGGAGCGCATCTGTCCGATTACGTGCTTGGCTTGGTGACTTTCCGGCACATCGCCCAACCAGACTCACAGGCCGAAATCTCAGGCCATTACCATCCCAAGGCGCGGCTTCGGGTCAAAGGGCGATCAATAACGCGCCCGGCCTTTTTGTTCGACAGCAAGCGCCTCATCCTGCCCGCTTATGGAACCTATACAGGCGGCCTTTACAGTTCCGACGTGGTTTTGGATGATTTAATGGACAACAATGCGATGGCTATTTTGACGGGCGATCACCCGCAGATGGTCCCGATGCCGCGATAGCTGTCCGCACCGCGTACCCCCTTCGGTATTAATCTCTGCCATCTTGCGTTTCAGTGCCCCAGACAGCGCCATCTACCACTGAAACCAGAGAGGAATACCCGATGTAACTGGCCGCGCCCACAGGTCTATCTCTTAGACGAAGCAAACGGGCCGAAACGCAGTAAACGCTTCGGCCCGAAAACTCATCCAGCAACTGATAGATACGCAGCTCAGGCCGTCAAACCCTCAGGCTCTGGCAGGCTGTTGGCACGGCAGCAGGCAGTCAGCGTATTGGCCAGCAGGCACGCAATCGTCATCGGGCCAACACCACCCGGAACCGGAGTGATCGCGCCCGCGCGCTCGGCGGCGCTGGCATAGTCCACGTCACCGACCAGCTTGTTCTTGCCGTCACGCTCAATCCGGTTGATGCCCACATCGATGACGGTCGCGCCTTCCTTGATCCAGTCGCCCGGCACCATCTCGGGGCGACCAACAGCGGCGACGACGATGTCGGCGCGGCGAACGACGTCCGGCAAGTCCTTTGTTCGGCTATGCGCAATGGTCACGGTGCAGCTATCGCCAAGAAGCAATTGCGCCATCGGTTTGCCCACAATGTTGGAACGGCCAATCACGACCGCATCCATGCCCGACAGCGAACCGTGATAGTCGCGCAGCATCATCAGGCAGCCCAGCGGCGTACAGGGCACCATCGACTTCTGACCCGTGCCCAGCAGACCTACGTTCGAGATATGGAACCCATCCACATCCTTGGCCGGGTCAATCGAATTGATCACAAGGTCTTCGTTCAGGTGCTTGGGCAGCGGAAGCTGGACCAGAATACCGTGGACGGCCGGATCATTGTTCAGCTTGCCAATCAGCGCCAGCAGGTCTTCTTCCGAGGTCTCGACGTCCAGCTTATGCTCATACGAGTTCATGCCGACCTCGACAGTCTGCTTGCCTTTCGAGCGGACATAAACCTGGCTGGCCGGGTCTTCGCCCACCAGAACCACGGCCAGACCGGGCGTAATGCCGTTTTCCTCTTTCAGCTTTGCGACCTGATCGGCCACCTGCGCGCGGACCTTTGCCGCAAACGCCTTACCGTCAATAACCTGGGCTACCATCCTGTCATCCCTTCCTTGAAAACGGATCGGGCGCTTGAAACGCCCGGTCAGTCAGCGCCGAGAACACGTTCCTCACGTGCAATCGACCAATCTATCAATATGCGCCACATCTGCTCGGCCAGATCCGGGTCCATGCCCAGATCATCCGAGCTTGCACGCACACGCTGAACCACGTCTTCGACACGATCCGGAATGCGAGCGGGCAGTCCTTCGGCCGGTTTCAGTTGCGCAGCGCGATCGATATACCCCGCGCGCATCACCAACATCTCGATCAGTTGGAAGTCCAGCTTGTCGATCTGAATCCGCAGTTCCTGCATCGAATGACAGTCTTGCGGCGGTGTCAGAGTGGGCATGTTCGTCTCCTCATGGCCCGGGGATGTTCCCGGACCACGAGATGTCTCATTTGGGGGCTTAGAACAAGCCCTCGATCTCACCTGCGTCGTTAAGACAGATGGTTTCGGCGGCCGGTTTGCGGGGCAGACCGGGCATGGTCATGATCTCACCGCAGACTACCACGATAAAGCCAGCACCGGCGGACAGGCGGACCTCACGCACAGGGACCGAGTGGCCGTTGGGCGCGCCGCGCAGCGTCGGGTCGGTCGAGAACGAGTATTGCGTTTTCGCCATGCAGACCGGCAGGTTGCCGTAGCCTGCGTCTTCCCAATCGCGAAGCTGGTTGCGAATCTTGTTGTCGGCCAGAACCTCGTCCGCGCGATAGATGCGCTTGGCGATGGTTTCGATCTTCTCGAACAGAGGCATCTCATCAGGGTAGATCGGCGCAAAGTTTGCGGAACCACCTTCGACGATTTCAACAACTCTTTCGGCCAGTGGCGCGGAACCTTCCGAACCAAGCTCCCAGTGACGCGACAGGATCGCCTCGACACCATGCTCGCCGCAATAGTCTTTCACGGCCTGAACCTCGGCATCCGTGTCGGTGACGAAATGGTTGATTGCGACGACGACTGGAACACCGAACGACTTAACGTTTTCGATGTGACGGCCCAGGTTGGCGCACCCGGACTGAACGGCGTCAACGTTTTCGGCACCCAGATCGGCCTTGGCCACGCCGCCGTTCATCTTCATCGCGCGCACCGTGGCGACCAGCACCACTGCTGACGGCGCGATGCCTGCCTTGCGGCACTTGATGTTCATGAACTTCTCGGCACCCAGGTCAGCACCAAATCCGGCTTCGGTCACGACATAGTCGGCAACTTTCAGAGCGGTCTTGGTCGCAATGACCGAGTTACAGCCGTGTGCGATGTTTGCAAACGGACCGCCGTGAACAAAGGCCGGGTTGTTTTCCAGCGTCTGCACCAGGTTCGGCTGCATCGCGTCTTTCAGCAGAACGGTCATTGCGCCTTCGGCTTTGATGTCGCGGCAGTAGACCGGGGTCTTGTCGCGGCGATAGGCCACAATGATATCGCCCAGACGCTGTTCCAGGTCTTTCAGGTCGTTGGCCAGACACAGGATCGCCATAACCTCAGAGGCCACGGTGATGTCAAAACCAGCCTCACGCGGGAAACCGTTCGACACGCCGCCCAGCGAGGCAGTGATCTGACGCAGCGCGCGATCGTTCATGTCAACAACGCGACGCCATGCAACGCGACGGATGTCGATGTCGCATTCGTTGCCCCAGTAGATGTGGTTGTCGATCATTGCCGACAACAGCGAGTGGGCCGAGGTGATGGCGTGGAAGTCGCCAGTGAAGTGCAGGTTCATTTCCTCCATCGGAACAACCTGAGCGTAACCACCACCCGCGGCACCCCCCTTCATGCCAAAGTTCGGGCCAAGCGAGGCTTCGCGAATACAGATCATCGCGTTCTTGCCGATGCGGTTCAGACCGTCGCCGAGACCAACGGTAGTGGTGGTCTTGCCCTCACCCGCAGGGGTCGGGTTGATCGCGGTGACAAGGATCAGCTTGCCATCCTCGCGGTCCTGGACCGAGTTGATGAAGTCCTGGCTGACCTTTGCCTTGTCGTGACCATAGGGCAGCAGATCGTCACTGGAGATGCCCAGCTTGGCGCCGATTTCCTGGATCGGCTTTTTGTTCGCTTCGCGAGCGATTTCGATGTCGGATTTATAGCTCATTGGGCAAGATCCCTGATTGAATGCCGTGCAAACCAGCACAAAAAGGCCGGTGCTGCTCAATCCATACCGTTGTGTACCAAGTAAATGGATATGGATTCCGACATAATCGCGCCGCGAAACGGCGTAGCGTCAACCTTACAGCGTTCAATCGGAAACGCCCGGCGTTTATGGTGCCCATGATCGCTGATCGGGAACAAACAGCTTCAACTTTTCGCCAAGGTTCAGTTTTCCCGGCCTTTCCACCCACGCGGTGACGCCGCGACGCCCTTCTGCGGCGGGTTTGAACGCGGCTCCATGTCCCGGAAGATCAGATTCGATTTCGCGCCCCGGAATGACGCAGGGGCGATTCTCCATGTCCACAGTGATCGTTGCGCCGTCTGGCCCCTGCAGGCGCGAGGATGGAGGGATATGCGTGAAGTCCGGAATGCCACGCAGCAAGATGCTGACCCCAAGAAAACTCGGGTCCAGATTCTTCAACCCCATCTCTGCCGCCGTTGCGTCCATTTCTTCGGCAGAAAGCACTGAAAGCTGGCGCACATTGCGGATTTCGGTCCCCTGCGGGTAAAGGTTTTTGACCCGCACACACGAGGCCCGATTGACGCCTTCGTGCCGAGCACCCGAATCGCCGGAAAAATCCAGTTGCAAAGACCCAACCGCCTGAGCGCGGATCGAGTCGCCGGCGGGGACGTGACCCAGCCAAACCACCTCTGCCGTGAAATTTGTTTCGCGCAGGACCGGCATGATCTCTCCTTCCACATCTCAGGTTTCTAAGTGGCAATAGAGTTCACACAGCGTGGTTTGAAAAGAAAAAAGACCCGGAAGAACCCGGGTCTTTTCGTTATGCTGTCGGTTCCGGCTCCATCCCGCCATCGGGCGGAGATTTCTTGACCTTCGTTTTCGGAATGGCGGTAACGCTTGGCGCGTTGCCCTCATCGGGGCTGCCGCCTTCGTCGTCACCTTCGGTCGGTGAATCACCGTTCATGACACGTTTGATTTCGTCGCCCGTCAGAGTTTCATACTCCAGCAGACCCTGCGCCAGACGCTCCCATTCCTCGTTCTGATCCGTCAGAATTTGGTGGGCGCGCTCATAACCCTGCTGGATCAGGCGCTTTACCTCTTCTTCGATCAGTTCCTTGGTGTGGGCCGAGACCGAGAAACCAGCGGTGTTGCCCTGATACCCTTCGTGCGCTTCGGCATAGTCGATATTGCCGACCTTGTCCGACATGCCCCAGCGCATCACCATGGCGCGGGCCAACTGGCTGGCCTGCATGATGTCACCGGCCGGGCCGTTCGACACATGATCCTCACCGTATTTGATCACCTCAGCAGCTTTACCTGCCATTGTCATGGCCAGCTTCTGCTCACACTCATCACGGTGATAGTTCAGGCGGTCCATTTCCGGCAGTGACACAACCATACCCAGCGCACCACCGCGCGGAATGATTGTCGCTTTGTAGACAGGATCACACAACGGAAGGGTCAGACCAACCACGGCGTGCCCGGCCTCGTGATAGGCGGTCTTTTCCTTCTGGTCCTGAGTCAGCACCATCGAACGGCGCTCGGCCCCCATCATCACCTTGTCCTTGGCGTTCTCAAAGTCTTCCATGGTGACGAAACGACGACCAACACGCGCCGCCATCAGCGCGGCCTCGTTCACGAGGTTCGCCAGATCAGCACCCGAGAACCCAGGCGTCCCGCGCGCAATGATGCGCAGATCGACATCGGGGCCCAAAGGCGTCTTGCGCGCGTGCACGCCCAGGATTTTCTCGCGCCCTTTGATGTCGGGGTTACCGACAGTCACGTTACGGTCAAACCGGCCCGGACGCAGCAGAGCTGGGTCCAGAACGTCCTTACGGTTGGTGGCCGCCAGAATGATGACGCCTTCATTGGCCTCGAACCCGTCCATCTCGACCAGCAACTGGTTGAGGGTCTGTTCGCGTTCATCATTGCCGCCGCCATACCCGGCGCCACGGTGGCGACCCACGGCGTCGATCTCGTCGATGAACACGATACATGGCGCATTCTTCTTGGCTTGCTCAAACATGTCGCGCACACGGGATGCACCCACACCGACGAACATCTCAACAAAGTCCGAACCCGAGATGGTGAAGAACGGCACACCCGCCTCACCCGCGATCGCACGCGCCAACAGCGTTTTACCCGTACCCGGAGGGCCAACCAGCAGCGCACCTTTCGGAATCTTGCCACCCAAGCGGCTGAATTTCTGCGGGTTGCGCAGGAATTCCACGATCTCTTCCAGTTCTTCCTTGGCCTCGTCGATGCCAGCCACATCGTCAAAGGTCACACGGCCATGCTTTTCAGTCAGCATCTTCGCCTTGGACTTGCCAAAGCCCATCGCGCCGCCTTTGCCGCCGCCTTGCATCCGGTTCATGAAATAAACCCAGACACCGATCAGCAGCAGGAAGGGCAGCAAGGTGATCAGGAACGATTGAAAACCGGACTGTTGCTGTTTTTCAGCGCGCACCGGAATGTTTTCGTCGATCAACAGCTTGGTGACTTCGGCGTCACCCGGTTTGATCGTCACATAATTTGCGCCGCTTTGAGTGGTATAGCGAATCTGCTCACCATCCAGCGTCACATTCTTGACCTCGCCGCCTTCAACAGCGGTCACGAAATCGGAATAGGTTCTTTCATTGCTCTGAAGCGTTCCGCCTGGTCCGCTGAACAAATTGAACAGTGCAAGGATCAGCAGAAACAGAACGACCCAGAAGGCGATGTTACGAGCGTTGCCCAAGAAAAATCTCCCAAAAGATTTCGGCAGGTGGGGGTCTACCGAGTTGCTCTTTAAAATAGAGATGATTCAAGCAGGTTCAATGCGATAAAAACGAACAGTAAAACTCGGACCTATTCTGCACCAAATTGGCCTGCCACCCATTGCCAAAGCCAGCTAGGGGCGCAGACAGCAATACATCACCATCCCACACCGCCGGAGTGGACAGCAGCGCCGCGCGTGGCTTTCCCAGCGCTCTCCATCCTTCAACGGCGTTCAGGCCGACCTCTCCGAGCGGTCCAATACGCGCGTTGGATGCCGGGGGGCCGGACAAAATCCAGCGTTTATCCCACGCCTCTCCGATTGCGCACCATTCGTCGGCCACCGCGTTTAGTTCTCTGCAAATCCACGTATTATTGCCTTTTGGGATCAGCATACAGCCACCGATGGTGCTGGGTTCGCCCTGTAAAATCGCGGCGATTGCTTGATCTGTGGCCGCACGACGCGGCGGATATCCCGCACCGGCGATCCATGCCAGACTGCCAACCAGCAGACGGCGCTGTATTTCACCCGGAAGAACCGAAAACTTCACCCTGTCGATGCAGACATCGCCAGAATCCGCGATGAGCACACGCCCTGCGGATTCCTGCGTATAGAGAGCCAAAGCCTCATCCGCTTGGGCAAGATTTTCGGCGACACGGGTCAAAGATTGGGCAGAAATTCCAATATCGCTCAAAGTCTTCATCGCATCGCGGGCCTTGATCCGGTCAAATCGCCTGTCGTGATTCGAGGGGTCTTCGATCCAATCGGCGTCTATGTCCTCAAGGTACGCACGCAACTGCGCACGCGTGACGCCCAGCATCGGCCGCAGCAAGTCTATGCCGCCCGTTTTACGCACTCTGGTCATCCCGGACAGGCCCGTCACGCCCGAAGCCCGCCCTAGCCGCAAAAGCAACGTTTCGGCCTGATCGTCCGCAGTGTGACCCAGCGCAATCGAGCCAATTCCATTGCGATGCGCCCAGTCCGTCAGCAATTGATAACGGACCTGCCGCGCCTGATCCTGAAGGTTTCCGCGCCCATCCCACTGCTGCCAGATCAACGTTTCGTGCGGCACGCCCAAAGACTTCGCACGATGGGCGACCCACTTGGCCTCGTCTGCGGATTCGTCGCGCAGCCTGTGGTCTACCGTCGCTGCGAACAGCTCGATCTGTTCGGTTCTGGCGATATCGCTCAGCAGGTGCAGCAACGCGACCGAGTCACCACCGCCCGATACGGCAACGCCCAGACGGGCTGGCAAGTCCTTTCCCAGCCGCGCCCTGATCTCGGATCGCAAGATGTCTGAAATTTCGGTCAAGAACAGCCCAGCGAAGCCATTTCCTGCGTCGCAGCCGAGGCCGCAGCCGAGCCCGGAAAGCGCACACCGACTTCGCTTAGGGTTATGCAGGCCTGATCAATTTGTTCGAGCCGCCCGAGTGCCGCCCCCAATTCAAACAGGGCTTCGGGCGCAAATGTGCCTTCGGAGTCGCCGGTAAAGCTGGCCAGAAACGCGCGCGCGGCCTCGCGGGTGTCGCCCAGACCCTGCAACGCATGTCCCCGCCTCAGGTGGGCCTCTGGTGCGAGGGGGCTTCCGGGATAGGATGTGTCAAACAGCGCGAACTGCTCGGCCGCCGCCTGAAAGTTGCCGTCGGCCAGAGACTGTGCAGCGGCGTCAAAATCGGCACGCTCACCAACCGCGAGTTCGCCCTGCTCTGAGACCAGCGGAGTTTCTTGGGTCACGGACGGAGCCGCCGCAGTGATCTCAGTGTCGCCGCCCAAGGTCGTTGTTTCGCCCAGCGTACTCAGATCGCCGCCTTCAAGTTCAACCAGACGGAACTCAAGATCACCGATCCGGTTGGTGCCATCGGTGACGACATTCTGGACCCGCTGATTCAACTGCTCGGTCTGGCGCGTCAGGCGCTGCAATTCAGCCTCGATCGCGTCCACACGTTCTAGAATTGAACTGCCGGACAGGTTTGGCGCTGGCGAACCCGTCGTTGAAAACTCGCGCTTGAGACGCTGAATTTCCACGTGCAGCACCGTCAGCTCCTGCCGGATATCGGCCAGAGTCTGCTGATCCTGCGCTTGTGCCACTCCAGCGGTCGCTACGACCGCGGCCAGAACCCATCCTGCAATTCTCATCTTCTTACCCCAAGGTTGAACCGGTCAGCACCGTCACCGCGCGGCGGTTCTTGGAATAGCAATCCTCGGTGCTGCAAATCTCAATCGGGCGCTCCTTGCCATAGCTCACCGTCGTCAGGCGATTACCCGCAACACCGCGAGAGATCAGATACTCGCGGGCCGCATTTGCGCGACGCGCGCCGAGGGCGAGGTTGTATTCACGCGTGCCCTGTTCGTCTGCATGCCCCTCGATGGTCGCGGCAAAGTCGGGGTTGGCCAGAAGCCAGTCCGCCTGGCCCTGCAGGACCGTTTGCGCCTGCGGTGTCAACGTTGACTGGTCAACAGTGAACAACACGCGATCGCCCACGGTTTGCTGGAAATATGCCGGTGATCGCGGATCGCTTGGCGAACCGGGCGCGATCGCACCGTTAGCGCCGCTGCCAAATCCACCGCCCAGCGCCGAAGGATCGTTGCTGGTACAGGCGGCCATCACACTCAGCGCGCCCAAAGCTAAAACTTTGCTCAATACGTTCATTTCAGGTGCCTCGTCATATTATCTGTTTATTGCCGTCTCTGTATCACAGTGCAGGTTTTTTGTGAACTTTTCCAAGCCCCTGCCCCGATCAATTCTGCAATGGACCCCATGACGGGTCACTTCCGCCATCCGGTGTCCGCACCGGGCGCAGGTTTCGTCCCGAAATATCCACCGAGTACAACGTCGCCCGACCACTTGCGCCCTGCGTTTCGCGCGTGAACATGATGACCCGACCGTTCGGCGACCATGTCGGCCCTTCGTCCAGGAAGGACGAGGTCAACAGGCGTTCTTCGCTGCCGTCCGTGCGCATCACGCCGATATGGAACCGGCCCTTGTTCTGCTTGGTAAAGGCAACCAAATCCCCACGTGGTGACCAGACCGGTGTGCCATAGCGCCCCTGACCAAAGCTGATCCGCGTCGCCTCGCCCCCATTGGCGGGCATGATATAGAGCTGCGGCGTGCCCGAGCGGTCGCTTTCAAAAACGATCTGCGACCCGTCGGGGGAATAGCTGGGCGCGGTTTCGATGGCAGGTGTATTCGTCAGACGCACGCTTTGCCCTGACGCCAGATCCATCTTCCACAGGTCCGTGTTGCCGCCCTGAATCAGCGAATACACGATCGAGCGACCGTCAGGCGAGAACCGGGGCGAAAAGCTCATAGTACCGCCCGGTGTATTCAGCTCGGTCCGGCGGACGCTATCAACGTCCAGCACATAGATGCGCGGTTGGCCGGTTTCATAGCTGGTATACAAAAGCCGGTCGCCCGCGGGCGAAAACCGCGGGGCCAGAACGATGGCCGCGCTGTCGGTCAGGTACTGCACATTCGCGCCGTCATGATCCATGATCGCCAGGCGTTTCAGGCGCTGGTCCTTGGGTCCGCTCTCGGACACAAAGGCGACACGGCTATCAAAATATGCGCCTTCGCCTGTCACACGGCTGTAAACCTGATCGGCAACCTTATGCGCCATCCGCCGCCAGCCATCGGTGGTGCCCGCAAACTGTAGCCCGTTGCCCAGTTCCCGATCCGAAAACACATCCCACACCCGGAACCGCACCGTCAGTTTGTTGCCCGACACGTTCACAGCGCCGGTCACCAGCGCCTCGGCGTTGATGGCCTTCCAGTCGGCAAACTGAACCGGAGCGTCAAAACTGCTGACCCGGCTGATAAACGCATCCGATGAAATCTCACGGAACAACCCGGTTCCCGTCAGATCAGCCGCAACAACCCGCGAGATGTCCTGAGCGAACTGGGCCGCAGCCGGGTTATCGGGGACAAAACTGGGCACCGCAAAGGGCAAGGGTTCGATGATCCCCTGATCCAGTTCCAAACGCAGCGGTCCGTTCTGGGCATATGCAGGGGCCGTCAGCATCGTCAGGCCCAGCAACAGGCTGGTCAGAAATCTCATCATTTGATCCGCATCCTCTCGGGATTGAATGTAATCTCAATATCCTGCCATTGCGCGTATTTGTCAGCAGGCAGGTCGTATCCTTTTGCCCCACAGCGCAAAATTGCACGTCTGGCAGCCTCATATGCCTGACTCGCGGACCCGGCAGACCCACCAGAACTGTCGATCATGCGCAAACTGCCGCCAACCACCTTGCCGTCCGGCGTCAGCGAAAACGCCACGACAACAACAGTCTGCAGCGCATCCGTTGACAAAGACCCAACATTCCAACACCGCGAAACGGCCAGTCGCATCGCGTCCTTCTCGCCACTGGTCAACGGAGGGCCAGAGGGTTCGCTGCCTTGGCCCAATGCCTCGGCCAGAGCGTCCTGAATGGCGCTTTCGTCGGCTGCCGGGGTCTCGGGCTCTGCGGTTTCAGCGACTTCGGGCTGGGCTGGCGGTGTTGGCCGGTTCGGACGGACCTGAGGGCGCGGAGACGATCGGGGGGCATATTCATCGACCTCTTCAGCCTCGGTCACGATCTCGTCTGTTGCCTCTTCCGGGGCGGTCTGGTCTTGCTGCTCCTGCTGGATTTCTGCGCCTTCGTCCAGTGACACGGCCGGTGTTTCGATATCATCCGGAGCCGCCTCGGGCGGGGGCGGAGCAACAGGCTCGGGCGCGACCTTATCTGCTGGGCGCGGCTGCGCCTCGGGGCCGGGTGGAACGGGCAATGCCGCAATTTCAGTGTCGGGCGGAGGGTCCAGTGCAGGGGGTTGTTCCACTTCGACAGGCTCGGGCGGCGGCTCGACCGCTTCTGGCTCGGGGTCGGGCTCTGGCACAACCGCCTCCGAAACTTCCGAGGATGGCTGTTCCTCCTCAACGTGTTCGGGGGTGGCCGTGTTATCTTGCGGTTCTTCGGGCTGCTGCAAGGACGATGGCGTCGGCACCTCGGGCGCGTCGCGCTGAGCGGTCATCGCCGCGAACTGCTCAGCCGAAATCACGGAAACATCCTGTACCGCCATAGGCAAAGGCTCGGACCGAAAGGTGCCGCCGAACAAGGCCCACCCGATCAGAGTCACATGGGCGATCGCCGAGATCTTGGTGCCGGTATCCACCGCGCGGCCTCACTCTCCACCTTCGTCCAGTGTTGGGCCGCCGGTATCCGTCACCAGCCCCACATTGGAGAAACCGCCCGCATTCAGCGCGCCCATGACCTGCATCACCTGCGCATAAGGGATCGCGCCATCTGCGCGCAGGAATACGCGATCACTGCTCCGTTCTGCCGCGATTGCGCGCAGTTTTCCAATCAACTCTTCGCGCAAAACATCTGTGGTCTGGATTTGCACCCGCCCGTCAGCCGTCAACGTCACGGTCAGCGGCTCTTCGTTGTCACCGGGCAATGCGCTGGCGGCAGTTTTGGGCAGATCAACCGGAACGCCGACGGTCAGCAGGGGCGCGGCCACCATGAAGATGATCAGCAACACCAGCATGACATCGACAAAAGGCGTCACGTTGATCTCGGCCATCGGCTGGGCGCGACCCCGACGCCGTCCGCGCCGACGCCCGTTCCCGCCCGAGGATTGCTGAACCGCAGCCCCCATGTCAGCTATCCAACTGGCGCGACAGGATGGTCGCGAATTCGTCGGCGAACGCCTCATACCCGCCCACGATCCGGTCACTATCAGCGCTGAGCTTGTTATAGAAAATTACGGCCGGGATCGCGGCCAGCAGCCCCAGACCCGTGGCCAGCAACGCCTCGGCAATACCGGGGGCGACAACGGCGAGGTTGGTGTTCTGCTGCTCGGCAATCTCGATAAAGGCGTTCATGATGCCCCAGACCGTGCCGAACAAACCGATAAACGGCGCGGTCGAGCCAACCGTCGCGAGGATCGGCAGCCCCTTTTGCAGCGTTTCAGCCTCTTTCGCGATCGCCACATCCATCGACCGGTCAATCCGCGCGGTTGCCCCGGCAATCAACCCTCCATCGGTGCGATGGGACCTGCGCCATTCGATCATACCAGCCGCGAAAATCTTTTCCGAGCTTCCGTCCGGCTGCGTGCCAATCTGTTCAAACAGTTCGTCCAGCGGATTGCCTGACCAGAAGGATTCATCAAAAACCAGCGCCTCGCGCCGCGCGGCCCGATAGTTGATGAGTTTCTGGATAATGATGCCCCATGACCAAATAGATGCGCCGATCAGCATCAGCATCACCAGTTTTACGACAAAGGTCGCGCGGGCATACAGCCCCCACATGGAGAAGTCGATCTCCTGCGCCAGCGCCAGCGTTTCAGCTTCCATGAACCTGCTCTTTGTTTTTGCCTGACGGCCGTTCTTTTGGCCTTGTTTTGCCAAACGCTAACGCAGTTGGGTATGAAAAGCCAACAGAACCACCCTTGACCCGCAAATTGTTACAACAATGCGCGAATCTCTGCCGGAAGACGCACCGGCTTGCCCTGCGCATTCATGCAAACGGCGGTCACTGTCGCGCGAAAGACCTCGGTCCCGTCGCGTGTTACGACCTGATCCATGGTCAGGCGCACACCTGACACAGAAGCGACCTCGGTTTCCACGATCAGCTCGTCTTCAAACTTGGCCGGAGCCAGATAATCCGCCTCGATCCTGCGGACGACCCAGACAATACCAGCATCGCGCATGGCGTTCTGATCGTTGCCCAGTTTACGCACATAGTCGGATCGCGCACGCTCGATGAACTTCAGGTAGTTTGCGTGATACACGACACCGCCCATGTCTGTGTCTTCGTAGAAAACCTGAACGGGATACACATGTTTCATTGCGGCTGCTCCAACCTCGCAAACAATCGCAGAGCGTGCGATGGGTCCTGCGCGACGCCCGGCAGAACCGGATCGTAGGCCGCACGGATCAGTCCGGCAATGTCCGGCCTCAGTATCGTGGCGTCACCTGCAATCGCCAGCGGCGACGCGCTGCGAAAAGCGGCATCAGACCACAACAGGATCGTCTGCACCACCTGACTCAGCACCAAGGTTTCAGCCGGAACTTTGGCCAGTTCCCTGTCCATCCGAAGGAATACAAACGCCGCCCGGATCGACCCGTCCTCTTCAAACCTGAAGATACGGTACTGATTGGCATCCGCCGCAACCAGCCGCTCGACCAAGGGGGCCAGATCTGGTACCAGACGATCCAGATCCGGAACCTCAAGCAATTCCTTCCAGTTGCGGAAGAAGAAGACCATGCAGTTTGCGCCCAGTTCCGGGTCGGTCTCGGCCATTTTGTGACCGGCAAGCGTGACGACGGCTTCAAACGCGCCCTTGACGGTCGCCAGCGTTTCGTCTTCCACGCCAAAAACGATGGGCACGATGGGGCGACCCCAGCGTGCAAACAGGAACTCGCCGCTTTCGCGGGTGAACAACGCTTGGATGTCTTCGGGTGTCACGCGCAATCCTCGGTGGTCACAAATGGGTTGCTCGAACCCTTAAAAGCTATGGCGTCCAGCTTCAACCAAACAGATCGCTTTGTCCTTTGGGCGCGGCCATACCAAGATGAGTCCAAGCCTTCTGCGCCAGCATCCGACCGCGTGGCGTGCGTTGGATCAAACCCTGTTGCAGCAAATACGGCTCGATGACTTCCTCGAGCGAGTCGCGGCTTTCCGACAGCGCCGCCGAGAGCGTCTCGATGCCAACGGGTCCACCTGCGTAATTCTCGGCAATCAGCGTTAGATACCGCCGGTCCGCACCGTCTAGCCCAAGATTATCAACCCCCAGCCGGGTCAACGCGCTATCGGCCAGATCGCGGGTTATGTGACCGTCGCCCTCGACAATGGCAAAGTCCACCACGCGCCGCAGCAGCCGTCCGGCAATACGCGGTGTTCCGCGTGACCTCCGGGCGATCTCACGCGCGCCATCGTCGTCAGCGGGCGCACCCAGTTTGCGAGCGTTTCGGGTGACGATCTCGTGCAACTCATCCACGGTATAGAACTGCAACCGCGTCGGGATGCCGAACCTGTCGCGCAACGGAGTGGTCAGCAAGCCCATCCGCGTCGTGGCCCCGACCAGTGTAAAGGGCTGCAGCTCGATCCGAACCGTGCGTGCCGCCGGACCTTCGCCGATCACCAGATCAAGCTCAAAATCCTCCATCGCGGGGTACAGAACTTCTTCGACGGCCGGGTTCAACCGGTGAATCTCGTCGATGAACAGCACGTCGCGCGATTCCAGATTGGTCAGGATGGCCGCCAGATCACCCGCCTTGGCCAGCACAGGGCCAGAGGTCATGCGGAAATTCACCCCCAACTCTCGCGCCATGATCTGCGCCAGCGTCGTCTTGCCCAACCCCGGAGGGCCGTGGAACAGCGTATGGTCCATCGCCTCGCCCCGTTGCCGGGCCGACTGGATGAACACGCGCAAGTTCGCGCGCGCCTCGGCCTGACCGATGAATTCATCCAGCCCCTGCGGACGCAGGGCGCGGTCATTGTCCTCGGGCAGCGGATCGGGGCGCAGGGTGGGATCAGCGTCTACCATTCACTCAGCCTTTCGGAGCCAGCAGCTTCAGCGCGGCGCGGATCAAATCAGCTTCGCCCGCTTCGGGCTGGCTGGCGGCGGCTTCAGCCACGGCGGATGCAGCGTCAGACGGGCCATACCCTAGATTCGACAAGGCCGACAACGCACCAGCAGAGGCCGCAGCGTTCCCCGACGCAGGTTTGACAACGCGCTTGGGCGCAGGTTCGGTCACCTCAACAACCTCAAGATCAGGGCCATCCATCGCTTCGGTCACCGTGCCGCCCATCGCCATCACACCCGGCGCCTTGTCCTTGAGGTCTAGAACGACGCGCTGTGCTGTCTTCGGGCCAACACCCTTGGCAGCCTTCACCGCGCCCCAATCGCCCAGCGCAATCGCTCGGCTTACGCCATCAGGTCCCAGCGTCGACAGGATAGCCAAGGATACCTTGGCCCCAACGCCCTGAACCGAGCACAGCAGCCGATGCCATTCCTTCTCGACCAGCGACAAGAAGCCGTAAAGCTGCATCAGGTCTTCGCGCACAACCATGTCAGTGTAGATCGAGACCGCCTCGCCCACCCCCGGCAGAGCGGCCATTGTCCGATCCGAGCAATAGACGATATATCCCACCCCGCGCACGTCGATCAGAACGTGATCCGCCGCGCGGTAGTCCAGCCGCCCTGTCAGTTTCCCTATCATGCCCGAACCTCTTTCATTCGCGCCTGGGGCGCTGCACCGTAATATGAGTGACAGATCGCGATAGCCAGCGCATCTGCGGCATCCGCGCCTTTGGGCTGACACCCCGGAAGCTGGAGCTTGACCATATGCAGAACTTGCTCTTTCTCGGCGTGGCCAACACCCACCACCGTTTTCTTCACCCGGTTGGGCGCATATTCACCAATCCTCAGCCCGGCCTGCGCAAGCGTCAGCAACGCCACCCCGCGCGCCTGCCCCAGCTTTAGCGTGCCCGCACCATCCTTGTTCACGAAGGTCTGTTCGATTGCCGCCTGTTCGGGCTGGTATTCTGCAATGACCTCGACAATCTGATTGTGCAAAGACAGCAGCCGCTCGCCCAAGTCATCACCATCTGACTTGCACAAACCATTGGCGACATGGCTCAGGCGGCTGCCATGCGAATCGATGACGCCCCATCCCAGGGTTCTGAGACCCGGATCTATGCCCAGAATTCGCATTTTTTGCCTCGGCCTGCTCGGGTTCTTGTGATCTTTAAACCGAATTAGCACGAAGCATGAACATTTTCCAAGTGTATTGACCCGCAGTCCAAAAACGACATCCCTGTTCCGGGTCCGACAAACTGGTCAAATTGCGACAGCGAAAAGTCTGTTTTCGACACGTTTTCTTTCGGAAAAATGGCCATAAAATTAAGGGCTTTTCACGCCATATTAGCCTTGCAGAAAACGCATAGGACACATGCAATTTCTGCGCTTGTATAGCCAGATTTAGATCACTAGATGCCGCTCAGATCGAATGATCGAGACATGAACTTTAACCAGAAGGAAACAGGATATGGCTGCACTGGATACCACCCGCGCCACCACTGGCTCGTTCGGCCTTGCTGGCCGTATCGGCGCATTTATTGCGTCGGCTGTCACCGCAGTTGTCGAATGGAACGACGCCCGCGTTACCCGAAACGTTCTGAATCGCCTGACGAACCGCGAACTCGAAGATATTGGTCTTTGCCGAGGCGACATTGATGTCGTCGCGGAAGGTCGTCGGTAGGGAATAGCACACCCCCACCACTCACTCGCCCCTTCCTCCTCCCTCGGGGGCAAAGTAGAACGCCGCGCATCTTTCAATGCGCGGCGTTTCTAGTCAGAGCGGACGAAACTCAGCGAAGGAACTTATCCAACTGAGCCGAGATATGTTCTGAGAGCGGATCAATTTGCATCACCCAGGCACCGGCTTTTTCAACCGACGTACCCTGAGCCAGACTATCGACCCGATACTGATAGGCAGACGCGCCGAGACTTGTCAGCAGAAACGTCTTGAAGGCAAACAGGCCAACGAGACACAGCAGCAGAACCTTGGCAGGCACGGCAGACTGCACACGTTGCGGCCGCATCACGACCAGACCATCCTTGCGCATCGTCGCGCGATAGCCGCGGCTAAGCTTGGCGTGCTTTTTGTTCAGACGACTAATGCGCCGATCAAATTCCAGTTGTTTTCCAGTCATGGCAGCCTCCAAAAACCGCCCCCGTTCACACGCTTAAACGGTAGATTGAGATTGCGACAAAAGCGTGGCGAGAATCCACAAAACTCCTGTAAATGGTCTAATTTCCGCCCTGTTTGCTTAAGATTAGCGTTGTCCACTCACCAATTTCGGAACGATTGGACAGATTAAATCCGTTTTGGAGATAAACAGAAATGACGTCATCTGCCTGCTCGTTGAGGATTCCCGAAAGAATTGCATAACCACCGAGCCGCAGATTCGCGGCGATTTCCGGCGATAGGGCGACCAATGGCCCCTTGAGGATATTCGCAAATATCAAATCGTATGGCGCATGGGATTTCAGATCCGGGCGATCAAAACCTGCCGCTTCAACACACTTTACCTGTCCGGCCATACCATTGGCCTTCAGGTTGGCTTCAGCAACATCTACGGCCACCTGATCAATATCGCTTGCGATGATATCCCCGTCCCAGACTCGCGCAGCGGCCATAGCCAATACAGCGGTCCCGCAACCGATATCGGCGACCTTAGTGGCGGCAAAGCCTTCTTCCAGCAGCAGGTCCAGCGCTTTCAGGCACCCCAATGTCGTACCGTGGTGCCCGGTCCCAAAGGCCATAGCTGCCTCGATCAGCAACGGGATACGACCTTCGGGCAGTTTATCCGCGTCATGGCTGCCATAGACAAAGAACCGCCCGGCCTCGACCGGTGCCAGCTCGCGCCGAACATGAGCAACCCAATCGGTCTCGGGCAATTCAGAGACGACGAATGGCTTGGCCTCAAACGCGGCGGCCAGTACCGCCAAGGCGGTTTCGTCCGGGGTTTCGGTGAAATACCCCCCAACTTCCCAAAGGCCCGAGCCGTCTTCGACCTCGAATACACCAACACCTGTTGGTTCAGGCTCCAGACGCTCCATCGCTTCACCCAAGCCCTCGGCGGCCTTTTTGCCAGTCAAAGTGGTCAGCGCGGTGAAAGTGGGCATATGGGCCTCCTGTGTCATCTGCCACAGCGCCTATGGCCCCGAACGGCCGAGGTCAAGCGCTGGCTTATTCCGCAGGTGCCGGAGCGTATTTCGACAGGATGGTCTCATTGCCGGGTTCCGGGTGACGCGGGATCAGCAGAGACAGCGCCAGTGAGATCAGAGCCATTGCTGCAGCCAACGCAAATACGGCACCGGGCGACACGACCCAAAGCAACCCCAAAAGCGCAGGCAGGAACACGGCAGCAATATGGTTGATCGTAAATGCCACCGCAGCCGTGGGCGCGATATCAGCAGGGTCCGCGATCTTCTGGAAATAGGTCTTCAAAGCCAACGCCAGTGCGAACAGGACGTGATCGATGACATAGAGGATTGCAGCCAGCACCACGCCCCAACCAAACCAATAGATCCCGCCATAGGCTGCAAACACGATAGCCAGACCTGCATATTCAAAGATCAGCGTGCGACGCTCGCCGAAGACCGACACCGCCTTGCCCAGCATCGGAGCGGCAGCAATGTTGATCATCAGGTTGATCAGGTAGAGGCCAGTCAGTTCGTGCACTTCAAACCCGAATTTTTCCACCATCATGAACCCGGCAAAGACAACGAAAATCTGCCGCCGGGCACCGGCCATGAATTGCAGGGCATAGTACAGCCAGTATCTGCGGCGCAGGATCAGCTTCTTGGTCTGCGGCGTCGGCGCGTCGAATTGCGGGTAGGCGACCAGGCAAAACAGCGCCAGCAATGCAGTAACCCCTCCGGCGGCCATGAAGACCGTATTGTAGGAAAGGTCGAACCGGTCCCATGTCAGCACGATCAGCCCGTAAACCACCGCCGTTGCCGCCGAACCCATCGCGACAAGCCAGCCCAGCACCTGCGGCGCCCGGTCCTTGGGCAGCCACTGCAACTGCAAAGACTGGTTCACGGTTTCGTAGTAGTGAAACCCGATCGAGCTGAAAAGGGTGACGAACAACAATCCACCAAGGCTTGGAAACCACGCAGTGACTGCTGTCGCGACGCCCAGCATGATCAGGGAAATCATGGCCAGCACCTGTTCGCGAACGAACAGGATCACGGCAATTACGCCGACAGCCAGAAAACCCGGAATTTCGCGGACCGTGTGTAGCAGCCCAATATCCGCTCCGTCGAAATTCGCGACTTCAATCACGAAATTATTCAACAGCGCGCTCCACGCGTTGAACGCGATGGGCATGGTCAATGCCATCACGAACAAGAGCGTAACGGGACGGCGCCAGAACGGAAGGCTCTGCGCCTCGGAAAGGGGCATTGGTTTCAGCATGGGACTCCCTCTACGCCTATTTTCGCGCTTTGGCGAGGGGGCAGTAGCCCGCGCACAGTCGATCTTCGTGGATGCAGAGATCAGTAGAAACTTTGAGGGTCAATATCCACCGTCAGGCGTATATCCCCCTTCAATCGCAAGGGGGCAATCCACCGGGCAATCGCATCCTGAATGGGTGCGCCTTTCGGAGCCTTGACCAGCAGTCGCACCCTGTGCCGCCCCCGTATCCGGGCAATTGGCGCAGGCGCAGGACCGAATATCTGCGCGCCGATGTCACGCAAAGGTGCATCGTTGCGCGCCATCGCATTGCCTATGTCGAAAACCGGCCCAACCTCTGGCCCCGAGAGGACAATTCCAGCCATGCGCCCATAAGGAGGCACGCCCGCAGCCTGACGACCTGCTGCTTCGGCTTTCCAGAACCCTTCCTCGTCCCCCGACAGAATGGCGCGGATCACGGGATGTTCAGGCTGGAAAGTCTGCAAAAGCGCCTGCCCCGGCTTGTCCGAACGCCCTGCCCGCCCTGCGACCTGCCGCATAAGCTGAAAAGTCCGCTCGGCCGCGCGCAGGTCGGCACCGTGCAGGCTGAGGTCCGCGTCTATCACACCCACCAGCGTCAGCTTGGGGAAGTTGTGCCCCTTGGCCACTAGCTGCGTCCCGATGATGAGATCCGCGTCGCCTTCGGCAATCTCCTCAATCTTGGCCTTCAGCGCGCGGGCCGAACCGAACAAATCGGAACTTAGCATCGCGATCTTGGCCTCGGGAAATGTGGCCTCGGCCTCTTCCGCCAGCCGTTCAATCCCCGGCCCGACCGGGGCCAGCTTGCCCTCGACCCCGCAAGAAGGGCAGGCCTCGGGCATCGGCTTCGTCTCACCGCATTGATGGCACATCAGACGTTTGAGGAACCGGTGCTCGACCATCCGCGCGTCGCAATGGTCACAGGCGATCTGTTCGCCGCAGGCACGACAAAGCGTCACCGGTGCGTAACCGCGCCGGTTGATGAACAGCAGAGACTGCTCGCCCCGCTCGATCCGCCGCCGCACCGCCTGCCTTAGGGACGGAGATATCCACGTCCCCGGCTGCATCTGCTCGGCCCGCATGTCGATGGGCTTCATCTCGGGCAAAACCGCCGCGCCAAAGCGCGACGTCAGGTCGAGCCGCTCATATTTCCCGGCCTCGGCATTGGCCCAACTTTCCAGCGACGGGGTGGCACTGGCCAGAATCACCCGCCCTCCGCAAATTGAGGACCGCAGGACCGCCATGTCTCGCGCACTGTAGTGCACGCCGTCTTCCTGTTTGTACGAGGTATCGTGTTCTTCATCGACCACGACCAACCCAAGATCCCTGAACGGCAGGAACAGCGCGGACCGAGCGCCCACGACCAGTTGCGCATCCCCCTGCCCGACCATCCGCCAGACGCGTCGGCGTTCGGTCATGGTCGCACCCGAATGCCATTCAGCCGGGCGCGCGCCGAACCGCGCCTCGACCCGGGTCAGGAATTCGGCGGTCAGGGCGATTTCGGGCAGCAGCACCAGCGCCTGACGTCCCATGCGCAAGGTTTCGGCCACGGCCTCCAGGTAGACCTCGGTCTTTCCCGATCCCGTGACACCTTTTAACAACGTCGTGCCGTAATCGCCGGTTCGCAGCCCGGCCTGCAACTTTTCGACCGCAGCCGCCTGATCACCCGAGAGGTTCTTCCCCGGCAAATCGGGGTCCAGTCGCGGATACGGCAGATCGCGCGGGCTGTCTTCCTCGCGCACGGCCCCCAGTTTCACCAACCCCTTGACGACCGACGACGTGACCCCCGCCTGCTCTGCCAGTTCCTTCAGGGTGAAAGCCAAACCTCCAAAATCACCGAGCACCTCAAGAACACGAGTACGCGCATCAGTCATCCGATCCGGCTCGGCAGTCCCTAGCCGATAGACCTTCCTCATCGACGGCGGATCGCCCAGCCCCGGCGCGCGGGTCGCCAGCCTCAGCATCGCGGGCATCGGCGTCAGCGTGTAGTCGGCCACCTTGCCCAGAAACAGGCGCATCTCTTCGCGCATTGGCGCGACCTCAAGCACTCGGATCACGGATCGCGCCTTGGCCAGATCAAAGCCCCCCTGCCCCGGCCCCCAGACCACGCCCAGAACCTTACGCGGACCCAGAGGCACCTCGACAAATGCGCCCAGAAAACACCCGCCTTCGGGCGCCTTGTAATCCAAGGTCCGGTCCAGCGGCTGCGTTGTCAGCACCGCGACCAGTTCACCTTGATTGAAATACTCCGGGCTGCTCAAAACTGGTGCATCCTCAGCAGGGGGTTTCAGCGTGGGTCTCTTTGAGGTAAAGGCATCCGCGACCAAGGCCAACCCATCAAAGGACTGCCCTCATGAAATTCTTCGTAGACACAGCCGAGATCGACGCTATCGCCGAACTGAACGATCTGGGCATGGTGGACGGCGTGACCACCAACCCCTCGCTGATCCTGAAATCGGGCCGCGACATCCTGGAAGTCACCAAAGAGATCTGTGATCTGGTCGACGGCCCGGTATCCGCCGAAGTCGTCGCGACCGAAGCCGACGACATGATCGCCGAAGGCCGCAAGCTGGCCAAGATTGCGCCCAACATTGCTGTGAAAGTTCCGCTGACCTGGGCCGGTCTGAAAACCTGCAAAACCCTCAGCGACGAAGGCCAGATGGTCAACGTGACGCTGTGTTTCTCGACCAATCAGGCGATTCTGGCGGCCAAAGCAGGCGCGACCTTCATCTCGCCCTTCATCGGTCGTCTGGACGATATCAACCTCGACGGCATGGACCTGATCGCTGACATCCGTCAGGTTTATGACAATTACGGGTTCGAGACTGAAATCCTTGCGGCTTCGATCCGCACCGTGAACCACGTGACCGACAGCGCCCGGATCGGTGCCGACGTGATCACCGCCCCACCCGCTGTCATCAAAAAGCTGGCTGATCACCCGCTGACCGACAAGGGGCTTGAAACCTTCCTTGCTGATTGGGCCAAAACCGGTCAGAAAATCCTCTGATTGTCCACACGACCGCGCGGTGCCGTCAGGCACCGCGCCCGGCCCAACTGCGTGGGGCCTGATCTCTGATCTGGCCCAGACAGGCGGGAGTTCCCCCCCCCCAAACGCTCGAATTCCGGTCACTTTGGCATTTTTCCCAAGGCAAATTCGCCAAGCCGTGTTATAACGCGGCAAAACATAAAAAAGACCGGACGGGACATGAGCAGCAATACCAAACTCAAGGACACTCTCCGCGAGGCGATTCTGGCCGAGCCTTTCGCCGTGTTGGATGACAAGGACCTGATGCAGGCCCTCGTCACCGCCAATGAGGAAGCACGCGGAGACAACATTATCGACCTGCGCGGCATAGCCATGCAAAGGCTCGAAGCGCGGCTGGACAGGCTCGAGGACACCCACAAGTCCGTCATCGCCGCAGCCTATGAGAACCTCGCAGGCACCAATCAGGTCCATCGCGCGATCCTGCGCCTGCTTGAACCCGTTGATTTCGAGGGCTTCCTAAGCACGCTTGGCTCTGACGTTGCTGATATTTTGCGCGTTGACCGCATCACTCTGGTTCTGGAAACAGCCGTCGTGCAGGAAGACCCCGCGATCGAAAAGATGGGCGGTGTGCTCGCCGTGGTGGAACCCGGCTTTGTAGACAACTACCTGACCTTTGATCGCAGCGGCCCGGCTCGAGAGGTCGTCCTGCGCGAGATCATTCATCCCACGCATCGGATATTTGGCAAAGACGCCGATCATTTGCGGTCCGAAGCATGTCTACGCCTGGACCTGGGTGAAGGCCGATTGCCCGGCATGATCATCATGAGCGCGAAGGACCCAAATCACTTCTCGCCGCAACTGGGCACCGATCTATTGACGTTCTTCTCGGGCGTCTTCGAGCGTTCGATGCGCAACTGGCTGTCGTGAGCCTGATCTCTCCGGCCTGCCGCGATGCATTGCAGCTTTGGCTGGACAGCCTGGGGGCGCTTTCTGGCAGGTCCGAGAACACGCAAACGGCCTATCGCGGGGACGTGACCGACTTCCTGTCCTTCATGACTCTGCATCATAACGAGCGTTCGGGTCTGGCGGCCCTGTCTCGGATCACCGTGTCAGACATGCGTGCATGGATGGCGGATCAGCGCGCATCTGGCGTTGGTGCGCGATCTCTGGCCCGCAAATTATCCGCCGTCAAAAGCTTCTACCGATGGCTGGCCGAACGCGAAGGGTTTGAACCCACTGCCGTTTTGTCTACCCGGGCGCCCAAATTTACAAAGAAACTCCCTCGCCCAATCGCCGAAGATGCCGTTCGCGCAATGATCGAAACGGTCGAGTTGCAGTCCGACAATGACTGGGTTTCAGCGCGCGATGTCGCCGTTGTCACGCTTTTATACGGGTGCGGCCTGCGAATTTCCGAGGCTCTCTCGCTGACCGGTGCCGACGCCCCTCTTGCCAAGGCGCTGCGTGTCGTCGGCAAAGGAAACAAAGAAAGGGTCGTTCCCGTTCTACCAGCCGCCCGCGCCGCGGTGGACCGGTATCTTGAACTCTGCCCCCACCCGCAATCCGAGAACAAGGCGCTGTTTCGCGGCGTGCGCGGCGGTCCGCTGAACCCCAAGGCCGTTCAAGGCGTCATGGCCCGGGCGCGGGCCCAGCTTGGCCTGCCAGCGACTGCAACACCGCACGCATTGCGGCACAGTTTCGCAACCCACCTGCTGACCGCAGGAGGCGATCTGCGGGCCATTCAAGAGTTGCTCGGCCACGCCTCATTGTCGACAACCCAAGCCTACACTGCCGTAGACACTGCACGATTGATGGAAGTCTATAATCGCGCCCACCCCAAAGCCTGACGCATGGCAACTCGCGTCAACCGGGCTTTTGGTTTGCATCTGGGCCAAGCATCGTTCAAGAGACACGCATGACACTCAGATTCAAAGCTCTTTCCGTCCACCTCTTCACTGCGACCGGCGCCGTATTTGCAATGCTGGCTATGTTGGCCGCCGTAGAAGAGAAATGGAGCCTCATGTACCTGTGGCTTGTGGTTTCCTTCGTTGTGGACGGTATCGACGGCCCTCTGGCCCGGCACTATCACGTCAAAAAGAACGCCCCCGAATTTGACGGAGTTCTTCTGGATCTGATCATCGACTATCTGACTTACGTGTTCATCCCGGCCTTTGCGCTGTTCAAATCCGGCCTGATGGACGGATGGACCGGCTGGTTCGCAATTATCGTGATCACCTTCGCCAGCGCCATGTACTTCGCAGACACACGCATGAAAACAAAGGATAATTCCTTTTCCGGCTTTCCCGGCTGCTGGAACATGTTCGTCATCGTGGTCTTCGCGCTCGAGCCTAGTTTTTGGGTTATCCTGCTACTTGTATCGTTGTTGTCGCTGGCGATGTTCCTGCCGCTCAAATTCGTGCACCCCGTGCGCACCGAACGCTGGCGCAGCCTGACCTTGCCGATGGCGCTTGCATGGACGTTCTTTGCAGGCTGGGCCGCATGGGTGGATTTCCATCCCGAAAGCTGGGCGCACTGGGGTCTGGTTGTTACCAGCTTGTATCTGGTTTCAGCAGGCATCGCGCAGCAGGTGATCCCGCCGCGCAGAAGCCGGGATTACAAAACTTCCTGAACCTCGAATTCAGTCCCATTATGGGTGAAGACGTCACCTTGCCGAAGCCCCGTCATGGCCAAATAGATCGGGCTTTGGGTCGATATACCCATGTAGGTCTTGCCATCGACATCAAACCGAGTGGTCGAGACACAGACCACGAAACGGCGATTGTTGAACTTGACCACAGCACCGGGCTGCACCGTGTCAGTCACGCTGAAATCGGTGTTTTCGATCACGTCAATCTTGGCATGATGGGCGTGAACCGGCGCGTCAAAAGCCGCAGCAAGGTCCGCATTCTCTCGTGACGCGGCGATGTCATCCTTGTCGTGACCTTCGCGATCATCCAACTGCGAGTCCTTCAGAAACGCATCATAATGCGCCTGCGCAGTCGCAAGCTCCTGCGCTTCCAACGACATCAGGCGGTCGATGATTGCCTTCTTGCGGGCAGCCGAGTCTGATTGAGCAGTCATACCATTCGGTCCTTTGAATTCTCTATCTGATACAAGTTGGGCCTCAAGCACCGGGATTGCAACAGAAATCCGCGACTCAGATCAGCAAACCGGCAGCCCGTTCATGACGCAGCAAAGCGACCTTGGTCTCAACCCCGCCTTCGCCTGAGAAACCGCCCAACCCGTTCGCGGCCAACACGCGATGACAGGGGATGATCACCGGAATCGGATTCGCTCCGCAGGCTTGCCCAACCGGTTGCGGCGGTTGGCCCAACTCTTTGGCAATCTCGCCATAAGTTCTAGTCTCACCCAAGGGTATGGCAAACATCAGATCGCAGACTTGTCGCTGGAACTCGGATCCCGCAACACGATAGGGCAGATCAAACCGCTCTAACCGCCCCTGATCATAAGCCTTCAGTTGCGCCGCGGCCTCCTTCAGAACCGGCGACGCCTCACCCGCGTTTCGCCCATTCCAGATCAGACGCGTGATCGCCCCGTCCGTCTCTTCGACCCCAAGGCATCCAAATCGCGTATCAACAGCAATCATCGGCATAGCCAAATGCTGACCGCGTTTTGACAAAGGGCGCAACCCCAAACAGGTCGCGCCCCATGCTTCTTCTGTTCAAAAATACTTCGGAGCGCGAGGCAGAGCCTCGCAAAATCCCGAAACTTATCCCAACGCCTCGTTGCAGCGCCCACACACGCCGTCATGCGCATGGCGCCCCACATCCGGCAGGATTTTCCAGCAGCGTTGGCATTTTTCGCCTTCGGCTTTTTCAAACACCACTGCAACACCTTCGATCTCTGGCACACGGAACGCCTCGGCCGGGGCCGGATCACCGGTGACGGTCAGGCCCGAGGTGATGCACAGATCATCCACGTCGAACGTCGCCAGCAGATCACGCACCTCGGTGTCTTCGACATGCACGATCGGTGCGGCCTCAAGACTCGACCCGATGACTTTCTCCTGACGTTGAATCTCCAGTGCGGCAGTCACGGCGCGGCGGACGCGGCGGATTTTGGCCATGCTGGATTCAAGATCAGCATCGCGCCAGTCGCCAGGCGTATCCGGGAAATCCACCAGATGGACCGAGCTGTCATCGCCCGGGAAACGCTCCAGCCAGACCTCTTCCATAGTGAACACCAAAACCGGTGCCAGCCACGTGGTCAGACGGTGGAACAGGATGTCCAGAACCGTGCGCGCAGCGCGGCGGCGCAGGTTGTCACCATCGCAATACAGCGCGTCCTTGCGCACATCGAAATAGAACGAGGACAGATCGACCGTGGCAAAGGTGAACACGGCGCTGAACACACCCTGGAAGTCAAACGCGGCATAGCCCTTGCGCACCTGTTCATCCAGCTCGGCCAGACGGCTCAGCACCCAACGTTCCAGACGCGGCATATCTTCGGGCGCGACCCGATCTGCCTCGGTGAAATCTGCCAGTGATCCCAACATGAACCGCATGGTATTGCGCAGGCGGCGATAGCTGTCGGCGGTGCCTTTCAGAATCTCCGGCCCGATCCGCTGGTCGGCGGTATAATCGGTCTGAGCCACCCACAGGCGCAGGATATCGGCGCCGTATTGCTTCACGACCTCCTCAGGCACGATGGTATTGCCCAGTGATTTGGACATCTTGTTGCCCTTGGCATCCAGAGTGAACCCGTGCGTCACCACGTTGCGATAAGGCGCGCGGCCCTTGGTGCCGCAAGCCTGCAGCATGGACGAATGGAACCACCCGCGGTGCTGGTCCGTGCCTTCCATATAGACGTCGGCGATGCCGTCCTCAGTCCCATCCTCGCGGTCGCGCAGTACGAAGGCGTGGGTCGAGCCCGAGTCGAACCATACATCCAGGACGTCAAACACCTGATTATAGTCTTCGGGGTTGGCGATGCCGTCCAGCATCTGTTCCTTGAACCCTTCGGTGTACCAGATATCCGCGCCATCCTTCTCGAATGCCGCCTTGATGCGAGCGTTGAGATCGTCATTGCGCAGCAGGTAATCCGCGTCGGTGGGCAGAGCGCCCTTCTTGGTAAAGCAGGTCAGCGGCACGCCCCAGGCGCGCTGACGCGACAGAACCCAATCCGGGCGAGCCTCGATCATGGAATACAAACGGTTACGACCGGTCTGCGGGGTCCATTTGACCAGCTCGTCGATGGACCGCAACGCGCGTTCACGGATGGTATCGCCCATCTCGCCCATGCCATCGTCCAACTTGCGGTCCACGGATGCAAACCACTGCGAAGTATTGCGATAGATGATCGGCGCCTTGGAACGCCACGAATGCGGATAGCTGTGCTTGATTTTGCCGCGCGCCAGCAACCCGCCGACCTCGACCAGCTTGTCGATGACAGCTTTGTTCGCGTCACCCTCACCACCCTTGCGGGATAGGATGTATTTGCCGCCAAAGAACGGCAGATCGGCGCGGAAGCTGCCATCGTCCATCACGTTATAGGTGATGACCTGTTCCAGCATGCCCAAGTCGCGGTACAGCTCGAATTCCTCCATCCCGTGCGACGGCGCACAGTGGACGAAGCCCGTGCCTTCGGTATCGGTCACGAACTCAGCTGCGCGGAAGTCGCGGATGTCGTCCCATTCGCCATTGCCGCCCTCGGCCCCGGCCAGCGGGTGGGTCAGTTGGACGCCTTCCAGCTCATCGGTGGCCACGTCACGCACGCGGGTCCACTGGTCGTCGTTCAGGCGCGCGCGGCCCAGAACGTCGGCGGCCAGATTATCGGCCAGCAGGAACTTGTCTCCCACATTGGCCCAGCATTCGTCGGGCGCGCCTGTGACTTCGTAAAGGCCATACGAGATGTCCTTGCCGTAAACCACAGCCTTGTTTGACGGGATCGTCCACGGGGTCGTCGTCCAGATCACCACAAACGCGTCATCCAGATCGCCCGCATTCACGACCTTGAACTTCACCCAGATGGTGAAGCTTTCCTTGTCGTGATACTCAACCTCGGCCTCGGCCAAGGCGGTTTTCTCGATGGGCGACCACATCACAGGCTTTGACCCCTGATAGAGCGTGCCGTTCATCAGGAACTTCATGAATTCGTCGGCGATCACGGCCTCGGCGTGATAGTCCATTGTGATATACGGATCGGCCCAGTTGCCGGTGATACCCAGACGTTTGAACTCTTCGCGCTGGATTTCGATCCAGCCCTCGGCGAATTTGCGGCATTCCTGACGGAAGTCCACGACGTTCACCTCATCCTTGTTCTTGCCCTTCTTGCGGTACTGCTCCTCGATCTTCCATTCGATGGGCAGACCGTGGCAGTCCCAGCCGGGCACGTAACGCGCGTCATGGCCCATCATCTGATGGCTTCGCACGATCATGTCCTTGATGGTCTTGTTCAGCGCGTGACCGATATGCAGGTGACCGTTCGCGTAAGGAGGGCCATCGTGCAGCGTAAAGGGCGTGCGGCCTTTTTTCTCACGCAGGCGGTCGTAGACGCCGATCTTCTCCCAACGCTCCAGCCATGCGGGTTCGCGCTTGGGCAGGCCAGCGCGCATGGGGAAGTCGGTTTTGGGCAGGTTCAGCGTATCTTTGTAATCAGGTGTTTCGGCGCACATTGGGGGCGTCCTTTGGATGATCTGGTCGTCGTGTGGATCGAAGCGGTCGGTGCGAAGTCTCAAACACCTTTGCCCGGCGTCTCAGGATATCAGAGCGCCGGGGATATAATTCGGATAATGATGGCCATCCGGTCATACATGGCGGCGCTTATAGGACGCCCGCATCGGATGGTCCAGAGGTTCCGCCCCCTGCGGCGAATGGCGCGGGTTGCCTTGCCTGTCGATACACCAGCCCCCTATGGGTGGAACAACGACCCCACAAGATACGCGATCAACGCGGCCGCACCGCCAATCAGCAGCGTTTCGATCCCTGACCGCCACCAAGGGGCCAGCGACCAGCGGCTTTTCAACGCTCCTATCGCAAAAAACACACCCATCGTCATCCAGACAGACACCGTGAAAGCGTTCTCGACGGACAGCAAAAACGGCAAGAGCGGAATCATCCCTGCAACCAGAAAGGCCAAGAATGTCGCCATCGCAGCTTTGAAAGGGTTCGGATCAACAGAGCCGAGGCCGTATTCGCCCTCGATCATAAGATTTATCCAATTTTCATGGTTGGCCGTGATCGCATCGGTCGCTTCGTCAAGCACGCGCCCCGAAAGTCCCTTTTGCGCCAGAATTTCGCGAACTTCTTGACGCTCACCGTCAGGGTAAAGGCTGATATGGCGTTCCTCGATCACACGGATGCGGCGGATGTTGTCCAACTCGGCCTTGGTGCCCGAATAATTCCCCGCAGCCATTGAGAAACCGTCTGCCAATACGTTGGCCAAGCCCAGCGCGACAATGACAAACGGAGATAAACCCGCTCCGGCCACGCCAGCCACGATTGCAAATGTAGTCACCGACCCATCAATGCCGCCGTAGACCACATCGCGCAGCACCCCCCGACCCGGAGGAGCATTGATCCGTTCCGCTATTTCCTGATGGCTGTGTCCGTGCTCGGTCATGGCTGGCTCCGGCGCTGTTATGCAGGTCAGCAGACAGGAATACCTTGCGTTAGGTCAAGTCTTGGAAAACAACCCCGTCAAAGCCCGTTGAACCATCGCCCGGGTCGATGGCTTGTGCTGATCCGAGAATGGCAAAGGCCGGCAGACTTCCATCGCTGCGACGCCGACGCGGGCACTTAGTGCGCCGTTTACCAACCCCTCGCCAAAACGACGGGACAGTTTACTAAGGACCGAGCCACCCAAAACCGGCTCTAGCAGATCGTCGCCGACTGCTACCGCGCCTGTGGCCACCAGATGCACGAACACAGCGCGCGTTAGCCGCCATCCCCCAAGAAAACCTGCCCGACCCCCGTAGATTTCAGCAATACGCCTGATCATCCGAAGCGACGCGGCCAAAGCCGTTACAACATCCGCCAAAGCCAGCGGAACCAGAGCCGTCACGGTCGCAACCTGGCGCGCTGCGGCCTCGACCTCGCGGCTGGCGGCGGCATCCAGCGGGGCCAGCAGTTCATCCTCGGCCAGCGTCAACAGGCCAGACGCGTCGAATTGTTCGCCCATACGCTCGCTCAGGCGATCACGGCCCCATTTCGTTTCGTCACGGCCCTTGTAGAAATTGATCAGTTTCTCGGCGACGTCGCGGGACTTTTTCAAATCTTCGTCGGCCAGCGCTTCGTCAGCAGCCCGGCGCAGGCCATCAATGCGCGACAACCGGCCAATCGCGACCAGCTCGCGAACGGCGATAAGCAGCGCGACGAAAACCAGCGCGCCAAACAGCCCCGTTACAACCCAACCCAGAACAGGTGAGCGCAGCAAAAGTGACGTGGCAAAATCCCAGGCGGCGATGGAAACGACAGCACCAACCGCTGCGGTTGCCAAACCCCAAAACCACCGAGACAAGACCGAAGGCTTTCTGGCGGCCAATCTGACCGCCGTTTGCATGGCCTGCCCCTGCACTGGCGCGACATCCGGAACCGGCGGCGCGGTAGATACGTCAACCGAAGGCTCTTCGGCGTCGAGATCAAAAACAACCGGACCTTTAGCCATCGACAGCCTCGCTTCTTTTCCAGACGTATTTGATGTCCGGCAGATTTTCGTCGTTATCCGCCCCGTCGCTTCGGGCGACTTCGGCAAACCCGTTACGTTCATAAAACCGACACGCCCGTAGGTTGAGCTGAAACGCAAACAGGGACAGTTCGGCCCGCTTGGACTTGGCGTCGTCCAACAGACGTTGTCCGATCCCACGCCCACGAGCCTTGGGTGCCAGATACAGGGAATGAACTTCGCATTGGTTCAACGCCAGAAAACCCACGATGCCCTCATCGGTTTCCGCAACGGTTACCCAGTCCTGATCAATCATCCGACCGCAAAAGGCTATGGTCTCGGCGCGCGAATGCAATTCCGGCATCCAGTCATGTTCGAGCGCGAAACCATGCAGGATTTCACCGGTCGCACCGGCGTCCGTGCTGCGGGCTGGACGCAGGATCACGGTCATAGGCGGTCTCCTATGAGGAACTGCGCAGCCCTGTCCAAACGGATATGGGGCGGACCATCCCCCGGTCGTAATGACAGTTGGGCTGGCTCAAATGCCATGAAGCCATAATCGGCGTCCAACCATGCACCTGCGCCGTCGCGGGCCGGCCCCAACAGGCGGGCCGGGTCTTCGGGCAACTCACCGGGATAGAAGGCCGCGCGTTTTCCATCGGGCAACGTACCGCGCACACAAGGAAGGTTTGCCCCCTGATGGGACCGGATTTCTTCGGTCGTCGCGCGTAGCGCAGCCAGTGACAAAGCCGCCGTTTGCGCACCCGCAAAATTCGCCCGATCGCGGGCGTCGCGTGTTAGCGCCTCCATGACATTGGTCAGACGGGGGTGCTGTAGATGATGCAGGTGATCGGCTTTGGTCGCGGCAAAAAGGATACGCTCGACCCGTTTCCCCAGAAGAAGCTGGCTCAGCCACGCATTGCGACCCGGCCGGAAGGCCGACAGAATATCCGCCATCGCGCGACGCATATCTTCAACTGCCTGCGGACCCTTGTGGATTGCGCCCAGCGCGTCCACCAAAACGACCTGACGATCAATTCGTGAGAAATGGTCGCGAAAAAACGGCTTTACGACCTGAGATTTATAGACCGCGTACCGACGCGCCATCTCGTGGTGAAGGCTGCGCCGCTGGGCTTTGCCATCAACGGGCAACGGCGCAAAAGTCAAAACCGGAGACCCCGACAAATCGCCGGGCAACAGGAACCGCCCCGGCGTGCAGTCATAGTATCCTGCGTCGCGCGCCGCGTTCAGGTAATCCGAAAAAGCCTTGGCAAGCGACAGCGCAGTGGGTTCGTCGTGCTCGGCCTCAGGCTCTGCGGCCTTGGCCAGCGCCAGAAATGCGTCGGCCTCGGCGCGACCCGCGATGCGGTTCAGCGTCTCGGTCGACCACTCCTCATAAGACTTGTCCAAAAGGGCCAGGTCCAAAAGCCACTCGCCCGGATAATCCACAATATCCAGATGAACCGTTCGCGGCCCTTGCAGGCCAGACAGCAGACCGGCGGGACGCACCTTGAACGACAGGCGCAGCTCCGACACCGCGCGGGTGCTGTCCGGCCAATGTGGTTGCGGGCCGGTCAGGGCCGCCAGATGGTTTTCATAGTCGAACCGAGGCACTGTGTCGTCAGGTTGCGGCTGAAGATAGGCGGCGTTGATCCGACCCTCGCGCTGGGCCACCAGACCGGTCATGCGGCCCCGGTCCTGCAAATTGGCAACCAGCGAGGTGATGAACACTGTTTTTCCCGACCGCGCCAATCCGGTGACGCCCAAACGGATCACCGGCTCGAACAGGGCTTCGGACACGCTGTCGCCGACACTCTCAAGGCCGCGCACCAGACTGTCTGACAGGGAAGAGATGACCAAATTGTCGCCCCGCTTTTTTCGTTTCTCTCAAAATAGGTAGCACGGACCTGACATACCAGCGCTTTCCCGCTCTTGCCCGTTGCGGTGCGGCGCGTTACCAGCAGCCCATGCCAAGATACGCACTGAAAGTCGAATACCAAGGGGAGCCGTTCGCCGGATGGCAGCGGCAAAAAGAGCTGCCTTCCGTTCAGGGGGCAATCGAACAGGCGTTGTCGCGTATCCAGCCCGGCGCGCACACGATTGCCGCAGCCGGTCGGACGGATGCCGGGGTGCACGCTCTGGGTCAGGTTGCCCATTGCGACCTTACCAAGGAATGGGACCCGTTCCGCCTGTCAGAAGCGTTGAACTATCACCTGAAACCGCAGCCCGTTGCGATCGTGAAAGCCGCTCGGGTCGAGGATGACTGGCACGCCCGATTTTCCGCTGTGGAACGTCAGTACCTGTTTCGCATCCTGATGCGCCGTGCGCCCGCGACCCATGACGCCGGGCAGGTTTGGCAGATCAACCACAGGCTGGACGTGGACGCCATGCAAGCAGGTGCGGATATGCTGATTGGCCGCCATGACTTTACGACGTTCCGATCCTCGATCTGTCAGGCTGCCAGCCCGGTCAAAACTCTGGACGAATTGCGCGTTGAACAGGTTCAGGGCTTTTCCGGCCCCGAAATCCACTTTCACGTCCGCGCCCGGTCTTTTCTGCACAATCAGGTGCGCAGCTTTGTCGGCACGCTGGAACGTGTTGGCGCGGGGGCATGGACACCCGAAGATGTGCGTGTCGCCCTGCAAGCGGCTGACCGTGCAGCTTGTGGTCCGGTATGCCCACCGCAAGGGCTCTATCTGGCGCGGGTCGGCTACCCTCAGCCGGTTTTTGACGAATTCACATAGCGCGCAGCAACAGTCCGCTGGCAATAACGGCAATCATCAGCCCCGCAACCAGTTCGATGGTCGGGGCCAGCACTTGCGCGAACCGTGTGGCCGAGGCCGAGGCCAGCAATCCACCGCGCAGACCCAGAGAGGTCCAGCCGACCAGAGTCGTGACCATCGCCGTTCCCAGTGCCATTGCAAACGCCCCTGCGATCCCCACCATCGCGATACCCATCTGCCACGTCAGGATCAGCACAAACAAAGCGCCAGTGCAGGGCCGCGCCGCGATACCGGCGATCAGGATCAGCGCCTCGCGCAGGCTACCGACATTGGCCACCTCCTCGGCGGTGGGGCCGTGGCGATGGCCGCAATCCGAACAGACTTCGCCGTCATGGTGATGATGGTCGTGATGGTCGTCGCTGTGGTCGTGATGATGGTGATCGTGGTGGGATGTTTGGGACTTGTGCCGCCGCGCAAAGCTCCGCAAGGCTCGGAATACCAGCCACAACCCGATTGCAGCGATGGCGCCATAGCTTATGGGCGCCATGACCTGCTCGGTCGTTCCTACAAGGCTTTCCCGTGACATCTGGAACACCAGAACACCTGCATAGACAAGAACGATGGCAGTCACGGCCTGCCCCAGACTCGACAACACGCTGATCGCCGACAAGCGCCAGAATGCGACGCGGCGACCCAGACCGTACCCTCCGATTAACACCTTGCCGTGCCCCGGACCGATGGCATGGAAAAACCCATAGGCGAAACAAACGGTCAGCAAGGTCGCGACAGCCTCGGGCTGTTCGGCGCGGGCGGCCCTCAAAGAGCGGGCGATCTGGTTCTGGAAAGCGCGCTGCTCACCAGCCGCCCAAGCAGCAAGCTGGTCGAAGCCCCCGCTGCCCCAGAACCAAAGCAACAAACCAATGGCCAGAGCGACCGGTACAATCAGGTATTTGGACATGAAATACGGATCTCGGTCGCAAAGTTTTCGCCGACAAGCGGGATATCATTTTCCTCAAGGTTGTAGTCGGCGTCCAACGTGCGCAGGAACGCCTGCATCTGAGCCAACTGCCCGTCAATATCCGGTTCGATCCGGTCAATCTGGCACGACTGCGACCCGGACACGGTAACGGGACGCGTCACTTCGTAGGCCGTGTAATAGGTTTCATCAAAGGCTTTGGCCGTCAGGTTTGCCGCCGATTTCGCTGCGCCCTCAACCGCCCTGAGATGGGTCGTGACGATACGGCCATCCTCGGTCGTAGCGGACGCCTCGGACGGGCCGGACAAGGCAACTTGTGTGCCATCTGCCCACACTATGAGATCGCCGTTATACCCCTCGACCCACTGCGCATCGAAACCCGCAAGAAAACTTTCCTCGGAAGGGGTCAGAACGCCGTCCGCATCCTGATCCAGCTTCATATCCTCAAGAACCAAAAGAGAATAAAACTCATCATAGGCCCAAGTGACGCGCACATGTGTCAGATTGCCGGCGTCGTCCACGATGAACTCCAGCCCCGTGTCGATAAAGACGTGAGGGTGGGTCAATGCCGGGATCGGCATCACACAAGCCAAAAGGGTTACAAACCAACGCATGAGCAGAAGATAGGATGCCCGCCCGCGTCGGGCAATGCGTTTCGCAACAAGCATACGGATTCCGACCATCAATCAGGTGGGCGGAAACAGGATCAGCGTTTGCAACGCCGCGCCAATCGGACCTTCCGTGTCATACAGCACCGCCTGAGACATTCCGATTCCCGAAGGCTGCCAGTGGCAGACGGAATCAGAAGCAAGCCAATCCGACACAGGTTCACGATGAATCTGCACGGTCAGATCCGTATTCATGAACCCCATTTCAGTCGTCGGCGCGTTCCAAGAAATCCCGTTGGCGCAGTCGGCCAAGGGGCAAAGCGCCTGAATCGGGGACTGAGCTTCCCCCAGCAGCAACGGCGGGGTGCGCATCCAGATCGCCTTTGGGCCCGGCCCCGGAGTGCTGTCTTTCGGATAGAGAACCTCGGAATAGTGGGCGAAACCGGTCAGCTTGTGACGCGTCTCGCCAATCGGGAAGAGGCCGGACACCGCCCCCTCCAGTTCAGGTGGGTCCATAGACACATTCGGAACCGCGCCCAAGTCCCGGCGAACCAGATGCATAGTTGTCGCCTTGGCACACAAGGTGTCGTCCAGATCATGCACCGTGACCCGTGTCGTTGCCATGGTCTTCGTGTGGCGCTCGGTCTCTGCTGCCACGCGCAGCCCGGACAGCGGCATCGGGCGCAACATGTCAATCGTCAGCCGGGTCAGCATCTTGTCTGGCCCGACCTCTGTTTCTGCGGCGCGTGCGACAAGGCCAGTGACCGGTCCGGCGTGACAATGGTCAGCAGACCAAGGACCGCGCGCCGCTTCGTTGCCGACAAATACTCCGTCCGAGCGAAGTTGAAAAAATGCCTCTTGGCTCAGGTCGCGATCGCCGTACATTCCTGTCTTCACACCTTTTCCTGAGTGTATTTTTTCAACTCGGTACGTGCGACCTGACGGCGGTGCACCGCGTCCGGCCCGTCCGCCAAACGCAGCGTCCGCACATGTGTCCAGGCCGAGGCAAGCGGAGTGTCCTGACTGACGCCCTGCCCGCCGAACATCTGCACGGCCTCGTCGATCACCTTCAACGCGACCCGAGGTGCCACGACCTTGATCTGACTGATCCACGGCGCTGCTGCGCGCGCGTCACCCTGATCCATGTACCATGCGGCCTTCAGGCACAGAAGGCGCGCCATCTCAATTTCCATCCGGCATTCGGCGATGATGTCGAAGTTCGCACCCAACTGCGCCAGCTTCTTGCCGAACGCCTCGCGCTGCAGTGCCCGCTTGCACATTTTCTCCAACGCGATTTCGGCTTGCCCGACTGCCCGCATACAGTGGTGTATACGACCCGGCCCGAGACGGCCCTGCGCGATCTCAAACCCGCGCCCTTCGCCCAGCAAGATATTCTCTGCCGGAACCCGTACGTTGGTAAACCGGATATGCATGTGCCCGTGTGGGGCGTCGTCGTGACCGTAAACCTCCATCGGGCGCAGGATTTCGATACCTGGCGTGTTGGCGGGAACTACAATCATGGACTGACGCTGGTGAACCGGCAGTTCATCTCCGCCGGTTTTCACCATCACAATATAGACCTTGCAACGCGGATCCCCTGCACCTGACGACCACCATTTCTCGCCATTCAGAACATAGCTGTCGCCATCCAACTTGCAGGACATGGCGATATTCGTCGCGTCCGAAGACGCCACCTCGGGTTCAGTCATCAGATAAGCCGACCGGATTTCGCCTTCCAACAACGGCTTGAGCCATTCCTGTTTCATCGCGTCCGATCCGTAACGCTCGAACACTTCCATGTTGCCAGTGTCGGGGGCCGAGCAGTTGAACACCTCTGCGCCCAAAGGCGTCTTTCCCATTTCCTCGGCGAAATAAGCGTATTCAACAGTGGACAGACCAAACCCCTTGTCGCTGTCTGTCAGCCAAAAATTCCACAGACCGGCAGCCTTGGCCTTTGCTTTCAAGCCTTCAAGGATTTCAGCCTGCCGCTCTGTGTACTGCCAACGGTCCCCCTTACCGATTTCCGCGTGATACTCCTCCTCCAGTGGCATGATCTCATCGCGGATCATGTCTTTGACACGCTGCAACAGCTCGTTGTTCTCATCCCGCAGACCGAATGACATATTCATGGGTTTTCTTCCTCCGACCCGGTGTCCGGGCTTTACCTTTGAACCGAGAATGACTTAGCTGCCGTCACGATGTCCAGTTGGGTGACGATACGTCACTTGAAACAAATAGCTACAAATGGAGGGCCAAATGGCGTTGTTGATCGAAACAGGGCTGTCCGACTGGATAAGCGACAGCGACATTGCCCGCGAAATCCGGGAATTGCACCCCGGTCTGGACGTGAGGACTCGGGACTCAATCGGTGACGCCAGCGACATCACGATGATCGCCGTCGTCGGATTGAAAGATGATCAGCATCAACAACTTCCGAATCTACAACTTGTTCAAAAACTGGGTGCCGGGGTGGAGACGATTGTTGGCAATCCGAACCTGCCCGACCACATTCGCGTCGCACGCCTGAAACCGGATGCCCCAGCGCAGGGCATTGCCGAGTGGTTTGTGACCTATATCCTGCACCAACAGCGACACGTCTCATTTCACGAGGCGTCCCAGCGCAACGCGGAATGGCTGTCCAAGGCACCGGTTTATACACCCGAGAAAACTGTCGGGGTTCTGGGTTTGGGACATATCGGTGCGCGCAGCGCTCTGATGCTGCGTGCGATCGGGTTTAACGTCATGGGCTGGAGCCGCTCACCCAAACAACTTGATGGAGTGACGTGCCTGCATGGGGACGCGGCCTTGCCCGAACTGTTGGGCCAATGCGACCATGTCTGCGCGATCTTGCCGTCGACCCCACAGACCATCGGATTGTTCGATGCCGAAATGTTGGCGACCATGAAGCCGGGCAGCCAACTGCTGAACGCTGGGCGGGGTGATCTGATTGATGAAACGGCGCTGATCTCGGCTTTGGACAAGGGCACGCCGGGACACGCGGTTCTCGACGTTACATGCACGGAACCATTGCCAGCGGACAGCCCGTTATGGGCCCACCCGAACGTAATGATCACCCCGCATGTGTCGGGGTGGCATTTAGGCGAAGCACTAGGGGATGTGGCCGAGAATTTTCAACGTCTGACGGACGGTAAACCCCTGCTGCATGAAGTGGACCGCATGCGCGGGTATTGATCTTTTGTCAGGGCGTCAGAATCCAGGCACCGCTTGCGTCCTGACACCTGCGGGTTCTGACCTCTCGGGTCTGGTCCGTACCTTCGGGTTGGATGAAGTGTTGAAAGTGCACGCAATTGTCACGCACGTCGCGGACACGGATGGTTCCCTTTGACCCCGAGTCCTGATTGGACCAATTGCGTTCTGTGCCCACCGAAGGAGCACCATTTGCCAGCATCGAATCCGCTGTCGCATTCACCACATTGAAGTCTGCCGGGCTCAGCCCCATTTCCGCGATGATTCTCGACAATGGTTTCGCGTGAACGGCAGTTCCCGCACATACAATCGTTGCAAAGACCAATGCTGTGAACGCATGAGGTTTCATAAACACCTCGCCTTTCTGAAATGACTTCGCCAATCAGACTATACCGCCTGCAATGGGCGGCCAAGTCCCCTTGCGACCTTCAAATAATCCCGAACAAACCTATTGCGACTCTGCCGCTAGAGGCGAAAGTGCAATCCCAGCATAGTGCCCGAAACACGAGTGAGAGGCACGAAATGGCACAGCCAACATATTATGCGCCAACCGGCGGTCATCCCGGTCAGGATCAGCTTTTGACCGACCGCGCCATGTTCACCGACGCATATGCCGTGATCCCGAAGGGCACGATGCGGGACATCGTAACCAGCTATTTGCCGTTCTGGGAAAATACCCGCCTTTGGGTTCTGTCCCGCCCCCTCAGCGGTTTCGCCGAAACGTTCTCTCAGTACATCATGGAGGTGCAGCCCGGCGGCGGCAGCGACCGGCCCGAAACAGACGAAAACGCACAGGGTGTTCTGTTCGTGGTCGAAGGGGCCGTTACATTGACCTTGGACGGGGCTGTTCACGTCCTTGAAACCGGGGGATACGCCTATATTCCGGCCGGATCGGACTGGACCCTGCACAATCGCGCCGATGAAACCGCGCGATTCCATTGGGTTCGCAAAGCCTACGAAGCTGTCCCCGGCTTGCCAGCCCCCGACCCGATCATCACGAATGAGCGCGACGTTGCGCCGATCCCCATGCCCGGAACCGAAGGGCGCTGGGCGACAACCCGGTTCGCGGACCCTCAGGACCTGCGCCATGACATGCACGTCAACATCGTGACGTTTGAGCCTGGCGGCGTCATCCCGTTTGCTGAAACACATGTCATGGAACATGGCTTGTATGTACTAGAGGGCAAAGCCGTCTACCGGTTGAATCAGGACTGGGTCGAGGTCGAGGCAGGCGATTACATGTGGCTGCGCGCCTTCTGCCCTCAGGCCTGTTACGCCGGTGGGCCGGGCAGATTCCGCTATCTGCTTTACAAGGACGTGAACCGGCACATGCCGCTGTCTTTAACCAAGCGTTGACGGCAAATCGGCTTTTTCCCGCGCAGGGCTTCACAGAAGCGCTTGAATCTGGTGAAATAACACCTGTTTTTAGCACTGGAGATTGTTCAATGGTACTGCGCGGATCAATGCTGGCACTGGCGGCAACAGTTGGCCTGACTGCTTTTCAGGCAACCCCTGTTGTCGCCAAGGAAGAAACCAAACAGGTTTTCGTCATGAGCCGCACCTGGGCGGTGACGCAGATATCGGATGCGCCGGTCGTGTATCGCGCGACGCGGGATAACAACAATCTGAACCCCTTTGGCCCGCCACCGCGCCTGCGTACGCTACAGGCCGCCGCCGCGATCCAGCAGGCCACGGGATGCAGACCGATTATCGGCAGCATGTATCAGAACATCTCGGGGCAGTTCTTCTCGCAAGTCAGCTGCAACTGACCCCGGGATCAAACGGGCATTGAGGTCAGCGCAACGCGCTGCCATAGCTTGCGCATGAAACTCGCGATTAACGGATTCGGTCGGATCGGCCGCACGATCCTGCGGCAGCTTCTGGCACAGCCGCAGGACAACGACGTTAAGCTGGTGCTGATCAACGATATCGCACCGCTTGAGACCTGCGCCTATCTGTTCAAATACGACAGCACGTTTGGCCCCTACCCCGGCACAGTCACGCAAGGTGATACAGAACTGGTGGTAGACGGACGCGCGATCACGGTCACGCACAGTTCGGACTTGTCGCAGGTGGACTTGACCGGCGTAGATGTCCTTATGGACTGTACCGGAGTTGCCAGAACCTCGGACGTGGCCAGTCAGGGTCTGACTGCAGGGGCAAGCAAGGTGCTGATCTCTGGCCCTTCCCCCGCAACTGAGGTCACGATCGTTCTGGGCGCGAACGAAGATCAACTGGGAACAGCTCGGATTGTATCGAACGCGTCCTGCACGACCAACGGGCTTGCGCCCTTGGTCAAGGTTCTGGATCAGATCGGGGGCGTGGCCTCGGCGCATATGACCACGATCCATTGCTATACCAACAGCCAGCCGATGGTTGACGCGCCGCGCGGCGATCTGGCCCGGTCTCGCGCGGGGGCATTGTCGATGGTGCCGACCACCACAAGCGCCACGCATCTGATTGACGAGGTGTTGCCCCACCTTGCAGGTCGCATTTCCGGTGCCGCGGTTCGGGTTCCGACGGCCAGTGTTTCGGCGGTTGATCTGGTTGTGACACTGGAACGGGGCATGACGCCCAAGGCGTTCGATGCAGAATTGCGCGCGGCGGTGTCATCCTCGCCAGTCTTAGGCTGGACGGACGAGCCGCTGGTCTCGTCCGACCTGCGCACGCGCCCCGAGTCTCTGGTCATCGCTGGCCCCGAAACACGTCAGATCGGCGAAAACCAAGTCCGTGTTTTCGGGTGGTATGACAACGAATGGGGCTTTTCAGCCCGGATGCTGGACGTGGCGCACTTAATGGCCCAAGGGTGAGCGGACCGCAGAACGCTGCGATCCGCTCGCTTTTGACTATTCGCCCGGCAAACTGCCCGACCCATGCCCGGACATCCCGCCCGAGACTTCCTCGGTCGCCTCATCCGCCAGTTCGTGCGGCAGGATCAGGTTCAGGACGATAGCGATCAGCGCCGCCGGCAGCAGGCCGCTTTTCATCAGGATGCCCAGCGTGTCAGGCAGGTGCTGAACCGCGTTGGGCTCAAGCTGCAAGCCAAATCCGATCGACAGTGAGATCGCAAAGATCACCATGTTGCGCCGGTTCCAGTCCACGTCAGACAGCATCGAAACACCGGCTGCGACGACCATCCCGAACATGACAATCACGCCACCGCCTAGCACTTCGATGGGGACGGTACGGATGATCGCCCCAACCTTGGGCACAAGACCGCACAGGATCAGGAACAGCGCACCAATCGTGACCACGTTACGGCTCATGACACCGGTCATGGCGATCAGCCCGACATTCTGGCTGAAGGAGGTATTCGGCAGACCGCCAAACACGCCGGCCAAGGCTGATCCGAAACCGTCCGCATAGGTGGCCCCGGCGATTTCCTTGTCTGTGGCTTCGCGCCCTGCCCCACCCTTGGTGACGCCGGACACATCGCCCACGGTCTCAATCGCCGAGACAAAGGCCATCAGGCAGAAACCGATGATCGCCGCGAACGAGAACTCGAACCCGTATTTGAAGGGCACCGGCAACGCGAAGGAGGCCGCGCGATCCCAACTTGTGCCGATCGCCTCGAACGTGACCATCCCAACCATCAGGGCGTATGCGTAGCCAGCAACGAGGCCAATCAGGACGGCCGAGACAGACAGCATCCCACGCGTAAAGAACTTCAGCGCCAGCGTCACAATGATCACGACCAGAGCCGCCGACCAGTTCAGGGCCGACCCATATACTGGCGTCCCAATGGCCGGAACACCTCCGGCTGCGTACTGGATACCGACTTTGACCAGTGCCAGACCGATCATTGTCACCACCAGCCCGGTGACCAAAGGCGGCAGCGCAAAGCGGATTTTGCCGATCACAGTGCCCAGCAAAGCGTGGAACAAACCGCCGACGATCACCCCGCCGAACAAAGCCGCCAGACCATCGACACCTTTACCCGCGACCAGCGGGATCATGATGGGAAGAAATGCAAAGCTGGTGCCCTGCACGATCGGAAGCGCGGCACCGACCGGCCCCAGCGTGACTGTCTGCAACAGCGTCGCGACACCGGCAAACAGCATCGACATCTGGATCAGGTACAGCAATTCAGGAAAGTCCGGCGAGTTGGACCCAAATCCGAATCCAGCCGCGCCTGCAACGATGATCGCGGGGGTAACGTTGGATACGAACATCGCCAAGACGTGCTGGATGCCCAGCGGAACCGCCTTGTGCAAAGCCGGAGTATAGTTCGGGTCCCGAAGCTGTTCGGGGGTCCCTATTGAAGTGTCAGCCATGAGTTACTGTCCTCTCTGTCAGGTTCACGGGGGTCCTGCCGCTTATCCTGCGGCTTCAACGGTCACGACACGACTTCGTAAGGCGTGTCGAACCAAAATTCCTCAAGGTTGGCGCCAGTGCCGATCCGATCGACAACCGCGAACAGGCCGGGACCGTGCAGTGGCGTCAGAACGCCGTGCCACGTGCCCTTGCGATAGTTCACGGCCTGCCCCGGAGAGGCTATGAACGCCACCGGTTCGCCCGGCTTGCCGTTCTCGTCCGGGGCAACGATGACCAGAAAAGGCTGATGAGTCATGGGGATGAAGGCCTGACTGCCATCGGGATGCCGCTCTACCATATCCAACTGATATGGCAGGGCACGCGGGTTGGCGTTGAACAGGCTGATCCCAGCACGGCCGTCCGAAAAATCCAGCGCGGCGCGATCATGGAACCGGCCGCACTGACCCTGATTAATGATCTTGTCCGGGTCGCCTGCGACCTCGATCACATCCCCAAAAGGCGCGAATGCCGCGGGTGTCAGAAGGGTTGCCGCAATCCGCTTCATGAAGGCAGAACGTCCTGCAACCTGAACTCGGCGATACGTTCGACCTGACGACAGGCTTCGGCGAATTCCGTGTCTCGATCCTGATCGATCCGGCGCTGGAACGCATCCAGAATCGAAGCCTTGTTGTGGTCGCGCACCGCAATGATGAACGGAAATCCGAATTTCTGCGTATAGCGCGTGTTCAGATCCGTGAAAGCGTCGCGTTCGGCATCTGTCAGCGCGTCCAATCCGGCCGATGCCTGCTCGGACGTACTTTCCTGCGTCAACCGCTTGGCCTGTGCCAGTTTGCCCGCAAGGTCCGGGTGCGCCGTCAGGACGCCCAGCCGCTCTGGTTCCGAGGCGGATCGGAACATGCGAGCCAGCGCATTGTGCAAGCCACCCGCCGTATCGTGGGCCGGACCCAGTTCCAACTCGTAGGCACGTTCAGCGATCCAGGCAGAGTGCTCAAAAATCCCTCCATAGGCTGCAACAAAAGCGTCCCGGTCCATCTCAGACGGTTTGGACCGCGAAACAGGAGGATGCTGCTCCGCCCAATGCGCGGCGATTTGCTGGCGGGTCGCGAACCAGACATCCGAAAACCCCTGCGCGTAATCCAAGAACCGCTTCAGGGCCATGACCCGCCCCGGACGACCGATCAAACGGCAATGCAGCCCGATCGACAGCATCTTGGGGGCACCCGCCTCGCCTTCTGCATAAAGCGCATCGAAACTGTCCTTGAGATACGCATAGAATTGATCGCCCGAGTTGAACCCCTGCGGCGTGGCAAAACGCATATCATTGCAATCCAGCGTGTAGGGGACGATCAACTGGTCCCGCCCACCTGTATTCATCCAGTACGGCAGATCGTCAGCATAGGTGTCAGCCACGTAGGAAAAGCCGCCTTCTTCGGCGGCCAGCCGCACGGTGTTTTCGGAACAGCGCCCCGTATACCAACCCACCGGGCGTTCACCGACAACCTCTGTGTGTAAACGGATCGCCTCGGCAATCTGAGCGCGTTCTTCGTCCTCGGGCATGTCTTTATGTTCAACCCATTTGAGGCCGTGGCTTGCGATTTCCCAGCCTGCGGATTTCATCGCGGCCACCTGATCCGGCGACCGGGCCAAGGCCGTTGCGACACCGTAAACGGTGATCGGCAAGTCCTTCATCAGCCGGTGCAAGCGCCAGAACCCGGCACGCGATCCGTATTCATAGATCGACTCCATGTTCCAATGGCGCTGTCCCGGCCACTGGGCGGCTCCGACGATCTCGGACAGGAACGCCTCGGATGCGGCGTCTCCGTGCAACACGCAGTTCTCGCCGCCTTCTTCGTAGTTCAGCACGATCTGGACCGCCAGTCTCGCCCCACCCGGCCATTTGGCGTCTGGTGGGTTGGCTCCGTATCCGATCATGTCGCGGGGATAACGAGGGGGCTGCATGATGTCTTCCGTCTTGTCTTTGTCACATTACCTACGATTTACCGCAGAAACGTAGAGATGATTATCAAATCAATCCGAACGCTGTTTCCATTTCTTTCGGCATTCCCAAAGTTTCGGTATTCAAACCAGACTGTGTCAAACAAAACATGTGCGCTATGTGTGATAAGCAACAGCAAACCAATGAGACGATTAGAAATTAGGAGATTCCCGTGACAGGTTATCTGACGACCCATGTTCTGGACACCGCGCGCGGCTGCCCGGCAGAAGGGCTGAAAATTGCGCTGTACGAAATCACGGGAGGGAACCGAAGCAAACTGACCGAGACCGAAACCAACGAGGACGGGCGCACAAACAGCCCGATCCTGCCGAAAGAAGACTTCAAGACCGGCACCTACGAACTGGTTTTCTTCGCCGGTGACTATCTACGTGCAACCGGCCAGTCCGCTGAAGAACCGCTGTTTCTGGACGAAGTTCCCATCCGGTTCGGTATGTCCGATGCCGAAGCGCATTACCACGTACCGCTGTTGCTGTCGCCCTACGGGTATTCAACCTATCGCGGCAGTTGAGGGTTCAAACCTCTGAATTGCGGACAACGTCCCCGATCCGGGCAATCATGAAGTCCATGAACAACCGCGCCTTTGGGTCCTGATGCCTGCGGTGCGTATAAAGACACGCCATCTGGACCGAAACCGGCGGCGTGTCTGTGGCAACGGGTACAAGACGCCCGGCCTTCAGGTGATCCGCGACCTCAAAGACGGGCTTCATTGCAATGCCTTGCCCTGACAGCGCCCAATCCGTCAGAACGTCCCCGTCGTCGCATTCAAACCGACCTGTTACAGCAAAGCGCTTTGGGCCTTCGGGCGTGTCCAGCAGCCATTGAAATTCTGTGGCTCCCGGGAACCGTAGTTTCAGACATTCGTGCTTTTCCGAGATCAGATCGGCCCCGGCTTTTGGCATACCGCGGCTTTTCACATAATCCGGAGCCGCGCAAAGCACCCGCTGACAATCCGCGATCTTTCGGATGCGGAGGGTGCTGTCTTCTGGCTGACCTATGAAAAACGCGAGGTCCAGCCCTTCGGTCGTTAGGTCAACGGATCGATCCGTTAGGCGCAGTCGAACGTCGATCTCGGGGTATTCCTCAAGGAAGTCAGGCACGTGCGGCGCAAGCAGCCTGCGCCCGACACCCAGTGGCGCCGCGACGAACAGCGATCCGCGTGGCGCTTCGGTCAGGTGAACCACCTGCGCTTCGGCCTCGTCAACCGCATCCAAAACCGCCACCGCGCCGGGATAAAACGCCCGCCCCTGCTCGGTCGGGCTGAGGTTGCGCGTCGTGCGCTGAAACAGCCGGACACCCAGATGATCCTCAAGTTGGGAAATCCGCGCCGACGTCACCGCAGGCGAAATGCGCAGGTCCCGACCAGCGGCAGACATGCTGCCCAAATCGTAGACCCTGACGAAAGTTCGGATATTGTCGAGATAGGACATCTTTTCGTTTTTTTTGATACAGTTTGACAATATACGGGAATACCGAAGAAAAGCCTGTTTGCCTAGTGTGGCGGCAATCAATCGGAGAGACCTTTCATGTACGACTTCGCCGTGTTCTGGGACTGGATGGCATTTGCCGTGCGATGGCTGCACGTTATCACCGCAATCGCCTGGATCGGATCATCCTTTTATTTCATTGCGTTGGACCTTGGTCTGAACCGCAACATCCCCGGACCGGCGGATGGTGAGGAATGGCAGGTCCACGGCGGCGGTTTCTACCACATCCAGAAATATCTGGTCGCGCCCGAGCGGATGCCCGATCACCTGACCTGGTTCAAATGGGAAAGCTATGCGACCTGGCTCAGCGGTGCGGCCCTTTTGATGATCGTCTATTGGGTCGGCGGAGAGCTTTATCTGGTGGACGCGGAAAAGGCTGATCTTGCCTTGTGGCAAGGCATTTTGATCTCGGCCGCATCGCTGACTGTCGGCTGGCTGATCTACGATTTTCTCTGCAAATCGGGGCTGGGTGAACGGCCAACCCTGCTGATGGTTCTGCTTTTCGTACTGCTGGTGGCCATGGGCTGGGGGTACAACCAGATTTTCACAGGCCGTGCGATGATGCTGCACTTGGGCGCATTCACGGCGACGATCATGACCGCGAACGTGTTCTTCATCATCATGCCGAACCAGCGCATCGTTGTGGACGACCTGAAAAACGGTCGCACTCCGGACCCGAAATACGGCAAAATTGCCAAGCTGCGTTCGACCCACAACAACTATCTGACGCTGCCGGTCGTGTTCCTGATGCTGTCGAACCACTATCCGCTGGCCTTTGCGACGGAATACAACTGGATCATCGCTGCTTTGGTCTTTCTGATGGGCGTCACGATCCGCCACTACTTCAACACGCGCCATGCCCGCGCTGGTGATCCCACGTGGACCTGGCTGGTCACTGCCTTGCTGTTCATCGCGATTATGTGGCTGTCCACCGCACCGATGTACAAACCGCTGGAAGAGGCCGAGGCACAGCCCCTTACACCATATGAACAGAAGTTTGCGGCTGCAGATGGATTTGAAGAAGCTCATGACATCGTTTTGGGCCGATGCTCGATGTGTCACGCCCGCGAACCGGTGTGGGAGGGTATCCTTTGGGCACCCAAAGGCGTTTTGCTGGAAACCGAAGGTGACATCGCCCGCAACGCAAAGCAAATTTACCTGCAATCGGGTGTCAGCCACGCCATGCCACCTGCAAATGTCACGTATATGGAGCCAGAGGACCGCGAAGCCATCATCCGGTGGTTCCGCAATGTGGATTCCTAAAGCCGGGACTGGTCGAACACACAAACCGCTAATTCTACGGCTTTTCCAAATAAATTTCTTCCCTGCGCGAATTTTGATGCTCTAACGTAGAGTTAACGGGCCGTCGCTTTGCACAAGACGGCGACATTGATTTCGACTTGAGGCAGTTGGAGCCATCAGATGCAGGGAACCGGGCGGCGCACCGTTGTGAGGAATTGCCTTATTGGTACGCTCGCCACCTTGCTGCCAACCTCTCTTGCCGCGCTTGAAACAACTTTGACCGCACCCGGCGCGCCTGCTGAGCTGGTCGAACGGATCGAACAAACGTCTTCCGTTGCAACAGCAGAGTCTCGCGGGTTGGACACTCCGCTGGAAATCTTGTCGGCAGCCTTGTCGGATTACCGCACGATTGTTCAGATTCTTTACGACGAAGGGTATTTCAGCCCGGTCGTCAGCATAAAACTTGACGGAGCGGAAGCAGCCGAGATCAGCTCGCTCAGCGTTCCGGCTCAGATCAATCGAGCGGTCATTACGGTCAACACCGGCCCCAGCTTTAAGTTCGGCGAGGCGGTCGTTGATCCGCTGGCCCCTGAAACCGAGCTGCCCGAGGATTTTGCGACGGGGCAGTTGGCGACAACTGGCGCCATCCAGCGCGCCGCGTCTGCTGGTGTGCAGGGTTGGCGCGACGCGGGTCACGCCAAGGCAGGGGTTGAGGACCAGCAAGTCATTGCGCGACACGCGCAGGCTAGGCTGGATGCGCGCGTTGATCTGGCACCGGGGCCGCGCCTGACCTTCGGTAAAATGTTCATCAAGGGCGACTCGGACGTGCGCCATGAAGCCATCGAGAAAATTGCCGGTTTCCCGTCGGGCGAGGTTTACTCACCCGAACAGGTTCAAAAGGTAGGAACCCGCTTGCGCAGGACCGGCACCTTCAATGTGGTTTCCATCGAAGAAAGAGAAACTCCAAACCCGGACGGAACGCTGGATTTTGACGCCCATTTTGAAGACCTGCCCAAACGCCGCCTGACTTTCGGGTTCGAGGTCGCCTCGCGCGATGGGATCGACGTGACCGCGACATGGACGCACCGCAACGTGTTCCGGCGTGCGGAAAGACTGCGCTTTGAAGCCGCACTGCGCAATATTGGCGGGGCCGAGGATTTGGACGGGCGCATCGGTCTTCGTCTGGATCAACCCGACAGGCTGGGTCCAGACGACAACACATTCTGGAGCGCCCTGATCGAGCGTCGAAACACCGAAAACTACAACGTGACGGTCACGTCTCTGGCCTATGGTGCGCGTCGCACCTTCTCTGACCGCCTCTATGCCGAGGCCTCGGCCGGGTTCTTGTGGTCCAATGCCGATGACGCCTTTGGAGACGGTCGCAAGTTCCAGTATTTCATCATCCCCGCACGGTCAGAGTGGGACCAGCGCGACAGCAAGGTCAGCGCCACACGCGGGTTTTATCTGGACTCCAACGTCATGCCCTTCGTCGGGCTATCGGGAACGGAAACCGGTATTCGGTTTTTCTTTGACGGACGCAGCTATACCAGCCTGAACACGGAAGGCCGTATCGTTCTGGCCGGCCGCGTCCAGATCGGATCGGTTATCGGCCCTCCGCTGGACGGCGTAACACCCAGTTTTCTGTTCTTCTCGGGCGGCGCAGGTACCGTGCGCGGGCAACCGTATGAAAGCCTTGGCGTCCCGGTCGGGAATGAAGTTGCCGGGGGTAAGTCATTCCTTGGTCTGTCCGGTGAGATACGCGGAAAGGTGACCGAAGCAATATCGCTGGTAGGGTTTTATGACTATGGTGTCGTGGACTCCTCGTCTTTTGTCACCAGCGCCGCGGCGTCTCATTCCGGCGCGGGGCTGGGTGTCAGGTATGACCTTGGTGGATTTGGCCCGCTGCGCCTTGATCTCGCCGTCCCTGTACAGGGCGATACGGGGGATGGCCTGCAGTTTTATATCGGGATCGGACAGGCATTTTGATACGGCGATACTCATATCCTGTTCTGACCGCGACGCTTATCCTGACCGCGCCGCCCGTGATCGCGCAGGAAGATGGCGGCGGCAGCATGCTGGAGAACTTTCTGCAGGACACCCTGTCGGGCGACAATCAGAATGTGACCGTGACCGGCCTTCAAGGTGCACTGAGCGCGCGTGCGACGATCGAGGAAATTACCATAGCGGACAACGAAGGCGTCTGGCTGACCATCAAGGACGCACAGCTTGACTGGAACCGTCTGGCCCTGATCCGAGGTCGGTTTTCGGTCAATTCACTAACGGCGCAGGAAATCGACATCACCCGCGCGCCCGGTGCGACGACGACAGAGGAACCGGCAGCTTCGGTCGAAACGCAGCCCTTCCAACTGCCGGAACTGCCCGTCGCGATTGAAATCGGAGAAATCAGGATTGACGAGCTGTCTCTGGGCGAACCTCTGATCGGGGTCGCCGCGGACCTCTCGGTCAACGGCAACCTGTCTCTGGCGGACGGAACGCTAGACACCTTGCTGGACATAACCCGGCTGGACCGCGCAGGGGATGAGGTCAAGTTGACAGCAGGATTTGAAAACGCCACAAGCGAGATCAATCTGGACCTGCAAGTGACCGAGGCCGCAGGCGGGCTGATTTCGACCGCCCTGAAAATCCCGGACAGCCCCCCGATTGGCCTGACGGCCAAGGGATCGGGGCCGGTTACCGATTTCACAGCCGATATCGGGTTAAGCAGCGACAACCAACAACGCGTGACGGGTCAGGTGCGCTTACGCGCAGCCGATGGTGGCGCGCAGCAAGGGATTGCCTTTACGACCGATCTGAGCGGCGACCTGACGCCGTTTCTGACCCCCGAGATTGACCCATTCTTTGGAACAGACACGCGCCTGTTCGTAGATGGGCAAACCAAACCCGAAGGCGCGCTTGAAGTGTCGGATATTGAACTGACCACACAGGCGCTGAACCTAAAGGGAGAGTTGCAACTGGCCGAAGGCGGCTCGCTCCAATTGGCTGCCCTTCAGGGCCGCATCACACCGCCCGTCGGTGAAGCCGTGGTGTTGCCGGTCGCTGGCGGTGAAACATCCATTGAGGCGGCGCAGATTTCCGCTCTGTACGACCAGAAGAACGGAAACCTCTGGGATTTGAGCTTGACTGCAAATGCATTCAAGTCGCCTCAGGCCAATCTGCAAAACGCGCGCATCAGTGCGCAGGGTGTGCTGGACCAAGGCGAGGCTCTGGCCGTTAGCGGGGATGTTCAGGCCAGCGTCACTGGTATCGACCTGACCGATGCGGCCCTGAACACAGCCGTCGGCCAGCGCGTCACGCTGGACGGGCAATTCGACTATGGCAGCGATCAGTCCCTGAACCTGTCAGGGTTTGAACTGATCGGCTCTGACTATGCGCTGGCGCTGGATGCGCTGATTGACGGTTTGACAAGCGGACTGACCGTGGATGGAACGGCGACGCTTGAGGCAACCGATCTGGCACGGTTTTCGGAGATCGCCAATCTTGACCTAAAGGGGCAGGTGTCGGCGCGGGTCGAAGGGAAAGGATCGCCGCTTGAGGGCAGTTTCGACGGGACGCTATTCGTAGACGGCAGCGATCTGGCCACCGGGCGCGACGATATTGATCCGGTGATCACCGGGGAAACCACGATCTCTCTGGACGGCAAACGCGGGTCTGACGGCATCACGATCCGGTCCTTTGAACTGAATAGCGCAGCGGCACAGGCGCAGGCAAACGGGGTGGTCACGACGCCAAACGGGAACCTGACCATCGACGGACAAGCGCAAGTCAACGCGCCGGATTTGTCTGTTTTCTCGGGTCTGGCCCAGCGCGATCTTGGTGGCTCAGTACGGGCTGAAGTTGACGGCACTGGCACCGTGCAAACGCTGGAATTTGACGGCACCGCAAGTGTGGTCGGCAGGAACCTTCGGACAGGCATAGCTGATATCGATCCGCTTTTGGCAGAGCAAACCACGATTCAATGGGACGGCGCACGCTCGGCCGATCAGATCGAGATTCGCAACGCGACGGTGAATGGCAAAGCCCTGAGCGCACAGGTACAGGCCACCGTGAATGACCCGACCGGAGAGCCATCCGGCGAAGGCGAGGCGCGCATTGATGTGCCAGACCTATCCCTATTTTCGGGGCTGGCTGGCCAACACCTGACTGGTTCCGTGACCGCCAATTTTCAAGGCAGCGGAGACCTGGCGTCCCGTGGCTTTGATATTCAGGGCAATCTGGACGCCGATGACATTCAGGTCGGCATGGACTTTGTCGACAAGCTTGTGAAAGGCCGCACGACACTGACCGTGGACGCCCAAAATGGGGAACAGGGTCTGGAGGTCCGTAATTTCCGCCTGCAAGGTCCGGCCATTTCTGCCAATGCGTCTGGCAAGATCGCGCGTGAGGCGGGCGGGCTGGACTACTTCGTTCAACTGGACGATGTCGCGCGGATCACACAGACTCTGACCGGCCCCCTGACACTGGAGGGGAATGTTGCGCCCACAACGTCCGGCCTGGAAGGAACGGCAAACCTGCGCGGCCCGGACAGTTCCTACGCGTCACTGGAAGGGTCCGTGGATTCAGACGGAACGGCTGATCTGGACTTTGACGCCAAGCTAAACCGGATTGAGCGGTTCGCCCCGGACTTCCCCGGCACGATCGCCGCCACCGGCACAGCGAAACGCGACAACGGCGTCTGGACAATCGACACCACCGCCGAAGGTCCGGCAGAGATCAACAGTCAGGTGTCCGGTACGTTTGACGAGACATCAGGCGAAGCCGACCTTAAAGCCGTGGGTGGGGTCAACATCGGCATTGCCAATCTGTTCATCTCGCCCAACAAGATCGAAGGCACAGCCCGATTTGATCTGGCCGTGAAAGGAAAACCGGCACTTGAAGCCGTCAGTGGATCAATCACCACGTCGGGCACGTCACTGGCGATTCCTAGTGCCGGGCAAACGATTACGGGAATAAGCGGCTCAGTTGAGTTGGCCCAAAGCCGCGCCACGATTTCACTGAGCGGCGGCCCACGGGCTGGCGGCAATTTCACGGTTGCGGGACCGGTGGACCTTACCCCGCCTTTCAACGCAAATATTACAACGACGCTCAACAGCCTCGTGTTGACCGATCAATTATTGTTCGACACCACCCTCAATGGCCAAATCGCGATGTCGGGCGCACTGGCTGGCAACAGCTCGATCGCCGGGCAAATCACCTTCGACGAGACAAACATCAATCTGGCCGCAGCATCCGGGGCGGCCGGTGCGGCTCCGATCCCGGACATCCAGCACATAGGCGAAAGCACGGCCAGCTTCGTGACCCGAGAACATGCAGGACTGGTCGCCAAGGAAAAGACAACCCAGAACGATTCCCGCATTGCGCTTGATATTTCGCTTATTGCGCCCAAGGCGGTGTTTGTGCGCGGACGAGGGGTGAACGCCGAGCTTGGCGGGCGGCTGTTCATTGGCGGCACCACGTCCTCGGTCGTTCCATCCGGGCAGATAGAACTGATCCGGGGCCATTTTGACATTCTCGGGCGTAGGCTGGCGCTGACCAAAGGCATCGTGACCCTGCAAGGCGACCTGACGCCTTATATCGAGTTTGAATCCTCGGCCAGCACCTCGGACGGGACGGCGACCATCGAAATTGCCGGTCCACTGGATGCGCCAGAAGTAGATGTCTTTTCGGACCCCGAACGCCCGGCCGAAGAAGCGCTGGCTATGCTCTTGTTCGGCAACCGCTTTTCCGAATTGTCGCCGTTTGTCATTGCACAAATGGCTGCGTCTCTGGCGCAGCTCAGTGGCGCGGGCGGAGATGCAACAAAGGGTGTACGGGATTCAACCGGAGTTGACACAATCGACATCGGCGCAACCGAAGGCGGCGCGGGTCGATTGGGCGCGGGGGCTTATCTGAGTGACAATCTATACACCGATTTCACCGTGAACACCGAAGGCGATACCGAGGTGAACCTGAACCTCGACGTGACCGACAATTTCACCGTTCGCGGAACAGTAGACGGGCGCGGGGAAACAGGCGTTGGGGTGTTTTTTGAACGCGACTACTAAGCGCGCCGTATCCCTATCGCTTGCCCGACCTGTGGTGCTGCGTCCAACCCCGCGTGATCCCGCACCATCCTGGCAAGCCGTTCTGCCGCCCAGTCCGGGTAGGCGACCGAACGCCCGGTCTGATGGCTGACATTCATGAACAGCGCCTCTTGGGTGGCGCAAACTTCGCCGTCGTTTTCTGACAGCATCTGCGCAAAGTAATGGCCCCTCTTGTGGTCCGCATCCAGTAAGCGGATCCGAAAAAAGAAGGGTTCGTTTTCCTGCACTTCGCGCAGAAAAGTCATATGAGATTGCAGGACGTATGGTCCCTGCCCCAAAGCCGCCACTTGCACTTCGCCAAGGCCCAGATGCTCGACCATCAGTTTTTCCAGTGCCAGATCAAAGGCCACACCGTAGTAACCCACATTCATGTGGCCATTATAATCGATCCATTCCGGCAGCACCCTGAAACCCCGAATTTCAACCGGCGCGTCATAGGGGCCGTCATGCCCGCTTAGGGGTTCAGTCATCTGCATCCTCCTCAAAAATCGCAACGGCCCGAATAAACCCTGCCGACGCGCCCTTGATCTTGAAAGGAAAGCACGAGATTTCAAACCCCGTCGGCGGTAGGTCTTCTAGGTTGGTCAGCTTTTCCATGTGGCAATACCCAATCTCCATCGAGGCGCGATGCCCCTCCCAAATGATCGAGGCATCCTGCGTCTCGGCGTATTCCTGCGCTGTCAGGGCAAAGGGCGCGTCCCAGCTCCAGGCATCCGTGCCGGTCACGCGCACGCCGCGTTCCGTCAGATACAACGTCGCCTCACGGCCCATACCGCAGCCTTTCAACAGATAGTCCGGCTGACCATAGTGCGTGCCCGCAGACGTGTTGACGATCACAATGTCCAGTGGTTGCAGATCATGGCCTATGCGCTTCAGCTCGGCCTCGACATCGGCGGCTGTCGCAACATAACCGTCATCGAAATGCCGGAAATCCAGCTTCACACCTGGGTTCATGCACCATTCCAGTGGCACCTCGTCGATGGTTATCGCGCGTTCGCCATTATTCATCGTCGAGTGGTGGTGATACGGCGCATCCAGATGGGAGCCGTTATGGGTCGCGATCTGAAGGCGCTCGATGGCCCAGCCTTCGCCCCCCGGCAGATCATCCTTACGCAGGCCGGGAAAGAAAGACATGACCTGTTCTGCCGTCTGGTCGTGGGTCAGGTATTCGATCTCTGGCAGCATGATCGGCGGGTCGGATACGATCCCGGTTTCCAGCGGAACGGACAAATCGACAAAACGGCGCGGCATTTGAACCTCTATTACCCAAAGCGGTAATAGGTTTGGCCGCATCTAACCCGCTGTCAAGGAAAGAAAAAGGCGGTCACTATGACCGCCTTTTTCGATTACTCCGCCGCGATCGCGTCTTCGATCTTTTCGACGCGAATGGCCGAGAACTTGAACTCGGGGATTTTGCCATAGGGGTCGATGGCCGAGTTGGTCAGGATGTTCGCCGCCGCCTCGACATAGGCGAACGGGATGAACACCATATCCTCGGCAATCGCGCGGTCTGCCCGAACCATGATGTCGATAGACCCACGACGAGTGGTCAGACGGATCGTCTCGCCCGGCTCGATCCCCATCAGTTTCAGCGTCCGGGGATTCATCGAACAATTCGCCTCGGGCTCAACCGCGTCCAGCACGTTGGACCGTCGGGTCATTGACCCGGTGTGCCAATGTTCAAGCTGACGGCCTGTCGTGGCGATCATCGGGTATTCGTCATCCGGGGCTTCGTCCGGCGGGATGACACTGGCCGGAGTGAACTTTGCCCTACCGTCTGCACGCGGGAAACCATCGCCAAATACGATAGGCTGCCCTGGGTCTGTTTCGCTGAGCGATGGGTAGGTGATCGTCTCAGTCTCGAGCCGTTCCCATGTGATGTTGTCCAGCGACTCCATCGTCAACTTCATCTCGGCAAAGACCTGCGATACGTCGGTGTAATCCCAATTCAGCCCGATGCGCTGCGCCAGTTCGACCGTAATCTTCCAATCCTCGCGCGCCTCACCCGGAGGGGTCACGGCGGGACGCACACGCTGCACCTGACGGTTGGTGTTCGACACGGTGCCGTTCTTTTCATACAGCGCCGAGGCAGGCAGGATGATGTCGGCATAGTTCGCCGTCTCGGTCAGGAAAATGTCCTGCACGATCATCAGGTCCAGCTTGGCCAGCGCGTCGCGCGCGTGGTTCACATCCGGATCGGACATGGCTGGGTTTTCACCCATGATGTACATACCCTTGATGTTGCCCGCGTAAGCCTGATCAATAATCTCGGTGACCGTCAAACCCTTCTCGTTCGAGAAGTCGTCCGAGTTCCAGACGGTGTTGAACTTGGCGCGAATGCCATCATCGGTCACGGTCTGGTAATCGGGCAGGAACATCGGGATCAGACCCGCGTCAGACGCCCCCTGCACGTTGTTCTGACCGCGCAGCGGATGCAGACCCGCGCCGGGTTTTCCAACGTTGCCGGTCATCAGCGCAAGGCTGATCAGGCAGCGCGAATTATCCGTGCCGTGGATGTGCTGGCTGACGCCCATCCCCCAGAAGATCAGACCGGCTTTGGCCTGCGCAAAGGTCCGCGCAACGCGGCGGAGTTGATCGGGTTCGATGCCGCAGATTGGCGACATCGCCTCGGGCGTGAACTGGCGCAGATGCTCTTTCTCGGCCTCCCAGTTCTCGGTCCAGCGGTGGATGTACTGGCTGTCATACAGCTCCTCCTCGACGATCACATTCATGATCGCGTTGAGCATCGAGACATCCGCACCCGGACGGAACTGCAGCATCTCATCCGCAAACTTGCGCATCCCGACACCGCGCGGGTCCATCACGATCAACTTGCCACCACGCTTGGCAAACTGCTTGAAATAGGTCGCCGCGACGGGGTGGTTTTCGATCGGGTTCGAGCCGATGATGATCGCCACATCCGCGTTTTCGATCTCGTTAAAGGTTGCGGTCACAGCGCCGGACCCGACGTTCTCGATCAGAGCAGCAACGGACGATGCGTGGCACAGACGAGTGCAGTGGTCGACGTTGTTGTGCTTGAACCCCTGACGGATGAACTTCTGGAACAGGTACGCTTCTTCGTTGGTGCACTTGGCCGAACCAAAGCCTGCGACGCTGCGCGGATCTTCATCGCGCAAGCCCTTCAGCTTGGCGGCGGCAAAATCCATCGCCTCGTCCCAGGTCGCCTCGCGGAAGTGGGTCGACAGGTCGGACGGATCGACATTCAGACCCTTGGCGGGCGCATCCTCGCGCCGGATCAGCGGCTTGGTCAGGCGGTGTGGGTGGTGGATATAGTCGAACCCGAACCGGCCCTTGACGCACAGGCGGCCTTCGTTGGCGGGGCCATTGATGCCCTCGACATACTTGACCTTACCGTCCTTGACCTTCAGCGAGACCTTACAGCCCACGCCACAGAACGGGCAGACGCTTTCGGTTTCACTATCGTAATCCTTGCTATCGCCTTTCTGCTGGTCATCCAGCACGGTGGCGGGCATCAGCGCACCGGTCGGACACGCCTGAACACATTCACCACAGGCCACACAGGTCGAATCCCCCATCGGGTCGTTCTGATCAAACACCACCTGCGCCGTATGACCGCGACCGGCCATGCCGATCACGTCGTTCACCTGCACTTCTCGGCAGGCGCGAACGCAGAGGTTGCAGTTGATGCAGGCATCCAGATTGACGCGCATCGCGACGTGGCTGTCATCCAGCAGCGGGATTTTCTCGGCCTCTTTCGCTGGGAAACGGCTGTCCGAGACATCGTTCAACTTGGCCATATCCCAGAAATGGCTTGAGGTGTCGTGGGCTTCCTCGGGCTGGTCAGCTACCAGCAGCTCCATGACCATGGCGCGCGATTTCTCGGCGCGGTCAGAATCCGTTTTGACCACCATCCCGTCCGCCGCAGGACGGATGCACGAGGCGACCAGAGTGCGCTCGCCTTCCACCTCAACCATACAGGCGCGGCAGTTCCCGTCGGGGCGATAGCCCGGCTGCGGTTTGTGGCATAGGTGCGGAATGGTGAACCCCTGCCCCTTGGCGGCTTCCCAGATTGTCCAGCCCTCGGGCACGGTGACATCTTCGCCGTTCAGGTTGAAGGTGACGGTCTTGTTTGGGCTTGCGTCAAGCATGGCTCTGTCTCCCTTCAGATTTCGTCAGCGAAATGTTTGATGACAAGGCGGATCGGGTTCGGAGCCGCCTGCCCCAGACCGCAGATCGAGGCATCGCCCATGACCTGACACAGATCCTCCAGCAGATCGGTGTCCCATGTGTCGGCTTGCATCAACTTGACCGCCTTTTCGCAACCGGCACGGCAGGGCGTACACTGGCCGCAGCTTTCATCCTCGAAGAACCGCAGCATGTTCAGCGCCGCATCCCGCGCGGTGTCCTGATCGGACAGAACCACCACCGCTGCAGAGCCAATGAACGTGCCATGCGGTTGCAGCGTGTCAAAATCCAGCGGAATGTCATCCATCGACGCAGGCAGCAGACCCGAGGACGGACCACCCGGCTGGTACGCCTTGAAGGTCTGACCCTCGGCCATGCCACCAGCGGCCTCAATCACATCCAGAATGGTCGATCCTGCGGGCAGCAGATACACGCCCGGCTGCGCCACGCGACCCGAGACCGAATAGCTGCGCAGCCCCTTACGGCCGTTCTTTTCGGTGCTGTTGAGGCATTCCGGCCCCTCGCGGCAGACTTTCGTGACCCAATACAGCGTCTCGACATTGTGCACCAAGGTCGGGCGGTTAAACACGCCAACTTGCGCCACGAACGGAGGACGGTGTCGCGGCAGGCCCTTTTTACCTTCGATCGATTCAATCATCGCGGATTCTTCACCGCAGATATACGCGCCAGCACCCCGGCGCAGGTCGATATAACCAGGCGCGACAATCCCGGCGGCTTCCAGCGCGGCGATCTCGCGGCGCAGAATCTCCAGCACCGCCGGATATTCGTCGCGCATGTAGATAAAGCAAGTCTCGGCCTCGACTGCCCATGCCGCGATCAGCATCCCTTCGAGGAAGACATGCGGCGTCCGCTCAAGATAGTAGCGGTCTTTGAACGTGCCCGGCTCGCCTTCGTCCCCATTCACGGCCAGATAGCGCGGCCCTTCGTTCATGCGAACAAAGCCCCATTTCTTGCCCGACGGGAAGCCAGCACCACCCAGACCGCGCAGGCCCGAGGACAAGATATCGTCCTGTACCTGTTCCCAATCGCCACGATCGCGCAGCTCTTTCAGTTTGGCGTAGCCGCCATCGGCCTCATAGGTGGCAAAGGTTTCGTAATCGGGCAGATGAGTGTGAGTATCATCCGCGGCAATCGCCGCCTGCACCTTTTCGGGGGTCGCGTGGTCGATATGGTTGTGGCCAATCTCAAGCACCGGAGCGGTATCACAACGGCCCATGCAGGGCGCACGCACGACGCGGACCTCAGCCGGGTCCAGACCGTCCTCAAGCGCCTTCTGCAACTGCTGGGCACCAGCCATTTCGCAGGACAGGGAATCACAGACACGGATCGTCAGCGCGGGCGGCGGCACCTCATCTTCTTTGACCACATCGAAATGGGCGTAGAAGGTGGCGGTTTCATAGATTTCGGCCTGACCGATGCGCATTTCGACCGCCAACGCAGCGATATGGTCGGCGCTGATATGGCCGTGCGCGTCCTGAATCAAATGCAGGAATTCGATCAACAGATCTCGGCGGCGTGGGCGATCCTCCAACAGGCGATGAATCTCAGCCTGCGCTTCGTCCGTGAACTGACGGCCTTTGGGCGTGTGCCGCCCTTTGCCTTTACCTGACTTCCAGACGCCCTTGGGTGCGCCTGATGGCTTGGTGTCTAATGGTGCCATGATGCCCTCCGATTGAGGCCCCGTGTCTCATCAGATCAGCATATCGTCAAATCGCATATTCCAATCGCACGATAACGACACCTTATCACCGCAATGAGGCCACCACCGCACGCAGCGCCTCAACGGTGGGCAATTCCGGTTCGCGGGTCAGAGTCGCCAGGCAGATCGGTTTGCTGACAACGGGATCAACCAAGGGCAATACTTTGGTCCCTTTTAGATCGCCCAGCGCCCGCACCAGTACGCGCGGCACGACCGTGGCTGCCAAACCCTCGCGCGCCATGACCATTGAGGCCGTGAAACCGCTGGTTTCGGCCACCACATGCGGGTGCAAACCCTGTTCGGCGAAAATGCGGTCCAGAATGCGCCTGTTCTGCATCTGCGGCTCTAGCAGACTGATCGGAAACTCGGCCACCTGCGCCCATGGAATCGGGCCGGATTCCTCGGTCATATGGGACGGCACCAACAGGACATAGGTTTCCTCGTACAAGGGCTGTACCTGTCGCAAATCGGTTCCGATGCTGTCGCCATAGGTGATGCCCGCGTCCAGACTGCCCTCATCCAGCCGATGCTGAATCGCTGTTGCGGACATGGTTTCGATCCGGGTGACGATGCGCGGATGCGCCTGCTGCAGGCGTTTGACAAGCCGACCCGTAAAGGCAATCGCCGTAGGAATGACGCCTAAAATCAAAGTGCCTGTGATCTCGCCGCGCGCGGCCAGAACTTGCTGTTCCAGAGCTTTGGTATCGTCCAGAATGCGCCGCGCCCGACGGACCATCATCTCACCTTCTTCGGTCAGACCCTGAAACCTGTTGGCGCGGCGAACGATCGAAACCCCTAACCGATCCTCCAGATTCCGTATCCGCATCGAGAACGCAGGCTGCGAAATACCACATTCCTCGGCTGCCTTTGCAAAGTGCTGATGCCGCGCAAGGGCGATGAGGAGTTGGAGGTCGCGGATTTCGATCATTCGGGGTTTTCTCTGGTCTCTGGTCGGCCTGATATTACAGAACGATTTGCAGGAATAAGTGCAAGCTTTCAACTTCTGACTACTGAATTGACGGGCCAACGGACACGCGGAGACTAAAGTTCAAACGCTGACGTCTGCGATTGAGGACTGCCCTGTATCTAACTGTTCAGATTGCCTGCCAACTGCTGCCTAAGTGACCTTTCGTCCTGCAGCCCCCAGAATTCAGAAAGTTTCTCGTCCTTGATTCTATAGATGCTGATAATCTTGAACTCGACCTCGCGCCCGGTCGCTGGAACACCCAACCATTCGTCGGAATGTGTTCCCCTCAGCGTCTTGTAGGCGACAACCTTATCGCCTTCAGCGATCAGCGCTTCGACGGTTGCATGCAAATCAGGAAAAGCCCTAAGGAAACTTGCATACCCTTGCTTCAAGCCCTCGATGCCACCCACAAAGGCTCCGCCACCACTCGCCGTGTGGTCAACGAAATCCTCGGCGAAAACATCGGAAATGGCATCAAGCGAATGGCCGTTCTGAATGTCGTCTATGTATCTTTGGACAACGGCTTTATTGGCTTCGACTCTCTCGTTATCCATCCGAATACAACCAAGTTTGGAAAACTCGGTTTCAGATAGCACATTTATCGAAGTGATTGCACTGCGTTACGTATTGAACAAAAAGTGCATCACATCGCCGTCCTTGACGATATAGCCCTTGCCTTCGGCCCGCATCTTGCCTGCCTCTTTCGCGCCCTGCTCGCCGTTGGCGGCGATGTAGTCGTCATAAGCGATGGTCTCGGCGCGGATGAAGCCTTTTTCAAAGTCACCATGGATCACACCAGCGGCCTGAGGCGCGGCGGTGCCGGTGCGGATGGTCCAGGCGCGGGCCTCTTTCGGGCCGACGGTGAAATAGGTTTCCAGGTGCAGCAGGTCGTAACCGGCGCGGATCAGACGGTCGAGGCCGGGTTCTTCCAGACCCATTTCCTCAAGGAACATCTGCGCTTCGTCATCTTCCAGCAGGCTGATCTCTTCTTCGATCTTGGCGCTGATGATGACGTGGGAATTACCTTGCGCCGCGGCCATTTCAGCAACCTTGGCAGAATATTCATTGCCCTCGGCGGCTTCTTCCTCGGACACGTTGCAAACGTACAGCACCGGCTTGGTGGTCAGCAGCTGCAGCATCTTCCACGCCTTGGCGTCCTCGTCCGAAACCTCGACCAGACGCGCGGGCTTGCCGTTTTCCAGCATCTCTTGCGCCTCGGCCAGCAGGCGGTCTTGTTGCTGCGCCTCTTTGTCGTTGCCCTTCAGCTTGCGCACCAGATTGGCGCGGCGCTTTTCGATGCTCTCCAGATCGGCCAGCATCAGCTCGGTCTCGATCGTGTCGGCATCGGCCACAGGATCGACACGACCGTCCACATGGGTCACGTCGCCATCCTCGAAACAGCGCAGCACATGAGCGATTGCGTCAGTCTCGCGGATGTTGGCCAGAAACTGGTTCCCCAGCCCTTCACCCTTCGAGGCGCCTTTGACCAGACCGGCAATGTCCACGAAAGTCATGCGCGTCGGGATGATCTGCTTCGAAGACGCAATAGCCGCCAATTTGTCCAGCCGGTCATCAGGAACGGCCACATCGCCCACATTGGGTTCGATGGTACAGAACGGGAAATTCGCCGCCTGCGCAGCAGCCGTCTTGGTCAGCGCGTTGAACAAGGTCGACTTACCGACATTCGGCAGACCCACGATTCCCATTTTAAAGCCCATGTCGGCCTCCTGAAGCGATACGACGGCGTCTTCTATTCAGGTAAGCTCGAATGCGCAACCCAAGGCCCGACATGATCCGAGTCTGAATTGCAACATCGCAGATCTGTTAGACCTTTTGTTCAGGGGCTACTTGATTTTGTTTACCAAAGGTAACCATTCTGGACCCTATCGCGAACAGATTGATAAAGATTCCCTATGAAATCCCTTTTTGCTACTGCTGCCTTATTGCTTGCGACAACTTCAGTTCATGCGCAGTCAATTGTATTCGGTACCGGGTATGCAGATTACTCTGGCTTCGGCTCTGACAACAATGCCGTATTTTCCCTGGAATATCAGCACCCTGCCTTCCACCAAGCAACGCGCTTCGGTGCCACGTGGGGTGCTGCCCTGACCGTAGACACAGATGGCGACACTCACCTGGGCGTGGGTCTGATCGGCGTCTATTCAATCTCGGACCGTTGGTTCGGGGAACTTAGCGTAATGCCCGGATACTACAATGCCTCAAACAGCGACAACGATCTGGGAGGAGATTTTCAGATTCGCAGTCTGCTAGGAGTTGGCTACACATTGGACGGTGGCAACAAAATCTCGCTTGCGCTGACGCATATTTCCAACGCGAGCACAAACAGCTTCAATCCAGGCGTAAACTCTCTGTTCCTTCGATATCACCACGGGTTCTGACTCAAACTGACCCGTCGGGATTGATTTCCGGGCAAAGTTTCTGCACATCAGGTTCAAACCTGTTTGCAAGGACTGCTGATGACCCGTATCGACGCCAAGTTTGCCGCCCTGAAGGCTGAGAACAAGAAAGCCTTTGTCGCCTATATCATGGCCGGAGACCCAGATTTCGACACCTCGCTTGAGATCGTGAAAGGGCTACCAAGTGCTGGCGTCGATGTGATTGAACTTGGCCTACCATTCACCGACCCCATGGCAGACGGCCCCACCATTCAGGCAGCCGGGCAGCGCGCGCTGGACGGAGGCATGACACTGCAACGGACTCTGGATCTGGCTCGCGCGTTCCGCGAAACCGACGACACAACACCGATTGTCCTTATGGGCTATTACAACCCAATCTACAGCCGCGGTGTCGACACGTTTCTTGCCGATGCCAAGGCCGCTGGTATTGACGGGTTGATCGTAGTTGACCTGCCCCCTGAAGAAGACGAGGAACTGTGCTTGCCCGCGCAAGCGGCAGGTCTGAATTTTATCCGCCTTGCCACTCCGACGACCGACGACAAGCGACTGCCCCGTGTTCTGCAAAACACGTCGGGCTTTGTGTATTACGTCTCGATCACCGGCATCACTGGTTCCGCCGAAGCACAGGCGACCAATGTCGGCCCCGAGGTTGCCCGGATCAAGGCAGCGACCGACTTGCCCGTCATTGTCGGTTTCGGAATCAACACGCCTGAAAAGTCACGCGGCATAGCCTCGGTTGCGGATGGTGCCGTTGTCGGCTCTGCGATCGTTAGCCAAATCGCCAGCGGAAAACCTCTGTCCGAGATTCTGGATTTCGTGGCAGGGTTGGCTGAGGGCGCACATTCCGCCTGATCGATTTCCGGTTTTATCAATGAAATGACCGCGGCCGAACTGGATCAGCCGCGGTTTTTTACGTTTTGGCGACGCGTCAACGGACCGCATATTCTTTACGTTGCGGCACCTTGGAAAAATTGGTAAACAAAAAGAACCAATTTCAAAGGCCACAGCTCAATGCCAGTCATCACCAACATAGAAGACCTTAAACGGATCTACGAAAGACGCGTTCCGCGCATGTTCTTCGACTATGCCGAAAGCGGAAGCTGGACAGAACAGACATTCCGCGACAACAGCTCGGATTTCGAGGATATTCGCCTCCGTCAGAGAGTCGCCGTAGATATGGCCGGGCGGTCGACCGCCTCGCAAATGATCGGACAGGACGTGGCAATGCCGGTCGCGCTGGCACCCGTCGGCCTGACAGGTATGCAGCACGCCGACGGCGAAATGAAAGCAGCCAAAGCCGCCGAGGATTTCGGTGTGCCCTTCACGCTGTCAACCATGTCCATAAATTCCATCGAGGATGTAGCCGAGCACACAAGCAAACCGTTCTGGTTCCAGCTATACACCATGAAGGATCAAGATTACGTTGGACGGCTGATTCAGCGCGCGAAAGACGCGAATTGCTCGGCTCTGGTCATCACGCTGGACCTGCAGATCCTCGGCCAGAGGCACAAAGACTTGAAAAACGGTCTGTCCGCCCCGCCGAAACTTACCGCAAAAACCATAGCCAACTTGATGACGAAATGGGCATGGGGAATCGAGATGCTGCGCGCCAAACGCCGCGAATTCGGAAACATCGTTGGGCATGCAGAAGGTGTGTCAGACGCCTCGTCGCTTGGGTCATGGACGGCCGAGCAGTTCGATCCAAGCCTTGACTGGAAAAAAGTCGAGAAGTTGATGGAACAGTGGGGCGGCAAGGTCATCCTCAAGGGTATTCTGGATGCAGAAGACGCGAAAATGGCAGCCAAACTGGGTGCGGACGCGATTGTTGTCTCCAATCATGGCGGCCGCCAGCTGGATGGAGCCCTCAGCTCGATCCGCATTTTGCCTGAGATCATGGAAGCCGTCGGCAATGATGTCGAAGTTCATTTGGACAGCGGTATTCGCTCGGGTCAAGATGTCCTGAAAGCGTTGGCGATGGGGGCAAAGGGAACCTATATCGGCCGCGCGTTTGTCTATGGGCTGGGTGCCATGGGGCAAAGTGGCGTGACAACAGCACTAGAAGTCATCCACAAGGAATTGGACACCACGATGGCCCTGTGCGGAGAACGAAACGTCAGTGACCTCGGTCGCCATAATCTGCTAGTACCCGAAGATTTCGGAGGACGGTGGCAAGGCTGAAGCCCTGCGCCCCGGGGGCTCTGCCCCCGCCACCCTGCGGGTGACTCCCCCGGGATATTTTCAGCCAGATGAAGCACGGATCCCCAGCTTCATCTGGCCCCAAATATCCCGGAGCGCGAGGCAGAGCCTCGCAAAAAGCCTGTCGCTGTAAAAAGCCCTTTCCAATTCTATTGAATCAAGCTAAGGACGCGGCTTCACGCGGGCATACAGCCTTGGAGGATGTCCGCCCTAACATTGGAGAATATATCATGGCTGGTGAGATTCCTGATCTCGTAGCTCTGGAACGGACGGGGACAGGCAAGGGCGCCGCTCGTCAAGCACGTCGCGATGGCATGGTTCCGGGCATTGTATTTGGTGGTGACAAAGAGCCGCTGCCGATCCAGATTCCGTTCAACGAGCTGTTCAAGCGTCTGAAAGCGGGCCGGTTCAAGTCGACTCTGTGGAACCTGAAGGTTGATGGCCACGAAGACGTCCGCGTCATTTGCCGCGACGTTCAGCGTGACGTCGTCAAAGACCTGCCCACACACTTGGACCTGATGCGCCTGCGTCGGACCACCAAGATCGCGCTGTTCATCCCCGTTGAGTTCGTCAACGAAGAAGCAGCCCCCGGCATCAAGAAGGGCGGCGTTCTGACCGTTGTCCGTCCTGAGGTCGAACTGATGTGTACCGCCGGAGAGATCCCTGAAAAGATCACCGTTGATCTGACCGGACTGAACATCAACGACGTTGTGACTATCTCGTCGGTGGATCTGCCCAGCGGCACCAAGCCGACCATCGATCGTGACTTCGTGATCGCCAATATTTCCGCACCGACCGGCCTGTCGTCCAGCGACGATGAAGACGGTGAAGAGGGCGAAGTTGCAGCAGACGAAGTTGAAGTCGTCGGCAAGGAAGAAGCTGAAGAATAAGTCCCGGCGCAAGCATCGGGATCATGAGACGGGGCCTACTGGGCCCCGTTTTTCTTTTGAATGGACCGGGCTGGAAAACTGCCCCTATTCCGTGCCATCAACCGACTGTGGGCCAGCGCGCTAAGTAAGGACGAAAAAATGAAGCTGTTTGTCGGCTTAGGGAATCCAGGATCGAAATATGCCCGAAACCGGCACAATATCGGTTTTATGGCCGTCGACAGGATCGCTGATGATCATGGATTCGGGCCGTGGAAATCCAAGTTCCAGGCCGATATTGCCGAAGGACGACTGGGCGGTGAAAAAGTCCTGCTGATCAAACCTCAGACCTTCATGAACCGGTCGGGCCAGTCGGTTGGCGAGGCGATGCGGTTCTACAAGCTCGACTCGACCGACGTGACCGTATTTCACGACGAATTGGACCTTGCACCGGGTAAAGTTCGGGTCAAGGCGGGTGGCGGGCATGCTGGCCATAACGGGCTGCGCTCGATCCACGAACATATCAGCCCGGCCTATGACCGGGTGCGGCTGGGGATCGGCCATCCGGGGCGCAAGGAAATGGTCTCACCCTTTGTTTTGGGTGACTTTGCCAAGGCCGACGGCGATTGGCTGGACGATGTCCTTCGCGGGGTATCCGACGGTGCCGGACATCTGGCAGACGGTGAGGGCGGCAAGTTCATGAACGCCGTCGCCCTCAGAACAGCGCCTCCGCGATCATCCAAAACTCCGCAGGTGCCTCGGAAATCTACTGCCGAAGAAACCCCCTTGCCGGAAACGGATGATCGCTCGGCCATGCAAAAGCTGCTGGACAAGTTCAAATAGAACCGCCCGCGTTGCCGCAACGTATCAATTGCAGATCGGTTGCAACCGCGCTCCAATACCTAGCGACTACGGGAGGAAACGGATGAGAACTTTTTTGAAGTGGGCGCTGCGCATCGTGCTGATGCTGGTGCTGGCCGGGGTTGTTGTAGGCATTTGGAAGCGCGAAGAAATTCAGCGGCTATTGGCCGTAAACTCTTTGTTTGCCGAGGACAAGATTGTTCACAACTTCTCGCATATGGATGACGCCTTTCTGACGGTGAACCTGCCGCGCGGCGACGCGCCCACATGGGAACTGCCCTACGGGGCCGGTTTTGATTTGCCCGAGGGGACTGATCTTTGGCTTGAAGAACGCGCCGTGACCTCCTTGCTTGTGATGCAGGACGGTCAGATCAGGTTCGAGGAATACTACCTGGACACCGCTCCAGAAGATCGACGTATCTCGTGGTCAGTTGCCAAGAGCTATCTGTCTTCGCTTTTTGGCATTCTCCTGAACGAAGGCGCCATAGCGTCTCTGGACGATCCGGTCGTCAAATATGCGCCCGAACTTGAGGGGTCGGCTTATGACGGCGCTACGATCCGAAATGTCCTGAATATGGCCAGCGGCGTGACGTTCGATGAAGATTACCTTGACTACAATTCGGACATCAATCGTATGGGCCGGGTTGTCGCGCTGGGTGGTGAACTGGACGATTTCGCGGCCTCGCTGCAGGACAGCTTCGCCGCTCCTGGGGAGACATGGCAATACGTATCGATTGATACGCATGTCATCGGCATGGTGATCCGCGGCGCAACCGGCCGCAGCGTGGCCGAATTGCTGACGGAACGGATCGTGCACCCGCTGGGGCTGGAGCAGAACGGTTACTATGTGACTGACGGGGCCGGAGTTGCTTTTGTCCTGGGCGGGCTGAACTTCACCACCCGCGATTTTGCCCGATTTGGACAAGTGATCCTGCAAAATGGAGAGCATCAAGGTGAGCAATTGATCCCGGCGGAATGGATTGCAGAATCCGTCCTCCCCACCGCGCCGACAGCGGCTGGGGAAACTGGATATGGCTATCAGTGGTGGATACCGGTTGGCGCGCACGAAGGTGAGTTTCTGGCGCGGGGTGTCTATGGTCAGTATATTTACTTCGACCAGCCGCGCGGTGTTCTGATTGTGTCTACCGGGGCGGATCGCAAGTTCCGCGATCCGGGCGTGAATGAGGAGAATATCGAAATGTTCCGCAAAATCGCCCAAAGCCTGTAAGATGGCGTCATGCAGAAGCAGGACAGCATAAATGTGTTGGGGGGTGTTCTGGCCCCCTGCTCTCGCGATCCGCTGACGGGGTTTTTCAGAGACGGGGCATGCAACACTTGCCCTGAAGATCAGGGCAGCCACACCGTTTGTGCGGTCATGACAGCCGAGTTTCTGGCGTATTCTAAATATGTCGGAAATGACCTCAGCACGCCACGCCCCGAATTCAATTTCGCCGGCCTAAAGCCGGGAGACAGTTGGTGCCTGTGCGCCGGGCGGTTTCTTCAGGCGCATGACGAAGGCTGTGCGCCCTTGGTGCATCTTGAAGCAACGCATCAACGGGCCTTGGACGTGGTGCCACTGCGCGTCTTGCAGGAACACGCGGCACCGAAATAAAGGGTAAGCCCCTGATCTGTCTGACCATTTTCACGAATTCCAGACGCAAAAAACGGCGCTGCCAGATGGCGCGCCGTTCTTCATCTAAGTCAGAACAAAACGTCAGTCGGCGCTGCGCCCTTCGGTATCAGACATGTCGAAGTTCAGATATTTCGCCACGGTCTGCACGTCTTTGTCGCCACGTCCGCACATGTTCATGCAGATCAAGTGATCTTTGGGCAGTTCCGGCGCGATTTTCATCACATGGGCCAGCGCATGGCTGGGTTCGAGCGCCGGGATGATGCCTTCGGTCGCGCAGCACAGTTGGAATGCGTCCAGCGCCTCTTTATCGGTGATCGAGACATAGTTGGCGCGGCCGATGTCGTGCAGCCACGAATGTTCGGGGCCGATGCCGGGATAGTCCAGACCGGCCGAAATCGAATAACCTTCCAAAATCTGCCCGTCATCATCCTGCAGCAGATAGGTGCGGTTGCCGTGCAGCACGCCGGGGCGACCGCCGGTCAGCGACGCGCAATGTTCCATCTTTTCATTCACGCCTTTGCCACCGGCCTCAACACCAATGATGTTGACGGATTTGTCGTCGAGGAATGGGTAGAACAGGCCCATCGCGTTCGAGCCGCCGCCAATGGCCGCGATGATCGTGTCGGGCAGACGGCCTTCGGCCTTCATCATCTGCTCTTTCGCTTCCTTACCGATGATCGACTGGAAATCACGCACCATCGCCGGATAGGGGTGCGGCCCGGCCACGGTGCCGATGCAATAAAACGTGTCGCGCACATTCGTCACCCAGTCGCGCAGCGCGTCGTTCATCGCGTCCTTCAGGGTGCCGCGGCCCGAGGTCACCGGAATCACCTCGGCCCCGAGCAGGCGCATACGGAACACGTTCGGGGCCTGACGCTGCACGTCGTGGGCACCCATATAGACCACGCATTTCAGTCCGAACTTGGCGCAGACTGTGGCGGTGGCCACGCCGTGCTGCCCTGCCCCGGTCTCGGCGATGATCCGGGTCTTGCCCATGCGACGCGCCAGAATGATCTGGCCCAGCACGTTGTTGATCTTGTGTGCGCCAGTGTGGTTCAGCTCATCACGTTTCAGATAGATTTTCGCACCACCCAGATGCTCGGTCAGACGCTCCGCATAGTACAGCGGCGAAGGGCGGCCCACATAGTTTTCCCACAGATCGTCCATCTCGGCCCAGAAGGTCGGATCGTCCTTGGCCTTTTCATACTCCTCCTCCAGAGACAGGATCAATGGCATCAAGGTTTCGCTGACAAACCGTCCACCGAAGATGCCGAAACGACCCTGTTCATCGGGTCCGGACATGAAGGAATTGAAAAGATCGTTGGCCATGGGGGTCTCCATCGTCGTACCCGTTGTTCATAGGAGAGAGCGGCGGGATTTGCCATGCCAAAACGTATCGAGCGGCGCGCAGTGTGGTGCTATTGAGCGGCCTTGATGAACGCACTGATCAAGGCAGGGTCCTTGACGCCGGGTGCGCTTTCTACGCCAGAGGCCACATCGACCTGACAAGCGCCCGTCATGCGGATCGCTTCGGCAACGTTGTCCGGGTTCAGGCCACCTGCCAACATCCACGGTTTGCGCCAATACTTGCGCCCGGCCAACAGTCGCCAGTCAAAGGCCAGCCCATTCCCGCCGGGCAAGACCGCATTCTTGGGCGGCTTGGCGTCGATCAAAAGCTGATCGGCAACCTCGCTAAATTCGTCGATTGCGGTCAAATCTTCAGCGTCCGCCACCCCGATCACCTTGATCACAGGCAAACCATAACGCGCTTTGATTTCACGCACACGATCAACGCTTTCGGACCCGTGCAACTGCAACATATCGAATGGGGCAGCCTCGGTGATACTGTCTAGTTCCGCATCCGAAGCGTTCACCACCAAGGCAACCTTAGCCACGCCAACAGGAACAAACGCGGCCAATTCCGCCGCCTGTTTCGGAGAGACATATCGCGGAGATTTCGGAAAAAAATTGAACCCAAGATACCGGGCCCCAGCGTCCGCAGCAGCACGCACGTGATCAGGAGCGGTCAGGCCGCAGATTTTAACCGAAACGTCGGGCATCGCGCCTTAGCTGGCCTCATCCAGCAAAGCCAGAACTTCGTCTTTACCTTCGTTCTGCTTTTTCTTGAGTTTCTTTACTTCGCGCTCAAGCTTGCGAACTTCGCTAGTCTTGACGGTCGCGTCACGGCGGTGCTTGTGCTCGCGCAGCCACTCCCAAAGAAAACCAATCACCAAACCGGCAACCACACCGCCCAACACCACAATAAACAACGGCAGAGCAATGCTGAAGTTAAAGCCAACCAGATCGGCGAATGCCTGCGGCATAAGCGTCAATTCCACGGCTTCGCGATTGGCAAGAGAAACCGAAACCAAAACGATCCCGAGGATCGCAAGAAAAGCATATCGAAGGTAGCGCATCATGGCTTAGGCTTTACCGTTCAAACGATCCCTAAGCAACTTACCTGTCTTGAAAAATGGAACACATTTTTCCTCGACCTGCACGGTCTCGCCAGTTCTGGGGTTACGGCCCACTCGGGCATCGCGCTGTTTTACCGAGAACGCGCCAAAACCGCGCAGCTCGACTCGGTCGCCTCGTGCCATTGCATCCGTAACTTCTTCAAACACGGTATTCACGATACGCTCAACATCACGCTGATAAAGGTGCGGGTTCTCGTCGGCGATTTTCTGAATAAGTTCTGAACGGATCATGTGCGTTACCCTCCCAGGCGACCTGATAAACATGTCTATTATTCTGAACAGTATAGAAAAAAACTCAGTTCGGGGGAACGTTGACTCTGTACGCAAAGCCAGCATTTTACCTCAAACACACGCGATTTTTCACCTGTTCGCCGTAAATGCCCTACAAAGAATGAACAGCGGGTGAATAAGACCCACGATTCAGAACATATTGATTCGCAACAAAAACGGCCCCGTGCGTTCGCACGGGGCCGTAAATTCGTATTGCAGCGAGGTCAGGTATTAGTCGCCCGACTTCAGCGCTGCACCAAGGATATCGCCCAGCGATGCGCCCGAGTCGGAAGAACCGTACTGTTCCACGGCCTCTTTCTCTTCAGCGATCTCGCGTGCCTTGATCGACAGGCCCAGACGACGGGTCTTGCTGTCGACATTGGTGACGCGGACGTCGACCTTGTCGCCGGTGTTAAAGCGCTCAGGACGCTGCTCGGCGCGGTCACGCGACAGGTCCGAACGGCGGATGAAGGATTTCATGCCTTCGTATTCCACCTCGATACCGCCATCTTCGATAGCAGTCACTTCAACAGTGATGACCGAGCCACGCTTCACGCCGCCCACGGCTTCGGCGAACTTGTCACCGCCCAGGGCTTTGATCGACAGCGAGATACGCTCTTTCTCGACATCCACTTCCGAGACAACGGCCGAAACCATGTCGCCTTTGCGGTAGTTCTGGATCGCATCCTCGCCACGCTCGTCCCAGGACAGGTCCGACAGGTGGACCATGCCGTCGATGTCGCCTTCGAGACCAATGAACAGACCGAATTCGGTGATGTTCTTGACTTCGCCTTCGACCTCGGTGCCTTCGGGGTGCGTTTCTGCAAACACTTCCCACGGGTTGCGCTGAGTCTGCTTCAGGCCCAGAGACACGCGACGCTTGGCGCCGTCGATTTCCAGAACCATGACGTCGACTTCCTGGCTGGTCGAAACGATCTTGCCGGGGTGGACGTTTTTCTTGGTCCAGGACATCTCGGAGACGTGCACCAGACCTTCGACACCGGCTTCCAGCTCGACGAACGCGCCGTAGTCGGTGATGTTGGTAACGCGACCCTGATGGACCGAGCCCAGCGGGTATTTCGCAGCAACCAGATCCCACGGATCTTCCTGCAGCTGCTTCATGCCCAGGCTGATGCGGTGAGTCTCTTTGTTGATCTTGATGACCTGAACCTTGATGGTTTCGCCGATCGTCAGGATCTCGGACGGGTGGTTCACACGACGCCATGCCATGTCGGTGACGTGCAGCAGGCCGTCAACGCCGCCCAGGTCAACAAATGCACCGTATTCGGTGATGTTCTTGACGACACCCTCGACGGTCTGACCTTCGGACAGGTTGCCGATGACTTCGGCACGCTGTTCGGCACGCGATTCTTCCAGGATGGCGCGACGCGACACAACGATGTTGCCACGGCGACGGTCCATTTTCAGAATCTGGAACGGCTGCTTCAGACCCATCAGCGGGCCAGCGTCGCGCACGGGGCGAACGTCAACCTGCGAACCGGGCAGGAACGCAACTGCGCCACCCAGATCAACGGTGAAGCCACCTTTGACGCGACCAAAGATTGCACCTTCGACGCGCTGGTCGTCGGCATATGCTTTTTCCAGACGGTCCCATGCCTCTTCACGGCGGGCCATCTCGCGTGAGATGACGGCTTCGCCACGGGCGTTTTCTGCGGCGCGCAGGTAGACTTCGACCTCGTCGCCAACAGCGATTTCAGGGGCTTCGCCGGGATTTGCGAATTCTTTCAGATCAACGCGGCCTTCCATTTTGTAGCCTACGTCGATGATGGCTTGGCCGGCTTCGATTGCCAGAACCTTGCCTTTGACAACAGAACCCTCTTCGGGTGTGTCCATTTCGAAGCTTTCGTTCAGGAGGGCTTCGAATTCCTCCATGGATGCGTTAGCCATGTGGCGTTGTTTTCCTTTACATAACGTTTTTGCTGGCCGAGCGGTTGTCTCCGCCGGTCTTGTTTCATGGTGCCTTCAGGCGTGACCCGGGGCGCATCTGACTACACAAACACAAAGGGCCGAGGTAACCCGGCCCTGCTCAGATACGTCATCCGGACGTTGACCGCCCTTGTTCAGACAGCGCGCGTATAGGCTGATTTCCAACAATGTGCAAGTACAAAGCCTGACGATAAAGGCGTATTACCGCTTCATTGGGTCCGACTTGCTTACCAGCGCCGCCAAACTGTTTACCTACTCCACTGGTCTGCATAGAAATGCTTGCCGCGCCGAACGCGGCAAATTTCTAGAATAGCTGCAAATCCTTGGAGCCACTCTGGATTTCCGCAAAGTTCGGCATGTTCTGAATAGCCGCGGGTGCAGGTGCCGCTCCGGGAAGCGGCACAGTGGGTTTGGCCGCCGCCTTTCCAAAGGCCGGCTTCTCCAGCTCTCCACGTATGTCGCGCAGGAGCGTTTTGTGATCCGGCATTGATTTGAGTATCTGGGCAAGGTCCACTTTCGCGCCCTTCCACCACTGGAACCAAATCGGCTTTTTCAAAGGCCGCACCCGATCACGAATTCCAGTGCCATAGCCTGTATCGTAAACCTGTTTGCCCAACAGAACCGTCTGATAAACGCGGTGATCAAAGAGCGTGGCAAACTCGACATCATGCTGCATGGGCAGACGATGCTGCCACAACTCCAGATTCTCGGCCAGCCGATCCGGAATCTTCATCTCAGTCCGCGCGTCGATCCAATACTGGTCATCTGTACGGTTGCCCAATCGATAATGCAGACAGATGAAATCCAGAACCTCGCTGTATAGCTTGTCCATCTGCCGATTATATCTGGCTCGCAGCGCAGGCTCGATGTCGCGGGTGGGCAAATGCTCGGCAAACCAGCGCACAGCGTGGTCTATCATGTGAATCGCTGTACTCTCCAACGGTTCGATAAACCCGCCCGACAGACCGATCGCGACGCAGTTCTTGACCCAAGCGTTGCGAACACGCCCGACGCGCATCGGAATAACGCGCGGCGTCAAACCTTTGCCGCTATCACCCAGCCATTCCAGGTATTCGTCCGCCGCCTGATCATCCGTCCGATGCGCCGAGGAATAGACATAGCCAGTGCCCACACGGTTGAACAATGGCACCCTCCATGTCCAACCCGCACCCAGAGCGGTGGACCGTGTCAGGCTTTCGATCTTTTCCGGGTTCGGATGCTCGACCTGCAGCGCCATGGCGCGGTCGTTGGGCAGGTAGTCCGAATAATCCATAAACGGCTCACCCAGAGCCTGATTAATGATCAACCCACGGAATCCGGTGCAGTCCACGACCATCTCAATGTCATGACGGCCTTTACGCTCGAGCATCAGATGGCTGACATTGCCCTGCTCATCCAGCTCGACCGACTGAACTTCATCCTGAATATGTTCTACACCGCGCTTTGTGCAGACCTTGGTCAGCATCCCGGCAAATTTCACCGCGTCCAGATGATACGCATAGCCAAACCGCTGTTCAAACTCCGGAGCCCCCAACGGCCGCGCGCCTTTACACAGGCGGCCCAGATCGTCATGCGGCGAAATCGATTGCGTGAAATCCCGGTCCCCGTTGCCGAAACGCAGGAAATACTCGGCGGCCTCCAACCCTTCGAGCATCTGGCCGTGCGCAAAGGGGTTCACATAGTCAATGCGTTTGCCCTTGGCATCCTTGTTCCAGTTGCAGAATTTCACACCAAGCTTGAAAGACGCGTTGGTTTCACGGAAAAAATCCCGCTCGGAAATGCCTGCTTGACGAAGTGTAACCGGCATACGCGGCACGGTCGCCTCTCCGACACCCACCGTCGAGATATTCGGGCTTTCGATCAGGCAGATATGCGGCCGATCCTTTGGCGCAGAAGTGCGCGAAAACACCATCTCAAGGATCAGCGCGGTCATCCAACCAGCGGTACCGCCGCCCACGATAGTGATTTTTCGCAAACGATTGTTCATGAAGCTCTCCCCCTCAATATTGCAGGGGACTATACCAGCATTGCGACACCTAGCTAGACCCTATGCCCTAGTGGTTTTCAGACCAACCGGACCATGAGCCGAAGTGCAACACACTCCACAACCTATGCGCGAAATCGCAGGGGGATTGCGGATTTATCGGGCCTAAGGCAGCTTCTTTTGGATGTGTTCAACTGCCTGAGCCAGAGCATCTTCGATGCTTAGATCCGAGGTATCCAGCAACACTGCGTCGTCTGCTGGTTTCATGGGCGCGGTGCTGCGTTCAGCGTCCCGTGCATCCCGTTCGCGGACATCGGCCAGCACCTGCTCAGGCGAGACATCCGAGCCTTTGTCACGTAGCTCCAGAAAGCGGCGCTCGGCCCGAACTTCGGGGCTGGCGGTTACAAACAACTTCACATCGGCATCAGGGCAAATGACCGTCCCAATGTCGCGCCCGTCCAAAACCGCACCGCCAGCACGCCGCGCGAAGTTGCGCTGAAAGTCCACAAGGGCGGCGCGAACCTCGGGAATAACTGCAACCTTGGAGGCGGCGCGGGCGATCTCAGCCGTGCGTAAATCACCCTGCTGCAGTTCCTCAGGCGTCAAAGCCAATGCAGCGGCCACAGGCTCTGCCCCTTCCAGAGTCCGACGACCGACGGCACGGTACAAAAGCCCTGTATCCAGATGCGCGAAACCGAAATGGGCAGAGACCCCTTTCGAGATCGTACCCTTTCCCGCAGCAGCAGGGCCGTCGATCGCAACTATGAACCTCATGTACGTTCGACCTTGGCGCCCAACGCAGCCATCAATGGCTCAAAAATTGGGAAAGAGGTTGCAATCGGGCTACCGTCGTCGACAGATACCGGAGTTTTCGTGCCCATTCCCATCACCATGAAAGACATTGCAATCCGGTGATCCAAAAAGCTCTCGCAGGTGCCGCCACCGGGGACGTTGCCGATACCCAGCCCTTCGACCGACCACCAATCCTCGCCCTCGTCCACCGTCACGCCGTTTGCGCGCAGGCCACGGGCCATTGCATCAATCCGGTCGCTTTCCTTAACGCGCAGCTCCTTCACGCCGCCCATCATCGTGGTGCCGGTGGCGTTGGCTGCGACTACGGACAGCACCGGATATTCGTCAATCATCGAGGCCGCCCGTTCTGGCGGCACGTTGATGCCCTTCATGTCGGGCGAGTATTTCGCGCGCAGGTCGGCAACCGGCTCGCCGCCCTCTTCGCGTTCGTTTTCATATGTCAGGTCCGCGCCCATCTCGCGCAGCGTGGTGAACAGCCCTGCGCGGGTCGGATTCAGGCCGATGCCGGGCACCAGCACATCCGATCCCGGCGTGATCAGCGCCGCGCAGACCGGAAAGGCCGCGCTGGACGGGTCGCGCGGCACAGCAATAACCTGCGGTTTCAACTCGGGCCGACCGGTCAGAGTGATCACCCGGCCTTCATCCGTATCCTCAACGGCGATCTCAGCCCCGAACCCGGCCAGCATCCGTTCAGAATGATCGCGGGTAGCTTCTTTCTCGATCACAACGGTTTTGCCGGGTGCATTCAGACCGGCCAACAGAACGGCGGATTTCACCTGCGCTGACGGAACGGGCACCTCATAACGCACCGGCACCGGTTCAGCCGCACCTACGATAGTCATCGGCAAACGACCACCAGACCGGCCAACCGCTTGCGCGCCAAACAGCGCCAACGGGTCCGTCACTCGTGCCATTGGCCGTTTGTTCAGGCTTGCGTCGCCGGTAAATGTCGCCGAAATCGGACAGGTTGCCATCGCGCCCATGATCAGACGCACCCCGGTGCCCGAGTTGCCGCAGTCGATCACCTGATCGGGTTCGGCAAAGCCACCGACACCTACGCCATGTACAGTCCATTCGCCGTTGCCGTGATCCGTAACCTCAGCACCAAAAGCGCGCATGGCCTTGGCGGTGTCCAAAACGTCCTCGCCTTCCAGAAGGCCCGAAATCTTCGTCTCTCCCACCGCCATCGCGCCAAGGATCAGCGACCGGTGCGAGATCGACTTGTCGCCGGGCACCTCTGCCGTGCCGGTCAGCGGGCCGCAGGGATGCGAGGTCATCGGGATGGGCGTGCCGTGTCCGGACATGGGGGCTCCTGTTTTCGCTATCAGTGCCCAAGCCGATTAGCGAATTGGGGCCAGTTGGTCCAGCCGCAATCAGTTTTTGCGTCGGAAGGTCAGATAGTGTGGCGTCCGGCCTTCACGCAATGCTTTCCGTTCATAGCGTGTCGAGATCCAGTCACCCCAAGGTTCGCGCCAATCTGTTGGGCGCTCTGCCAGCCACTCAAACCCCGCGCGCGGAACCTCCTCGAGCGTTTGACGAACATAGTCAGGAATATCCGTTGCCACACGGAGGATTGAACCCGGTTTAAGCACACGCGCCAACGGTTCGAGATGTTCCTGAGTCACAAAGCGACGACGGTGGTGCCGTGTTTTAGGCCACGGGTCGGGGTACAGCAGGAACGCGCGCGAGATACTGGCCTCGGGCAGCACATCGAACAGATCACGGGCATCGCCTGGATGAACGGCAAGGTTTTCCACGCCAGCCTTGCGAATCTTTCCCAACAGCATCGCAACGCCGTTTATGTAAGGCTCTGCCCCGATAATCCCGATATCCGGGTTGTTCGCGGCCTGATGCACCAGATGTTCGCCGCCGCCAAATCCAACTTCAAGCCAGACATCCCGCCCGCCAAACAGCGCCTGCAGGTCCAACGGGTGGCGTTCGGGGTTGCTTTCCCAGTCAACCGCACCGGGGGACAACGCATCGAGGTCTTCACTCAGATACGTCTTTTGACTGGGCTTCAGGGTCTTGCCCTTGAAACGGCCATAAAAGTTCCTGCGGGGGCGTTGGGGTGTCTCGGTGCTCATGGGCGGAGCCCATACTGCGCGAAGCATGGTGTTGCAAGAGGCAGGAGTGGGGGCCAGCCCCCACACCCCCGAAGTATTTTCAAACAGAAGAAGAGCGCGCCCGTCAGGGCGCACCTTTGGATTATGGTCACACAGCCGACTTCAGGGCGTCCGCCAGATCGGTGCGTTCCCAGCTGAAACCGCCATCGGCATCGGGCTCGCGGCCAAAGTGTCCGTAAGCCGCCGTGCGCTGGTAGATCGGCTTGTTCAACTGCAGATGCTGGCGAATGCCGCGCGGGGTGAGGTCCATGACCTGCCCGACGGCCTTCTCGATCTCGGCATCCGCGATCTGGCCGGTGCCGTGGGTATCGGCGTAGATCGACAGAGGCTTGGAGACACCAATCGCATAGCTCAACTGGATGGTGCAGCGGTCTGCCATGCCAGCGGCCACCACGTTCTTGGCCAGATACCGCGCGGCGTAGGCGGCTGAGCGGTCAACTTTGGTTGGGTCTTTGCCCGAAAACGCACCGCCACCATGGGGCGCGGCGCCGCCGTAGGTATCCACGATGATCTTACGGCCCGTCAAACCCGCATCGCCGTCCGGTCCGCCGATCACGAACTTGCCGGTTGGGTTTACGTGCCATTCTGTCTCGGCCGACAGCCAGCCTTCGGGCAGGGTGTCGGTAATGTAGGGCTCAACAATCGCGCGGATATCGTCCGAGCTCAGGGACTCATCCAGATGTTGCGTGGACAAGACGATCGAGCTGACGCCCACAGGCTTGCCATCGCGGTACACCACGGAAAGTTGCGATTTCGCGTCCGGGCCCAGCGCAGGTTCCGAGCCGTTCTTGCGCACCTCGGCCAGACGGCGCAGGATCGCGTGGGAATACTGGATCGGAGCGGGCATCAACGCAGGCGTCTCAGTCGTGGCGTAGCCGAACATGATACCCTGATCACCGGCACCTTCGTCCTTGTTGTCCGAGGCGTCAACGCCCTGTGCGATATGGGCGGATTGTTCGTGCAGCAGGTTCGTCACTTCGACGGTTTCGTGGTGGAACTTGTCCTGCTCGTAACCGATATCCTTAATGCAGGCGCGCGCAATCTCGTCGATGCGGCCCATATAGTCATGCAGCTTGTCCTGATCAGACAGACCTACTTCGCCACCGATGACGACGCGGTCGGTCGTGGCAAACGTCTCGCACGCGACGCGCGCTTCGGGTTCTTCGTTCAAAAAGGCGTCTAGGACGGCATCCGAAATCCGGTCGCAGACCTTATCCGGGTGCCCTTCGGATACGGATTCCGAAGTGAAAGTGTAGTTCTGTCGGGACATGAATGTGCTCCATTAAGATTTCCCCATCACGCCAGGAAGCCGTTGTGACGGGCACCCAAGGGGATACGCCCGCAAAAAGACAGGGTCAATCGGTATTTAAACGTTGCGGTGGCGGGCGTTGCGCCAAAGCAGCGCGAAAGAAACAACCAGCAGCAAGAATACCGGAACGTCCCCCATCCTTGAATAAACTGTGGGTGCCAGAGGGCTGGGGAGCTTCGCATCAATGAACCCCGCCTCTCCCAGCGGAATCGATTTGGTAACACGTCCCAGAGGGTCAATCATCGCCGACACTCCGGTATTGGCGGACCGCATCATGGGCAGACCTTGCTCAACGGCGCGCATCTGCGCTTGCGCGAGATGTTGATAGGGACCGGACCGCGTTCCAAACCAGGCATCGTTGGTTATCTGTAGCAGAAAATCAGCCCTACCCGGAGCGGACAGCACATCCTGTGTGAAGACAGCTTCGTAGCAGATCAAGGGCAAGGCTTTGCCCAGTGCTCCTGCATCCATAAGCGCAGCCCCCGGCCCCGCGCTGAACCCGTTTCCAGTGGTCGCCGCCATTCCGTAAATGCCGAACCGCGCCATGAGATTACCAAGGGGCACGTATTCTCCGAACGGGGCCAGATGATGCTTGTCGTACAGCCCTTGCTGCTGGCCATCCTCATTCAGGTAAATCATCGAGTTGTAGATACGCGGACCATCGCCCCGCTGAATTCCCAGAAACACCGGAGTTCCCTGTGCCGCATCCGCGACAATATCCAGATAGGGCTGCGCACTGCCCAACCATGCAGGCACCGAGGTCTCGGGCCAGACAATCAGATCTGGTCTCGGCTGCGCGGCCGTGAATTCGATCTGACGCGCGAAAAACAGCGGCGCGTAGTCCGGATCCCATTTCTGGTGCTGCGGCGCATTCGGCTGCACAAGGCGCACAACGTGATCCGTTTCGATGACTTCTGGCCGAAGCGCAGCATAGCCGAGGGCAAGGCCGACCGATCCTGCGGTTAGGCACACAGGCACCGCAAATGACCCCCGTTGCGCCAACGCAGCCCCCATAGGAAGTGTCGCCAACAGTGTCAGCGCCCCCAGCCCGTAAGGTCCGACAAGTGACAATACCTGAATAAACGGCGTATCGACCCAAACCTGTGCCACCCCAGCCCAGGGAAATCCAGTCAGAACATAGCCACGGGCGAATTCCGCAAGAGATATCGCAATGGCCAGAAAGATGGTCTGACCAATTGCGCCCTGCCCCGAACGGCGCGTCAGCCAAAAGGCCAGCGCCCAAAACAGCGCGAGCCCTCCCGCCATGAATACAAGCGCGAACGGGGCCATCCAGCCGTGTCGTTCGGCGTCTACGAAGAATGGTTCAGTGATCCAGCTTAGGGCATGGGCGAAGTATCCGGTCGCAAAAGCCCAACCCAGCCAAGCCGCCCGCGCCCGTGTTTCCGTTGCCAAAAACAGTGGGCCCAGAGCAAGCAACGCAGCGATGGGCGCGATCCAAACCCCGTAAGGAGCAAGCCCAAACGCCGCGATCGCGCCCAATACAGCCGCTGATGACAATCTCAACAAATTGGGCAAACCCTTCGCAGGGTTCATGCAACGAGGTCCGGCAACATAACACGCAGGCGTTTGATCCTGCGCGGATCGGCATCAATAACCTCGAACTCGGGTCCTTCGGGGTGCAAGACGACTTCTCCACGCGCGGGAACACGGCCGGACAGCATAAAGACCAGCCCGCCCAACGTGTCGATATCTTCTTCGTCCACATCCTCGTGACTGGTCAGCGAGCGCCCGATCTCGGCTTCAAATTCTTCAAGCGGGACGCGGGCCTGAACCACATAACAACCGGGCTTTTCCTGAACCCAAAGCTGGCTTTCGTCGGCGTCATGCTCATCAGCTATCTCACCGACCACCTGTTCAATCAGATCCTCGATCGTCAGCAATCCGTCAACGCCGCCATATTCGTCGATCACCAGCGCCATGTGACGTCGTTCTGTCTGCATCTTGGTCAGCAAAACGCCAATGGGCATAGACGGGGGCACGAACAACAACGTTCGCAGCATCGACACCAGATCAAAGTCAGAGGACGTTCCGTTGAACCCGTGCGTCAACGCAAAATCCTTGAGGTGCACAAACCCAAGCGGGGTATCCAGTGTGCCCTCATAAACCGGAATGCGCGACAGCCCGCTTTCGCGAAAAACCTGCGCCAGTTCGTCTTTGGTTATGGTCGAGGATACCGAAATGATCTCGGCGGTAGGGATGGCCACGTCTTCGACGCGCATGCGCCGCAGGTTGATCATGCCACGCGGTTGGCTCTTGTCGGTTTCGTGCCCATTGGCCGCAGCAGCCTCTTCGACGTTCTGTGTCGAGAACGCATCCACTATTCGAGAAAAGAAACCCGTTTTCTCTCTTATGTCATTGTCGCCGTCCTTTGGTTGCGCGCCCTGCGCCGCCATAGAACTGCCGTCTGTATCGCCCATTTTCCCATTCCAAATGATCGGCCCAAATTGGCCCGTATTAAACTATATATGGGTTATCAATACCCAGTTTGCCAAGTATCTCGACCTCGACACCTTCCATCAAAGTGGCGTCGGGGTCACGAATGTGATCGTATCCCAGCAAATGCAATGTTCCGTGAACCAGCAAATGTGTCACGTGATCGTCCATATTTTTACCCGCTTCGGCAGCTTCACGTGCGCAGGTATCATAAGATATCGCGATGTCCCCCAGCGCTATTTCGCCGGTGAAATCCGGGCTTGGAAACGCCGGTTCATGCCCGGCGATCTCAGCGGCCAGATCATCGGCTGGCCAGCTTAGAACATTGGTCGGCGTCGGTTTCTCGCGAAATTCGGCGTTCAACTCGGCGATGCGGGCGTCGCCACAGGCCAGCACACTGACCTCGCACAGCTCAGTATCCAGCTTGAAATGGTCCAGCACCGCCTTGATTACGCGCATGGCCAAGGGTTCCAGCCCCTGCCATCGGGCATCTTCAACCGATAGTTCAAGATTCATTCTGTCACATCCAAAGTCCCCGAGGCCGGGCCTCAGAAACTATCCGGTTTCACGGCCCGAGTCCGCCTCATACGCTTCGATGATCGCAGCGACAAGCGGGTGCCGCACAACGTCCTTCGAGGTGAAATAGTTGAAGCTGATGTTTGGGATCGTCTTCAGCAAACGCTCGGCATCGGCCAGACCAGACTGAACCCCGCGCGGTAGATCAACCTGCGAGCGGTCGCCGGTGATCACCATCCGGCTGCCTTCACCCAGTCGGGTCAGGAACATTTTCATCTGCATGGTCGTGGCATTCTGCGCCTCGTCCAGAACAACGAAAGCATTCGCCAGCGTTCGGCCGCGCATAAAGGCAAGCGGCGCAATTTCGATTCGCTTTTCTTCGATCAGCTTGGCCAGTTGCTTGCCGGGAAGAAAGTCGTTCAGCGCATCGTAAAGCGGCTGCATGTAGGGATCGACCTTGTCTTTCATGTCGCCGGGCAGGTAGCCCAGTTTCTCACCCGCCTCGACCGCAGGCCGGCTGAGGATGATGCGATCAACGTGGCCGCCAATGAACATCGACACGCCGACGGCGACGGCCAAATAGGTTTTACCTGTCCCTGCCGGGCCGATTCCAAAAGCCAGCTCGTTGTTGAACAGGGATTGCACATAAGCCTTTTGCGCATCGGTACGCGGCTCAACCAGCTTTTTGCGGGTCTTGATCTCAACCGTGCCACCCTTGAACATTTCAAGTTGGTCACCATCGCGACTACCGGTGCCTTTCTCAGAACCACCCATGCGGAGTTCACGGTCAACGTCGGCCGCCTCGACCTCACGACCACCCTCCAGACGGGTGTAGAGGGCTTGAAGAACCTCAATCGCCTGTTTCTGGGCGTCTTCCTCACCCATCACGACCAACTGGTTTCCGCGGCGCACGATCTGAACCGATAATTTATGCTCAATATCGGTCAGGTTGCGGTCATATTCGCCGCATAAATCAATCAGCAACCGGTTGTCTGGAAATTCAACAAACGCCTCACGCTGGGGCATTTCATTTTGCGGTGGGGTAAGGGCACCGATGGCCAATCCGTTCTCCTGTCTTGGCGTTTCATCCTGAGCGTAGACAACATTTCTTGGTGGGTGCAAGCCACAGTTTCAAATTTTCCTCAACTGTTGGCAAAACCGCCGATCGACCGCTGAACCAGGTCGGATTTCAAACTTAGCAAAACAGGCTGTGAAGCGACCTTAGAAACGGTAATTCAATCCGAATCTCAATCCGCGATACCGCGGCGTGGACCGCGTCGAAAACCCGTTGTCAAAAACAACATCCTTTGCATCAAACTGAACATATTCATACTCTCCGGTAATCGACCAGTTTTCGTTCAGATTGTGTTCGGCACCGATGCTTGCCGAAAAGCCATTGCGCGAGTCGTTGTTCTCAAAGAATTGGGGAGTTGTGCCCACGGACAAGCTGTTGGTGGTTTTGACGTCGCCGTTCACATACCCGACGGACAGGAAATACAGCACCGTGCCACTTTTATTCGTCAGGCCATTGCGAAACCGAATCGAAAACACGTCCGAAATCTCTGACCCTCCGGTGACAGTGACGCCGCTTACCTGCGTCGTGACGTCGTCACCCAAAGAACCAAGGTCAAACCCAAGTTCAAAACCGTAGACATAATCCCGGCCCTGCCTGGCTGGCAAAACACCCCGCCAACCGGCCCGAATGCCGCCATACGAACCGCTCAGGTCCAGTTCGCCAATGGCAAAAGTATCGGACGGAGTAGTAAGTCCGAACCTGTCGGTTCCGCCGGTCGCAAACCCGCCGGTCACGCCCAGATAAAACGCGCTGACATCGCCGCCAAATCGCTTGGGGCTGACGATGGCAGGATCAGAAACCCCCGCGTCCAGATTGCCTGCGACTGTGGCGCTGGAAAATGCGAACATGGAACCCATGAAGACAAGAAGCAGCTTTATGTTCGACTTGAATACTTGCGTCAGGACTTTCACTCGCACACTCCATAGCCCCACGCCCGATCTGTGGGGCGCTACAAAAAAGTATTTGGGGCCGCCAGAGCCGTAGCCCCCTAATAAGTATGACTTTTCTCGGAACATAGTTCCAAGTGATAAATCAAGGGTAAATTTAGGAGCGCGATTCAACTATGACGCAACGGCGTTTGTTAAACCCTATTAAAGCAACTCGCCCGCAAGCGAGTTGGAACCGGAATCGGTGATACGCACGTCCCGTAGTTCTCCGATCTCAACATCGGCATCCGAGACGTGAACCGAATGAAGATACTCGGATTTCCCGACCATCTGGCCTGGTAGTCGCCCCGCTTTTTCAAACAAAACGCTGACTTTACGACCCACCATCGAATCCTGAATTTCGCGCTGGTGCCGCGTGATCATGGCCTGAAGGCGCTGTAGGCGGTCATCCGCCACCTCAGGATCAACCTGAGACCGCTCGGCCGCAGGCGTTCCGGGGCGCGTGGAATACTTGAACGAATACGCATAGCCGTATTTGACCTGTTCAACCAAATCCAGCGTGGCCTGAAAATCCTCGTCCGTCTCCTCTGGGAAGCCGACGATGAAGTCGCCGGACATCATGATATCGGGCCGGGCTTGGCGGATGCGTTCGATCAAGCGCAGGTAACTTTCCGCCGTATGGCTGCGGTTCATCCGTTTGAGGATACGGTCCGAACCTGACTGAACCGGAAGGTGCAAATACGGCATCAGCTTGTCACAGGTTCCATGTGCCTCAATCAGATCATCGGCCATGTCGTTTGGATGCGACGTGGTGAAGCGGATGCGCTCCAGCCCGTCGACCTTGTTCAGTTCCCAGATCAAACCCGCCAGCGTCATATCGCCATTCGGTCCGGCCCCGTGATAGGCGTTCACGTTCTGACCCAGCAGCGTGATCTCGCGCACGCCGCGCTCTACCAGATCCTGCGCCTCGCGAATGATGCGATCGGCAGGGCGACTGACCTCGGCCCCACGAGTGTAAGGCACCACGCAGAACGCGCAGAACTTGTCGCAGCCCTCTTGAACGGTCAGAAACGCTGTGGGGCCGCGCTTGGCCTTGGGGCGGTTCTTGAGTTTCTCGAACTTGTCTTCTTCGGGGAAATCGGTGTCCAGCGCTTTGACGCCTTCGCGGGTCTTCGCCTCCATCTCGGGCAGGCGGTGATAGCTTTGCGGACCAACAACCAGATCGACCAAAGGCTGACGGCGGATAATCTCCTCACCCTCGGCCTGCGCCACACAGCCAGCCACACCGATCTTGAGGTCCGGCTTTTCGGCCTTCAAACCCTTGAACCTGCCCAGTTCGGAATAGACCTTTTCCGCAGCTTTTTCCCGGATGTGGCAGGTATTCAGCAGAATCATATCCGCGTCTTCAGGTGTCTTTGTTTCGACATAGCCCTGACCACCCATCGTCTCGGCCATACGCTCGCTGTCATAGACGTTCATCTGACAACCATAGGTCTTGATGTACAGCTTTTTAGGTTCCGACATGGGTCTGGCCTTTGCGTTCGCGGGATCGGCGTCATCTATACCCAACGAACGCCGCTTGCAATGCCCGCGCGATTACCCGATTTTGGCGGGAAATTCCAGCAATGCGAAACCAGGCAGGCAATGCAGTACGACACTCTCTCCTCTTTCCTGCGAACCGGTACGGCAGCCTTGGCAAAGGGTCCTGTCGCGCTGATTTTTGCCGAAGACACCGCCGAGATTGACGGCACCATCCGCCACCACCTGAATTTGGGCTTCAAATCCCTGATCGCCTTCATGCCGCAGGAATTCAAAGTGGACCCGGATCTTGAGGACCGCATCCACCGCGTCACCCTGACCTGTGCGCCGCGCGCCGCAGTATTTGAAACGATCAACAGGATAATCGAGGCAGCCCCCGGCGTCTGGTTGTACTACTGCTACAACGCCGAGTACCTGTTTTTCCCGTTCTGTGAAACGCGGACGATCGGCGAATTGCTGGCCTTTCACTCGGAAGAACGCAGGAACTCCATGCTGAGCCATGTTGTCGACCTGTATGCGGAAGACCTGACAGACTCTCCTCACGGCGTTTGCCCAGAACGCGCGTTGCTGGACAGCACCGGATACTACGCCCACACCCGTCACGATGCCGAGGGCCAGCCACTGGAGCGTCAGCTTGATATGTCCGGCGGTCTGCGCTGGAGGTTTGAAGATCATATCCCCTACGAACGGCGCCGTATCGACCGGATCGCATTGTTCCGCGCGCAAAAGGGGCTTGAACTTCGGCCTGACCACACGTTCAACGAACCGGAATACAACACCTATTCGTGCCCTTGGCACCACAACCTGACTGCGGCTGTTTGTTCGTTTCGCGCGGCCAAGGCTTTGAAGAAAAACTCTGGCTCCACCTTTGATATTCGCTGTTTTCGTTGGCAGAACTCTGTCCCGTTCCAGTGGTCGTCCCGTCAACTTCTGGACTTGGGGCTGATGGAGACCGGACAGTGGTTCTGATCAACCCCGAACCGGCCGCTCAAGCAGCATGGGAAACCAGTCTTCTCTCAGCCGCTGACCTGCCGTCATGTCATGCCCCGGAAACGGAGGCGAGGTTCGTCCGGGCCGTTCGACATACCGCGCGTCATCGCCGACCAGACGCAGCGAGAACGCACGGCGGCGGCTGTCCGACTGATTTCCACGCGCACCATGCAGCGTGCGAAAATTGAACGCCACCGCGTCCCCGGGCTGCATCTCATATTCCACGACGTTCATACCTTCGGCATCCGGGTCCGGGACCGGGATGTATTGACCTTCATCCGGGAAAAACCCTTCCTCAGACACCCAGCGGGTCGGCAAAACCTCATTCTTCCACCGATGCGACCCGGCCACGCATCGCAGCGTCGCCCGAGACACCGGGTCCAGCGGAGACCAGAAGCTGATCGTTTGCTGCCCATCGACAAAGTAATACGGCCCGTCCTGATGCCACGGTGTTGCCATCGACGTACCGGGCTCTTTGACCAGAACGTGATCGTGGAACATTTGCACGGATTGCGACTGCATCAGATCAGCCGCCACCTCGGCCGCTGGTGAGTTTTGGACCACGTCCTGAAACTGTTCGATCCGTGACCAGTTGCAATAATCGTCAAAGAAAAGGCCGGTCTCCCCCTTCTTTTTGTTGTTAGACGCATAAGGGCCGGGATCGGCCATATTCGCTTCGACGCCTTGGCGTAGGGTATCAACAAAATCTGCAAACAGCCCTTTGATCAGAACAACGCCGTCCTGCTGATAGGTGTCGATCATTTCCTGCGTAACCAAAGGGTGTGACATGGCGGTCTCCGTGAGGGTGATGCGCTGATCTGCACATGGCTCGCCCCTCTGTTCAAATCATATCTTTCAAAGATAGACTTAACTTCATGTTATATATTTCTTTGCGCCAATACGAATATGTCTGCGCCATCGGCAGGCACGGCAGCCTGTCGGCTGCTGCCCAACACTTGAACGTTTCGCAACCGGCCCTGTCGAACGCATTGACTCGGGTCGAGGAACAGTTGGGGTACCCGCTATTCAGCCGCAAACGCGGCGCAGCTATGGCCCTGACCCCTCAGGGGCGCAGCTTTATTGAAGATGCCGAAGCACTGTTGGCCGGGGCCGCTCGACTCGAAAACGCACGTGGCACTGATTCTGCAAAAGGACGGCTTTGCCTGGGTTGCTTCGGTGATCTTGCCCCGTTTTTGCTGGCAAAGGCTCTGCGCCACCTGCGGAACGGCCTGCCAGAAATTTCCGTAAGCTATCTGGTGGATGATTTTGAGGGGCTGATTTCAGGACTCGTCAGCGAACAGATCGATCTGGCGCTGACGTATGGGCTGACGCTGGACGCCTCTTTTACTGCGACGACCTTGTTTACACGTACCCCAAACGCTGTGATGTCGCCGGTTCACCCCTTGTCGGGGCGCAAGAAAGTTTCACTGCAAGATGTGGCAGCCTTCCCTCTGATCCTATCGGACGAAGGGCTTTCGGCGCAGCATTTCTTAGGCCTGTTTCAGCGGATCGGCCAACGGCCAACGATCGCGCACCGAGCAGCCTCGCTTGAAATCCAACGCAGCTTCGCGGCCAACAACGAAGGGATAGCCCTCAGCTACGCGAGTATTCCCGCCCTGACCAGTTATGACGGCATGCCGCTGGTCAGCCTACCCGTATCCGATCAGATCGCGGCAGAACCCGTCGTATTGGCAAGACATGGCACTGGGCCGATGGACCCTCACACGGAAAAGGCCGAGCGTTTGCTGACTGAGCTAATAACGTAAGGTTATTTCTTCCGAAGGCGGATCACCACGTCAACGGACGCGATTTCAACCCCTTCGGGTGCTTCGGGCAGGCGATGAATCACCAATTCTTCTGATGGCGCATCGCTCAGCCGACCTTCGTCCTCCCAGAAAAAGTGAGGATGGTCATGCGTATTGGTATCGAAATAGCTTTTCGACCCGTCCACCGTGATTTCCTGCAAAACCCCCGCATCGCAGAACGCGCGCAGTGTGTTGTAAACCGTCGCCAAGGAAACGGCGTCACCGTTCTTTTTGGCCGATTCAAAAAGGCTTTCCGCCGTCACATGCCGATGACGGCCATCCCCCACCAGCAATTCGGCCAAAGCCACACGCTGACGCGTCGGGCGCAGTCCGGCGTGAACCAACCAATTCGTAGCGATGCTTTGGCTTTCAGGTGTCATGAATCCGATACCATTTCGTTGCTGAGGTATATATAAGTGCGCTGGTCAGGTAATTTCAAATGAAATTCATTCGCAAAGAATAGTCTGAACACAACATGATATGGGCCACCGCTCTTGCAGGACCTTGCATGCGGGTGCTAGACGAGGCCAGATTAAACGAACAGACCCCTGGCAGGAGAGGCGGCAGAATGGCCCAATTCCCGAGCAGCTTTGATAAGGACGATCTGCTGAAATGCGCCCGTGGCGAACTATTTGGCCCCGGTAACGCGCAGTTGCCTGCACCACCGATGCTGATGATGGATCGGATCACCGACATCTCGGCCGATGGCGGCGCGCATGGCAAGGGCCACGTTCTGGCCGAATTCGATATCACTCCGGATTTGTGGTTCTTTGACTGCCACTTCCCCGGAAACCCGATCATGCCCGGATGTCTGGGCCTGGACGGTCTGTGGCAGCTGACCGGCTTCAACCTCGGTTGGCGCGGCTGGCAGGGGCGCGGCATGGCTGTGGGCGTGGGCGAGGTCAAACTGACCGGCATGGTGCGCCCGGACCGCAAGATGCTGACCTATAAAATTGACTTCAAGAAAGCGATCCAGACTCGTCGCCTGACAATGGGCGTGGCGGATGGAATCGTCGAAGCGGACGGTGAAATGATCTACGACGTCAAAGATATGAAAGTCGTATTGTCTGAAGCCTAAGCCTGACCGGGCCGAAATAAGGAGCACGCACATGCGTCGAGTAGTTGTCACCGGTTTGGGGGTCGTGTCCTCCATCGGGAACAATGCCCAAGAGGTTCTGGCCTCTCTCAGAGCTGGCAAGTCCGGCATCGAGGCCAATGACCAGATGGTTGAACACGGCTTTCGCAGCCAGATCGCCGGGTCACTCAAAATCGACGTGTCCGAGCACGTCGACAAGCGCACGCTGCGCTTCATGGGCCCAGGTGCGGCCTATGCCCATATCGCCATGAATCAGGCGATCGCCGATTCCGGTCTGACCGAAGAACAGGTCGTTAACCCGCGCACAGGTCTTGTCGCAGGCTCAGGCGGGCCATCGACCAGCGCAATGCTGACAGCGCATCAGACAGTGCTGAAAAACGGCGCGACCAAGCGGATCGGGCCGTTCGCCGTACCCAAGTGCATGTGCTCGACCATTTCAGCCAACCTTGCGACGGCGTTCAAGATCAAGGGAATCAACTACTCGATCACGTCGGCCTGTTCGACCTCTTTGCATTGCATCGGGAACGCGGCAGAACAGATCATGCTGGGCAAGCAGGACGTCATGTTCGCAGGCGGCGGCGAAGAACTGGACTGGACCCTTTCCTGCCTGTTCGACGCGATGGGCGCGATGTCGTCGAAATACAACGACACGCCCGAGAAAGCCTCGCGCGCGTTCGATCAGAATCGCGATGGTTTCGTGATCTCGGGCGGCGGCGGTATCGTCGTGCTGGAAGATCTGGATCACGCTCTGGCCCGTGGCGCAAAGATTTACGCCGAGGTCACAGGCTATGCTGCAACGTCTGATGGTCACGACATGGTTGCCCCGTCCGGCGAAGGCGGTGAACGCGCCATGCGTCTGGCCTTGGGCACCCTGCCCGAGGGTCGGAAGGTCGGCTATATCAACGCCCACGGAACATCGACCCCGGTCGGAGACGTAGGCGAGGTCGAAGCCGTGCGGCGAATCTTTGGCGAAGGCAACGTGCCTCCGATTTCCTCGACCAAGTCGATGACGGGCCACGCGCAGGGGGCGGCAGGCGCGCTCGAGGCTATTTTCTGCCTGCTGATGTTGCACCACGACTTCATTACGCCGTCGATCAATGTCGACACTCTTGCCGAAGGCATCCTGCCCGGTGAAATTGCAACTCAAGTTGTTGAAAATGCAGGTTTGGACAGTGTCATGACCAACAGCTTCGGCTTTGGCGGCACGAACGGGTCCATGGTTCTGTCCAAGTATAACGGGTGAAAGTGATGTCGGATCTTCTTAAGGGCAAACGCGGCCTAGTTATGGGCGTGGCGAATGACCGCTCGATTGCGTGGGGTATTGCCAAAGCCATGCATGAGGCCGGCGCAGAGCTTGCCTTTACCTATCAGGGCGAAGCATTCGGCAAGCGGCTAGAGCCGCTGGCCCAAAGCCTCGGCAGTGATTTCATGGTAGATGCCGATGTCACCGATGACGCCTCGCTGGACCGAGCGTTTGCGGAACTGGGCGAACGCTGGCCGACGATTGATTTCGTGGTTCATGCCATTGCCTATTCGGACAAGTCCGAACTGACGGGCCGGTTTCTGAACACCACACGGGCGAATTTCAAACACTCGATGGATGTGTCGGCCTATTCTTTCATCGAGGTTGCGCGCCGCGCCTATCCGTTGATGAAAGACAATGGCGGCACGTTGCTGACGCTGACGTATCAAGGCTCGAACCGTGTGGTTCCGAATTATAACGTCATGGGCGTGGCCAAAGCCGCGCTGGAATCTGCGACGCGCTATCTGGCGAATGATCTTGGCCCCGAGGGTATCCGTGTCAACGCTATCTCGCCCGGCCCGATGAAGACACTGGCTGGTGCTGCCATTGGCGGTGCGCGCAAGACCTACAAGTTCTGCGACCAAAACGCGCCGATGCGCTCGAACGCGACGCTTGAGGCTGTGGGCGGCACTGCTGTCTATCTGGCGTCAGATGCGGGCGCATGTACGTCGGGCGAAATCGTTCGGGTCGACGGAGGCTTCCACGTTCTGGGAATGCCACAGCCTGATTTCATGTGACCTGATCTTTCCCTGCCGGTGCCAAGATTTGACCATCTTTCACCGGCAGTGATAGCGGCATGAGCAAAGCCGAACACATAGTTGCAAGCAGCCCACGCGTCTCTCGCTCCCGCCGAAAGCCGGGATTTTTGGGGCTTCGTGGTCGCGTTACGTTGCTGACCCTAACAACGCTGTTGATGCTGTTTGTATTCTGCACGCAACCGCATGTTCGCGCCGCTTTTGTGTCCTGGACCAGCCTGCTGACAGGCTGATCCCCGTTGTCCCCTGAGACGGATTCAGTTGATGGCGACGACCTCAATATCAAAAATCAGATCCTGACCCGCCAGCGGGTGGTTTGCGTCCAGCGTTACCGTCGCTTCGTCCGCCTCGACCACGGTCACCGGCAAAACCTGCCCGTCAGGAGCCTGCATCTGCAGTTGCGAACCCGGTTCCAGCGGAATGTCGTCCGGGATGCCTTCGCGCGGAATGCTCTGACGCATCGCGGGATTGATCGGGCCATAGGCATCCGCACAAGCGATCTCGACCCGCTTTTTCTCGCCCACTGACAAGCCCGGCATAGCGCTATCGAGTCCGGGAATAATCTGACCCGAGCCGACGACGAATTCCAACGGGTCACGCCCATCCGAGCTGTCAAAGACTTTGCCGTCCAACAACGTCCCGGTGTAGTGAATGCGAACCGTGTCGCCTTGCTTGATTGCGGTCATATTGGCCTCCGGCCTGAAAAAGGAATAAGCGGCCAACCCTAGGGTGTGACACAGCATTGTAAACCCTTCGCTCATTTGCCAACCTGCGCCGGACGAATGGAGGGGATCACATGCCGATCAAAACCTGCGTTTTCGACGCCTATGGAACGCTGTTCGACGTCGCGGCGGCCGCACGTCAGGCTGCTGCCGAACCCGGCTTTGAAGCATTGCAGAAGAAATGGCCGGAATTGGCCAATTATTGGCGATTGAAACAGTTGCAATACACGTGGTTGCGCGCAGTTGCCGATGCCCACGCAGATTTCTGGGATGTCACGCAAGACGGGTTGGATTGGGCGCTTGAGGCAACCGGCTTGGACGGAAATAGCACGCTGCGACAGCGGCTCTTGGACTTGTACTGGCAGTTGCAGGCATACCCCGAAGTCCCCGAGATGCTGCGCGCGCTGAAAGCCGGAGGGTTGCAAACCGCCATCCTGTCCAACGGCTCCCCGCCAATGCTTGACGGCGCAGTAAAGTCCGCAGGCATCGGGGACGTGCTGGACGATGTCTTGTCGGTCGAAAGCGTTGGCGTCTTTAAACCCCACGCAAGCGTTTATGATCTTGTGCAGGGCAGGTTCGGCGGCGAGCGGGACGAAATCCTGTTCGTCAGCTCTAACGGGTGGGACGCGGCCGGGGCGTCCGGCTACGGCTTTACCACCGCATGGGTTAACCGAGCGGGTGAGCCGGTGGACCGCTTGCCATGGAAGCCCGCACATGTTCTGACCGACCTGACGACGATCCCCCAACTGGCTGGACTTGAATGACTTTTTTCACCACGACGGACGGCAGAAGCATCTATTTCAGCGACAAGGGCGCGGGCCAGCCGGTGCTATGTCTGGCGGGCCTGACCCGTTGCAGCCGGGACTTTTCGTTCTTGGCACCGCATCTGACGGGTATGCGGATGATCACCATGGACTACCGCGGTCGCGGCAACTCGGACCGCGACCCCGACTATATGAATTACAATATCTTTCGCGAATCCCATGACGCGATCGAATTGCTGGATCTCCTCGGTCTCGACAAGGTTTCGGTGATCGGAACATCCCGGGGCGGCTTGATCGCAATGGCGCTTGCCGCCAGCCACCCCGAGCGTCTGTCAGCCGTGGTTCTCAACGATGTCGGACCGGTTCTGGAACTGTCCGGCATCGCCAAGATCATGGACTACGTTGGCAAACAGCCCGTGTCCAAAACCTATGACGAGGCCGCAAACGTCCTGCAGCAGTTTATGGAGCCGACTTTCCCCGGCGTCCCTTTGCAGCGTTGGCGACAACAGGCCGAAATCCAGTACGAACAGACGGGCGACGGGCTTGCGATGCGGTATGACCCTGCGCTGCGCACCGCATTACTTGAACAGGCGGCGACGGGGGCTGTCCCGGATATGTGGATGTTTTTCGAGGCGCTTCGGGACACGCCAACCGGCGTGATACGGGGCGAGAATTCGGACATACTTGGCAAGGATACGCTGACGGAAATGCACAAGCGCCACCCCGGTCTTATCTCGGCAGAGATACCAGATCGCGGGCACGCCCCGTTTCTGGACGAACCCCAATCGCTTGACCTCATTCACAAGGTATTGGACGCTGTATGAGCTCGCTTGACCTGATCGAAGCCGCGGCCGAGCGGTTAAAAGGCCACGTTCGGGAAACTCCGATCCTGACCTCTCCGTTTCTGGATGAAATCGCGGGGCGTCGTGTTCTGGTGAAACCGGAATGTCTGCAACACACTGGCAGCTTCAAGTTTCGCGGGGCGTGGTCGGCGATTTCGGCCCTCAGCGAAGCGGATCGCAGGCGCGGTGTGATTGCCTATTCCTCGGGGAACCACGCGCAGGGTGTTGCCCATGCCGCTGCTTTGCACGGTACGTCGTCGGTCATTGTCATGCCGTCGGATGCGCCGCAGTTGAAGATCAACAATACCCGCGCGTTGGGCGGCGAGGTTGTCCTTTATGATCGCGCAAATGAAAGCCGGGAAGACATTGGCGAGGCGCTTGCATCCGAACGTGGCCTGACCCTGATCCGCCCCTATGATGAGCCGCAGGTGATCGCAGGACAAGGCACAACCGGCCTTGAAATCGCACGGCAAGCCGCGACCTTGGGCGTTGAACAAGCCGATGTTCTGGTGTGCTGCGGCGGCGGTGGGCTTACATCAGGTATCGCGCTGGCGCTTGAAGGGCATGCCCCGGGCCTGCGCGCCCAACCGTGCGAGCCCGAGGGGTTCGACGATGTGAAACGCTCTCTGGCGACCGGGCGCATACAGAACAACGCCGCGTCGTCGGGAAATATCTGCGATGCGATCCTGACACCGCAGCCGGGCCAAATCACCTTTCCGATCTTGAAACGGCTGTGCGGACCGGGGTTTTCCGTCACCGAAGAAGAAGCGATGCAGGCCATGGCGCTTGCTTTTCTGCGCCTCAAGATTGTGTTGGAACCGGGCGGTGCGGTATCATTGGCCGCAGCCCTTTTCCGCAGCGATGAAATCAAGGGCGACGCGGTGATAGTTGTTGCATCGGGGGGCAATACGGACCCCGAAGTCTTTGGGAAAGCACTGGAATTCCTGACCTGACAGCGGATACCAGATAAGTCAGGTTGTGAATTCCACGTGTGACGAATGGGGATTAAGTCATGCAAATAGCAACGCTTGGGGACGTCAATATTCACTACCGTGTCGACGGTGACCCGAACGGCGCACCTGTGGTTTTCGCCAATTCTCTGGGTACCGACCTGCGCCTGTGGGATGCCATGCTGCCACATTTGCCGCCGGGTCTTCGGATCATCCGGTATGACAAACGCGGGCATGGCCTGTCGTCCTGCCCACCCGCGCCGTATTCGATGGGGGCACTGATCCGCGACGCCGAAGCCCTGCTGGACCTTCTTGAGGTTCGGGATTGTGTTTTCGTCGGCCTGTCCATCGGCGGTTTGATTGCGCAGGGGCTTGCCGTGAAGCGCATGGATCAGGTTCGCGCCTTGGTCCTGTCAAACACGGCTGCAAAGATCGGCACGCCCTCAATCTGGCAAGACAGGATGAACGCGGTGCGTGAGGGCGGGATCGAAGCGCTGGCTGATGCCACGATGGAGCGGTGGTTTTCAAAACCATTTCAAGCGTCCCCGGACCACTTGCTTTGGCGAAACATGATGGTGCGCCAGCCTGCGGACGGCTATCTGGGCTGCTGTGCCGCCATCTCGGGAACTGATTTCTACACGCCAACAAGCGGCCTGAGATTGCCAACGCTTGGCATTGCGGGCAGTGAAGACGGCTCGACCCCGCCCGATCTGGTACGCGAAACCATCGACCTGATCCCCGGCTCACGGTTCGAGCTGATGCGCAGGGCTGGCCATCTTCCTTGTGTCGAACAACCTGTCGAATACGCGGCCCTGCTTGAGAGGCTCATGGCCGACATAGGACATATTTAGAAGTATTTTGAAGGAGCAGTATTTTGGCGGATTTCCTGTTGGTCCATGGCTCGTGCCATGGTGCGTGGTGCTGGCGCGACGTGATCCCGGCGCTGGAACATCTGGGCCACTCGGCGCGCGCGATCGACTTGCCCAGCCACGGCTCGGACCCGACCCCGACCTCAGAGGTGACGCTGGAAAGTTGCCGCGACGCCGTTCTGTCCGCCAGTTCACCACAGACCATTATCGTCGGGCATTCCTGGGGCGGCTATCCAATCAGTGCAGCAGCCGAGGCTGACCCGAATGGCATGAAGGCGCTGGTTTATCTGTGCGCATATGTCCCCCAAGATGGTTTGTCGATGATCGAGATGCGCCGGAATTCGCCAAGGCAGACGATCAGCGACGCGGTCGAGAAATCCGCAGATGGTTTGTCCTATTCCGTCAAGCCGGATCGCGTTCAGGCGCTGTTTTATCACGACTGCCCTGCTTCCACCGTGCCATACGCGCTGGCGCGCCTGTGTCCGCAGGCCATCGCACCGCAAGATACGCCCTTGCCTCTGGGCGACCGCTACGCCCGCGTACCCAAGGCGTATATCTGCGCGTCGGATGATCGAACAATTCCAGCCGAATATCAGGAAGAAATGAGCCGCGCCGTGCCTGCCAAAATGCGGCACACAATCGCAAGCTCGCACTCTCCTTTCTTTTCGCACCCGCGCAAACTGTCCGAAACCCTGCTCCAGATCGTCGACACTTTGCCAGACACTCCGTGACTTCGTTCTTATCGGGTGTTTTCTAAATCACCCGACTATGGTTAGGGTTCCGGCATAGTGTCATATATCCGGTTTCCATGCGCCTGCCCTTTCTCTTTGTCCTGATGACAGTCATGATCGACGCAATGGGCATCGGTCTGGTTCTTCCAATCATGCCCGAACTGATCGTCGAGGTTCAGGGCGGAACGCTGGCAAGTGCAGCAATCTGGGGTGGAATTCTGAGCACGGCATTTGCAGCAATGCAATTCGTGTTTGGGCCCATTCTCGGGAATCTCTCGGATGCTTACGGTCGCCGAATTGTTCTGCTGGTATCCCTGTTTGTCATGTCCCTTGACTATGTCGTCATGGCGCTTGCGGGCAGTATCTGGCTATTGCTGGCAGGGCGTATCGTCGGAGGCGTCACTGCCGCAACACACGCCACGGCAGCAGCATTTATGGCAGACGTGTCCAAACCCCATGAAAAGGCCGCGAATTTTGGCCTTCTCGGAGCAGCATTTGGTGTAGGTTTCGTTCTGGGTCCCGTGGTCGGAGGGTTGCTGAGCGAATACGGCACCCGCGCGCCCTTCTGGGCCGCTGCGCTCCTCTCAGCGCTGACATTTGCAATCGGCCTGTTTGTCATGCCGGAAACTGTGACGGACAAAACCCGACGGTCCTTTAGCTTGCGCAGGGCGAACCCGGTCAACTCGCTTCGCGCGATTGCTGCGCTGCCGGGCATACGCCCAATGCTGTGGGTCTATTTCCTGTATTCCGTCTCGATCTATGTCTACCCTGCAATCTGGGCCTATTTCACCACCGAGCGGTTCAGCTGGTCGCCGCAAATGATCGGGCTGTCGCTGGGCGTCTATGGGATTGGGATGGCGGCCGTTCAAGGCGGGTTGATCCGCCCGGCGACCCGGTATCTGGGCGAGCGCGTTACGATCATCTACGGCATGGTATTTGAGATCGGCAGTTTTGTCGTTCTGGCGTTCCTCACGAACGGTTTTATCGCACTGATGCTGATCCCCGTCACGGCATTGGGTGCCGTCGTAACCCCAGCGCTGCAAGCCTTGACCTCTCGCGCCACACCGGATTCGCAGCAAGGAGAACTACAGGGCGTTCTAACGTCGTTACATGCCTTGTCGATGGTCATATCACCTCTGCTGATGACCAGCGTCTTTGCCCATTTTGCCCGACCTGAAACAGCGTTTTACCTGCCGGGCGCACCTTTTCTGCTGGCGATGGTGCTAATGATCATTGGGTTTGCACTGTTTTTGAGGTCGCGACCCGTTACCCCATGAAAAACTTTCCAAATTTCTTGGGGAGAGTGCACGCCGCGATTTGACCTGTTCGGACAATCTGTCGGCTTCACTCCATACCGGGCGAATGAACGGGCACGTCCGCAGACATACAAATGAATAGTTAATATAGGATTTTGTTTGTATGAGCGAAATCCACCTTCCGACTATGCTGTTTGAAAGCTCGAATGAGCTTGATCATCCAGCGGCTGGGCGGTCCTCCAGGCAAGCGCCTGCGACGATCACAACAGGCGCTTGATGAGGTAGCGGCAGCACGAGGGGAGGTGCGTTTGTCGAACTAGGTGCAGAAAAGATCCCAACAAAAGCGGCATTATCTATCGCTTGGGACGAGAATGCTCGGCACGGTTTTCCTGGCAGCCGGAGACTGCTTTAACAACCGTTCCGAACTAGCCTCAAGCTTTGTTTGTCGCCGCAAGCTGTTGAGCGGACAACGCCATTTCCAGGAGTTCACAAGGCTCGTCGAAATCGGCCGAAAAACCGCAGACATGTTAGGCAACGGAGGAGAAAGATGCTTACACGAAAACTATTGGCTGCAGCGGCGTGCTCGGTCACCGGGACTTGGGCGGTGGCGGGCGAAATAGAATTGCCCACCCAAATCACCTGGACGGCTTACGGCACTGGGTCCGCAGGCTACAACCAATCCGTCGCCATCGGCGCTGCGATGCAAGAAGCGCTGGGCGTCAACCTTCGGGTTTTGCCGGGCAAAAACGACATCGCGCGGACCGAACCTCTGCGGCAGGGCAAAGTACAGTTTTCTGCCAACGGCGTCGGCGGCTCTTTCATGGCGCAGGAAGGCGTGTTCCAGTTCGGTGCAGAAAACTGGGGGCCGCAGCCGGTTCGTATTTTGGCGGCCAACAATGGCGGAACATTTGGCCTGACCCTCGCGGTCGCGGCTGAGGCTTGTGAAAAGGCAGGCAAGCCCGGATGCGAAGGCTTTGAATACTCGGACCTCAAAGGGATGCGTGTGGCCTGGATCAAAGGTGCCCCTGCATTGAACGTCAACAACGAAGCATATCTGGCGTATGGCGGTCTCACCTGGGATGATGTCGAGATTGTTGAATTCGGCGGATACGGAGACTCTTGGGTTGGCATGATTGACGGAACGGTCGATGCAGCCTTTGCGACCACGACCTCGGGCCGGGTTTACGAAGCAGTTTCGTCGCCGCGCGGTGTGTACTGGCCACCGATTGACCCGAACAATTCCGAAGGATTGGATCGGATGCTGGCCATTGCGCCGTTCTTCTCGCCAATCACGGCCACGGCCGGGGGCAACATTGATGACACCGACGGGGTCCAAACCGCAGGATACGCCTATCCGGTTCTCATGACGTATGTCGATCAGGACGAAGCTCTGACATACAACATGACCAAGGCGCTTCACGAACTGTACGACAAATACACCGGCAACGCGCCCAGCGTCGACGGATGGGCGATCGACAAGCAGAACTTCACATGGGTCGCTCCCTACCACGAAGGCGCAATCCGCTATTATCAGGAACTGGGCCTTTGGACCGACGAAGCGCAGGCCCACAATGACAAGCTGATCGAACGCCAGTCGTTGCTGCAAAAAGCCTGGGAAGAGCTGAAAGCCGAAGGGCCGGACAACTGGCAAGAAGCCTGGGAGCAAAAGCGCCGCGACGCCCTGGAAGCCGGTGGCTTTGAGGTGGTTTTCTAAAGGTCGCGAACCCGAAAACACTTGATTGTGCGGGCTCCTCAGCCCGCACATTCCAATACCGATACCAACACAATACTTGCGAGAGCCAATGACGCAGCAACCTGAAAGCACGCGCGGCAGCGCCGCAATCGAAGCCGAACTTGCCGAGGAACGTCGGACATTTTCAGGGCTGGCGCGCTGGCTCATCATCCTTTTCACGCTCACTGCAATCGGGCTCGCAGTAGACAAGCTGTTCAATCTGAGGCTGGGCGGTACATCGCTTTTGGAGGGGACGTACCTCTATGCATTGGCAGGGCTGTTTCTCAGCCTCTCATTCATCATCTTCCGAGCGGGCAACACCCTGTCGGCACGCGTTCCGTGGTACGATTGGATACTTGCCGCCCTAGCATTTAGTATTTCCGGATTTTTTGCTTTGACAGCCGGAACCAGCCTGGATTCAGGCTGGGAATACGCCGCGCCGGACAAAGCGGTCTGGGCCTCGATTTTACTATACTTGCTGATCCTCGAAGCAACCCGGCGGGCCGGTGGGTTCGTGATCTTTATCATCGTGCTGTTCTTTTCGCTGTATCCGACCTTTGCGGATCAGATACCCGATCCGCTTAACGGCTTTGCCCAGCCGTTCCGAGACGTGGTTCCTTATTTCATGATTTCGTCCGAGGCGTCGTTCGGTATTCCGATGCGAGCCTTCGGCAATCTGGTCATCGGATTCATCCTGTTTGGCGCCGTATTGCAGTTCACCGGCGGCGGTAAATTCTTCAACAACCTCGCTCTCGCTTTGGTCGGCGGCTTCCGCGGCGGTGCCGCCAAGGTCTCAATCTTTGCATCCGGCTTCATGGGGTCGATGTCCGGTTCGGTTATCTCGAACGTCCTCACCACGGGTGCCGTATCCATTCCTGCAATGAAGAAAACCGGGTTTGCACCGCGATTTGCGGCCGCGACCGAGGCGTGCGCTTCGACCGGCGGAGTTGTCATGCCGCCGATCATGGGGGCGACGGCCTTTGTGATCGCCTCGTGGCTGGGCATGCCCTATGTCGAGATCATGCTGGCGGCTGCGATCCCGTCGCTGTTGTATTTCTTCGGCCTGTTCGTCCAAATCGACGCGTATTCTGCAAGGCACGGCCTCAAAGGCATGAGCCAGAGCGAACGCCCCCACGTTGGTCAGACCCTGCGCGAAGGCTGGTTGTACATCTCAGTTTTTGCGCTGCTGATTTTCCTGATGGTTGCCTTTCGCTGGGAAACCACGGCCCCCTTCTTCGCGGTCGTCCTTTTGCTTGTGGTCAACCAGTTCAAGAAAAACGACCGCGTTTCGCTAGAAGGCTTTCTCAACATTATCGTCTCGGTTGGACGCACCCTTTCTGAACTGGTGGCCGTTTTGCTGGGCATTGGCATGATCGTCGGCGCGTTTCAGGCAACCGGACTGACCGGCCCGTTGGCCAATGAACTTGTACATATGGCGGGCAGTTCAGTCACCATGCTGCTGATCATGGGCGCCCTGACCAGCTTTGTCTTTGGCATGGGTATGACCGTCACGGCCTGCTACATCTTTCTGGCCGTCGTCCTGGCCCCTGCTCTGGTTCAGGCGGGACTTAACGAACTCTCGGTGCATCTGTTCATTCTGTATTGGGGCATGGTGAGCTACATAACCCCGCCGGTGGCATTGGGTGCATTCGCGGCCGCGTCGATGGCAGGGGCCAATGCCTTCCGCACAGGGATCGAGGCGATGAAACTGGGCGGTGTAATCTACTTTGTGCCCTTCTTCTTTGTCTTGAACCCCGCGCTCATCGGGCAAGGCTCGACGGTTGAAGTGGCGGTGGTTTTGATCTGCGCCCTGATAGGAATCTGGTTTATTTCCGCGGCATTGCAGGGGTATTTGGCCTTTGCAGGCTCACTCGGAACCGGCCCTTTCAGTCTGGTGTCCCGGGTCGTATTGTTCGTGTCAGGGTTCCTGATTGCCTCCCCGGCCGGCGGGTTGGCGGGCCTTAGCCACATGGCCCTGACCTTAGCAGGGGTAGGTCTGGCCGTTATTCCCGTAACCTTCGTCTGGATGTCGCGCACGCGCGTCCAACCTTGATGGCGCATAGAAGCGGCAAAAGTTGACGGCAAAGCACATTTAAATGACGATTTCCGTCTTGCAGAGCGCACCCGACCGCGCCACCGTGATCCAAACGGAGCGAGGGAAATCATGCAGACCATCAAAGCCGCCGTATGCCGGGCGTTCAATGAACCTCTGGTAGTCGAAGACGTTCAACTCGCGCCACCAGGGACAGGCGAGGTCGAAGTGACCCTGGATGCGGTGGCGATCTGTCATTCAGATATCTCCTACGCGAGCGGAGCTTGGGGCGGCTTCCTCCCTGCCGTTTACGGGCACGAGGCCGCCGGGATCATCTCTGCGGTGGGCGACGCGACCGAAGGGTTTGAAGAAGGGGACACCGTTGTCGTCACGCTGATCCGGGCGTGCGGGTCCTGCCCGTCCTGCGCCGGAGGCCAGCCGACGATATGCGAAACGCCATACGACACGGTCAAGGGGCCGTTGCGCGCAGCAGATGGCGGCCCGTTGGAGCAAGCAATGGCCTGCGGCGCCTTTGCCGAGAAGGTGGTGGTCAGCCACCGGCAGATTGTCAAAATCCCGGAAAACATGCCCAAAGATGTGGCCAGCCTGCTGTCCTGCGGGGTGATTACCGGGGTCGGCGCCGCCGTGAATGCCGCCGGTCTGCGCGCCGGTCAGGACGTCGTAGTTATCGGCGCGGGTGGGGTCGGTCTGAACGCCATTCAGGGGGCCCGCATCGCCGGTGCTCGTCGAATTGTCGCCGTCGACATGACCGAAGAAAAACTTGCAATCGCGAAAGAGTTCGGCGCAACCCACGGCGTTTTGGCGACATCCAAGGCTCCGTGGAAAGACGCATACGAGGCGCTGGGCGGGCGTGGTGCCGACGCCGTTCTGATCACAGTTGGCGCGATCCCGGCATATGATCAGGCCGTGCGGTATCTGGGGCGCGGAGGCAAGGCCATCATGATCGGCATGCCCCATTCCGGGGATACAGCCAGCTATGAACCCGTCATTCTGGCCGCTTTGGGTCAGGGTTTGATCGGGTCCAAGATGGGCGACGTGGTCATTCAGCGTGATATACCGTGGATGATAGACCTGTATGAACAGGGCCGGTTGAAACTGGACGAGCTGATCTCGGGCCGCTGGTCTCTGGAGCAGATCAACGAAGCGATCGCAGACACCAAAACCGGATCGGCCAAACGCAATGTCATTGTGTTCGACAGGGTCTGACACAACGCGGGGAGAACCGGGATGAAGCTGCAGGACCTCGATATCATCGTCACCGCACCGCCTGCTCCGGGCTGGGGCGGGCGGTACTGGATTCTGGTGAAGGTCACGACCGATACCGGGATCACCGGTTGGGGGGAATGCTATGCCTCGTCGGTCGGCCCCGAAGCGATGCGCCACGTCATCCGCGACGTGTTTGAACGGCACATGATGGGCGAAAACCCCGAAAATATCGAACTGATGTTCCGCCGCGCCTATTCCAGCGGGTTTACCCAGCGCCCGGACCTGACCGTGATGGGCGCGTTTTCGGGTCTTGAGATCGCGTGTTGGGATATCCTCGGCAAAGACCGGGATCGCCCTGTCTACGCCTTGCTGGGCGGGCTGATGAACCCTCGCATCCGGGCCTACACGTATCTTTACCCCCTGCCCCAGCATAACCTGACTGATTTCTGGACTGCACCGGATCAGGCCGCAGAATGCGCAGCCGAAATGGTCCGGCGCGGATTCACTGCTGTAAAATTCGACCCTGCTGGCCCCTACACAATTCGCGGCGGCCACATGCCTGCGATGACCGATATTTCGATGTCCGTCGCATTTTGCAAAGCGATCCGCGAAGCTGTGGGAGATAAGGCAGACCTGCTATTTGGCACTCATGGCCAATTCAATACGGCAGGCGCGATCCGCTTGGGTCAGGCTTTGGAACCCTATTCCCCGCTTTGGTTCGAGGAACCGACCCCGCCCGACATGATCGAGGACATGGCCCGCGTTGCCCGCAACGTCCGCATCCCCGTCGCGACCGGAGAGCGTATGACGACAAAGGCCGAATTCGGCGCTGTTTTGCGGGCGGGTGCGGCTGAGATTTTGCAACCTGCGCTCGGTCGCGCAGGTGGCATTTGGGAGATGAAGAAGGTCGCGGCCATTGCCGAAATCTTCAATGCGCAGATGGCCCCGCACTTATATGCAGGACCGATTGAATGGGCCGCCAACATCCAACTGGCGGCGTCGATCCCGAACCTGTTGCTGCTGGAAACCATCGAAACGCCTTTTCACGATAGCCTGATCAAAGGCGCGCTTCGCGTCGAAGACGGGTTCGTATCAGCCCCAACCGCGCCCGGTCTGGGGATTGAAGTGGACGAAGACTTGGCTCGTGCGCACCCTTTCACGGGCGATGGGCTGCACCTGCAAATGCAGGAAGAACCCTGCGACTATGTCAACGGAAACGCGTTTCAGGGCGGTGCGCCAGCCACCGAGGGGTGACAATCGCCTACGATCTGGGCCATATTGGACCAACCCCCAGTTGCGAACAGGCTGCGCGTGACAGTAACGGAAAAAGAAATTCAGGACACAGACGAAGCGCTTTCGGACATGAAGGACAGCGCGGCACGAGCAGCGGCTTTCCTCAAGGCGCTGGCGCATGAAGGCCGCCTGATGATCCTCTGCCATCTGGGTGAGGGCGAAAAGTCCGTGAGCGAACTTGAAAGGCTGCTGGACACGCGGCAGGCGGCCGTCAGCCAGATGCTTGCGCGCTTGCGCAGCGAAGGTCTGGTATCGACCCGCCGGGAGGGGAAAACGATTTACTATACCCTTCAGGACGGCAACACGGCCCAAATGATCGGGTTGCTTTACGACCTGTTCTGCAAGCCCGAAGGCTGATCTGGCTAGTTCGATACGTATCCCGCGATGACCTGCAACAGCTTGAACGCTGTCGCCGCGTCGTTTTCGACAACGGCCAGAAATTCTTCTTCACCGATCCGCAGGCAGGACAGCTCCGTTTCCGCGATCATGCTTAGGGCGCGGGGTTCTTTTCGGATCAGCCCCAATTCACCGACCAAAGCGCCAGCGCCAACGGTCGCAATCAGTTGATCCGGCCCGCCCGCCTGAGGCAGATACAGCCCGGCCTCTCCTTCAAGCACAACATATGCACCATCTGTCGGCTGATCGTCTTTCAGAAATACAACTTCACCCGGTTTGGCATCGAACCAGCGCGCACCAAATGCCAAGAGCCGCAACTGACGCCGATCCAGACCGGAAAACAACGGCGTCTGTTCTAGCGCGCGCAACTTGCGCGCAAGGTCTGCCGAGGCTGCACTGTCTTCCTCCACGTCCGCGGGTCCTTCATCCGAAACAACCCGACCTTGCCTGATTTCGACATACATGTCGAATACGTCAGGATTATCGAACTGGTCGTTCAGATAGACAACCGTAGTATCAGGAAGCAACGAGCGCAGGTTCTTATAGACCGCGACCTGCGTTGCCATGTCATAGCTTGCCAGCGCATTCTCCAGAATAAGAATGTCCGGCTTCTTGATCGTCGCACGCGTAAAGGCCAGCGGCTCGGCAAACACTGCGGGCAAGTTCTGGCCGCCCAAGGCAACCGGGACGTCATAGATCAGCTCGACCACCAAGGGACGCGCACCGTTTTGGTCCAGCACATCGACTATCAGCTTGCGCACCTCATCCGACCGCGCCCCACCGATCTGGCTGACCTTTCCGAACAGAGCGTTCTCCATCACGGTCAGGCCCGGTGCGAACGCCTCGGCATCCAGAGGGGCAAACACGTCATGGAGCGTTTCCAGAAGTTTGTGGGAGTGACTGTGCCGCAACTCAAGGATGCGGTTCTTCAGTTCATCCGTGAACGCGGGTCCGATCTGCTCGGCGGATATGACAACCGGAACAGCCAGCAGGTTGGCAAGCTGGTCGTCGTCCAGCCCGGATACACCTTCGTCGCGGGTTCGTTCCAGCAATTCCACCGCGTTTTCGTAGGTCTGAACCTCAAGACCCAGCTTGCGGAACAAGGGATGATCGGTCCCGTCCAGACCAAAGATCTGGCGCAGCATATCGACCACGTCGCGGGTCAGGTTGACCAGCGTTTCATCCAGCCCCAACTCGCGCAGTTGGCCCAGAAAGACGGGCTGGCGTGCCAACAGTTCTTGCGTAACAGGCACACGCGGCGTGGCGAACAGAAGGTTTTCGGCAACTGGCAAAGCGGCATTATAGGCGTCGCGGTCAAAAACCAGCGCCTGCTGCTCAAGACCAGCATCGCGCACGGCCTGTTGGACGACCGGGCGCAGCTCGACCAGTTTTTGGGCCAGTTCGCGATGTTCCTCAACGTCAAATGCCTGCTCTGCCCCGCGTTGGAACAGGGCCGCGCCGGACCCCATCCCGTCGATCAGTTGCAGCCACCAGTCACGCAACGTATCCGCATTCTCAAACCCGGCCAGCGATGGGTCCAGCCATTCGGTCTGGAACGGGTCACGACTGTTGCCAGCCCTTTGCGTTTCGGCAAATCCGGGATCATCCGTTTTGTCCGACAGCGGTTTGAACCGCATCGGCATCATGACGTTGTCGCCCAGCGTTCCCTGAAACATGACCGGCCGGGACGAGGCGTAACCGATCCGGGTTGCCACGACGCTTTGATGCAGGCCAGACAGGTTGTGCCCCCCGATACCGACGCGACCTGCACTGGGAAGGATTTCACGCGTCAGCAGCTCTGCGATCGCACGGCGGTCTTCTTCACTCGGGGCGGCGATGCCTATGGTTTTACCCCCCGGGAAGGTCAGATTCAGATCGTCCAGAACCTGATTGCCATCCATGTCCCGCACCGAAACATGGTCCAGAACAACATCGGCATTCAAATGCGGACGTTCTTTTGGGTCGTCCTCGAACAGCTTTTCGTCCAGCATGCCGGGCGGGGCGAAACGATCTATCACGACGTCCCAGCGCAGCGACATATCCTGCGTCTGGTTGTAATAGGTCAGCAACTCTTTCCAGGGTGAGCTGAGATCCTTGTACGCCGCAAGTGCCGCAACCAGAGCACCCAGTGAAACCGACCCTTGCAGCACCAGCAAGCCACCGACCAGATAGAACATGAACGGCGTCAGCTGAGAGATGAAGTTGTTTATGAACTTCATAAAGAACTTCTTCTGGTAAATCTCGAACCGGATACCGAACAAACGGCCCAGTTGATCCGAGATCATGGCGCGGCGATACCGCCAGCCGCCATTGGCCCGCAGCGTCGACGCCCCGGCCGCGTTTTCGCCAATCTGGGCTGCAAGAACGCGTACTTCCTGAATACGACGTTTGTTGAGCAGGTTGATCTGGCGCTGAAGTTTGGGGATCAGCCATGCTTGAACCGGAATCAAGGCAACGGCCGCCAACCCGAACCAGACGCTTTGCAGGAACAGGAAGGACAGGATTGTGATCATCTGCCCCGCTTGCAGCACAGGCTGGCTGATCGCATCACCCATCAAGCCGCCCATCGGCTCGCTTTCGGCGGTGATCATGGACACCATCTCGCCCTGGCTGACCCGCTCGAAATAGGGCTGCGGGAAACGAAGCGCGCGGCTGATCAACTGATACCGAAACCGCCGCAGCATGCGCTCGCTGAGCACGCCTTTCATGGTGTTGATGCGCATCTTCATCAAGCCATGCGCAAGCACCGCCGCCAGAAACGCGAAACACAGGATGATCAGAAAGTTCGTCTGCGGCAGACTAAAGCCAAAGACATCAACAACCGGACTGGATGCACCAATAGCATCGTTGATGATACGCTTCGGCAATTCCAGCGTCAGGTAGAGCAGCGGAAACAGCGTCGAGGTCACGGCCAGCAGAACAAGCTGGTCGCGTTTTGAATACTTCCAAATGAACCGGAAAATCGTACGTTCTATAGAACCTGCCCCTGTTGCGGATCATTGATCCAATCCTGACGAATGCGTCGCAAATCCAACGCCTGAATTTTACCGCAATCGCGACTGAATACGCAAATAGTTTCCAATTTGATCAGATAATCGCCGAGTGTGAACAAGTTCATTTGCGCAACAACACTTTACCACATACTGTTGGTAACAGGACGATATCGGGAGGTTTAAGTTGCCTGCCAATTTAGGCGCTGTGTTTTTGATGCTCTGCTTGTTGCAGATCAAACACATGTTTGCGGACTACTATCTCCAGACGCCCAAGATGCTGGCGGGGCGTGGCGAGTACTTTCATATGGGACGCGCCCAGCATGCCGCAGTGCATGTTGTGGGGTCTGTTTTGGTGTTTATGATCTTCGGTGCGCCGTGGTCCTTCATCCTGATAATCGCTGCGTTGGAATGGGTCGTTCATTTCAATATCGACTTTGCGAAGGCAAGTTACTCGGACAAAAAACAGCTCATGCCGACTCAGGCCGCGTTCTGGCGCGCCGCCGGGTTGGATCAGTGCCTGCATAACCTGACTTACGTGGCGATGGTTTGGGCCTGGGTGAAATTCGCGGCATAGAAAGCTGGTTCTGCCACAGGATTGGCCGCCAACTTTGCCTAAGTTGACGACCCCCTACTCTGCTCACTCGCTCCAACTCAACCGCGCTAGCCCAGAACCGAAAAACTGCTTTCTTCGTTGATCGGTCGCTTGCGCGAGTAAAACCCAACATCAATCCAGCGTTTGATATACGGCAGTTCAAACTGCAGCGGCTGGGCATCATGATCCGCGCCTCCCTCGCAATAGTCGATCAGGGCTGCCATCATCTTACCTGCAATCGGCGCGTTCTTGTATTGGTTCCCGCTGGTGCCGCAGGCCATGTAGAACCCCGGCAGGCTGGACTTGTCATAGATCGGAATCCAGTCGGTGGACGCATCGTACAGGTCCACGACACCGCGCGTTTTCGACGGAATCCCAAGGCTGGGCACGCGCTGCGCGTAACGCATGGCCTGCGTCGTCCATTGATCCGTAAAGTCGTGGTTATAGTGAACGTCATCCTCGCACCACTGATGCGGATCGCATTCCGGGTCTTCCGAGCCGATCAGGATATGATTGCCATGCTCGGGCCGACAATACAGGGCAATATCGCTATCAGAAACGATTGTACCGTCATGTTCAAAATCGAACCCTTCGGGTGACGGGACATGCACGACCTCCTGCCGCAAGGGGCGAGTTTCAATCGTCATGTCGTCCAGCACACCCGCCATCTTATTCACGATCGCCGAACCTGGCCCGGCGACATTTACAACAACCTTGGCGCGGATTTCCTCGCCCGAGGCCAGTTTGACGCCCGCAACACGTCCGTCGTCGACCAGTATCTCGACGACCTCGGCCCCCGTGCGCACCTCGGCCCCGTGTTGCTTGGCCGCGTCCATCAGGTTCTGTGCCGACAGCGCCGGATCGGTGACATAGCCCGCCTGAGGCCAGAACACCCCGCCCCGCATCTTTAACCCGTTTGGTTGCCCGAAATCAGGATCATCCATTCGACGCGCTGGTGCGTAGCTTTCCAGCGAATACACCGGCAGGCGTTCGGTGATCTTGTCAGGCGACCACTCCTCGAAAGGACAGTCCAGATCGGCGCTGTTGGCCATGTGTTTTTCCAACATCCCGTTGGCGTCGGTTTTCATCACAAGACACCCGGTCTCGCGGAATTGCGCGAGGTTTGCGTCCTCGGGCAAGCCCAGATACGCGGCCCAATCGCGCCAATAGTGATACCCCTCCCACGCAAAGGCCGTTCCGTCGAAGGTTGAATAGTGCATCCGAATGATCGCACAGGACCCCGCGGTCGAGCCGTGGCCGACTTGACTGTTTCGATCCAGAGACAGGGTTTTCCAGCCCGCCTTTGCCATCTCGAACGCGATGGCGGCACCGATCACTCCGGTTCCGATGATGATTGCGTCTGGTTGGCTCATGCTGGGTCTCCTTTCCAGTAGCGCATGGAATAGGCGCTGAATTCTTCGATTTCCTCGGGTCGTGGTTCAACCCCGGTAAAGACGTACAAGTAGTGCGGCACCATCGAGATCCGCACAGACATCGGTTCGTTCAGTTGCGCCAGATCGTAACCGATCTGCATATAGTACAGCACGCGGGCGCGGGTTTCGGCCTCGACCTCGGAATAGCCGTAGCGCGCAAACATTGCGTGCAATGCCTCAAGCCGCCGCGCGTCGGACTGATCCAGCGCACGCCGTACCTTGCCCGACTTGCGCGCCCAATCGCGCACCGCGAAGTCCAGCGCTGTATCGAACAGGGCCGTGTTCACCACGCAGCGATGCACATTGCACACCGCAGCCGTAACAGTCTGGGCAGGGGCTTCGGCCTGCGCGATCAGAGCAGCCGTGTTTGTGGCTTGCCACCGCTCGAGCAATGCGTCCATCAACTCCTGACGCGACTTGAAATACCAATAGAAGGACGAGCGGGACACGGCCATCCGTTCGGCCAGATTCAGGACCTTTATCTGATCTACGCCATCCGAAATCAGAACGTCCATCGCCACGTTCAGCCAGTCATCGCGCGTAACCTTGATATTGCCGACCAGCGGTTCGGCTTTGGGGTCATCACGGTGGAGGATTGGTTTACTGCTCATTCAACTCTCGGGCGGCGCGCCGCCCTCCTCTGTGCGTCGGGCGATGAACTCGTGCAGATCGCCCAGCCGATCCGCGTTCTGGACGGGGGATTGGAAATTGGCAAGGATGTCCTTCCAGACCCCGGTGGCGCGATGATTGGCATCCACTGCCCCGCGCTCGGTCCAAGTTCCGAAATTGGCGTAGTCATGCAGGTGGGGTTGGTAGAATTCGGTGTTGTAGCGCTCCATCGTCTGACTGGTTGCAAAGAAGTGGCCGCTTGGCTCGACCTCGCGCAGCGCAGTGTCGAACCCGATCTCAGCCGGACCCGCCTGCGCCCCTGCGCACAGTTCGGCCACCATATTCAGAACCTCGGCGTCACAGACCAGCTTTTCAAACGAAACGGTCAAGCCGCCTTCCAGCCACCCGGCTGAATGGATAATTACGGTCGCGCCTGCCATCAGGCAGCCCCAAAGACCAAACTGGTTTTCATTGGCCGCCTGCACGTCATTGCTGTTCGAGGCCGACCCCGCCGCCGACCGCCAAGGCAGACCCAGATGTCGCGCCAACTGACCAGCCGCCAGAGACGCCTGAAAATGCGAGGGCGTCCCGAACGCAGGCGCGCCGGATTTCATATCGACATTGCTTGTGAACGTTCCATAGCAGACGGGCGCACCGGGGTTCACCAATTGGGTCAGCGCAATAGCTGACAAGGCTTCGGCATGGGACAATGTAATTGCCCCCGCCACGGTAATCGGTGCCATTGCCCCCATCAGCGTAAAGGGCGTGACAATCGACATCTGTCCGTGGCGGGCAAAATCAATCAGCCCCTGCGCCATTGGAATGTCCAACGTCCGAGGGCTGTTGGTGTTGATGATCGTATAGCAATGCGGATTCGCGCGGAATGCCTCATCCGACAATCCACGGGCGGTCGAGAGCATTTCAAAGCAATCCATCACCTGCGGCGTCCCGCGCGAGAAAAAGAACGGAAACTTGTCCGTCAACTCCATCTGCGCCTGCGTGGTGAAATAGTGCCGCAAATGGGTTGGCACGTCCTGCGGTTCAACCTGGGGTGAGATCATCTGGAACACATCGAAATGATGGGTGAGCTTCAGAAACTCCAGATAATCCTGCCCGGTTGCAGGACGGCGTCCGCGCTCAAGATCGGTCGCATTGGGCGCGCCCGCTCCGGGTTGAAAGACCAGGCTACCCAGTTCTAAGGCAAAATCCCGGTGGCGTGCCCCTGCGCGACAGGCAATGGATTTGGGTGCCGAAGCGACTGCGGCCTCGATAATGTCGCGCCCGATAAAGACCATCTCGGTCTGCTCATCGACTCTGGCACCCGCTGCGGCGAAAACCCTCCTCGCCTCGGGCAACAAAACCTTGATGCCCAACTCCTGCAGCATGCGCAGGGCAGTTTCATGCATGTCGGCGATTTGCTCTGCCGGAAAGACCTCCATCTGCGGGAAAGGATTCCTGAGCTGACGGTAGTTCACGTCACGCTTTGCTGCGGGTGGGGCTTCTGCGCCCCGCCCCCTCCGTCGCCTGCCGCGTTGCGAGGTTTGAGAGATCATAGTCAGCCTCGCATCGCCTTGCCCTGCGGATCATAGGGCGACGCGGCGATCACCCGCGCGGGGCGCTCTACACCGACCACATGAACCGACAGGTCAGTCCCCGGATTAGCTTTGTCACGATTGACCAATCCCATCGCCAGAGACTTGCCGGTGTAGTGGCCATACCCACCCGACGTCACGAACCCGACCCGTTTACCATTTGCCCAGATGGGTTCATAGCCGCTGGCGTCCGCATCCAGCGCATCAACCTCCAGCGTAACTTGAACCTGCGCGGGGCCGTTGCCGTCGCGCTCGGCCAGCGCCGCCTGCTTACCGACAAATTCCTTGTCCCAGTCGATCCAGCGGTCCATGCCCGTCATGCCCGGCGTGTATAGCTGCGTGAACTCTGCCGACCAGATGCCAAAGCTCTTTTCAAGGCGGGTCGACAGCATCGCGTTGAAGCCACATTCGCGAATGCCTTCGTCTGCCCCGGCTTCAAGCAACATCCGGCGCAGCTTGATGTGATCACCGTAGCGGCAGTTGATCTCATACCCTTTCTCACCGGTGACCGACATGCGGGCGACGCGGGCGCGGACCAGACCGATATCGAAATCACCGCAGCCCATGAATTTCAGACCCGAGATGTCCTGTTCAGCCAGTTTCTCGACAACGGCCTGCGATTTCGGACCGACTACGGCGAACCCGCAATATTCCTCGCCCAGATCGCGAACGGTAACACCGTCGATCATGTGGTCATCAAACCACCGCATATGCCAGGCCCGCAGGTAATAGCTGCCCATGATCCACCACGTGCCATCGCCCCAGTTCAGCACGGTCAGATCACCCTTGAGCCGACCATTTTCGCCCAGCATCGGGGCCAGCTTTGCCCGTCCGGGCGCTGGCAGTTTCGAGGCCATCACCTTATCCAGCCAGACCTGTGCGTTGGGACCACTGACCTCGAACCGCGAGAAGCCAGAGATATCCAGCAGGCCCGCGCCCTCGCGGATCACCTTGCATTCCTCGGCCACGATGTCATGCGCGTTCGAGCGTTTCAGGGTCGGCGTTTCCTCGAACCCTTTGGGCGCGAAATAGAGCGGCACTTCCAAGTCCCAACTGACGCCCCACTTGCACCCTGCCTCGGTCATCGCGTCATGGGCCGGGGCCATTTTCAGCGGACGGCCTGCCGGCAGTTGCTCATTCGGATAGGTCATCACGAAGCGGCGGGAATAGAACTGGCCCGTCGTCTCGCGGATATAACGCTTGTTCTGCGCAAAGTCGCCAAAGCGGGCAACATCCATCGGCCACGCATCGGCCTCGGGCTCACCATGGATCATCCACTCGGCCAGCGTCTTGCCGACACCACCGCCTTGCAGGAAACCGGCCATCACCGCACAGGCCGACCAATAGCCGCGCTTACCCGGCACCGGCCCGACCAGAGGGTTACCGTCCGGCGCAAAGGTAAACGCGCCGTTGACCCATGTCTTGATGCCGACATTCTGGATCGAGGGGTAGCGCTCAAAGCCCAGCGTCAGCTCATTCTCGATCCGGTCAAGCTGCTCCTGAAACAGTTCTTCGCCGTAGTTCCATGGCGCGCCGTCCATGGCCCAATGTTCGTGTTCGACCTCATAGATACCAACCAACACGCCCTTCTGGTCCTGCCGCATATAGGTGAACCCTTCGAGATCCACGGTCATCGGCATCTCAAAATCGGCCTGCGCAACCTCGGGTACGGTATCGGTGATCAGATAGTGGTGCTTCAGCGGCGAAACAGGCAGTTCGACCCCCGCCATGCGACCCACTTGTTTGGCCCAAAGACCCGCCGCGTTGACCACGTGTTCACAGGTGATCGTACCCTTATCGGTCACCACCTGCCAGCCGTCTGCCGTCTGCGTCAGGCTTTCGACCTTGGTTTCTTCGTAGTATTCCGCACCGCGTTTTTTGGCCGCTGTTGCATAAGCCTGCACCGTCCCGGTGGTGTCGATATAGCCCTCACGATCCGCCCACATCGCGCCCAAAACGCCGTCGGTTGACATGATCGGGCAGCGTTTTTGCGCCTCCTCCGGGGACAGTAGCTCGCAATCGTCAATCCCAATGGACTGGAAGATGCGGTAGTTCGCTTGTAGCCATTCCCACCGCTCTGGAGTGCCCGCCAAAGTCAGACCTCCGGTCATGTGCAGACCAATATTTTGGCCGGATTCCTTTTCGATCTCACTTAGCAGGTCGATCGTATAGGCCTGCAACGCTGCCATGTTCGGATCGGCGTTCAGCGCGTGAATTCCCCCCGCAGCGTGCCACGAAGACCCCGAGGCCAGACGACGCCGCTCCAGCATCACCACGTCCGACCAGCCAAACTTGGCCAGATGATACAGAACCGAGGCGCCCACAACGCCGCCCCCGATGACCACAACACGATACTGAGATTTCATCCTGCACTCCCCTGCATGACTCGCAAGGGACGCTAGACGCACTGTTCACTTCTGTCTAGACATTTCTGTACAGTCCTGATCGCCAAAACCCGCCAAGCCAGATTGGTCCTTTAAAGCTGGGCGCTGGGACGCGCCGCTATCTTGTCAAACCAGGCCAGAGTTGCGGTGTTTTCCTGAGGAATTTTCATTTTGATCACGCGCGCGAAATCGACGAACACGAAGGTCGAGATATCGGCCAACGTAAATACGTCACCCGCAACAAAAGCACTTTGGGCAAACCGATCTTCCAGAATATCGAAAAACCGTGCGACCCGCGCTGTGCCGCGCTGTGCCAACTCGGGGATCTGTGCGTGGCTCACCGGTCCGGGTATGGCCCGGCCTTCAAACGCCGGATGGGTATTGCGCAGCGCCTCGGCAATCGGCGCGCCGCCCTGTTGCTCGACAATACTGTTCCACATCAGAACCAAGCCTTTTTCGTCCGGCGTCCGCCCCATCAAGGGCGGTTCGGGAAAGCGCGCCTCAAGATAGGCCGCGATACCGAGATTCTCGGTCAGCGCGGTCCCCTCGTCGGTCACAAGAACTGGAATTGTGGCGTTTGGATTGACGGCGCGAAATTCCTCGCTCAGTTGCTCGCCCTTGGCGATAGAGATGTCGTGGGTCTCAATCTCAAGCCCTTTTTCGGCGATGAACATCCGTGCGCGGCGCGGGTTCGGCGCGGTAGAGCAATCATAAAACAGCATCAGAATATCCTTGCAGGCCAGCTAGCGGCGATAGATGAAACAGCGGCCTTCGACCGCTCCTGCCGGTAACGGCACTTCAGTCAGGGTTTCAAAATACATTCGATCGCTCGACACCATCAGCCCCGCTTCGGCCAAAAGCGGTTCAATCAGTGGGGACACAAGGCGCGCAAACGCATCATTCTTTTCCCGGTTGTGCCCGCCAAGGTCCGCATGAATCAGGCTGGCCGTCGCGCCAAAGCGATCCAGCGCAGCAGGGAGCGTTTCCCGCACATCCCCTAAAATCACCAGATCCTCTGGCGGCGTTGAATCAGGATGCGAGGCAACGGCGCGTTCAAAAACATAGACCGGCCGAGTCTCAATGTACTGGACCATATGGTGATAGGTGCGCCCATTGCCCAACCCCAGTTCAAACACCGGTCCCGGCATGCCTTTTGTCTGCGCGATGGCGTGATCCAGACATGCTCGTTGCGAGACCATACGGTCGATGAACAAATCCAGGCGGCTTTGGGTATCGGGCACGGGAAAATCTCTCCTTGGTATCTATCGGCGTAAAAGCTGGGGCCGACATCGCATTTGATGGCAAATCCTCAAGGCTTTGTGTAGGCAATTTGGCCTCAGATTCACATTTCCGCGACATTTCGGCATAAGAACGGGTTTGACTAGTTGGGTCCAACCGCGCGAAACTGCGACAAAAAACACGGGGAGTTGATTAAGCCGATGCCGACTCACGGCCTAACGGGTGGAATACCCGCATGACTGCGTTGTTGTCTGTCCGAGACCTAAGCATCGGTTTCGGTGCGGGCGACTCTGTTGTCAAAGACGTCAACTTCGATGTGGAAGCTGGGCAGACACTTGCGTTGGTCGGGGAATCAGGTTCGGGCAAAACGATCTCTTGCAGGGCCGCATTGCGCATCTTGCCCCGCACTGCCCAGATTCGCAGCGGCACAATTACCCTGAGTGATTCCAAAGGCGTAGAAGAACTGACCCAGATCAGTGAACGCCGGATGAGGGATATCCGCGGCAACCGTATTTCGATGATCTTTCAAGAGCCGATGCGCTCTCTGTCGCCTCTGCACAAAATCGGAAATCAGGTCAGCGAAGTCCTTTGGCTGCATCGCGGCGCGTCCGAGGCCCAGGCGCGCAAAGAAGTTCTGACGCAATTTGAACGGGTCGGGTTCCCCGATCCCCAACGCGCCTATGATTCTTATCCCTTCGAGCTATCCGGAGGCATGCGGCAGCGCGCAATGATCGCAATGGCAATGGTTTCCAAGCCAGAACTGCTGATTGCCGACGAACCCACGACTGCTTTGGACGTGACAACTCAGGCGCAGGTTCTGGGGCTGATCAAAGAGCTTCAGCGCGAAACCGGAATGGCGCTGATCCTTGTAACGCACGATCTGGGCGTGGTTGCGAATATGGCTGAACAGGTCGTTGTGATGCACAAAGGCCGCGTTATGGAATCCGGGGCTGCCGCGCCGATCCTGACCTCTCCGGCACATCCTTACACACAGCAGTTGTTCAACGCCGCGCCGGAAATACCGGACAAGGACGCAGTTGGCATCCCGATGCCTGAAGAAGACCTGATCCTGCAACTGAAGGGCGTGTCCAAGACCTATACGATGCGATCCAGCAAGGGGTGGCAGGGCGAACGGCTGATACATGCCTGTCGCGGCGTGGACCTGAACCTCGCGCGTGGCAAGACTCTGGCCGTCGTCGGTGAAAGCGGCTCTGGCAAAACCACTGCGGCCCGCATTGCCCTTGGCGCGGAACCACCTGACCCGGGCGGCGAGGTTCTTTTCCGCACCTCCCCGAACGAAGACCCGATAACCGTTCACCAGATGTCTCGCGCCCAGCGCACCGCTTTTCAACGCAAGGCGCAGATGGTGTTTCAGGATCCCTACAGCTCGCTCAGTCCGCGGATGCGTATTCAGGACGCCATGACTGAACCGCTTGAGATACACAAAATCGGCTCACCTGCCGAGCAGCGAGACAAGGCCGCCGAGATGTTGCAGCGCGTCGGCCTGAACGCCGACATGCTGAAACGTTACCCTCACGCGTTTTCCGGCGGCCAGCGTCAGCGCCTGTCCATTGCGCGTGCGATGATGCTGGACCCGCAACTGATTGTCTGCGACGAGCCGACCTCGGCTCTGGACGTGTCCGTGCAGGAACAAATCCTGACATTGCTTGAAAATCTGCAAGACAGTCTGAACCTGTCCTATTTCTTCATATCTCACGATCTTGCGGTCGTGGCGCGTATCGCTGACGAAGTTGCGGTGATGCGCCGGGGTCTGGTGGTTGAACAAGCCCCGCCCGAGACCCTGTTCTACAATCCCCGCCACCCTTACACCAAGGCGCTGATTGCCGCTCAGCCGGAACCCGACATCAACCGGCCCATCGACCTGAATTTGGTTGCTTTGGGCGCAGGTTCACCAGACAGTTGGGATGACGCCTTCCGATTTACCGACTCCGTGATACCCTCGCTGGTAGAGATGGAGCCCGGCCATAAGGTACGATGCCATGTTTAAGACCACTCGCCCCCTGCTAATGGCAGCCGCATTGTCGGCTTTTTGGACCCTGCCCGGAATGGCCGGAACTCCGACACCCGTTGAAGGCGTATTTTGGAAAACCGAGGTCGATGCCGGCAATCTGCCTCCGATCGAAGAACGGCTTCCGTCGGAACCCCTGGTCGTCGATCTTGCCGCCAAAGGGCGTGATTTCGGCACGCCCGGAGGCACGCTGCGGACGATGGTCACGCGATCCAAGGACATCCGCCAGATGGTCGTTTACGGATATGCCCGGCTGGTTGGCTTTGATGAGAACTATGAGATTGTGCCGGACCTGCTCGAGTCATTTGAAAACGAAGGCAATCGAAAGTTCACGCTGCATCTGCGCGAAGGGCACAAGTGGTCGGATGGTTCACCCTTTACCTCCGAGGACTTTCGGTACTGGTGGGAGGACGTTGCAAACAATGAGCTTCTCAGCCCGTCCGGTCCGCCTGATTTCCTGATTGTCGAGGGCAAGACGCCGAAGGTATCTTTCCCTGACGAAACCACTGTCGTGTTTGAATGGGACGACCCGAACCCCAACTTCCTGCAGTCGCTGGCACAGGCGCGGCCGCCGTTCATCTACCGGCCGTCGGAATTCCTGAAGCAGTACCATGAAAAGTTTGCAGATGCGGATGAGCTGGCATTCCAGGTCGAGGATGCCCGTGTCAAAAGCTGGGCCGCGCTGCACAACAAGCTGGACAACCTTTATAAGTTCGACAATCACAAATTGCCCACGTTGCAGCCGTGGCTGAATGCCAGCTCTGGTAAAAAGATCCGGCACAATTTCGTGCGCAACCCCTACTATCACCGTATCGACAGCAAGGGCGTGCAACTGCCCTATATCGACGTCGTCGAGATGGAGATCGTCGCTCCCGGTCTGGTGGCCGCCAAGACAAACGCGGGGGAAACCGATTTGCAGGGGCGTGGTCTGGCCTTCCGGGACGCCTCGATCCTGAAAAAGGGTGAAAAGGGTGGCGACTACAAAACCCTGCTTTGGAAAACAGGGGTCGCATCACAGATCGCAATCTATCCCAACCTGAATTTTGCCGATGATGCATGGCGCGAGGTTCTGCGCGACGTGCGCGTGCGTCGCGCCCTGTCATTGGCCATCGACCGAAAGACGATCAATCAGGCGCTCTATTTCAAGCTGGCGCAGCCCGGTGCTATGTCTGTACTGCCGGCGTCGCCGTTTTATGACGAAGAGAACGCAAAGGCTTGGGCGCAGTTTGATGTCGAACTCGCCAATGCCCTGCTGGATGAGGCTGGCCTGACCGAGCGTGACAAGAACGGAATCCGCCTGTTGCCCGATGGACGCCCGATGGAGCTGATCATCGAAACAGCAGGCGAACGGCAAGAGGTCGAAAATGCGCTTCAGATCGTCACTGACACATGGCGCGAGATCGGCGTTGCTCTGGTAATGCGCCCCTTGGACAGGGACATCCTGCGCAACCGGGTGTTTGCCGGCAACACGATGGCATCGGTCTGGTTTGGTTGGGATGACGGCATTCCGCAAAACCACACCTCACCTGCATATCTGGCCCCGACCGATCAGGTGTTTCTGGCGTGGCCGAAATGGGGGCAGCACTATCAAACCGGAGGCGAAGCCGGTGAGCCACCAGACATGCCCGAAGCGCAGCGCCTGATGGAGCTTGCTCATGACTGGGAGATCGCCACGACCGACGAACAGCGTCAAACCGCGTGGAGCGAAATGTTGAAGATTCACGCAGATCAGTTGTACGCGATCGGTATTCTGAATGGCGCGCCCCAGCCCATTGTCGTTTCAAACCGTCTACGCAATGTGCCGGAACAGGCAATGTGGGCATGGGAACCCGGCGCGCATTTTGGTATTCATCGTCCCGACGAGTTTTTCTTCGCCGACTGACAGGAGCAGCTAAATGGTAATGCTGCGCTATGCGGTGTATCGCTTTTTCACGATGCTGCTGACGCTTTTGGTGGTGTCGGTGCTGGTCTTCGTGATCATCAACCTTCCGCCCGGCGACTATCTCAGCAACCAGATCGCAGAGCTTCAGGCATCGGGTCAGTCTGCGGGCGTGGCCAAGGCCGAGTTCCTGCGCACAGAATACGCGCTGGACCGCCCCATGTGGGAGCAATACCTGATCTGGATAGGCTTCTGGCCCGGCCCTCATGGGTTTGAAGGGCTGTTGCAGGGCAATTACGGCTGGTCCTTCGAGTTTGACCGCCCCGTGGCCGAAATCGTAGGCGACACCTTGTGGTTGACCGTGGTGGTCAACCTTGCCGCCATTCTGTTCGTCTACGCGGTCGCCTTGCCGCTTGGTGTCATTGCCGCTGCGCGGTCCCGGACGTGGATCGACTATACCTCGGCCTTTGTTGGTTACCTTGGACTGGCAACGCCGAACTTCCTGCTGGCTCTGATCCTGTTCTATTACGGCCACCGCTACTTCAACCTGCCAATCGGTGGCCTGATGGATCCCTCGTTTGAGGGCCAACCGATGAGCTGGGACAAGATGAAGTCCATCCTGGTTCACCTGATTGTCCCGACATTCGTGATCGGCACGTCCGGCGCGTCTGCCATGATGCAACGCCTGCGCGCCAATATGCTGGATGAATTGGGCAAGCCTTACGTGGAAACGGCCATCGCCAAGGGGATGTCTCCGTCGCGGATGCTGACGAAATACCCGCTGCGCGTGGCCTTCAACCCCTTCGTGGCGGATATCGGTAACCTGCTGCCGTCAATGGTATCCGGCTCGGTTCTGGTGTCGGTCGTTTTGGGCTTGCAAACCATCGGCCCCACCCTTCTGACCGCGCTGAAAACGCAGGACCAGTTCTTGTCTGCCTTTATCCTGATGTTCGTGGCTCTGCTGACCCTGATCGGGACCATGATCTCTGATATCCTGCTGGTCATGCTGGACCCGCGCATTCGCTATGAGGGGCGCGAGGCATGACCAAACGATCTGACGGCCGCTATGTCGACGACGCTCCATTCGATCCGGATGCCGCCCTGCAACAGCTTGAGCGCGCGGATCTGGACGCCCCCAACTGGGTTCTGGTCTGGCGCAAGTTCAGAACGCACAAGCTGGGTCTGATCTCTGGCATCTTTTTGTTGCTGTGCTACCTGATGCTGCCGTTTGCGGGGTTTATCGCCCCCTATGGCCCGAATGAGCGCAACGACGAACACCTTTACGCCCCACCACAAAGCATCAACTGGTTCCACGACGGAAAATTCATCGGTCCTCATGTCTATCCAATCGTCGCCGAGGCGGATCTTGAGACATTCCAGTGGAAGTTCATTCCCGATACGGAAGACCCGCGGCCAATCCGGTTCTTTTGCGAAGCAAGTGAATACAAGCTGGCGGGACTGATCCGAACGGATACGCACCTGTTCTGCGCGCCCGAGGGCGCAACCCTGTTCCTGTGGGGCTCTGACCGTCTGGGTCGCGACGTGTTCAGCCGAATTCTATACGGCGCGCAACTCTCGCTTACAGTTGGCCTGATCGGTATCTCTGTTTCCTTCTTCCTTGGTATCCTGTTCGGGTCCATGGCCGGATACTTCGGCGGCAAGATCGACTGGGTTATCAACCGTGTGATTGAAATTCTGCGCTCTCTCCCGGAACTTCCGCTTTGGCTGGCACTGTCGGCTGCGGTGCCGTCGAATTGGAGCCCGGTTGCGGTGTTCTTCATCATCTCGATCATTCTCGGGATACTCGACTGGCCCGGTCTTGCGCGATCCGTGCGCGCCAAGTTCCTGTCCCTGCGGGAAGAGGAATATGTCCGCGCCGCCGAGATGATGGGCGCAAGCTCGGGCCGGGTGATCCGCAAACACCTGCTGCCGAATTTCATGTCGCACCTGATCGCTTCGGCCACCTTGTCCATCCCGGCCATGATCCTTGGGGAAACGGCGCTCAGCTTCCTTGGCCTTGGGCTTAGGGCTCCTGCTGTCAGTTGGGGCGTGATGCTGAATGACGCGCAGAACTTGGCCTCAATCGAGATATATCCGTGGACGGCTATCCCGATGCTGCCGATCATTGTAGTGGTTCTGGCCTTCAACTTCCTTGGCGACGGGCTGCGGGACAGTCTGGACCCATATCAGCAATGACCCTGATCTCTGCCCTACCCGCATCAGGTGGCTATCTGACAACGGGATCAGGGGCGCGGCCCAGTGTCTATGCGGTGTCAGAACTGGCAACCGCCAGTTTCGCCGCTGTGGGTCAGGAACTGGCCCGCTTGATCGCAGCACTGAACCTTGCCCCCAGCGCGCCAGAGGTTTCGGTCGATCACAGGCTGGCCTCTCTCTGGTACGGGTTTTCCTTCAAGCCGGACTGTTGGGAAATGCCAAGCCTCTGGGACGCCATTGCCGGAAATTATCAGGCCGCAGATGGGTGGATCAGGCTGCATACCAACCTGCCCCGTCACCGGGCGGCGGCATTGAAAGTTCTAGGTGCCAAACCAGAGCGCGAGGCCGTATCGCAGGCCGTGAAAACTTGGGCGATTTCTGATCTCGAAACTGCAATCGTCGCAGAGGGCGGCGTGGCCGCCGCCATGCGCAGCCGCTCGGACTGGTTGGATCATCCGCAGGGGCGCGCCGTCTCGCGTGATCCCTTGATCGGGTGGACCAATCCCCGTCCGATTACCTTGCGCGACAGGCCGCAGGCAACGGCAGAGCGCCCGCTGACGGGCCTCCGCGTCCTTGATTTGACTCGCGTGCTGGCTGGGCCAGTATCCACGCGCACTTTGGCCGGGTTCGGGGCCGAGGTATTGCGCATCGACCCACCGGGCTGGGACGAGCCCGGTGTGATTCCCGATATCTCTTTGGGCAAACGCTGTGCCTATCTGGATCTGAAAATCCCCAAGGGCATCGAAAAGTTGCACTCTCTGCTGTCGCAGGCCGATGTGTTTGTTCACGGATACCGGCCCGGCGCTTTGGATGCGCTTGGCCTGACACAGGCAAAGCGGGATGAACTGGCCCCGAACCGCGTCGAAGTCACCCTGAACGCCTATGGCTGGCAGGGACCGTGGGCCAACCGGCGTGGTTTTGACAGCCTTGTACAGATGAGCAGTGGCATCGCCGATGCAGGGCGTGTTTGGGCCAAAGCCGACAAGCCGACGCCCCTGCCTGTTCAGGCGCTGGATCACGCAACCGGCTACCTGATGGCCGCAGCCGTTCTGTCTGCACTGGCCGAGGCCGCATCGGGCGGATCTGTCATGCAAGCCCGGATGTCGCTGGCCCGCACAGCCGAGTTGCTGGCAAGCCTCGCCAAGTCCGAAACCACCGAAGAAATAGCGCAGGCCAAGCCCGCTGACTTTTCTGACAAGCCCGAGGTCTCGGGCTGGGGCAAAGGCTATCGCCTGAAGCCCGCCCTCCGCGTGGGCAAGGCAGACATGTATTGGCCCTTGCCTGCATCCAAGCTGGGCTCGTCCCAACCCAACTGGTCAACGTCTAAGTCATAACGCACCCGCCGCGCGGCACGCGCGGCCCGGCCCAACGCTTTGGGCGGTGTCTCGTCAGAGACGCAACCCAAAGGGGCGGGAGCCGCCCCTAGCGATCATCGCCACCCGGACCGATATCGTCGAGGTAATCCTCGTCAATTGCGGCCTGCACCGCCCCGGTAACGGCCTCGCGCTGTTTTGGCGTCAGGTCCTCTGCCGCCTTTTCATCGGCCAGACGAACCGTAACCTCGCGGTGAGCAAAGCGAATGCCTTCGCGGGCGAACAGCTCTCGGATTTCCTGATAGACCTTCTTGCGTACAAGCCACTGGTCACCCGGCTTGGTCATGAACTTGACCCGGATGATCATCGCGGAATCCTGCATTTCGATCACACCCTGAGATTTCAGCGGCTGGATGAAATTGTCACCAATCACCGGGTCACTCAGCAGTTCCTGACCCAGTTTCTTGATCAGCTTGCGCACCTTCTCGACATCGGTGTCATACGTCACCCGCAGCGGCAGCTTCATGATCACCCAATCGCGGGAGTAGTTTGTCAGAACCTTGATCTCTCCAAAGGGAATCGTGTTCAGCGCACCCAAGTGGTGGCGCAGTTGGAAAGACCGAACCGAGATCTTCTCAACCGTCCCCTTCACATCGCCAATGTCGATATATTCGCCCTTGCGGAACGCATCATCCATCAGGAAGAACGCGCCCGAGAAGATATCCCGCACCAGCGTTTGCGAACCAAAGCCAACCGCCAGACCTACGACACCAGCACCCGCAAACAGCGGACTGACATTGATCCCCAACTCCATCAGCACGATCAGAACGATCGTGACGACAACCACGGCAAGGATCGCACCGCGGAACAGTGGCAAGAGAGTGGCCAGACGGCTTTGCCCACCTTCGCCACCTTCGTCACCCAGCTCGGCTTCGCCGCCGCCCTCGTCAATCTCCTCGGCAATCTTGCTGTCGATCCACACACGGAAGAAATGGAACAGGATATATCCGATGAACAAGATGACCATCACGTCGAGGGCACGTTCAATGGGCAGGTCTTCGCTCCAGCTTGCATCCGGGTTCCAGATCACCACCAGTGCGTACAGACCAACGACAAAGGCCAGAATACCTGCAACGCGCCGGGCCAGATCCTCATACGTTACGATCGAATGCTTGCGCTGCTCTGCAAGCGGCGTGTCGATGGTCTCGATGTCTTGATCTTCCTCTGCTTCGGCATTGATTTCTTCCATCTGGCGATTGCGGTCGAAATACCGCTCCAGCAGATAGTTCATCGCGCCATAGGCAATGACAACCGACATGAAGATCGCATAGCTGCTGGCAACAATGGGGATCGAGTTTTCGTTTTCGAGCACCAGATCGACTGCCAGCTTGAACCAGCTGAACACCATGTAGACGATCAGAACCGGTGCCCACGCAAATGAAATGAACCGCAGGATCCAGGACACCTGATCAGGCGAACGCCCCCCGCGAATGGCGTTGGAAATTGCCCGTGCGTTGAACAGGATCATCAGAATATTGCCCAGCGCCCCGACCATTGTCAGACTACCGTAGACCATCGCATAGACGTTGTAGTTCAGTCCGAAATCCGCGACCCAAGTCGAGAACAAGACCACGGTGATGTCATAAGTCGCCAATGCCGAGGCCCAGACATACAACCGTTTGGCGTCGCGGTCCGAAAACGGTGGCAGGCGGTACTGGCTCAGATACGGCGACAGCACCATGCGCCACAGGTCCGACACCGTTCGAGACAGGAAGAATGCCGTGAAGATCGCCGTGACCGTAAACTGGATCGAGATATCTTCGGCCTCGCCGAAGAACAGATACCCAACGATCAGCGCCATCAGCATCGCAAAAACCGTGGCTCCGATCCCCATCAGGAAGCGGAACACCAGAAACGGCATCTTTTCACGATACCCCTGCGGGTTTTCTTTGGATCGCGCGACAACGATCCCTTTGGCGATGCGCTTGCCGTAAATCTCTATGGACAACCATCGGCCCAGCAAAAGGAACAGGATGTTCCAGAAAAGAACCTCGACATAGGTTTGAATCCGACCATCGGGGCTGGTTTGCCGAAGGATGTACTGAACTTCAAATATTGAGTAGGGCAGCGCCTCAAGCCGCGACGCCATCGACTCGCGGAACTTGGAAAACCGCTCTTGCGCTTTCATAAGCTGCGACCCTTCGGACATCGGGTCGTGCGGCGCGGCGCCATCTACAGCGCCCTGTGTCCCCCCTGACGAGACAATCTGACCGGCGCTATCGATCACGATTACGCTTGCTCCGGCCTCGGTCGCCGAACGAATGGCTGCGGCCAGATCGCTTTCGTCGCTCGCATCAGCGCTTGTGTCCGAGCCAGAACTGTACCCTGGAATAAGCGAGGTCTGCGCCAGCGCCTCGGTGGGAAAAGCCAGCGATATCACCCAGATCATCAGGGCAGCAACTGCGAAAAGTCTAATTTTCATCGAGTGTTCTATCCCGTTCGGCGTTTAAAGGGCAGATTACAGAAGCACGTAGCTGTGTTCAAATCATCAAACATTCGCTTCCCAATATCGTGTCCGCCCGTGTTCCCGGCGCAATGAGTATCATTGAAGTGTTTTCAACCGGGCAAAAACTGAATATGAGCAATCGAGCAAGGTGCGCAAAGGATGCGGATTTTGCGTTTGATTTAGAACAGGGAACCTCTGGAAAAACTGTTGTAACATGTAGCCAAATCGCAATGGTTTTCGGTTTTGGCTCGTCACGACCGAGTTTTTGCAAGCGGGCGTAAAACATATACGATACAGGTGCTAGCGCGCGGAGTTGCACCGAGACACAAATACAGGCGAAAGCATGAGCCTAGGAAGACAAAACGATACAATCGGCCGTGCGCCCCGCATCCTGTTCTACAGCCACGATACGTTCGGACTGGGCCATTTGCGCAGGTCTCGCGCCTTGGCCTCGGCGATCACACAGGCCGATCCTAGCGCCTCGGCACTGATCCTGACGGGATCGCCTGTTGCGGGGCGATTTACATTTCCACGCCGCGTGGACCATGTCCGCCTGCCGGGGGTAACGAAACGGGCCGACGGGTCTTATGCCTCACAAACGATGGGCATGGGCATTGAAGAGGTGACGGAATTGCGGGCCGGTTTGATTCAGACTGCGGTCCAGCAGTTTGAACCCGATGTTCTGATTGTCGACAAAGAACCCACCGGGTTTCGCGGTGAGCTGTTGCCAACGCTTGAAACGCTGTACCAGACCAAGGACACGCGTTTGGTATTGGGGCTGCGCGACGTTCTGGATGAACCCGAAGTTCTCGCTGCCGAGTGGGACCGGAAAGAAGCCGTTACAGCGACCGAAAAGTACTATGACGAAATCTGGGTTTACGGCTTGCGGTCGATCTATGACCCCACCAGTGGTTTGCCGCTTAGCCCGGCCGCACAATCTCGTATCCATTGGACGGGCTATCTGCGTCGCGATCTGGGGCCCGTGGGCGAACCGCCCGAACAGCCCTATATCCTGATCACGCCGGGTGGCGGTGGCGACGGCAAGGCGATGGTTAACCTTGTCCTGTCCGCCTACGAACAGGACCCAGACCTTTCGCCGCGGGCCGTGCTGGTCTATGGCCCTTTCCTGTCCGGCGAATTGCGCGAAGACTTTGAAACCCGCGTCGCCGCCCTGAATGGCCGCGTGACAGCCGTGGGCTTTGAATCCCAGATCGAAACGCTGTTTGCGGGCGCTGCCGGCGTGGTCTGCATGGGCGGCTACAACACCTTCTGCGAGGTCCTGTCTTTCGACAAACGCGCGGTCATTGTTCCGCGCACGACACCAAGGCTGGAACAGTGGATTCGCGCCTCACGTGCCGAGGGTCTGGGGCTGGTTCGCATGCTGGACGAAAGCCGGGACGGGCTGACAACGGACGCGATGGTTCAGGCGATCCGCGCCCTGCCTCATCAGCCGCTGCCCTCTCAGGCAATTCAGGACGGGCTGCTGGATGGGCTGGACTATGTCACCAGCCGGATTGACGCCCTGCTGGGTGGTGAGCGGGAACGGGCCACCGGATGACATCCAAGCCTCCGAAACTGGCGGTGCTGGTCAAAGGGTGGCCGCGCCTGTCCGAGACGTTCATCGCGCAAGAACTGGTTGCCCTGCAGGATGCAGGTCATCGCTTTGACATCTGGTCCCTTCGGCATCCAACAGATGTGAAACGTCATCCGCTGCATGATCGGTTCAAGGGTAAGGTGCATTACTTGCCCGAATACCTTTACCAAGAGCCGGATCGCGTCTGGGCCGCCCGGCGCGCGGCCCAAGGCTTGCCCGGCTACGCCGAAGCCTATCGGGTTTGGCGTGCTGATCTGCGCCGTGACCCGACGCATAACCGCATTCGACGCTTTGGGCAGGCATGCGTTCTGGCCGCCGAGCTGCCGCAGGCGACGCGGGTGATGTATGCCCATTTCATGCATACGCCGTCATCCGTCGCCCGCTATGCAGCCATCATGCGCGGCCTGCCCTGGAGCTTTTCTGCGCACGCCAAGGACATTTGGACATCCCCCGATTGGGAAAAGTCCGAAAAGCTGCAGGCCAGCACGCACGGTGCCGCGTTTGGCGCAACCTGTACCGCAGTCGGCGCGGAACACCTGCGCAGTCTGGCCGACGATCCAAAGCGGGTCGATCTGATCTATCACGGGTTGGACCTGACACGCTTCCCGCCCCCGCCAGATCGCAAACCCCGCGCCTCGGGTGATCCGTTTCATATGCTGTCCGTTGGTCGGTTGGTTGAAAAGAAAGGGTTCGACCGCCTGATCGACGCCTTTGCCATGCTGCCTGACGAACTGAACTGGCGCTGGACGCATATCGGCGGCGGGACTTTGGGAAAAGTTCTGCAGGAACGCGCCCGGGCCGCCGGGGTCGCGCATCGGATCGTGTGGAAAGGCGCGTGCGACCAACCAGAAGTCATCGCCGCGATGCGCGAGGCCGACTTGTTTGTGCTACCCAGCCGCGTCGCGTCGGACGGCGACCGGGACGGCTTGCCCAACGTGCTGATGGAGGCCGCGTCCCAGCGCCTGCCGATCCTGTCCACACCCGTCTCAGCGATCCCGGAATTCATCGAAACCGGTCGGCACGGCATTTTGTCAGACGATGATCCTGCCGCCCTTGCCGCAGCCATGATCCAGATGGCCGACAATCCCGTCGGAACCGCGGCGATGGCAAACGCCGCCCATGACCGACTTATCGCCGAGTTTCGGATGGATCCGGGCATCGCGCGTCTTTCCGAACGGCTCAGCGCCCTTGGCGCGGGCCCGGACTGATGGCGCGCGTCGCCTTTTACACTCCGATGAAATCACCGGACAGCCCGGTGCCGTCTGGTGATCGTGAAATGGCACGCAACCTGATGCAGGCAATTGGCGCGCAAGGTGACACGGTTGATCTGGTGTCGCACCTGCGCATCTATGACAAGACCGGCGATGCCAATGTCCAAGAGGAATTGTGCGCACAAGCCGAGACAGAGGCGCAAAGGTTGATTGCAGAATTGCCTGCGGATACAGCGCTTTGGGTGACCTATCACAATTATTACAAGGCACCGGACCTGCTGGGTCCCCGCGTGTGCAAAGCCAGCAACATCCCCTATGTGCAATTGGAAAGCACCCGCGCCACAAGCCGGTTGAAAGGCCCGTGGGCCGGGTTCGCGCAAGCTGCGCACGATGCATGCGACGCCGCGCAGGTGATTTATTATCACACGGCCAACGACCTCATTACGCTGGAACGGGAAAAGTTTGGAGCGCAACGCCTGGTGGAACTGCCTCCGTTCCTGCCACTTTCAGAGCTACCGACCCCATCGACCTGCAAAGGGCCGATGCTGACCGTTGGAATGATGCGGCAAGGCGATAAGCTGGCCTCATATGAGATTTTGGCTCAATCATTGGGTCATTTGCAGAGCGATTGGTCTCTCAAAATCGCAGGCGACGGTCCGGCCCGCGCAGCGGTCGAGACGTTGATGGCCCCCTTCGGATCAAAGGTGCACTTTCTGGGCCAGCTGGATCGGGACGCGCTGCAAGCGCATTACCAAACCGCGTCCCTGCTGGTTTGGCCCGGCGTGAATGAGGCGTATGGAATGATCTATCTGGAAGCGCAGGCCAATGGGATGCCGGTGGTGGCGCAAGACAGGCCGGGCGTTCGTGATGTTTTGGCTCCGGGTGATTATCCGTCGCCGGACGCAGGCCCATCTGCGCTGGCTGCACGTATTCAAACCGTGCTGAATGACAAGCCGCTGCGCCTTTCGATCGGACGTTTATCGCGTGAACGAATAGCCGCGCGACACCTTATGCCCGCGGCCACGGACAGGTTCTGGAAGGCCGCACGCCCATTGATTGAGGGACGCCAATGACCCGCCTTGCACTGCTGCGCCATGGACATACGGAATGGAACCGCGCCGGTCGCATACAGGGGCGCAGCGACATCCAACTCGACGAAGATGCGCGTCAGGACTTGTCGACCTATCGCCTGCCGCAACCGTGGGACACGGCGGCCATTTGGTCCAGCCCACTTGCGCGGGCCCGAGAAACGGCCCAACTGGTATCGGGGCAGGATCCTATGATGTCCGCTGCGCTGACCGAGATGAACTGGGGTGACTGGGAAGGCCTGCGCGGTGTCGACCTGATCGCGGATACTGGCAGCGGCTACCGCCATATCGAGGATTGGGGATGGGATTTTCGACCTCCGAACGGGGAAAGCCCTGCGGAAGTAAGGTTGCGTTTGCGCCCATGGCTGGACTCACTGCGTGGTGATACCGTTGCGGTCTGCCATATCGGTATTATGCGGGTCATTTTGGCGATGGCCTGGGGTTGGGATTTTAGCGGCGCCCCCCCCTTCAAAATCAAACGCAACCGCCTGTATATCGTTGATATGGATACTATGCGCCCTGACCCTGAACCCGTCCGCCTGATCCGGGCAGAGGTTCCCGAATGAAAGTCATGATCGTCGTCACCCATCTGCTGGGGACAGGGCACCTGAGCCGCGCGCTCACGCTGGGGCGGGCCTTTGTGCAAGACGGTCATCAGGTTCTTCTGGTGTCCGGCGGAATGCCCGCACCGCAACTGGATAGCGCCGGGATAACGCTGCTTGGGTTGCCACCCTTACGGTCAGACGGCACGGATTTCACGCGGCTGCTGACGCAAACAGGCGACGTTGCGGATGATGCCTATATGCAGGCGCGCAAACGGGCTTTGGTAGAAGCGGTGCGATCCTTCGCCCCGGATATTCTGATCACCGAGCTTTACCCCTTTGGACGCAGGTCCTTGACGGATGAGTTCACCGCAGCGCTTGACGCGGCACAGGAACTGCCCGTCAAACCCGTTATTTTGGGGTCTGTGCGGGATATACTCGCCCCGCCATCCAGGCCCTCAAAGGCCGAACGCACCGAGCAGATCGTGCTGGACAGCTATAACGGTATTTTGGTTCATTCCGACCAGAAGGTCGTTCCGTTGGACCTAAGCTGGCCGGTCTCGGAACAGCTTGAGAGACGGCTGTTTTACACGGGCTTTGTTGCGCCCAAAGCCCCTGATCCGCACCCCGACGCGCTGGGTCAGGGCGAAGTGCTTGTCAGCGCCGGAGGGGGATCGGTGGGGCAACCGATCTTTCGTGCGGCTATCGAAGCCGCCCGAAAGATGTCCAACAGGCGCTGGCGCCTGCTGGTCGGTGGACAGGACGCAAGCGCGCGCATTGATCACCTGTCCCAATACGTAGGCGACGCACCCGTAACCCTCGAAAAGGTGCGGCCCGATTTCCGCCAGATGCTGCCCCACGCGGCCGCATCGGTCAGCATGTGCGGATACAATACCGCGCTCGACATCCTTCAGGCGGGGACACCCGCGGTATTCGTGCCATTCGATGATGGCAAAGAGGTTGAGCAGACGCTGCGCGGAGAAAGCCTGTCTAACTTACCCGCGATCAACGTTCTGCCAAGTCAGGACCTGAACGGCGACACGTTGGCGATGGAGGTGGACCGCGTTTTTGATGCCCCCATCAGGCCAACCGCAGAGTTTGGGTTTGACGGGGCCGCAAAGTCCGTGGACATCGCCAAGACCCTCTTGGAGCAGCGCAAATGACCGTCGATTGGCGTCCCTTGATGGTCGAGCTTGAGGTTTGGCAGAACACGGGCCTGTCGCTGCCTTTATGGTGGCGTGACGACGACGCAGTTACCATCACTCCGCAGCTTGATCGTCTGACCGCCCTGTCAGATAGGCTTGGTTTGCCAGTGCATCTGGCGATGATCCCACGAGACGCTGACGACGCACTGACGGGGCATGTCTTGGACAATCCCTGCCTGATCCCGGTTGTTCATGGATGGGCACATCAAAACCACGCGCCGCAGGGCGAGAAAAAGTCGGAATTCCGGCTGCACCGACCCGTGTCAGAGATACTGGAAGACGCGCAAGCCGGGCTGGACCGATTGAATGCCGCGTTCGGCGAGCGCTTGTGCCCGATGTTCGTGCCGCCCTGGAACCGAATTGCCCCGGACGTCGTAAAAGGACTGCCTGATTTGGGCTACCGGTTTCTGTCGACTGCCACGCCGCGAAAGACCACCTACCCTGTGTCAGGACTGCTACAGGTTAATACGCATCTGGATCCGATTGACTGGCGTGGGACACGGGGATTGGTCGCTTCGGATACCTTGATCCAACAAGCCGTGGACCTGCTGCGGGATCGCCGCGAAGGGCGTACCGACAATACTGAACCCTTTGGCGTTCTGACCCATCACCTTGTCCATGACGAAGACGTCTGGACATTCACACAAGACCTGCTGCACCGGCTATTGGATGGGCCTGCCGTCATCTGGACCGCGCAGCAGAACGATACAAGACGGAGACCTGAATGAGCCGACTGGATTCCATGCTGCGCCGCCTGACGGCCCAACGCGATGGGCTGAACTGGGCAGCCGAACAGATATCCGACATGACCGGAGACGTTCTGGACATGGGTCTGGGAAACGGTCGAACCTATGATCACCTCAGGGAAATCCTGCCGGACCGCCGCATCTGGGTGATGGACCGGGTTCTGCAATGCCACCCGTCCAGCACTCCGCCAGCAGAGGACTTTCTGCAGGGCGAAGCGGAACCCATGCTCAAGAAGCTAGCCGCAGACGGGCAAAAAATCGCGATGGCACATTATGATTTCGGGCGCGGCATTAAGGACGAGGACGTGGCCGAAGCCGCTCGTCTAAGCCCCCTCATAGCGCAGGTTATGCGACCGGGCGGCCTATTGATCTCGGGTCAGCCCTTGGTGGGATTTGACCAGATCAGCGGCCCGGACACCATCGCCCCGGACCGGTATCTGTTCTACATGGCCTGATCAGGCCACACGACGCCCACGCGACCAGACACCGTTGAGCGCAGGTGCGCCCTCGCGCAGTCGGAACCGAATGACGTCCGCGCGTGCCCCGGCGCGCAATTCGCCGCGATCATCCAGCCCTACAACTAACGCAGGCGTCTGTGTCACGGTCCGCAATCCGCGCGCCATATCACCCCACATCTCGCCCAATCGGGCCGCCGACAGCAGCAGGGCGGCGGGCACATAGTCTGACGACAAAATGTCCAGATGTCCGAGTTCGGCAAGCTCATGCGCCGCGACATTGCCGGAATGCGACCCGCCCCGGATCACATTCGGAGCACCCATCATCACCTTGATTCCGTGGTCGTGGCAGGCTCGGGCAGCCTCAACGGTTGTGGGGAATTCGGCCAGCGTAATCCCATGCCCTGCGGAAATGCGCACTTGGGCATCCGTGGTATCGTCGTGACTGGCCAGCATCGCGCCAAAGCGCCGGGCGGCATTAACCGTCTCGACTTCGTGCCTGTCGCCAAAGCGTTCGCGCAGCGATTTGAGTTGGGCGACATGCTGAAGAAAGTCGTCATCATTCATGCCGTGCTTGCCCTTCATATACGCCTCAAGCTGGGCCATGTCCCGGAACTGTCGCTGGCCGGGCGTGTGATCCATCAGCGACACAAGGCCCACTCGGTCGTCCGCATCAAACTCGTCAAGCTCCGCGACCAGTGTCTCGGAACAAACCTCTGCCCGAAGGTGAAGGAAGTGACTGATCTTTAGCGCGTCCTGCTCGCGCAAATTCCACAGCTCGCGGGACAGGTCACGCGCATATTTCTTGTAGCGCTGGCCGCTGGGGATCGAGCCGATGCGCATGGCGTCAAACACAGTGGTGATCCCTGTGCTGGCCAGTTCAGCATCATGCGCGAGGATGGCCGCGGCATGAGGCCAGTCGACCCTTGGGCGCGGCTGAATGTGACGTTCCAGATTGTCGGTGTGCAATTCGACCAGTCCGGGGCATACAAAATCCCCGTCGCAGTCAATCGCACCTGCGGGAATCGCGGCACCGGACGCGACCTCGACAATTGTCTCACCCGCAATCCGAACACTGCCCGTTAGCGTCTCGTTGGGAAGAACGAGTGTGGCATTGGCAAGGATCATTTCTTCTGTCATCTGAACTTCACACGGTTTGAGCTATTGGGAAGGCCACGCATAGGAGGCCAATGTGACATTCACGCGATACGCGATCTATTTTGCGCCCCCGGCTGAGGCCGGTTGGACAAGATTTGCGACCCAATGGCTGGGTTGGGACATGGAAACCGGACAGCCTGTTGCACATCCGGACATCGCAGGGGTTGACGTTTCCTCGGTGACAGAGGTTCCGCGTAAATACGGGCTGCATGCGACGATGAAGCCTCCGTTTCGTCCGGCGCAGGGGCAATCGTTCGACAGTCTGCACACGGCTTGTGCCGAATTTGCTGCCACACGCGCGCCCGTGGTGCTGGACGGGCTTGAAATCGCGCGGCTGGGGCGGTTTCTGGCCCTTCGCCCGGTCGGAGACACCGCCGACCTGAACGCTTTGGCCGCAGGCTGCGTGCGGGAACTGGACGCGTTTCGCGCACCTGCGCCGCAATCTGAACTCGATCGTCGGCGCGGTGCCGGTCTGAAGCCGGAACAAGAGGCCAACCTCGTGCAATGGGGCTATCCCTACGTGATGGAGGCGTTTCGCTTTCACATCACGCTCAGTGGGCGTCTGGACAAACCTACGCTGACCACGGTGCAGAATACGCTTGAAGACCGGCTTACACCCCTGCTGCCAAACCCGTTTCAGATCAATGATCTGACCCTTGTGGGCGAGGCTGAGGATGGGCGTTTTCACATGATCCATCGCTACGCCCTTTCTGGTTGAAGCCGGGTCAGAATGGTACCAATCGTCTGATCCAAAGGGCCGGAATTATCGACCTCAAAGACCTGCGCAAGGCCCGAGGGCAGACTGGTTTCGGCGCGTGCCAGACGACGTTCTTGTTCGGCTGCACTCTCTCGCCCCCGCGTTGCAAGTCGCTGGGCAAGAACCCCGGGATCGGCGGTTAGTGAGATTACGACCAGATCGCCGAACACCTCCTGCGCCCGAAGCAGGACCGAGCGGGACAGGTTCACAAGCACCGCATCCGAGGTCTGCCTGAAGGTCTCGATTGAACGGGGCACGCCATATTTTAACCCATGCGCCGACCAGTGCAGAATAAACGCATCTTCGGCCACCATGCGCTGAAAAGCATCTTCTGTGACCCTGTCAAAATCCTCACCTTCCTCGCCCTTGGGCCGGGTAATCACGCGCCGCACTCTTAAAATTCCGGGGGCGCGCGCAACCAGCGCCTCCATCACGCTGTCCTTGCCTACCCCGGATGGGCCAACAACCGCTATGACAGGGGCGCGGGTCATGCGGCCTTGCCCGGCGTGAAACCTGACACGTCGATTTCCCGATCACACACGCGGCTGCGCGCTTCGACATCGTGAAAGATGCCAACGATGGCTGCGCCGCGCTCTTGGGCCTCCTCAATCAGCGACAATACTGTCTCGCGGCTTTGGGCGTCCAGCGAGGCGGTCGGCTCGTCCAGCAGCATCGCGGGATAGGTGTGCGCAAAGCCGCGTGCAATGTTCACGCGCTGCTGTTCGCCGCCTGAAAACGTCGTTGGGCTAAGCTGCCAGAGCCGTTCGGGAATGTTCAACCGGGCCAGCAATGCGGCCGCCCGATCCAGCGCCGCCTGCTTTTCGGTTCCAATTGCAAGCAACGGTTCCGCCACAACCTCGAGCGTTGGGACGCGTGGAACAACCCTTAGGAACTGGCTGACATATCCCAGCGTATCGCGCCGAAGGGCCAAGATCTGGCGCGGCTCGGCCTGTGCCACATCCAAGCCACCCACCAGAACCCGCCCGGACGCGGCCAAATAGTTGCCGTAGATCACCCGCATCAAGGTCGACTTGCCCGCCCCGGACGCCCCCGTCAGCGCGACGCATTCTCCGGGCGAGACTCTGAGCGTTGCGCCCTCCATCACTGGAATGACCGCGCCGCCCTGATTGTGCAGGGTAAAGCTTTTGTTCACATTGATCAGTTCAATCATTGCCCTGTCCCTTCAAACCTGCAGCACGCTTGAAACAAGCAACTGGGTGTAGGCATGTTGCGGATCGTCCAGAACCTGATCGGTCAAACCCGCCTCGACCACGTGGCCGTCCTTCATCACCATCAGCCGGTCCGCCAGCAACCGCACCACGGCCAGATCATGGGTGACGATGATGGCGCTCAGCCCCATCTCGCGGACCAGACCGCGCAACAGGTCCAGCAATCGAGCCTGAACGGACACGTCCAACCCGCCCGTCGGTTCGTCCATGAACACCAGCCGAGGGCCAGTCACCAGATTACGCGCGATTTGCAACCGTTGCTGCATCCCGCCCGAAAACGCGGTTGGGCGGTCGTCCACGCGGCTGCCGTCGATCTCGACGCGACCCAGCCAATCGATCGCGCGGTCGCGGATTTGACCGTAGTGGCGATCGCCGACGGCCATCAGACGCTCGCCAATGTTGCCGCCTGCACTGACGGACATACGCAGCCCGTCGCGAGCGTGCTGATGGACAAAGGCCCAGTCCGTCCGGCCCAGCATCCGCCGTTCGGGTTCAGACATGGTCACCGTATCCACAGGCCCGTCCGTGCGGGTATCAAAAATCACCTGCCCCGCGTCAGGCTCCAGATGACCGGCCAGACAATTCAGCAAAGTCGACTTGCCCGAACCGCTTTCGCCAACGATTCCCATGACTTCGCCCGGGTAAAGATCGAAACTGACGCCCGAGCATCCGATCCGGGTTCCGTATCGTTTCTCGATGTCTTTGACTTGTAGCAGAGGGGTCATGCTGCAACCTCCTTGGTCATGCGACCTGTGTGGCCCGCCTCACGCCGGGACCGGCAGTAATCGGTGTCAGAGCAGACAAACATCCGGCCGCCAACGTCATCGGTGATAACCTCGTCCAGATAGCTGTCCTCGGCCCCGCACAGATCACAGGGGTGATCGGCCTTTGTCGCCTCGAAAGGGTAATCCTCGAAATCCAGAGACACGACCTTAGTGTGTGGCGGTACGGCATAGATACGCTGTTCGCGGCCTGCCCCGAACAATTGGATCGCGTCCATCTCAAGCTTGGGGTTGTCGAATTTCGGGATCGGAGACGGGTCCATCACATAGCGCCCCGACACCTTCACCGGATAGGCGTATGAGGTTGAAATCGCCCCATGCTGGCTGATGTCCTCGTACAGCTTCACATGCATCAGCCCATATTCTTCAAGGCTGTGCATCTTGCGCGTCTCGGTCTCGCGCGGCTCTAGAAAACGCAGGGGTTCCGGGATCGGCACCTGATAAACGAGGATCTGATCCTCGCGCAGCTTGGCCTCGGGGATGCGGTGGCGGGTCTGGATGACACTCGCCTTTTCGGTTTCCTCGGTGGTTTCGACGCCTGCTGTGTTCTCAAAGAACTTGCGGATCGACACTGCGTTCGTGGTGTCATCCGCACCTTGGTCGATCACTTTGAACGTATCATCCGGGGTCAGCGTCGCGGCCGACACCTGCACCCCGCCCGTGCCCCAGCCATAGGGCATCGGCATTTCACGGCTGGCGAAAGGCACCTGATAACCGGGCACCGCCAAACCTTTGAGGATGGCACGGCGGATCATGCGCTTGGTCTGTTCGTCCAGATAGGCAAAGTTGTACTCACTCATTCCGCTGCCTCCTTCGGCGTGATGCGCTGTTCGGCTTCGCGACGCAGCTTTCGGACCAGCTCCAACTCGGACTGGAAATCCACGTAGTGCGGCAGTTTGATATGTTCGAGGAAACCGGTGGCCTGAATGTTGTCGGCATGGCTCAGGACAAATTCCTCATCCTGCGCCGGAGCGCCCAGATTGTCTTCGCCCAGTTCCTCCCACCTAAGGGCGCGATCGACCAAAGCCATCGCAATGGATTTGCGCTCGGACTGACCAAAGACCAGCCCATAGCCTCGCGTGAACTGGGGCGGTTCGGTCTTTGAGCCTTTGAATTGATTGACCGTTTCACATTCGGTCAGTTCAACCTCGCCAATGTCGATGGCGAAACCCAGTTCCGGGATGTCCATCTCAACCGTGACTTTGCCGATGCGCAATTCCCCGACAAAAGCGTGGTTACGGGCGTATCCGCGCTGGGTCGAATACGCCATGCCCAGCACAAACCCTTCATCGCCGCGCGTCAGGGATTGAAGCCGTAACGGGCGATTGGACGGAAATTCCATCGGCTGCCGGGTCAAGTCGTCAGGGGTTTCATCGCTTTCGGGCTCATCCTGAATAATCCCCTCGCCCTGCAGAAACTCCGTGATATGCGGCGTCGGCTCATCACGAGGTTCGCCATGCGGCGCGTCGGGAACGTCCCCCTCAGCGGCAAGTTTGAAATCCAGCAAACGATGTGTGTAGTCGAAGGTCGGCCCCAGAACCTGACCGCCCGGTGCATCCTTGAAGGTGGCAGAGATTCGTCTGTCGCACGCCATCTCACCCGTCACGACTGGGTTTGAATACCCGAACCGCGGCAGGGTTGTACGGTATGCACGGATCAGGAATATCGCCTCGATCAGATCGCCCCGCGCCTGCTTGATCGCCAAAGCTGCCAGATCGGGATCGAACAGAGACCCCTCGGCCATGACCCGGTTCACGGCCAAAGAAAGCTGTTCGCGGATTTGCGCGATGCTCAACTCGGCCACATCCGTTGACCCCCGGCGTTCCTCGGCCAGCCAGGAATGCGCATTTTCGATGGCCTTTTCACCACCTTTGACTGCAACATACATCGCTTATCCCTCCGACCGGATTGTCGTGCTGCGCGGCAGGGCGGCAACTTCGCTGCCGCAGGTGAAAAAGAAATCACACCCCAGCGGAAACAACGACGAATTGGCCTGCAAAGCCGGGATGTCCGGCAGAGACAAACGCGCCTTATCCCTGATCCCCGGACCACTGAGCGTTGCGCCGGCGTTGGTCAGTTCAGCGCATTCAACGATCAGGGTCGCGGACCGGTCCGGGTATTCGGACGTCCCAATCCGATAGGCCGTCAGCGGCCCAAGGTCCTGCCACGTTCCCACTGCAAAATCCGCCTCGTCAGCGCCCGTGACTGGTGCGCCCGTATGAAATGTCAGCCACAGGCGCACGGCGGGTGTATCGGCTGCCCCGGCCAGATGAACTTTGGTCTCTGGATCGCAAAGCGTCAGCAATAGCGTGCCTGCGGCGACAGACAGAGGTTTGGGCGGCAGTGCGCCGGTCAATGATCGAATGTCGCCCGGTCGGGCCATCGCTATCATGGCCGCCCGAAACGCGTGCGCGGCCTGAATGGGCGCATCGCTGAAACCACCTGTGAACTGGGGTTGCGTGGTCATCAATCCTCTCCCCGAACCAGAGTAAAGAACTCTACCTTTGTGGCGGCTGCCTTTGCCGCGCGGCTAGTTTTTGCGACTTGCATCATTTCGGTCAGAGGTTCGATAACCTGTGACCGGACCTTTCCTGCGGCGTCGGTTTGCATCAACGCGTCAATCAGCGCCGCGACTTCCGCCTTCGATTTCGAGCGGCCCTGCACATATCCATGCCCCACCGTCCCATCATCCAGCGCCAGCGAACAGCGCGTGACCGTCATTTCCCCAAGGTTGAAAGCCGCGCCCGTTCCGCCCGCGCGCCCGCGCACCATGACCCCGCCTACTTCGGGTCGACGAAGCCACTCAAAGCCGGGGCGCAGGTCGAACTCGGCCCATTTCTCCATCAGCGCCTCGGACGGCACACGGGCCAGAATACCCATCCATTCCTTGCGCGCGATATCTTCTGTTTTCATCTGATCCGCCATCAAACCCTCTTGGCTGGGTTGTCTATATCCACTATACAACTAGACAAATATTACACCCAGCCGGGGCGACTCGCAATCCGGGATACTGTGAAGATTTGGTGACATGAGCAAAACTCCGGTCTGGAAAAGCATCGCGTTAAGCCTGACGTCGGACATCGCCGAGGGGCGATACAAAACCGGCGATCAACTTCCGACCGAGGCGCAACTGGCCTCGCAGCATGGCGTCAACAGGCATACCGTTCGGCGCGCATTGTCGGACCTGGCCGAACAGGGATTGGTGCATTCAAGGCGCGGCGCGGGTGTATTCGTGACCGCGCGTCCGACGGATTACCCGATCGGAAAGCGCGTCAGGTATCACAAGAGCATTTCGGCCAGCGGCAAAATCCCGGGAAAGAGGATCCTGACACTCACCACCCGAACAGCAGACGACGCCGAAGCCGAGGCGCTGCAGCTTGAGCCGGGCGCAACTGTTCATGTCTACGATGGCTTATCATTGGCCGACGGCCAGCCCATTGGCCTGTTTCAAAGCGTATTTCCAGCGGACCGCCTTCCCAATATCCTGGTGGCCCTGTCCGAGACGCAATCGGTGACAAAAGCCCTGCAAGTGTGCGGCGTGCAGGACTACACCCGAGTCTCAACCCGCCTGACGGCCCGGGCTGCGACAGCCACACAAGCGCTACACCTTCGCCTGACCGAAGGGGCACCGGTTCTGTTTTCCACAGGAATTAACGCCGACACAAATGGCGTGCCCGTGGAATTTGGCCGAACGGTGTTCGCGGGTGAACGCGTGACGCTCACACTGAACGAGGGCTGACCAGAAATCAGTTCTGTTTAACAGCAACAACCAAGGTCGGCAGCATCAGCAGGCGGGAACTTCCCGAAACGCCTCGCCCCCAGCGCGCGAAAACACGCAATCCTTTGATCCTTCTGCCTGCGCCAACTCAGCTAGCTTTGACAGGCTTCGCCTTCTTACGTTTGGGCGCAGTTTTCCCCTGGATCAGACGCCTGCGCAACCAACCCGAAAACCAATCCATCAGCATGACCATCAGGATGATCAGGACGATGTAATAGGCAACCTCTTCCCAGTCTTTTTGCGTGATGATCGCTTGCGTCAGCAACAACCCGATCCCGCCACCCGTGATGGCACCGATCACGGTCGCGCTGCGTGTGTTGGATTCAAGGAAATACAGCAACTGGCTGAGCAGCACGGGCGTCACCTGCGGGATCACGCCGAATCGATACCGTTGTGGCGCGTTGGCCCCAGTGGACTGGACGCCTTCGATCTGTTTCTGATCGACGTTCTCCAACGCTTCTGAGAAGATTTTGCCGAAGGTTCCGGTATCTGTCACCAGAATGGCCAACGCACCTGTCAGCGGTCCGGGACCAAACGCGCGTGCCAGCACGACGGTCCAGATCAAGGCATCCACACCGCGGACAAAATCGAACACGCGGCGAGTCAGAAACCGAACAGACCTCAGCGGGTTAAAGTTGCGCGTTGCAAGAAAGGCAAGCGGCAGCGCGACCATGCCTGCACCCAGCGTACCGAGGAAGGCCATCAGGATCGTCTCGAAGATCGCCCAGGCCACGTCCTGATGCCGCCACATCTTGTTGGTCCAGAAATCATTCAGGATCGCCCCGACCTCACCATTTGCGGCCAGCCCGACTAGTTGCGGGAATGATTTGCCGTAATAGGGGCTGTCGAGGGTGAAGAAGAACAGCTCCCACCCGGTGAAATACCGAAACACTTCCGAGCGGTTCCGCGTCACCGTCAGGCGCCCGGCATCCGTCGTGATCGCCATCCGGTTCTTCGAGACATTGATCCATTCCGGCACATCACCCGCTGGCAGTTCGGCCTGTACGCCTGCTGCGCGAGTCGGCGTTGCGCGCACGGTGCCATAGCCGGGGATGTCGTATTCAACGGTCTCGGGGCCGAACCGCACAACGTGGCCATCCTCCAGATCAATCACTGTGGTTTCACCCAGCGTGACCCAATCCGGAGCTTCGCCCTCGGGGTAGGCCCCCTTGCGCTCGCCTTCGATCGCGGCCGAGACTTCGCCGGTGCGATTGTCACGCGCAATATGTGTTTTGTAGCTATAGCTGTCGGCCACCAACGTCTTGCCGTTGTCCCAGTTCGCGCGCTCGGCCAGGCCGGGCACGTCGAAGGCAAAGAAAACGTAGATCAGATAAGCCAGCACCAGCGAGGGCAGGCCGAAATTCACAAGACGTTTGCGGCTGAACAGATGGTCAGTTTCGGCTTTCAGCGCGTCGATGGTCAGGTTCGTGGCAAAGGTGCTCATGCCCGCGCTCCTTTCTCGGATCCGTGGGTCAGGCGATCACGCAGATGGCCCGAGATTTGGTCAACGACAACGATGGTGACAAACAGCAGCAGAAAGATCGCGGCGGCCTCGTCATAGCGCCCCTGCCCCCACGACATCGAGTTGCGCAACTCGTACCCCAGACCGCCCGCGCCGACAAAGCCCAGAATGGCCGAGGCTCGGATGTTGATCTCAAACCGCAACAAGGCATAGCTGACATAGTTCGGCCCGACCTGCGGGATCACACCCAGATACATGCGCTGTGACCAGTTGGCGCCGACCGAGTGCAGCCCTTCGACCGGCTTCAGCGAGGCGTTCTCGTTCACCTCGGAAAACAGTTTACCCAATGCACCGGCTGTGTGGATGGCGATGGCGATCATCGCGGGCACCGGCCCGCCGCCCAGAATGAAGATCAGGACCAGGGCGATCACGATCTCGGGGATTGCCCGGCAGATATCGGCAATACGCCGGAACAGCGGGATCAGAGCAGGCCAAAGCGCCATTCCACGTGTGGACATCAGTGCCAGAAAAGTCCCTGCGATGGTGCCGATCAACGTGGACGCAGCAGCGATGTTGATCGTCTCGACCAGTGCCGGGAAGAACTTGATCAGGTTGGCAGGCAGCGCGTCGATCTTATCCCAAGCTTCAGACAGAACTTCGGCGGGGTAGTCAAAGACTCGGTGCCAGCCGTCCGCAAAGCTGCCTGCGTTGCGGTCATCGGCGGTGCGAAACCCTGCGGCCATCAACGCCACGAATACGATCAGAAGGATACCACCATAGACCCGCTTGCGTCGTGTCATCTCGGTATAGTCGGCCCGAATCTGGTCGATGGCCGTGGACCCTGCGGTCAGGTCTGTCATGGAATGCTCCTGAGTGGAAAACGGGGTCCGGCTAGGATAACCGGACCCCGGTTTTTGGGGGGCGCAGGCTTAGTTGGACTTCAGCTTGCGCGCTTCGATGATAATCTCATAGGCGTCGTGGGTGATCGGCTCGAACGCCTTTGCTTCACCCGCGGCAACGCCGTAGAAACACTCGCGATCCTTCTCGGCCAGACCTGCCATCAGAGCGGTCATCTTCTCTTTGACATCCGCAGGCAAAGCGGTGCGCAGAACGACCGGGCCTTCTGGGATCGGCTTGGACTGCCAGATCAGGACCATGTCGTTCATGTCGACCAGACCCGCGTCAACCGCACGACGCAGAGCACCCGAGTTGAAGCCGTCTTCCCAATCGCCCAGACCGTCAGCCCAGGTCACGCCGCCATCCACGTCGCCGTTATTTACGGCAACAATGGTCTGCTCGTGACCGCCGGTGAATTTCACTTCACCGAAGTAGTCGCCCGATTCCATGGTCGCACCAATCGCGGCAGGAATTTCGATCGACGGGATCAGGTAGCCCGAGGTCGAGTTCGGATCGCCAAAGCCGAAGGTCTTACCCTTCATGTCGTCCAGCGAGGTGATGCCGCTGTCCTTGCGGGCAAATCCAATCGAGTAGTAGCCATAGCCGCCGTCGGTGTTGACCTTGACCAGAACCGGCTCAACCGCTTCGGGGTCGGACAGGTAGGTTTTTGCATAGCCCGAGGCACCCAGCCACGCCATGTCGATGGTGCCGCCCAGCAGACCCTGGATCACGCCGTCATAATCGGCAGGCGCAAACAGCTTGGTTTCAACACCCAACGCTTCTTCTGTGTATTCGCGCAGGCATTCGTTGTTGTTCAGACGGTCCTGAGCGTTTTCACCGCCCAGAATGCCGATGCGGAATTCGTTGATATCCGCAGCCATCGCTGGGGCGGCGATTGCGGTCGTCGCAACAAGGGCAGCAATCAGTTTTTTCATCTGTCTCTCTCCGGTTTGATATGCCGGCCTTTCATCGGCCGGTCGATGAAAGGGGGATCGGCTTAGATGGTCGCCTCGGCTTCCATCAGAGCCTTTTGGGTGGTGTCGAGTGTCTCGATCTCGGTCGAGGTCGCCTCTTCCGAGAAGCTGGCATCGGCACCGTAAATCTCACGCGCGACGCCGGTGGTCAGTTGCTCGGGAAGGCCGTCGAAAACGATACGCCCGTCGCGCATTCCGACGACGCGGTCGCAATAGCGGCGCGCAGTGTCCAGCGTGTGCAGGTTGGCGATCACCGTCCGGCCGTCCTCTTCGTGGATGCGGCGCAGCGCCTGCATCACCACCTGCGCGTTCATCGGGTCCAACGAGGCGATAGGTTCATCCGCCAGAATGATGCTGGGGTCTTGCATCAAGGCCCGCGCAATGGCGACGCGTTGCTGCTGACCGCCCGACAATGCCTCGGCCCGTTTGGGCGTGTGTTCTGCAATGCCCAGACGGTCCAGAATGTCGATGGCGCGGTGGATATCCTCCATCGGGAACAGGTTGAACATGGTCGCCAACGTCGAATGACGATTCAGCGTGCCGTGCAGCACGTTCGACACCACGTCCATGCGTGGCACCAGATTGAACTGCTGAAAAATCATCGCGCAATCAGCCTGCCATGCGCGCTTTTCGCGACCCCTCAGTCTGGTAACGTCGCGACCTTCAAAAATGATCTTGCCGTCGCTGGCGTCTGTCAGGCGGTTGACCATGCGCAAGAGGGTCGATTTACCGGCGCCCGAGCGTCCAATGATGCCGATCATGCATGGTTTATCGACGTCCAGCGAGGCCGCATCCACAGCCGTATTCTCGCCAAATCGTTTCGTCAGTTTTTCAATTCCCAGCACGAGCCACCCCCAAATGTGTTGGCGGCTAGCTAAAGGCGGTGTTCAACGGCTGTGTGTCGGTTGGGTGAAAGTTTTGTAACGCAGCGCTCGCTGCCGTAAGCTCTACCCTTCTCTGGCTATCGCAGGTATACGCGAGCCGACTCTATTTCCTGACACGAGGCCAAACATGTCCTTTGACCGCAGCATCAAAATCGCTCCGTCGATCCTGTCCGCCGACTTCGCCAACTTCGGCGCCGAGATTCAGGCGATCGAAGCGCAGGGCGCAGATTGGGTCCATGTTGACGTGATGGATGGTCATTTCGTGCCAAACCTGACCTTTGGCCCGCCTGCCGTCAAAGCGTTTCGTCCGCACGTAAAAACAGTGATGGACGTGCACCTGATGATCACGCCCGTCGATCCGTATATCCAAGCCTATGCCGATGCCGGCGCGGATATCCTGACCGCCCATGTCGAGGCTGGCCCGCATACGCACCGCACGTTGCAGGCCATTCGCGCGGCTGGCATGAAGGCTGGTGTCGCCCTCAACCCCGGCACTCCGGCCGAGGCGGTCGAACATCTGCTGGATCTGACCGATCTGGTTTGCGTAATGACCGTAAACCCGGGTTTTGGCGGACAGAAATTCATCGACATGACCGAAAAGGTCCGTCGCCTGCGCCAGATGATCGGAGATCGCCCCATCCACATCGAAATTGACGGCGGTGTGGACCCGAAAACCGCTCCTCTGGTCGCGGCTGCGGGCGCAGACGTGCTGGTTGCGGGGTCTGCTGTCTTCAAGGGCGGTTCGGTGTCTCAACCGAACGTATATGGCGAAAATATCCGTGCTGTTCGCGCAGCGGCAGAGGCTGCACTCTAATCAACATAAGATGGCCCGGCCGAAACGCTGGGCCATTGCACCAGACGCACAGCGGATATGACTGGGCGGGACTAGCTGCCAACAGCAAGGGTGCGTAAATTGCATTGGTTCAATCAAAATGCAACGAAACGCTCCCATGCCCAAATCCACTGTATACCGCCCGCTAGTTCTTAGCCCTGCCACATTGTGGCAACAGCTGAACCGTCGCATCCGTTCCAACCTGCGCAGTCTGTCTGAAACCCGATCGGCAATCCGCAGAATCCGCGCCTATTGGCTGATGAGTGATGCCGAGCTGCGCGCGCGTAGCCTGAAACGCGAAGATATCGTTCGATTGGTTTTGGCTGGCGTCATCTAAGCCGCTCAGAGGCTTTATTGCCCGCAAAGGCAAGGTTGCGCGTCTTTGACACAATCCAACCCAAGTAAAAAGGCCGCCCCGTGAGGAGCGGCCTTCTTTAGTTTTATCGATGTGCCGGGCTGAAGCCCGGCCTACCGATTATTCAATGATTTTCGACACAACGCCGGCGCCGACGGTGCGGCCGCCTTCGCGGATGGCGAAGCGCAGGCCGTCTTCCATCGCGATCGGTGCGATCAGCTCGACGGTGAAGCCGACG